>JAODMT010000024.1 GCA_025464975.1 Microbacteriaceae bacterium | reverse complement strand
GGCAGCGGAACCCCCGTCGGTCGGCTCACACACTGGAGAGTTGACCGACTAAACCCCGCCGGCGGAAACGGCGACCCCGAACTCGCCGCAATCCTCGTACCCGCCAGCAAAGCCGCATAGCCTTAGCCGAGAATCTCCACCCTCGCGCGTTCGCCTGCCGCCTCGAGCGTGAGCATGACCGCGAGAATGCCCACGGCGATCACGAGAGCCCACAGCGCGGACACGACGGCGAGCAGCGAAACGAAACTCCCTGCTCAGGCTCGCCGACCCGAATAGAGAGTACGCCGATGTAGACATCGGCAACGGAGAATGACCGCGTAGGCACTCGACGTGTCGGCATAGACCTACTCCTCGCGTCCGCCGTTGCTCTGGACTTCCGGCACGGTCGGTGGAGTCACCAACCGCCGCGCGTCGGCGTGTGTCCGTCCCGCGCGTCCTCGGGCATGGGCAGGTCCACCCGTAGCCCCAGCAGACGGATCGGCCGGTTCGGCTCGATCCTGCCGACGAGTTCCAGAGCACGGGCCAGCACGATAGCGCGGTCGAAGGTTTCAGCGACCTTCTTGTTGAAGGTCGTGGTGAGGAACGGCGCGTAACGCACCTTGAGGGTCAGCCCGACCACGGGCCGGCCCTCGGCCGCGACGTCCTCCAGTACCCTGGCGACCAGCTGCCGCACCGCCTCCTCGACCTGTGCGGACTCGGTGAGGTCGCGCTGAAACGTCGTTTCCCGGCTGTGGCCGCGAGCCACCCAGGGTGTGTCGTCGACGACTCGCGCGCCGTCGCCACGGCCGAGCTGGGCGTACCACGGCCCCATCTTCGGGCCGAACTCGTTCACCAGGCCGTCGGGATCGGCGGAGGCTAGCTCGGCGACCGTGGTGATGCCGAGGCCAGCCAGACGACGAGAGATCTTCGCGCCGACGCCCCACAGATCGATGGTCGGCCGGTCGCCCATCACCTCCAGCCAGTTCTCGGCCGTGAGCCGGAAGACGCCGCGGGGCTTGCCGAACCCCGTTGCGACCTTGGCGCGGATAAGGGTGTCGCCGATGCCGACACTGCAATGCAGCCGGGTTCGTTCGCGCACGGCCTGTTGCACCTGACGGGCGTAACCTTCCGGATCCTCGGTCTGAATGCCAATGAACGCCTCGTCCCAGCCAAGCACTTGCACGGTGGCTCTCGGCTGCGCGTGCAGAGTCGCCATGACCTCTTCCGACGCACGGGTGTAGGCCTCGCCGTCCACTGGCAGGATCACCGCCTCCGGTGCCTTGCGAGCGGCGATGCGCAATGGCATGCCGGAGCCCACGCCGAACTCGCGGGCCTCGTAGGAGGCGGTCGAGACAACCGCCCGTTCGGTCGGGTCGCCCCGTCCGCCGACGATCACCGGTTTGCCCGCGAGCTCGGGGCGCCGCAGAACTTCGACGGCGGCGATGAACTGATCGAGGTCGACGTGCAGCACCCACGAGCTACGGCCTTGGCTCATGCGACTCCGACTCCCGCATCTCGCCGCCCCAAGGGTTCACACGATCCCGTGACCGTAGCGGAACATGTTCGCCGGGTCGTAGCTCGCCTTGGCCGCCCGCAGTCTGTCGAAGATTTCGGGTGCCCAGGCCCGCGCACGGTCAGCGGCGTCGCCGGGCTTGCCATGGAAGTTCACCAGGGTGAAGCCAGTGCCATACGGCCGCATGGCCTCAAGCAGGGCCCGCAGGTAGCCGGGCACGAGCGCGGCAACGGGTGGTGCCATCAGCCCGATGGACAACAGGGAAAGCTTCGCGTCGCGTCCGCCGACGGCATCCACCGTTTCGGGCTTCCGGGCAAGCGCACCGCCGAGCGGCCGAAGCTCGATCATCAGTGCCGGGCAGTCCACGCCGGGTCCCGCAACCTCGAGAAGCGCCGCCTGGGCATCCTCGCTGAAGTCCTGCAGGAGTGCGCCCACCTCCTCATAGGGCAGCGGGTCAGGCGGATCCATGTGCACCATGTCGATGTCCGCGTAGTTCATGGGTCCCGCCATGTCCATGATGGGCGTCGAGACGGCCCTCATCGGCGCCAAGAGGCGCTCCGCTTCATCCGTCGGCCCCAGATGGGCGAACCGCAGGTGAACGACGAATTGACCGCGGAGAGGCTCGGGAACGAACTCGAGATCCGGCGGCCGCAGCAGTGAGATGGATGGAGAGGATGCGTCGGGCAGCGTCGGCCACCATTTGCGGAACGCGGTCAGCACCTCGGCGGCATCCGTACCCGGGTAGATGATCCCGCCGCCGTAGAAGTCGCCGATCGGAAGAAGGTCGAAGGACAGCGAGGTCACGATTGCGAAGTTGCCCTTGCCGCCCCGCATCAGCGAGAACAACTCGGGGTCGTTTTCCGGGTCAACGTGCCGAAGCATGCCATCAGCGTCGACCGCCTCAAAACTGCGCACATGGTCGGCGGCGAAGCCGTGCGCTCTCCCGAGCACCGGGAACCCGCCCCCAAGCGTGTATCCGACGATGCCGACGTCACTGGACGAACCGTTAAGTCCGAAGAGCCCGTGCGGCACGCTGGCTGCCAGGAGTGTCTTCCACTTCACGCCGGCCCCCACCCGCGCGGTGCGGGCCTCTTCGTCGATTTCGACGTCCTGCATGCGGCGGGTGGTGATGAGGAGGCCGCCGATGATCGGCTCGGTTGCGCCGTGCCCGGTGGCCTGAACTGCGACGCCCATCCCCTCCGCTGCTGCCCATTTCACCGCCTCGACGACGTCGCGTGCGTTTGCGGCGCCCACGACGACGTCTGGTTGATGGGCGACGGCGACGTTGAAGGCGAAGACTTCCTCGCCGAAATCGGGATCAAGCGGAATGAGCACGGGACCGCTGACGCGTTCTTTCAATTCGGTGACTCGCGACGTTGCAAGCATGAGTGTTTCCTTTCGGGACGGGAGCGGGGCGCAGCGGTCGGGTGGCCGCGTCCGGGCGGCCCAAAGAGGCCGCCGTGGGGGCTCACGGGCAAACCTTAGACCGGTGATCCAGTCGCGAGAAGGGGAAATTTCGCCCCATGGGGATCATCAGCCAGGACACCCTCCCACCACGAACGCGCACCAACACCACCCGAAATCACCGATCCAGCCGGCGGTGCGGTAGCTTGTGGATTGTGTCGGTGCGGAAGCGTCTCAATGGTGTCCTTTCCCAACTAACCGGGTATGAACTGCGGCGCGCCCGCCGCGGCATAAACGGCGAGGCCTCGGCGGGGAAGATTCCGGCGGACATCGACGAGGAGGCCTCGGCGATCATCCGCATGGTACGGCCCTACACGATGACGAACGTCGAGAAGCTGTACGCGGTGATCATGGCGGCCCGCTACGTCACCCGGCACAAGATTCCCGGGGCGATCGTGGAATGCGGCGTGTGGCGCGGCGGGAGCATGCACGCGATCGCTCGGGCGCTCGACGCTGCGGGCGCACACGATCGCGACTTGTACCTGTTTGACACCTACGAGGGCATGACAGAGCCCGGCCCGCGGGACCGGCGTGGCGACGGTCGACCCGCAGCCGACCTATTGGCCTCGTACGGCAAGACCTCCCGCGTGTGGGCGTATGCCTCCCTCGAGGATGTGCAGGAGGGCTTCCGTCAGGTCCCGTACCCGAACGAGAAGCTGCATTTCATCAAGGGGCCGGTCGAGCAGACCGTCCCCAGCAAGGCGCCCGACCGCATCGCGGTGCTGCGGCTGGACACGGACTGGTATGAATCGACCGCGCACGAGCTGGCGCACCTGTACGACCGGCTCATGCCGGGCGGTGTTCTCCTTCTTGACGACTACGGCTGGTGGCAAGGCTCCCGCGAGGCCGTCGACGAGTTCATCGACCGCACCGGCGCCCGCCTGTACCTTGCGCGTACCGGCAGCGGACGCGTCGCGATCAAACCTGCGGAATGAGCCAGCCTCGGCGCAGACCCAAGCCGGAGCCTGGGTCTGGTGAAGGTAGGCCGCGAACGCCATCGGATATTCCTCGGTCGCGAAGCTCTGCGCTTGGCACCAATCCTCGAGGATGGCACGCGAACAATGTACGCCGGAGATGACGAAAACGCCCCGCCCCATCCGAAGATGGGGCGGGGCTATCGATGCGAAGGTTACGAGACGGCGAGGGGTGCAAGGGAACGCGCTCGGACTGCCCGCGCCAGACGGTGACTCGGCTTTTCCACGTATCGGTGAAACGCCCACGCGACCCCCAACGCAATTGGGATTGCCGCAACGACGGCTAGCCACTCGCGCCCTGGACCGAATACGTAGCCAGAAGCAATCACAATCGGCTCGTGGACAAGGTAGAGGCTGAACGAGATCCGGCCAAGCCATTGAACCGCTGAGCGGGAGAGGACTGCCTGGGCTCGGTGCCAGAAGATAGCGACCAAGACCATCATGGCTGCGCCGGCAAGCTGAAACCCTGTTGTTACGTTGAGCAGCGCACCAGGTGCTCCCACTGCGAGGAGCAGCCAGCGGGAGAGAAGGAGAATGATCGAAACTGCAAACGCTGTGCCCCAGATTGGTTGCCAAAACCTACTCATGGCTCGAGCTCGATCATGCAACGCTGGAAGGGCTACCGCGATGATTGAGCCAACAAGGAACATCGGCATATATAGCTGCCATTCGTTTGTCGCGACGGACACCATTGCAAAGCAGGCAATCAGCTTTATCCAGTTCGCGGCCCTCCATTTAATCGCAATCCAGATGAAAATTGGAAGGGCGAGTGAGAACAGAATCTCCCACCTAAGCGACCAAAGGGGCGATTCCAATCCGCCGTTCCCAAATACGAGCGTCACGTCCTTCACAAACGCTTTCAGCGTTACTGAAGTTGCGCTTTTTTGTATCCGCTCCGACCCATTTCCTGATCGCGGGATGAGGCGAATGGTCAAAACGGTGAAGACTACCGCGGCCCAGACTGGGAGGTAAGGCGGATGAGTCGTTGCGGATAGAAGCCGCGCCACGAGAACCTCGTGCTCTCAGCACAGGGGCAGTCAGCACGACACCGCTGAGGACGAAGAAGATGAACACAGCTCCGTCGCCCTCCCAGAACAGGGTGGAGTGGCGTGTCCACCAGCCACCATGCCCACGACAGTCGCGGTGGCGACTCGGGGCGACCGAAATACGGTGCTGCGAGGGCCGGGAACAGCAGCAGCGAGTGGTGAAGAAGCACCACCACGGCCGCAATTCCTCTTAGCCCATCAAGCGACATGTACCGCATCTTTCCTGCAACTGATGCGTCCTCAAATTGTTCGCCCCTTGGATCAATCGTAGGGCGCACGTCTCCGCTCATCCTTCGCGGTTCCTGTTCCGGGACGATGTCCTCCGCATCGTAGTTTCTACTGTTTGAGAGCTGCGCGAATGACATCCGCTAGTGCCGGTGCGAAGAGGGTGGCATAGCTTCCGGTTAGGTGGGAGCCATCGTGATACATAATTCGGTTGTGGTCTACGACTTCGCATTTTTCGCTGCACAGAAGCGCCGAAGGGTCGAAGTAGATGGCGTTGCCGGAGGCGGCCAGCTTGACGTCGAGCGCCCGGATGTCTGGCGGCACAGCTGTATTAAGCGGGGTCGCACAGTTCCCCACAGCTGTGAGATTCGCGAACAGGCATGCGCCCGGAACGTGTGAGAGCGTGGGGAACTGTCCGAAGTAGACCACGTTGCTCACTGCGGTGAACTGTCCGAGCGTCTTCTCCACGCCAGCGGTCCAGTTTTGCTCGAACACCCCAGGGGATGACCGTGAGGCTTCCTGGTAGCCGTACTGGTTGTTTGCGTAGAGCACGACGTCGGCGCGAAGGTTCGTGACGGCCTTGGCAGCGGCACTCTGCCACGCGGTGCACGTTGGCCGCGGTGCACCGGTCACACCGTCAGGAATAGGCATTGCCACGAAGGGGCATCCGTCGTGCGCAACTATATACAGCTTCCAGCCGTTGTCGATCGCTGCTTTATTCACAGCGGGCCACCACTGCCCTATTTGGGAGTCGCCCGCCAGTACCACAGACTTCGTTCCGGTAGGGTCGCCACCTTCGCAGATTCGACCTCCAGTGAGGCATCCGTTGGTGAAGATTGGCGCGAGGTCCGTGGCGAGGGACCCCAAAGAAGGAACGACGTTCGCAGGTAGGCCTTGTGGGAGTATCCGGACCGTCAGACCGGACACGTTCGCCTCAGAGTGGACGACATCAATGGTCGCGTGGATGGACGCCGCGCGGGCGACGGAAGGGCCTCCAGTGGTCGGGAAGGCTGTAGCCCCAAGGGTGAGAGCCACGACGGTCGCAGCAGCTACGGTGAGGCCGGCAGCCATAACTCTTGGAGCGCGCATCGACAACGGAATTTGCATCCCCTGGCGTTCGATGCCGTAGTAGCTCACGACAGCGAGGAGGACGGCAATGGCGAGTGTCGCGAGGCGGCCGAGTTGCGTCGCGGGAATGAATGGCGTTGCGAGGATCAGGACCGGCCAATGCCAAAGGTACAACGAATACGAGATGTCGCCCAGAAAGCGAGCTGGCCTGATGCTGAGGGCGCGAGAAATTACGCTGGTGTGGTGCGATCCTGCCCAGATGATCAGCGCCGTCCCAACGGTCGGTATGGCTGCCGTCCAACTGGGGAACGGGGTCAGGTCCGAGAATTTGTACGCCGCCCCAAGGATCGCCAAGACGCCAAGGACTGCAGCGGCGCTGGTGATCCTGGCCGAAGGCACCCGCTTCGAGAAGAAGACGATGAGGGAAACGGCCCCACCGATCGCGAGTTCCCACGCACGGGTCCCCAGCGAGTAGTACGCGTCATTCGACCCCGCGGCGGTCAGCATCACAGATGCCACAAGGGAACCGGCGAGGATCAGCGCGAGAACAACGCCGGCGACGTTTCGCCAGCGAGCTCGAGCCGCGAGGACGATGGCTGTGAGGATCAACGGCCAGAGGAGGTAGTACTGCTCCTCAACCGCGAGCGACCAGAAGTGGGTGAAAAGCGACGGGTCGGTGGCAGCAAAGTAGCCCTGGGGGCTTTGCGCAAGGTGGAAGTTCGCTAGATATGCCGTCGCCCACGCTGCGTCATGCAGCGTATCTGCTCGTTGGAGTGGAGCCGAAAGAAGGAGTGCCGCGATCACTGTGACGATCGTGACCGCGAGGGAAGCGGGCATGAGGCGGCGGATGCGCTTCGCGTAGAAAGTGGCAAGGGAAATGCGGCCGGTGCGATCAATCTCTTTGATCAGGTGCAGTGTAATCAGAAACCCGGAAATGACGAAGAAGATGTCGACGCCAATGAACCCGCCATGCAATCGTCCGGGAAAGAAGTGGTACCCAACCACGAGCGCCACCGCAACTGCTCGAAGCCCCTGGATATCCCCGCGCTTAGATGACGATTTGGTCCCGACGGCCATTCGATTTCCCCAATTTCGCTGACGTCGCACCCCGCGCAACCGTTTGTAGCCTACTGGCGAACGAAAAAAGCCCCGCCCCATCCGAAGATGAGGCGGGGGTTCTTAGTACATTGGGAGCGTTCAAGCTGATTGAAAGATGGCATCCATATCAGACACGATTTCAGCTGCGGTGGCCCGTTCTGAGTCTGCAAACAAATGCGAGCCCCAGAACCCGCCAGCCGCCGTTATGCTGCCGGAGACGATGGCGATGACACACACAGGAGTCAACCACGCGTTTTCGAATTCGCCGGTCATCGGAAGCGCCGCGTAGGCGGGCAACCATACCATCAAGGCGAAAATCGAGGTGACGACTAGTCCCACCATTGCCCATGCGAAACCGGAAAATTCACGCCGTTTCTTTTGTAGCGACTCGGCCTTTGCTCGGAGCCGCTCCCAGTCTTTGATCCTCACGGGGAAGTACCTCTCTGCTGTTTCGCTGATGATTAGGGCGCCCGGGGTCAACGCCACCATCTGTGGGTCGGTCACTGGATTTCCGGTCCAGTCTCGCCAGCCACTCCGGCCAATATGGCGCTAAAGAAGTGTGTGAACCTGCAGGTCACACAGGAAACTCCAAACACTGGAAAGATCTGTCCGCCGAGGTGCAGATCTCCGTTGCGGAATTCACGCATCTCGTACGCGCTATGGACGGTTCAGTTGTTGTTTCCATCGATCGGGCAGATCCGCCCGTTCGTCCACTTTTGGTCCAACCACTCGAGAGCCTTCTTCTGCTCCCGGTTATGACGTTCATCGTCGCTCTCGGCCTGCGCCCCCACATTTGCCGTCCGCATAGTCTCGCAGAGGTAAGGCGCGCCAGTGCGTGTTATTGGCAGCTGTCACACTGCAGGTCGTCCATCGGGTCGACGGGGACCGGGTACTGCTCGTCCGGGATCACTCGGCGTTCTTCGGTGCTGCGTAGACAGCTGCGAAGGCGATCACGAAACCACCGACAGCGAGGCCGGCGACAGTCCATGCGTCAGCTTGGGAGAATGAGCCGTCCGAGAATGCTTTAGCCATACCGCCGCCGATCGCGGTTGCGGCACCGGCGATTCCACCAGCGAGGGCTTTCTTCGCTTTGGCGAGGAATGTAGCAAAGGCTACAGGGGTAGTGCTTGTCAAAAGAGCACGGCATCAAGCCCGAGGAATACCGGAGTGCGCTGGCCGGGTTTCTGCACGAGCTGAGCGAGGGGAATGGGACGGGGATGTGCGCGAGGTTGATTCCGACAATGGCTGATGAAAACGAAGGACCCGCACTCGTTTTGACCGCTGCATAATTCAATAGCTGATGTAATGACTGATGTCGAAGTTTCGGGAGAAGCTGCATCCCTGTGTTTATGTGGTGCACCCCCCCGGACTTGAACCGGGAACCCACTGATTAAGAGTCAGTTGCTCTGCCAATTGAGCTAGAGGTGCGGGTGTCTGAATTGTTGATGTTCAGAACCAAGGGACAACATTAGCATCGAGAACCGCCTCCGTCGAACCGAGCAGAACGAGGCCTTTCACAGCCGAAGAATCCGTAGGATCGATGGCAGATTCCATCGCCGTTCAAGGAGAGCATCAATGCCGTCATCCGCCAGGCTCGAAGCCGGAGAAACCGCCCCCGATTTCACCCTCACCGACCAGGATGGCGCCTCGGTTTCGCTCGCCGACTT
Organism: Microbacteriaceae bacterium; assembly: GCA_025464975.1. GTDB lineage: Bacteria > Actinomycetota > Actinomycetes > Actinomycetales > Microbacteriaceae > Lacisediminihabitans. The sequence goes on along the minus strand of JAODMT010000024.1, from coordinate 629,599 downwards.
CGCGGGAAAGAAGGTCATCGTGTACTTCTACCCCGCCGCATCCACCCCCGGGTGCACGACTGAGGCCTGCGACTTCCGCGACAACATCAACTCGCTCAAGTCCGCCGGTTACCAGGTGCTCGGCGTGTCGAAGGACAAGACGGATGCCCTGAAGAAGTTCCAGACGGAACAGGGACTGAACTTCCCGTTGCTCAGCGACCCCGATCTGGTGGTGCACAACGCGTACGGCGCATACGGCGAGAAGTCGATGTACGGCAAGACCGTGACGGGTACCCTGCGTTCCACGTTCGTGCTCGGCGAGGACGGACGGGTGGAGCTGCCGCTGTACAACGTCAAGGCCACCGGCCACGTCGCGTCGCTTCGCAAGAAGCTCGGCCTCGACGGCTGAAGCCGCCTAGCCCTCGCGGCGCTTGGTCGCCTCGAGCACGGGGGGCGTGAAGAGCAACACGATCACAATGACGGCTGGGATGATCAGCAGCCATCCGACGTCCGGGCGCGCGAACAGACCCTGGAAACTGCCGATGCCGATCGCGATCTGCAGCGCCTGCCAGGTGACGGCCGCGCCCCGAATCCAGTACCGCCCGCGGAGGGTGTGCACCGCCATCACGGCCAGCCAGATTGCCGCAAGCAGCACCAGAATCAGCACCGCAATCGCCGTGGCGTAGGAGGCCGGCACCGCGATCAGAAGTTCTATGACGAGGTAGCTCGCCGCCGCCGCGAGCAGCGCGCACTCGAGGAACAGGAACGTCGCCAGGGCAACAAGCAACGGCGGGCGCCGCGAGACTCTCGGTTCACTCATAGCTTTGGAACCCCATCCGAGTATTGATTTGCTACAACCAGTATGAGATTCTATGTGAGGCTGATTTGCACTCACAGGGCCGTGGGCGTCGCCGAACTCCCCCTTTTTCCACCCCGAAGCTTGGTCTTCCGACCTCAGCACAGGGCATATTGCCCTGCGTTCGCAACAAAAGGAGCACTCCCAGATGGACTGGCGCGACAAAGCCGCTTGCCTCACGGCCGATCCCGAACTCTTCTTCCCCGTCGGGAACACCGGTCCGGCTGTCGACCAGATCGACAAGGCAAAAGCCGTCTGCGCTCGGTGCAGCGTGACCGAGATGTGCCTCCAGTACGCGCTCGAGACCAGCCAGGATTCAGGCGTCTGGGGCGGCCTCAGCGAGGACGAGCGCCGCGCACTCAAGCGCCGCGCCGCTCGCGCCCGCCGCGCCTCCTAGGTTCGATCGCCGATCGGTTCGAGGCCGTTCGAAGTAGTCGGAGGAAGGTTTTCGAACCGTCCCACGCATCCGCTGCGTTAGCTCTTGGTGAGCCAATTCAGCGGAACTTCGATCGTCACTTCGGTACCGCTTCCGACCATGGTGTGCCAGTCAATGGTGCCGCCGAGTTCACCCTGAATCAGGGTTCGGACTATCTGCGTGCCGAGACCCGAGCCGACCTTACCCTCCGGCAATCCCCCGCCGTTGTCTCTCACCTGAACGCTAAGGGTCTCTTCGGAACGTTCGGCGATGATCTCGACATTGCCCTCCCGGCCGGCGAGTCCGTGCTCGACGGCGTTCGTGACCAATTCGGTCAGCGCAAGTGAGAGCGGCGTCGCATATTCGCTCGGCAGCGCACCGAAACTGCCGGTGAAGGTGGGATGCGCTTTGGTGTTGTGGGTGGAGGCGACTTCGGCGATCAGCTTGAGCACGCGATCGAATACCACGTCGAAGTCGACGTTCTGATTGAGTCCCTCGCTCAGGGTATCGTGCACCACCGCGATGGCCGCGACTCGGCGCATGGCCTGGTTCAGCGAATCGCGCGCCTCGTCGGAATGAGAGCGACGAGCCTGGATGCGCAACAGCGACGCCACCGTCTGCAGGTTGTTCTTGACCCGGTGATGGATCTCCCGAATCGTCGCATCCTTGGTGATGAGTTCCCGTTCCTGGTGCCGAAGCTCGGTGACATCGCGACACAGCACAATCGCTCCGACCCGCTCACCCCGGTTCCGAATGGGGATCGCACGAAGCGACACAGTCACCCCCTTTGCTTCGATGTCTGTACGCCAGGGCGCCCGGCCGGTGACGACGAGCGGCAGCGACTCATCCACGATCAGCCGCCCGCTGAGAAGGGTCGTCGTCACCTCCGCCAGCGACTCGGACTCGAGCTCCCCATCGAACCCCATGCGGTTGAACGCCGAGAGCCCATTCGGACTGGCGAAGGTGACCACACCGCCGACGTTGAGACGTAAAAGACCGTCGGATGCGCGAGGCGCCCCGCGGCGCGGCCCGGTCGGCGCTCCGAGGTCAGGGAAGTCGCCGGCGCAGATCATCGCGAAGAGGTCGTTGGCGCACTCGTTGAAGGTCAGCTCCTGGCGACTCGGGGTGCGCGCCTCGCTCAGGTTGGTGTGCCGGGTAATGATGGCGATCGGATGTTTCGTGGTCTCGGCACCGGTCGCGGACAGCCTGCGCAGCACCGGTACCGCACGGACCCGGGTCGGCGTCTCCTCATACCAGTCCGGGGCGGCAGAGTCCACGATCCGAGTGGATTCGAACGCCTCGGTGACCTGCGTCTTCCACTCCGGCTTGATCGCCTGCCCGACGAAGTCGCGGTAGAAGAGGGTCGCGGAGCTGGACGGGCGAGCGTGAGCGACGGCGACGAAATTGTCATCCTGGGTCGGCACCCAGAGCACGATGTCGGCGAAGGCGAGGTCGGCGAGCAACTGCCAGTCACCAACGAGAAGATGCAACCACTCCACATCGGCCTCGGTGGAACGTCCTTGGGCGAGAACCAGATCAGAGAGCGTCGACACACGCCAAGCTTAGGCGCGCCATCCGGGGTGCCCGCTGCACGGGGGATTCAAGGGGTGCCCGGGGTGCGTGCCCGATAGCGGCCTAGTTGGCCTCCGCGACCCGGGATCGCCCCGACCAGGCTCGGCGGCGAGAGCGGGTCGGTTGCGGCGCGAGCCGCTCCTCCACGAGTTTCGCGATGGCGAGTCGAGCCGACGATCGACCCGCGACGTCCAGCACGGTCTTGCCGGTCAGCACCGCCGCGTCGAACGCGACCTGATCGTGCGGCACAAAGACCGGCGAACTGATTCCCCCGAACCGGAGCAGCGCCTGACGCACCTGACCGGTTGCCCGCGGCCCTATCGCTCCGGCGCGGATCCTGTTCATGACCACGGTCACGATTTCGGAATCAACGGTCTCGAGCAGGTCAACGTGGGCACGAAGGAATCGGGACAGCCCGACCGGATCGGCCGAACCGACGGCAACGACGTCGCCGGCTTCTCGCAGCGCGGCGAGAGTCGCCCCGTTCCGGCGAGGGGCAAATAGGTCGCTGCTGATTTCCTCGTCGTTCTCGAGGCTGAAGCCGGTGTCCAGGATTGTGAAGTCGACCCATTCCCGGCAGGCGCGCACCACCTTCCCGACCCGGTCGGCCGATAGTTCTGGCCACCGATTCGGTCGCCCGATGCCGGTGAGCACCCAAAAGCTGCCGCGCGAGGAGAGATAGCGCTGCCCGATGCGTTCCAGTTCCTGCTGGGTAAGGCTGTCCGCGGCCGCCAGTCGGCACGCCGCCGCGAATCCCGGCGCCTCGTCAAGCAGCCCGAGGGCGGGTGCTATGGAACCGCTGAACGTGTCGACGTCGGCGAGCGCCACGGTGTGTCCCGCGGCCGCTAGTTCGGAGGCGAGACAGATCGCGAGCGACGTGCGACCCGGCGATCCGGCCGGCCCCCAGACGGCAATCACCCGACCGCGACGCTCGAGGGGAGCGAGGCTCGGCTCCTCCTGGCTCCCGACCAGCAAGGTCTCGAGCACTGCCCATTTCGCCTCGACGTCCGCCACTTCGAGAAGTCCGAGGCTTGCCGCGTGCCGTCTCTCGGAATCGGATGCCACGAGGGCGAGCAGCCTGACCCCCGCCGCATCCGCCTCGGCCATCAGCCGGTCATTGAGATAGCGCGGCGATGCCGCAACGATGGCGAAGTCCGGTTGAGTTCTCTCGATGGCCGCGGCGAGTTCGTCCGCGCTCGAGCAGCGCGACGCGAGCTCCATCCCGTGCCGGACCAGTTCCATCGCCATGCGATCCTCCGCCGCGAGAGGAAGCGCGAGCGCAACCCGCCGCACCGTCATCCCCCCGTCGGGATGTCGACCGGAACCACGGAAATGGCGTCTTCGTTCGCGATCGCCTCGAGAACCTTCGCGGTCTTCGCGCGCGGCACGAGAACCTCCACGGACTCCCCCGCCCGGTCGGCGAGGATTCCCTGCTTGGCGATCACGCGAACGACCGTTGCCGAAGAGACCAGCACGACGGGAGGACCAAACACGTTGTCGTTCTCCCGAGCCGACCAGAGGTCGACGACACTGCCGGCGGCGACCGATTTCGCGAGTTGACCACTCACCGACAGGACGAGCGGCGCGAGCCGGGTGCCGATCGGGTCACCGACCGCCGATTGCGGCACCAGTTCCCCCGCGGAGATCGCTCGCGTGATGACGAGTCCGCCACCCGGCAGGCCGCCTTCGTTCACATACTGCCCGACGGCGGAGCCGAGCCGTACGCTGCGTGCGTCGAGGTCGTCGGGAGTGACCCTGTCGCCGGGGCTCAGGGCGGAACGAGCAACGTAGACACGGACGCCGCTGTCGGCCACGGAGACTATCGCCAGCACCCCGGCGACCGAGAGAACCACGAGGGCAATGCCGATGGCGAAGCGCGGGTCGAACCAGAACGATCGAGGAACGGATTCACCCTTGGTCGCCTTACTTCCCATCACGCGCCTCCGGCTGGTCAGCTGGCACAGTGCAGGAATTGACACGGTGCAGGAATCCATCGTCCTGACCGATCGACGTCACCGGGAAAGTTATCCACACCCCGGTCTGCCCCGTTGTGCGGCCTTCATAATCGAGGCATGAACGACTCGGACCCGGCCGCCCGCAGCGCCGCAAACGCGCTCGGGCGCTTTCTCACGCTCGCCGACACAGCAGAGGTCCTGAACATCTCGGCCAGCCAGGCCTACGCCCTGGTGCGCTCGGGGGAACTGCCGGCCATCAAGATCGGCGGTCACGGGCATTGGCGGGTAGAACGAGCCGTTCTGGAGTCGTACATCGAGGCCAAGTATGAAGAGGCCCGCCGGATGAGTCTGTGGAACCAGTCGGACTACGCGAGCCTGGATGAACACTCCTTCGGGGGCGGTGACGATCACCACGCCGCCCAGGGTCGAGCCACTCAGAGCCGAACAGACCAGGGCCGATCCGATCAGAGCCGAACCACCAGGAGCTGAGCAAACGGCACAACCCGGTAGTGGGTCACCTCGGACTCGCGGCGTTGGCTTCCCGGCTCGTGGGCGGCGAGATCGAGATGGTCCCGTCCCACTCGGTCGATAGTGCCGTGCGCAAGGCCGTCGGCCAGCTGCAACCCCACGGCTGCGCGCCTGCGACACAGGTCGCGCAGCACGAATCCCAGACCGAGCCGTCGCGAGAGGCCGCGCCCCTCATCCGCCTGTTCCCCGTCTTCGATGCTGCCGGCCACCTGAAGCCGATCGAGGAGGAGTGCCGAGATGGAAGCGATGGGGACGATGCATTGGGACCGACGGGGGGATTCGTCAACGAGGTCGCCGGAGATCCAATCCCTTCCGAAGGTCACCGGTTGCACGGTAATTGCCGTTCCGTCCGTCAGCAGCACCCGCACTCCCCTGCCCGCTGGCGCACCGGTCTCGCGAAGCGCAACGAGTCGGTCGCGCAGCGTCATTCGTCCGAGACGCAGGCGCTCCTCCTCCGCCCGAACGTCAATCTCCTCGGCGTTGAGCTCCTGCTCGAGCTGACTTTCGAGGTCGTCGAAGAGGTTGTCCCAGCGCATGCTGCGACCGTAGTGACGACACGCACGCCGTGGGTGAGTTATCCACACCTAAAGGTTGGGGCGTGGACACCCGAAGCAACTGCTGCTTTAGTTCTGAACAAGGCGACATCCCCCGTTCGGGGGAGCTGAAGGATGCCACCGACCATTAATCCTTCAATGATGCAGCCTTCGGGTGGATCAGCCCTCGGCGACTTAGCGACGTGGAGTCAGCTATGAGCGACGCAGTCCCCGCCCCATCCCCCGGAGCGGCGCACGCGCGCGAGACTCTCCCAAGCAAAGTAATCAGGGCGCCGTTTCAGTCGGAGGAGTTCTTCGGGACGCAGCCGGCTCGCCGGTCGGATCTACCCAATCCACAACCACTCCTTGAGAATCTCACCCGCTGCGTGATCGAAATCCTCGCCGGCGCCCGCGACCTTGAGCAGATTTCGCGCTGGGTGACCGATGACGTCTACAGACACCTGCTCAAGCGCGTAGTTCTGTCGTCGCGCGCGCGGCAGGCCAAGGGCCAGGTGGTTCGTCGGCCCAGTTTCGCGATCGGGTCCACAAGCATCTGTGAACCGCGCGACGGCGTGATCGAAGCGGTCGTCATCGTGCAGGGGCGAGCGAGGACTCGCGCCGTCGCCCTGCGCCTCGAGGGGCTCGACAACCGCTGGCGCGCCACGGCTATCAACGTGCTCTGAACGAGCCGTGAACGGCTTCTGGTCAACCGCTCACCGCAGAACCCTCCCGGGCTTGCTAACTACCGGTCGTCGTCGTCCTCGAGGTCTGCAAGCGCGCCGTCACGCGATTCACTCGCCTTGGCGACCACCCGATCGCGAGCGCCCTCACCGCGCTCGCGCAGTTCCGCCGCCGTGGCGGTGACCCGGTCGCGAAGGTCGTCCGCGGTGTCGGAGACCCTGCCGCGAACATCCTTGGTTCGATTCGCCGTCTTGTCCGCGACGCCTTTGGCGGTCGAGGTTGTTCTGTCGGCAACACCCTTCGCGGTAGTGACGGTCTTGTCCGCGACATCCTTCGCGGTGTCCGTCACATTGGCCGCGACATCCCGTGCGACCGTCGTCACGCGCTCGGCCAGCTCGTTGGCGAGCGCGGCGGCACGGTCGGCGGCGGCCCGCGCGGAATCCGCGGCGGCTCGCGCGCTCTCGGCAATGGCCGCCGGAGTTGCCTTGGCCAGCGACTCCGCCTGTGCCCTGACTATCGGCGCCTGCTGGCGCGCGTAGGCCTCGACCTCGAGCCTGGTTCGGCGCACGCCGGGGCTTTCCCACAGGCGCGCGGTGGCGCGCTTGATCTGCTCGTACCGTGCACGACCCGCGCGAGCACCGAGTACGAAGCCGACGCCGAATCCGACAACCAGGGAAAATTTATGTTTCATGACCCCCAGCCTAGGCAGGACCGCGGCAAGTCAGAAAGGGCGTACCCGATTTCGAGGGACTGGCCGAGCAAAACTAACGCGCCGCCCGGCATAAGTCGGGCGGCGCGTCAGCACACGATTTCGCGTGCCGAGACTACTTGCGCTTGTCTTGGGCGCGTCGTTCGGCCCGGTTCACCGGAGCGTTCTGGCCGAACGATCCACGCTGTCCGGACGGCGTCGCCGCCTTGCCAAACGAAGATCCGGATTCCTTTTCCTCTTGCGCGACCTGCGCCTTGGCCGTGGAGGCCCGATCGAGCTGCCCACGGGCGTTTCGAACCTCTACCTCGCCCTGGTTGTCGGCGTTCGGCGCGGAGTAGCTGAGTCGCTCCACCGGGGCCGCGTTTCCGCTCAGCCCCTTCGCGGCGACCGTCGGCACTGCGGCGGTCGCTTCTCCACCGCCGGTGACCTCGACCTCGAGGTTGAACAGGAAGCCGACGGACTCCTCGCGGATCTGGCCCATCATGCTCTGATACAGCGCGAACCCCTCGCGCTGGTACTCGACCAGCGGATCACGCTGGGCCATGGCCCGCAGTCCGATTCCGTCCTTCAGGTAGTCCATCTCGTAGAGGTGATCGCGCCAGCGGCGATCGATCACCGAGAGCACCACCCGGCGTTCGAGCTCACGCATGGCCGGTTCGCCGAGGGCCTTGGTGCGCGCCTCGTACTGCACCCGTGCGTCGGAGAGAATCTCCTCCTTGAGGAAACCGCTCGTCACCTTGTTGCGCGAGCCCACCTCGGTGAGCAGCTCGTCGATGGTAATCGAGACCGGGTAGAGGGTCCCGAGCTCGGTCCACAGCGCGTCGAAGTCCCAGTCGTCGGCGTGACCCTCGCCCGTGTGCTGCTCAACGACCTCGGTGATGACGTCTTCGAGGAACTTCGAGGTGCGATCCTGAAGGTCGTCACCCTCGAGGATGTGGCGGCGGTCACCGTAGATGGCCTCACGCTGGCGGTTGAGAACATCGTCGTACTTGAGCACGTTCTTGCGGATCTCCGCGTTGCGCGCCTCGACCTGGCTCTGGGCGCTTCGGATGGCGCGGCTCACGACCTTGGATTCGATTGCCAGATCGTCCGGCACGTTGCCGCGTCCCATGAGGGACTCGGCGGCCGCGGAGTTGAACAGGCGCATGAGGTCGTCGGTCAGGGACAGGTAGAAGCGGCTCTCCCCCGGGTCGCCCTGGCGCCCGGAACGCCCACGCAGCTGGTTGTCGATGCGGCGCGACTCGTGCCTCTCGGTGCCGAGTACATACAGTCCGCCGGCGGCGACAACCTTCTCGGCCTCTTCGGCGACGACTCCCTTGACCCGCTCGAACACGGTGTCCCACTCGGTCTCGTACTCTTCCGGAGTGTCGATCGGGCTGAGGCCGCGCTGGTTCATCTCGGCAACGGCGAGGAATTCCGCATTCCCGCCGAGCATGACGTCGGTCCCACGACCGGCCATGTTCGTTGCGACCGTGACCGATCCGAGCCGACCGGCCTGAGCGACGATCGCCGCCTCCCGCGCGTGGTTCTTCGCGTTGAGCACCTCGTGCTTCACGCCTCGCTTGGCCAGGAGCTTCGAGAGGTATTCGCTCTTTTCGACGCTCGTCGTTCCGACCAAAACCGGCTGGCCCTTTTCGTGTCGCTTGACGATGTCTTCGACGACCTGGCCGAACTTCGCCTCCTCGTTCTTGTAGACGAGGTCCGACTGGTCGATGCGCAGCATCGGCTTGTTGGTCGGGATGGAGACGACGCCGAGCTTGTACGTGCTCATGAACTCGGCGGCCTCGGTCTCCGCCGTGCCTGTCATTCCGGAGAGCTTCTTGTACAGCCGGAAGTAGTTCTGCAGGGTGACGGTGGCGAGGGTCTGGTTCTCGGCCTTGACCTCGACACCCTCCTTCGCCTCGATGGCCTGGTGGATGCCCTCGTTGTACCGGCGACCCATCAGGATTCGGCCGGTGTGCTCATCAACGATGAGAACCTCGCCGTTCATCACGACGTAGTCCTTGTCCTTTTTGAACAGGGCTGCGGCCTTGATCGAGTTGTTGAGGAACGAGATGAGCGGGGTGTTGGCCGACTCGTACAGATTGTCGATGCCGAGGTAGTCCTCGACCTTTTCGATGCCTGGCTCGAGAACGCCGACGGTGCGCTTCTTTTCGTCTACCTCGTAGTCGACATCCGACACAAGCTTCGTCGCCAGGTTCGCGAACTCGGCGAACCACCGGTTCGCCTCGCCGGATGCCGGGCCGGAGATGATGAGTGGCGTGCGGGCCTCGTCGATGAGGATCGAGTCGACCTCGTCAACGATCGCGAAGTTGTGACCGCGCTGCACCATGTCGCTCGCCTGCCACGCCATGTTGTCGCGAAGGTAGTCGAACCCAAATTCGTTGTTTGTGCCGTAGGTGATGTCCGCCTGGTACTGCTCACGACGCTCGATCGGGGTCTGACCGGACAGGATCACGCCAGTCGTCATCCCGAGGGCGCGGTAGATGCGGCCCATGAGTTCGGACTGGTAGCTCGCAAGGTAGTCGTTGACCGTGATGACGTGAACGCCTCGCGAAGGAATGGCGTTCAGGTAGGCGGCGAGGGTTGCCACGAGGGTCTTGCCCTCGCCGGTCTTCATCTCGGCGATGTTTCCGAGATGCAAAGCGGCTCCGCCCATGAGCTGCACGTCGAAGTGCCGCATCCCCAGTGTGCGCTTCGCGGCCTCTCGGACGGCGGCGAACGCCTCGGGCAGCAGGTCTTCGAGCGACTCACCGTTGGAGTACCGCTCACGGAACTCGACCGTCTCGTTCTTCAGTTCCTCGTCGCTGAGTTCTGAGAAGTCGTCTTCCAGATGATTGACCGCCTGCGCATAGCGCTCCAGCCGTCGAAGGGTTCGCCCCTCGCCGACGCGTAGGACCTTTTCAAGAACGTTGGCCACTGCTCACTCCAGATGCATTTGTCACACGAATGCGGAAGCCGTGCCCCCGGGTGGGCAACTCGGCGCTTGAATGCCTTCCGCGAAGCTTCAGTTGAGCCACAATGCACCGCGACCGCGAGCCCTGTGACCAATCTGTAATGGTAGCAAGCCTAGTCCGGGCTTTACTGACTACTCGGGCAGGACTTGGCCTCCGCCACGAAACGAAAAAGCGGGGCCATCGCACGCGATGGCCCCGCCCCTGCTCACAGCACGGCTGTGCCGGCTCTAGCCGCGCATCTTGCGGGTCGCTGTTGCGACCTCCTGCAGCTCGGTCGCCGAATCGTCCAGTCCGATCACGCCGTAGTCCCAGCCCTTCCGCCGGTACACGACACTCGGCCGGTCGGTCTCGGCGTCGATGAACAGGTAGAAGTCGTGGCCGACGAGCTCCATGTAATAGAGCGCATCATCAACGGTCATCGGCACCGAAGCGAACACCTTCTTGCGGATGACGACCGGGCTCCAATCGGACTCCTCCGCGCTGGGCGTCGCGTTGTCGATATCGATCGCACCGGTGCGCACCTTCTCCATGACGGAGGCATCGGCCGGGCGCAGATCCGTGACGCTGAATCCACTGGCGCTCGCCTCGCGGAGCGACGTGGGTCGATGGTTACCGCGATGCACCTTGTGACGATCCTTGGCCCGTCGGAGACGTTCAACAATTTTGTCGAGAGCGAGATCGAAGGCAACGTATTTATCGGAGCCGTCTGCCTCCGCACGTACGAGCGGACCAGGTCCGATCAACGTGAGTTCCACCCGGTCGTCGCCGGTCGATCCGTTCTTCTCGTTGTGCCGGCTTACTTTCACTTCGAAAGCAAGAGCCCTGTCGGCGAGGTGGGCAATCTTCTCGGCCTTTTCGGTGGCGTAGTCCCGAAATCGGTCGGTGATGCCCAGATTGCGACCATTGATGGAAATTTCCATGGCTCTCCCCAGTTCCTTTCGGCGCGACGCCCAGTGGAACCAGGCGATATTTCCGCGCCTCTTTTGCCCACCGTAGTCCTGACGACCCGGCCGTGTCACGGCCTTTGTGCGGTCTCTGTCGAGAGTCCCAGCAAACGCCTTGGGGTGTAGGCGAGGGTGACGCAACCAACCACCTCCGCGCCGGCGGAACGCAGCGCCCGCGCGGCTTCGACGAGAGTCGAGCCGGTCGTCACGACATCGTCCAGAAGCAGAAAACGTCGCCCGCTCAGCCGACGCGTCGCCCGCATCGAACCGACGAGGTTGGCCATCCTGCCCTCTCGGTCGAGCGTTTTCTGGGTGGCGGGGCCGCGGCCGGCCCGAAGCCCGACACGGGCGATCCGCACGCCGGCCCGCCGCGCGAGGAGCCGCACCGGGTCGTAGCCCCTGCGACGGTACGACCGGCCACTCGCGGGCACGATGGCGACCTCGATGGCGACCGATGTGGCGGCGGGCGCGAACGTATCGACGGCGGCGGCGACCGCCACCGCGAGGAGCCGGCCGAGCGGTCGGGCAAGATCTGCTCTGCCCTGCTCCTTGAGCGTCAGGATGCTGCGCCGCGCGACCCCGTCATAGCCCAAAGCCGACACGACGCTCAGGCCGCCGTCGAGGCGCTGCTCGACCAGCGTCGGAACGAGTTGCGATCGGCAGGCGGAACACAGGCCCCGGTCATCTGCCCCGCACCCGGCGCAACTGACCGGAACGAGAACGGCGAGGGCGTCGAGGGCGGCGGCGACTATTGCGGGGTGCACACCGCCAACCCTGCACCGACGCGCGACCCGCCTCCCCCCGAGCGAAGACTTCTGTGGAGAATCCGCTCAGCGCTGGGTCGCGATGAATGACACCGTGACGTTCGAGCGCTGCCAACTGCTTCCGCGGTAGACCCAGATCGACTGATCGTCGCCGAGCACCCGGAGCCCATCAGCCCCGTTGTTGCCGCCGACGATCTCGTCTGCCGAAGGCAGAACATCGAGCGATGTGCGCTTCCCACCGATCGCGTAAAGCTCGACCCTCGACTGCTGGCTCAAGGTGACGAGAGTTGCGACGGTCGTCTGGTCGACCCAGGTCGCGTCGATCGCTTCGCCGTCGCCGAGTGACAGATCGAGGATCGGCGTACCTATGCTCACGGGAACCTGCTTCTCATCACGAACGATGGCAGCGACGATGAGTCTCGGACCGCTCGGTGCGGAAAGCAGAATCAACACTCGAGAACCCTCGCGAGAGACCTCGAGCGACACGATCTGGGAGCCGGATGACGGGACGGGTGCGCTCACCGGGTGGCTGCCGCCGCTCGGATCAAAGGCCACGATCGCGTTGGGATTGTCATACGGGACCGACCAGGTAAACCCGGCCTCGTCGAGCGACGGCGCAATGAGGTTGGAGCGCGGATCCACCGGCGGCGTGGGCTCGCCGCGTCGAACCACCGAGACGCCGCCGGTGCCGAGCACGGCGACCGTGCTCTGGTCCGAGGAGAGGGTGGCGGCCTGGGCGCCGAGCGCCGAGACACGCTGGCTCAGTGCGGGGAGTTGGGACACACCACCGTTGGCGTAGAACCCGAATCTGTTGTTCCGGAACACGAGGGCCTGAGTGTCGACCTTGTTGTCGACCTGCAGCGCGTCGACAGTGTCGTCGATCTGCATCGGTGTTCCCTCCACCGAGATGCTTACGCTCGAGACGTTCGGCACGAGCCGAAGGCTCTCGAACAATTGCAGCTTCATGAGTTGTCTGTCTCGCGCACTCGCCGCCGAGGCATCCTTCGTCAGGTCGATCGTTGCCACCCCATTGTCCGAGGTGACCACGCTGCCGGCATCCGACAGTGCCGTCCCATCCGGAAAACGCGAAAACGCCGCACCCTTCAGCCAATCCGGCGGGCCGGCCAGCACTGCGTTGACGATCCGGGTCATTGAGGTGCTGCCGGTTGGGAACCAGCGAAGATCCGGTATGAGGTGGGTGTTGGTGGAGTCCAGAAAGTAAAGCGGACGCTGAGTGAAGATCCGCTCGAAGGTGGGCTGGGCGAGCACAATCCCGTCCGGTGCCGCACTGATGCGCCACTGGTTCTTCTCCCTGACGAAGCTGTACTGAAGCGTTGCCGCGAGGGACGACTCCGCGTAGGCACCGGTCTTGTCGACGATCGCCACAGTGTCGAAGGAGTAGTCGATGGTGCTCGCGTCGACCGCCAAGAGCTTGGGACCACCCGTGCGCACCTGAACGGACGCTCGCGGATCCCACTTGTTGGCAAATCCGGACGAGAGAAATTGCTTGGCTACCGCGTACCCCCCGGTCGCCGAGGTAAACGACGCGATAAAGCCGCGAAGGATGTTCTGTTGGCTGGCCCCGGCCTCCGGACCCTCCGGGTTGTAGGCGATGTTTCCGGCGCCGCTCACCTCGTTGACCGGAAGCCCCTGACTCACCGGCCCCGACATGGGAATTCCCACGCACCCGGTGAGGGTCACGAGAGTCACGGTCAGCGCGATGACGACGGTCAGCGCTCTCCGACGACCGCCGGCCACCCGGCGGTGCACATCACCGGTTGTGCCAAACCCGGGTCGGCCGATCATGGGTTCGCTCCCTCGATCGCCGGGGTGTCATCCGGGGAGAGGTGAAGCGGCGACGACTGGATTGGGAACCCGCGCTTGCGAGGAAGCGTGAGCCGGAAACAGGTGCCAACGCCCGGTTCGGACCACACCTCGAGCCACCCCTCGTGCAGAGTGGCGTCCTCGAGCGAGATGGCGAGACCGAGGCCGGTGCCGCCGATCGTGCGCTGTCGAGACGGGTCCGCCCGCCAGAACCGGTCGAAGACCTGGGAGACCTCCGACGATGACATGCCGACCCCGTAGTCGCGCACCGACACCGCGACCGCCGTCGCGTTGCTGTCGACTCTGACCACGATCGGGCGGCCCTCGCCGTGCTCGACGGCGTTGCCGAGCAGATTACGGAGCACCCGGCGGATTCGGCGACCGTCCAATTCCGCCTCGAAGTACCCGCCGAGGGCCTCGAAGCGCAGAGCCGAACCGCGCTGATCGGCGAGCGGCTGCATCGAATCGACGGCATCCTCGACGAGCCGAACCAGGTTCGTCGGTTCGATCTCCAGCTCGACGGCGCCGGCGTCGTAGCGGCTCACCTCGAGCAGGTCGGCGAGGAGCACCTCGAACCGCTGCACCTGGGTATGCAACAGTTCGGCCGTACGCGCGGTCGCCGGTTCGAATTCGTCTCGCTGGTCGTACAGCACGTCGCCTGCGAGGCGAATGGTGGTCAGAGGAGTGCGCAGTTCGTGGCTCACGTCCGAGACGAAACGCTGCTGGACGCGCGACAGCTCCGCCAGTTTGGTGATCTGCTTCTGCAGGCTGTCGGCCATCCCGTTGAACGAGCGGGCGAGGGTCGCGATCACGTCCTCGCCTCGCTCGGGCAGCCGCTGCTCCAGCTGGCCGGCCGCGAGCCTTTCACTGGTCTCGGCGGCAATGCGGATCGGGCCCACGACGAGTCGAACGACCGTGTAGGTGACGGCTCCGATGAGAAGCACGAGCGCGAGGCTGCCGAGCACGAGGGTCTGTTGCACGAAGTTCAGCGTCTGCTGCACCTGCGAGAGGTCGTAGACGAGGTACAGCTCATAGCTCCCGGCCGTTGGCACGTTCATCTGCGAGCCTGCGACGAGACCCGGGGACCCGTCGGGCAGCGACACCGGCTGGATTTGCACGTGCAGCGGGTCCTTCACCACCCGGTCACGAAGCGAGCTCGAGACCACGTTGGGAAAGTTCGTCGAACTGACCGGCTGCATGTTGGACGAGGTGTCTACCTGGCCCGGGGTTCGCTTGATCGCGAACTTAGTGCCCCCGGGGGTTGTCGTCGACGGCGCAATCTTGTCCTGCACCGTTCCCGAGAGGGTGTCGAGTTCCACCGCCGAGCCCTGCCCGGTCGAGGTTCCGGCGGCGTCGAAGATGCCCTGGGCGAGGTTGTGCGCGCTTCGCGCCTCCTCCTGCACCTGGATGCTGCGCGACTCGAACAGGTTGTTGCTGATGCTGATCGAGATGAATGTACCGATTATCAGCACCGCAAAGCCAGACAGCAGCACGGTGATCGCCACGGTACGGAACTGCAGCGATGCCCGCCAGAAATGCACGAGCCGATCGGGGTACGACCGCCAGGTGAAGGGTGTCATGGTGAATCCCAGAGTAGTCGAGAGCATCAGCCGATTCGCGGTTCCGCGGGGCGGATGTGCTAGGAGTCGCAGGACCCATCTGGTTGCATTCGCCGCTGCCTCGGAGCTGTTTCGGAACGGCCTGTCGACCCCCGCACAGGTGACATTCAGGGGGCGGACAGGTCGTTCTAGGTTAGGGGGTCATCCCGCCGACTAGCGTCGATGTGTACCAACCATTCACATGATCGGATTGCATCACATTGTCAGACACAACACACAGCACCCCTCGCCTCGGGGCTCGGCTCATCGCCGAGGCATTCGGCACCTTCGTCCTCGTTTCCGCCGTCCTCGGCACCGCACTGTTCGCCTCGTCGAACACCGGCTACCTCGGTGTCGCGCTCGCTCTCGGGCTCTCCGTCGTGGTGGGCGCGTACGCGGTCGGCCACATCTCGGGCGGCCACTTCAACCCGGCGGTGACGCTCGGAGCGGCGATTGCCGGCCGGCTCCCGTGGCGGGACGTCGTGCCGTACTGGGTCGTGCAGATCATCGGCGGCGCGATAGCGAGCAGCATCATTTACCTGATCGCCGCCGGTGGGCCGAACGGCTTCCTGCAGGCGGCGCAGGCGAAGGGCTTCGCCTCCACCGGGTACGGCACTCGCTCTCCTGGAGGATTCGACCTCGCATCCGTGTTCCTTATTGAAACGGTCCTCACGGCGGTGTTCCTCTTCGTCATCCTCGGAGTCACGGCCCCCGGATCACCCACGGCCGGCTTCGCACCGCTCGTCATCGGGCTCACGCTCGTCGTCATCCACCTCGTGGCGATTCCGGTGAGCAACTCGTCGGTCAACCCCGCGCGCTCGATCGCGTCCGCGATCTACGGCGGCCCGGTCGCGCTCGGTCAGCTGTGGGTGTTCATCGTCGCCCCGCTGCTCGGCGCGGCGATCGCTGGCCTCACCTGGAAGCCGCTGTTCGCGCGCACACGCGCGCTCGTCCCGGTCAGCTGAACCCCGGGCAGCGTCACGTTTTTGTCGTCAGGGAGCGCTTTCTATCGGTCAAGCTCCGCTAGCGGCGTCCGACTCGAGGGCCGCGCAATTCGCACATAGTCCCCAGAAAGTGACTTCGGCCTCCTCGATCCGATAGCCCGCAGCGTCGGATGGGTGGAGACACGGCGCGCTGCCGACGACACAGTCGACATCGGCGACCGCCCCGCACGAGGTGCAGACCACGTGGTGGTGGTTGTCATCGAGACGACGTTCATACAGCGCAGCCGAATAAGCGGGTTCGATCCGCCGCACCAGTCCGGCTCGGGTGAGGTCGGAGAGCACGTTGTGCACCGACTGGATCGAGATGTCGGGGAGCGACGGTGCGAGCAGTCTCTGCAGCCGCTCGGCGTCCGAGTGAGGGTGCTCCTCGAGCGTTCTGAGCACCTCGAGGCGACCAGGAGTCGCACGCAGGCCGGAGTGACGCAGCTCCTCTCTCAACGGGGTGTACATACGTTCAGTTAAGCACGAAAATCCAACGCGAGGTAAGGGTTGCCTTGCTCGCTCGGCATCTTCCTACCGTTGCGCCCGCCGTCAGCTCAGGCACTCGCCCCGGCGCGATAGCCGACGCCGCGCACGGTCATGACGATTCGCGGGTTGTCGGGGTCTTCCTCGACCTTGGCTCTCAGCCGCTGCACGTGCACATTCACCAGGCGAGTGTCGGCCTTGTAGTGATAGCCCCAGACCTGTTCCAACAGCATCTCCCGCGTGAACACCTGTTGCGGCTTCAGCGCGAGAGCGAGCAGCAGTTCGAATTCGAGCGGAGTCAGGTTGATTTTCGAGGTCCCGCGTTTGACCTCGTGCCCCGCGACATCCAGCTGAAGGTCTCCGACCTGCAGCACGTTGGCGATGCCGTTCGGTGTCGGCCGTAGCCGGGTGCGGATGCGGGCGACGAGTTCCTTGGGATTGAACGGCTTGACGACGTAGTCGTCGGCCCCGCTTTCCAGGCCCCGCACGACATCCGCCGAATCGGACTTGGCGGTGAGCATGATGATCGGGACACCGGATTCCTCGCGGATTTCGGCGCACACCTCGATGCCGTCCTTGCCAGGGAGCATGAGGTCGAGAAGCACGAGGTCGGGCTTTGACTCCCGAAACGCCTCGAGGGCGAGCGCACCATCCCGACAGAAGGCAGGGTCGAACCCCTCGGAGCGCAAGACAATTCCAATCATCTCCGCGAGGGCAGTGTCGTCATCGACTACAAGAATTCGTGCCGTCATCGTCCAGTTCTCTGGTAATCGCTCGGGTGAGGCGTACTCAAATGCTTTAGCACAAGAATAGTCGAGTGTGAAAGCATAATCTCATGGCCTGCAAAACCGTGCGGACACAAATGACGGGAATCTAAGTGACCGACGAACAGCACTGGAGACCGCCGACTGGCGACGACGGGGCAGGGCGGTCTCCGACGCCACCGCCCACCCCACCCGCAGCTGGATACCCGCCGCCCCAGCCGCCCCAGCCGATGGCTCAGCAGCCGAGCGCTCAGCAGCCGAGCGTCCCGCAGCGGAATGGGCAGCCGAATCAGGCGAACTGGACCGCTCCCCCGAAGCCGGGCCTTATCCCCCTTCGGCCTCTCGACCTCGGCACCATTCTCGGAGCCTCCTTCCGGGTGCTCCGACGAAACCCCCGACCCACCTTCGGCGCCGCCCTGCTGATCCAGGGCAGCGTTTACCTGTTGCTCGTTCTCGTGGTCAGCGGGGTGACGTTCGCGGCGCTTGGTCGGGTCAGCGCGAGCACATCGCAGAACCTGAGCGAGATCACGGCGGGCGCCTTTGGGTTGATCGGGGTTGCCGCGGTCGTGCCGGCACTCCTCGCGGTGATAGCGGCCGCCATCGTGCAGGGAATCATTGTTCTCGAGGTCTCGCGCGGAACCGTCGGCGAGAAACTTACCTTTCGGGGGCTCTGGCGGCGCGCACACGGCCGGATCTGGGCGCTCATCGGCTGGAGCGCGCTGCTCATTCTTGCCTCGACGATCATCGTCGTGGTCCTCGTCGTGATCATCGTCGTTCTCGCCTCGACCCTGGGTAACGCCGGAACTGTCGCCGCCGTGCTCGTCGGAGTGCTCGGCGGCTTCGGAATGCTCGTCATCGTCATCTGGCTCAACACGAAGCTCGCGTTCGTACCCAGTGCCCTCATGATCGAGCGGCTCTCCCTGGGGGAAGCGGTGCGCCGATCCTGGACGCTCACCTCCGAATTCTTCTGGCGCACCTTCGGAATCCTCGCGCTGGTCTCGGTAATCATCGGTGTCGCCGGCCAGGTCATTTCGACGCCGTTGACCGTCCTCACTCCGATGGTGAACACCCTCATCGACCCGCAGGGTCAGAACGGGCCGACGGCCGCCGCGGTGATCATCGGCTCCGCGGTGCTCGCCATCGTGATAACCGTGGTGTTCCAGTCGATCACTTCGGTCGTGGCATCCGCCACAACGGCGCTCCTCTACATCGACCTGCGGATCCGGAAGGAGGGGCTCGACCTCGAGCTCTCCAAGTTCCTCGAGGATCGTCAGGCCGGGCATCCGGACGCGCGCGACCCGTTCCTCCCCGGCAGTTCCGCACCGGCCGGTTCGGCAGG
This sequence comes from Microbacteriaceae bacterium, assembly GCA_025464975.1. Taxonomy (GTDB): domain Bacteria; phylum Actinomycetota; class Actinomycetes; order Actinomycetales; family Microbacteriaceae; genus Lacisediminihabitans. The sequence continues at coordinate 610,712 of JAODMT010000024.1, read as the reverse complement.
GCAGGCGCCCGTTCCGCGGTCAGGGTCGGGAAACGGATCACCTTGGGGCTGAGTCTTCTCCCGATCGACGTTCCGGTCGATCCGGATGCCAATCAGGCACGGCAGTGGATCATCGACGAGATGGCCAAGCCTGAGTACCGCGCCGCCCAGCCGACCTGGTTCGATCGCGTGTCCGCCGCATTCTGGGACTGGTTGCAGTCCTTGAAGATCGGCAGCGGATCGCCGCTGCAGGGCCCCATCCTCGTCCTAACCGTTCTCGTCATTGTCGCGGCCATCGTCGCGGCGTTCATCATCTTCGGACCGGTACGACGCGGTCGGCGCAGCGCTGTCGCAGGCAGCCTCTTCGGTCAGGACGACAGCCGCGATGCCGCCGCAATTCGCCGATCCGGCGAGGACGCGGCGTCCCGCGGCGACTGGGCGGTGGCGATCGAGGAAATCTTCCGAGCCATCGCCCGCGGGCTGGCCGAGCGCACGATACTCACCGTGAGCCCCGGCACGACGGCTCAGCACTTCGCGGCGCAAGCGGGGGGTCTTCTGCCCGAGTTCTCCGGTCGGCTTGCCGACGCGGCATCCGAATTCGACGACGTGCGGTACCGGGACCGCGCGGGTACCGCGGCCGTGTACCGAACCATGGCCGACCTCGAACGGGATCTGCGGGCCGTGAAGCCGGAGCTCACGAGTTTGGCGGCCCCGGCGTGAGCGCGATGATCGCAGAGCCGGTGACCCCGACGATTCGCGCGGCGACCCGCCGGTCACTGTTTTGGGTCATCGCGATCGCATTCGCCGTCATCGTCGCGCTCATCACGCTGATCGCCCGCGGAGCGGCGAGCGGAGGAACACCATTCTCGGCGACAAATCCGGCCCCGGCCGGAAGCAAGGCAATCGCCGAGGTCCTCAAGCAGCAGGGCGTCAGCGTCACCGTTCCCTCGACCTTTCGAGCGGCCGAGTCCGGTCTGCGCGCGGCCGCCCCGTCTACCCTGTTTCTCGTCGACCCGGATGGCCATCTCACCGAGGCCCGACTGCGTTCGCTCGCCCGACTGGCGACTCACATCGTGGTGTTGAGCCCGACCTTCACGCAGCTGAAGGTGCTCGCACCGCAGGTTGCCGCGGCGGGAGTCGTCAAGAAGGCGTCGCTCTCGAGCGGCTGTGATCTAAGGGCGGCGACCAACGCCCGCACCGTCACCGGCACGGGCACGGGATACCGCCTGATCGTGCCGGGAACCGACGCGACCGCGTGTTTCGGCAGCGGAAAGAGCGTGTTTTCGCTCATCGATGTGCGGTTTGGCGGCCGGTCGGTGACCGTTCTCGGTACCACCGACGCCCTGAGCAACGAGCACGTGTCCGAGCGGGGCAACGCCGCTCTCGCGCTCACCCTGCTCGGCGACAGCGACCGATTGGTCTGGTACCTTCCCACGATCGACGACTCGGTCTCTGGCGCCCGGAGCATTGCGCAGCTCACCCCCGGCTGGGTCGGCTCGGTCGCCGCGCTCCTCATACTCGTCGCGATCGCGGCGGCGTTCTGGCGCGGACGGCGTCTCGGCCCGCTTGTCGTCGAGAACCTGCCCGTTGTCGTGCGGGCGAGCGAGACGATGGAGGGCCGCGCTCGCCTGTACCAGAGGGGCGGCGCCAGGCTTCACGCGCTCGATTCGCTGAGAATCGGCACTATCGCGAGGCTCGGCTCGATCTGCGGACTCCCGCGGCTCGCCACTGTCGACGAGGTGATCGCCGCGGTCGTCGCGATCACCGGCCGGGACGCGGCGGCCATCCGAGGGCTGCTCGTCGACGCCGTGCCGGGTACCGATCGCGAACTGGTGAGACTCTCGGACGCCCTGCTCGACCTTGAGCAGACCGCCGCCCGCGACATCCGCCCGACCCAGTCACAGCCAACCTAGTCACAGCCGACCAGCTCATCAGCCGACCAGAGAGAATGTACGCATGACCGATACCGCAACGTTCCCGGCGCCGTCCGCATCATCCGATCTTCGGGCGCAGTTCTCTCGCGTGCGCGCCGAGGTCGCCAAGGCGGTCGTCGGACAGGATGGTGCGGTCACCGGCCTCATCATCGCGCTGCTCACCGGCGGGCACGTGCTCCTGGAGGGCGTTCCCGGGGTGGCGAAGACGCTGCTCGTACGCACGCTGAGCCGCTCGCTCAACCTCGAGACCAAGCGCGTCCAATTCACCCCGGACCTGATGCCCGGTGACGTGACGGGATCGCTCGTGTACGACGCCCGATCCGGGGAATTCGATTTCCGCGCCGGACCGGTGTTCACCAACATCCTGCTCGCCGACGAGATCAACCGCACGCCGCCGAAGACCCAGTCCGCCCTGCTCGAGGCGATGGAAGAGCGACAGGTGAGCGTCGACGGCCAGACCCGCCCGTTGCCGGTTCCGTTCCTGGTGGCCGCGACCCAGAATCCGATCGAATACGAGGGCACCTACACGCTGCCCGAAGCACAGCTCGACCGCTTCCTGCTGAAGCTCGTGCTCGAGGTACCGGAGCGTACCGACGAGGTCGAAGTTCTCACCCGGAGCGCGGCCGGATTCAACCCGCGCAATCTCGAGAGCGCCGGCGTCACCGCGGTTCTCGACGCCGATCAGCTCGCCGCGGCTCAGCAGGACGTGGGAAAAGTGCGCGCCTCCCCGGACCTCCTCGGGTACATCGTGGACCTCGCGAGGGGAACCCGGCAGAGCCCGTCGGTGAAGCTCGGCGTGAGTCCCCGCGGAACCACCGCCCTGCTCGGCGCCACTAAGGCGTGGGCGTGGCTGAACGGATCCGACGCGATCACCCCGGACCACGTGCAAGTGATGGTCCTGCCGGTGTGGCGCCACCGCATCCAGTTGCGGCCGGAGGCGGAGCTCGAGGGAGTCTCGCCCGATGTCATCCTCCGCTCGATCCTCAGCCAGGTGCAGGTGCCGATCTAACATGTGCCGTCCTCTGCGCGGGTGCCGCTGATGGCATGGTCCGGATGGTTCGTGCTGCTCGTCGCACTCGGCATCCTCCCCATCGTGCTGTTCGACGACCCGACGTGGCTGCTTCTCTGGTTGATTCTGGTGACCGTCGTCGGAATCGTCGATCTGCTGCTCGCCGGATCGCCGCGCCGACTGACGCTCGAACGCAGGCTGCCCGACCGGGTGCGTCTCGGTGAGACGGTCTCGTCGGAGCTTCTCGTGACCAATGCCGGTCGCCGCCGGGTCCGGGGAATCGTTCGGGACGGCTGGCAACCCTCAGCCGGCGCTCGCCCAACCCGCGCACGCATCAATGTGCCGGTCGGTGAGCGGCGTGCGATCACGACCGCGCTCACCCCGTTTCGGCGCGGGGAGCGCCGCGCCGCCGAAGTCACCGTTCGCTCATTCGGCCCGCTCGGTCTTCTCGCCCGCCAGGCGTCAATTGCGGTGCCGGGAGCAATCCGTGTTCTGCCGGCGTTCAACTCCCGAAAGCACCTCCCGTCGCGTCTCGCCCGGCTTCGCGAGCTCGACGGACGAACCAGCGTGATGATCCGCGGGCAGGGCACCGAGTTCGACTCGCTGCGCGAATACGTGCGCGGCGACGACGTGCGGTCGATCGACTGGCGGGCGACGGCGCGGCGAAACGACCTCGTCGTGCGCACCTGGCGACCGGAGCGGGACCGGCGGGTCGTCATCCTGATCGACAGCGGTCGAACCTCCGCCGCGCGGATCGCGAACGAGCCACGCATCGACACCGCCTTCGAGGCGTCACTGCTCCTCGCCGCGCTCGCGACCCGAGCCGGTGACCGCGTCGACGTCGTGATCTACGACCGGCGGGTGCGGGCACGGGTTCAGGGAGCGGTCGGCGCCGATCTGCTCTCCCGAATGGTGAACGCGATGGCGCCGGTCGAGCCGGAACTCATCGAGGTGGACTGGTCACGGGTGCCGTCCCTCGTTCGATCCGTGACGAGCCGGCACGCGCTCGTGGTTCTGCTGACCTCCGTCGACTCGGCCGGCGGCTCGCGCGGGCTGCTCGGGATGCTCCCCCAGCTCACCCGCAAACACACGGTCGTCGTGTCGTCGGTCACCGACCCGTCCGTGCTCGAGGCCAGCCGGGAGCGCGGCGACCGGGACGCCGTCTACCGCGCTGCATCCGCGGAACGAGCCATTTTGGACACCGCTCGCGTTTCCGCCGCCATCCGGCAGCTCGGTGCCGATGTGGTCACGGGCACGCCGGGTGATCTTCCGCCCGCCCTCGCGGACCGGTACATCGCGCTGAAGGCGGCCGGCCGACTCTGACGGCACCGAAAACGCAGGACATTCACCACCTACCGCCCGAAACGGCGCCGGATGCGGCACGCCCGTGGTGAATCTCCTGCGTTTTGAGTGATCCAGCCGCGGGTCATCGGGCGCTGCGGGCGGCTGATCCGTGCAGGAACGCGAAAGCGCCCGGCCACTAAAGTGACCGGGCGCTTCGTGTCGACTAGTGCGAAACGTCGACTGCTGCGTGCTGTGACTGCTGTGTGATGTGACTACTGAGTGATGTGGACTACCGCGTAATTGTGATTATTCGGCGACGCCGACGTACTCGGCTGACTCGTTCGGGGTCTCCGTGCCCTTCGCGAGCTCGGCGCGAAGCTTGGCACCGAGACCGGCGTCGACGTTTGTCCAGTACTGGATGGCCCGCTCCCGGATGCCCTCGTTGACCACGCCACCGACGGCACCGGTGATGGTCTCGAGGAAGCGCTGCTTCGCCGCGTCATCGAAGACATCGCGGTAGAGCGTTCCGGCCTGGCCGAAGTCGCTGTCCTCGGAGTGCAGCGTCGCGGCGGCGCGCACGAGCTCGCCGTCGCTCTCCCAGGTGCCCTCACCGGCGGCCGCGGCATCCGCCACGGGTCCACCGAACGAGTTGGGCGCGTAGACCGGAGCGCCGGCCGGCTTGAAGCCGTGACGGGCCGCGCCATCTTGCGAGTAGCTGTTCACGGCGGAGATCGGAGCGTTCACCGGGATCTCGTTGTAGTTTGTTCCCACGCGGTAGCGCTGGGCGTCCGGGTAGGAGAACACCCGCGCCATGAGCATCTTGTCGGGGCTGATGGAGATGCCGGGAACCGTGTTCGCCGGGGAGAAGGCTGCCTGCTCGATCTGTGCGAAGAAGTTCTCGGGGTTGCGGTTCAGCGTGTGCGTTCCCACCTTGATGAGCGGGTAGTCGGCGTGCGGCCAGACCTTGGTGAGGTCGAAGGGGTTGAACCGGTAGGTCTTGGCGTCCTCGTACGGCATGATCTGCACCGAGACATCCCAGGACGGGAAGTTGCCGGCCTCGATCGCCTCGTACAGGTCGCGGCGGTAGTAGTCGGCGTCGGCGCCGGCGATGATCTCGGCCTCCGTGCCCTCCATCTCGACGTTGCCCTGGTTGGTTGCGAAGTGGTACTTGACCCAGAACCGCTCACCGGCGGCGTTGATCCACTGGTAGGTGTGCGATCCGAATCCCGGCATCTCGCGCCAGGACCTCGGAAGCCCGCGGTCGCCCATGAGGTAGGTCACCTGGTGGGCGGATTCCGGCGAGAGGGTCCAGAAGTCCCACTGCATGTCGGCGTCGCGCAGTCCCGAGCCGGGCAGGCGCTTCTGGGAGTGGATGAAGTCGGGGAACTTGATCCCGTCGCGAATGAAGAACACCGGGGTGTTGTTGCCGACGATGTCGTAGTTGCCCTCGGTCGTATAGAACTTGACCGAGAAGCCGCGAACGTCGCGCCAGGTGTCCGGGCTGCCCTGCTCGCCGGCGACGCTGGAGAAGCGCTGGAGGGTCTCAGTGGAGGTCCCGGGCTGGAACACCGCCGCCTTGGTGTACGCCGACACGTCGCCGGTCACCGTGAAAGTACCGAACGCTCCGCCGCCCTTAGCGTGAACGATGCGCTCCGGAATGCGCTCCCGGGCGAACTGGGCCAGCTTCTCGACGAGGTAGCGATCGTGCAGCGCGGTGACGCCATCCGGTCCGGCGGTGAGCGAATGACTGTCGCTGGGAACTGGCGTTCCGGTCTGGCTTGTGGTGTTCTCCGTCATATTTATCTCCTTGTGTTTCAGTGTTATTCGCAAGCGGGACAGAAGCCCCAGAAAGTTACTTCGGCCGTGTCGATGATGAAGCCGCTGGCATCGCTCGGCGAGAGGCATGGTGCCGCCCCCAGCACGCAATCGACGTCCTCTATCGCGCCGCATCCCGAGCAGACCACGTGGTGGTGGTTGTCGTTGACGCGGCGCTCGTACAGCGCGGAAAATCCGGCCGGTTCTATGCGACGGATGAGCCCGGCCGCGGTCAGGTCGGCAAGCACGTTGTGCACCGACTGTACCGACATCTCCGGACGAGCGGTCTGGATCGCCAGACACAGCGTCTCGGCCTTGGAGTGGGGGAACTCATCCAGGGCCGAGAGAAGAGCAACGCGTCCCGGAGTCACCTTGAGCCCGGCGGCTCTCAGTTGGTCAGGGGCGGCGGTTGTCATGCCCCCACTATGCCATCAATCGTGAATAACTAAAAACTGGGATGGCTTCCCTCGGCGAACGCTCAGCCTCCCGCGGATTTCCCGCCGGGGATGCCGCCTCGGCAACCTCCCCGAGGGGCAAGAAACGTCCCTTTATCCGCCTGCGACGGTGCGAAGTTGCCCCCTGAGGGCGACCCCGCCCGTGGGCGAGTCGGGCCACGCAGGGCCGACCATGGGAAACGACGCTCCCCGGGGACGCCGCCCTCCCGTCATCCCCGAGGGGACAAAAAACGTCCCTCAATCCGCCTGCGACGGTGCGAAGTTGCCCCCTGAGCGCGCCCGCTCCCGGACGCCGCCCGGCCGACAGCCCGAGAGGACACCAAACGTCCCTCAATCCGCCTGCGAAGGTGCGAAGTTGCCCCCCGAACGCGGCGCCCCGAACGCGGCACCCCGACGCAGCACCCGAAACGCGACCACCGGATGCTCGCGACTCAGCCGGCGACGAGTCGGCGAGCGCCCGCCTCGAACTCGGTCAGGTCGCCGGTTTCGCCGGCGCGATGGGCGCGGCGGCCGATCACCCACTGGTAATACAGGAACGCCCCGAGGGCCACCGTTCCAATGCCGATCTTGATCACCCACGGCCAATCCTGTCGGGTGACGAATCCCTCGATGATTCCCGAGACCAGCAGGCTGACGATGAGCCCGATCGCCACAGTGAACAGGGATCGCCCCTCCTCGGCCAGGGCCTGCCCTCGCGTTCGAGCGCCCGGAGCGATCCAGGACCAGAAGATGCTCAGGCCGGCGGCCCCGGCGACGAAGATCGAGTAGAGCTCGAGCTGCCCGTGCGGAGCGATGTAGAGAAAGAAGATGTTCAACCGGTCGTGCGACCCCATGAGGGCAGCCGAGAGCCCCAGGTTCTGAGCGTTGGTGAACAGGAGGTAGGGCGCGTACACCCCGGTGATTCCGAAGGCGATGCACTGGGCGGCGAGCCAGGCGTTGTTGGTCCAGACCTGTCCGGTGAACGACGACGGAGGGTTATTGGAGTAGTAGCCGACGAAGTCCTGCTCGACGAACTGCTTGCGGAACTCCGCCGTTCCGAAGTGCGACAGCACGCCGGGGGTGTTGAGCGCCCACACCGCGTACAGGACGGCGATGACCGCCGTTGCCGCCACCACGGCGACCACGACCCAACGGATGCGGAACAGCGCCGCCGGGAGTTGGGCGCCGAAGAAGGCGGGCAACTGGCTCAGCACGTTGCTGCTCGCGCCGGTGAATCTCAACCGCGCGCGGGACAGCGACAACGACAACCGGTCCCCCTGCACGGACTGCCCGGAGGTCGTCTTGATCGCGGACAGCTGGCTCGATCCGGACTGGTATCGCTCGATCAGCCGATCGGAGTCCTCCCCCGAAAACCGCCGCTTGCTGCCCAGCCGGGCAAGTTCGTCCCATTCATCGCGGTGAGCGGCAGCGTAGGCGTCGAGGTCCATCTGTTTAGATACTAGACATGGCTTCCGAAGCGCGCATCGGCGCGAGCGACGACGAGCTCGAACTCCTGACCGGAGAGGCCGTCGGCCTCGATCTCCGGCCGACGAGTTTCGTGCTGCGCGCGGCCGGAGCCATCATCGATTTTCTGGTCTATTTCGGCCTGTGGCTCCTCATTCTTCTGGCGATCTCCTCGCCCTGGTTCAACGGCGCCCTGGATGCCGCGAGCGGCGCGGCGATCACCCTGTCGTCGCTCGTTTTTTGCATCGTGGTCGCTCCGACGGCGGTCGAAACCATCACGCAAGGCAAGTCGCTCGGGAAGCTCGCCGTCGGTGCCCGGATCGTGCGTGACGACGGCGGGTCAATCGGACTCCGCCATGCGTTCATCCGCGCCCTCACCGGCGTGCTCGAGGTCTTCTTCACCCTCGGTGGGATTGCGGCGATGACGGCGCTCCTCAACGAACGCACCAAGCGGGTCGGCGACCTGCTCGCGGGAACCTACAGTCAGAACGAACGGGTGTCCTCGGCGACTCCCCCGGTCTTCGGCGTGCCGGTCGGTCTCGAGGAGTGGGCACGCACCGCCGATGTCGCGCGCATGCCGGACGGCCTGTCCCGCCGGATCGCGCAATTCCTGCGTCAGGCGTCGCGCTTGACCCCGGATGCCCGCGACACTCTCGCGCGCTCGCTCGCCGCCGAGGCATCCGCGTTCGTCTCGCCGCTCCCGCCGGTGAGCGCCGAGCTGTTTCTCGCCGCCGCCTCGGCGGTGCGTCGGGACCGGGAGTTCGCGGCCCTTCGGCTCGAGGCCACACGCCTGGAGACCCTGCGACCCGCGCTCGAGTCCGTGCCACACGGGTTCCCGGAGCGCTAAGAGGCGACCGTCCGCAGCTAACGCCAGTACGGGTCGGCGATCAGCCTGGTGCCCCAGTGTCGCCGAATCAACGCGAGTTCGGTGGTGTCGACGGTCGCGACCCGGGTCTTCGATTCGAAATGGATGAGCCGCGCGTGCGGCGTCCAGATGATGCTCGCACCCGTCGCCCGAATCTTCAGGGCCAGATCCACGTCGTTGTAGTTGCCGGGATACTCAGTGGACAACCCGCCGACGCTCCAGAATGTGTCGGCCGACAGCATCGCGCACGCCCCGGTTACGCCGGAGACCTCGCGGTCGACCCTGAGCGAATCGAGCGCGTCGTCGTGGTCGGCCTCCCATTTGAAGGCGATGTGTCCGGCCCAGCTCGCGGTGTACATGTGCCCGCCGTGCTGAACCGATCCGTCCTCGAAGTACAACAGCGCGCCGACCATCCCGACGCCGGGCTGTTGGGCAAGGCCGAGCATCACCTCGATCCAGTCCGGGCTGATCAGTTCGACGTCGTCGTTGAGCAGCACGAGGTACTCGCCCAGCGCGTGCACGGCACCGCGATTGATCTTTCCCGAGAAGTTGAACGGTCCCGTCCACCGCACCAGGCGCACGCGATTCCCCGCGATCTCGATCAGCTCGTCCACTACCGTCTGCGGCATCACCTCGTCGGCGACGATCACGAACTCGATCGACGGGTAGGTCGATCGCTCGGCGATCCCCCGCACCGCGTCGACTACGAGAGTGCGCTCGGAACCGGCGATGACCGCCCGTCCACCCCGCGTGGGGATGATGATGGAGACAAGCGGGGTGGCACGCAGCGGATAGCGGATGCCGTCATCCGACAGCTCCGCTTCGATGCCGAGCGCGCTCAGGTGCCGTTTCGCGGCCGCGAGATGAGCGACCGTACGGTGAGCCGTGCCTTGGCGCACGACGTCTCGCGGTTCGATCGGCGCCTCGGTCAACACCTCCGGGATGGCGAGCACCCGGTCCACGCGAGTCCCGAGTCGAAGCGTGGCGTCGTACGGGTGCGCCCCGCGGGTGTCGGGCTGGAACCCCCCGGAGGCCCGGAGGGCGTCGATTCGTGCCCCGCGGAAGTCCCCGAGGTAGTCCTGCGAACGCAGCCGAATCGGCGACAGCGCCGGTCGGCGAACGAGGGTGTGCGCGTCGGCCGGGCCAACACGGGAGTCGCCGTAGAACAGGTCGACGTCAAATCGGCTCAGTGCCGGATCCACGATCTTGAGCGCGCCGGGGACGAGAACGCTCGACGCGTCAAGCCAGGCGAGCCAGGTCGCCGTCGTGTCGGCGAGCAGGTCGTTGAGGACGACGGAATCCTCGACCGGTAAGACAACCACTCGCGCCGGACGCGCGGACTCGCTGACTACCAGCCCAAGGTCGCCGGCGGCAGCGGCATCCGCGAGCACGACGATCTCCCGAAACGGGAGGTCTTGCCGAATTGCCGACCGGAGGGCGGCAAGGATGGCGGGAACCGGATGCCCGGAGCCGTCGATCCAGAGCGCCACGATCGGTTCGTGACGCATCGGTTCGTGACGCATCGGTTCCTGACGCATCGGTTCCTGACGCATCGGCTCGTGACTCATCGACCGCGGGGGCGACGGATGGCCCGCTGGATGACCCGCACCGGGATAGTCACCACGCGACCCACCCGCCAGGGCAGGGATTGACGCAGCGCGAGAAGCTGCTGTTCGGCGCTCAACTGTTCGGTCGGAGTGAGTTGCCGAGTCAGCGTGACCTGCGCGAGTTCCGCCTCGAGGCTCTTCACCCGGTTGACCAGCTCCAGCTGGCTCTCGAGGGAAAGCGAGCGACCGGACACGACCGTCTGGTCCTCGGGTCCGGTCCAGCCGGAGGCGCCCGGCTGGTGCGCCGACTCCGAGTTCGGTTGCGCCGCCGGTGATACCCCACCGTTCTGTTCGGTCACAGTGCCCCGCTTCTTCCCTCGTTGATTCGCCGCCCCCACTGTAACGCCCGGTTGGCGCCACTCCGTGAGGCCTCGATAATGGGGTGTGCCAGATACGCAGCCGAACGGCGACACCGGGGTCATCGCGATCGTTCCCACCTTCCGCGCGGATTACGGCTTGCTGGATGGGCTCGCGGCACTCTCGCCCCAGGTCGACGCGATCATCGTGGTTGATGACGCGAGCCCAGAAGAATCCGCCGGGATCCTCGCGCAAGTGGAACGGGCGGGCTACGAAGTCGTGCGTCGATCGGTCAACGGCGGGATCGCTGCGGCGCTCAACACCGGCATCGGGATCGCTCTCGAGCGGGGGGCTCGCTTCGTGCTCACCATCGACCAGGACACGGTGCTCCCCCACCATTACGTGTCGGATTGCCTCACCGCGTTCGTCATCGCGAGTCCGGCCACCCGGCTCGGCATCGTCTGCACCGACCGGGTCAACGGCCAACCCTCCATCCCGGAGCACTACACGGAGGAGGGTCTCGGCCTGGTGCGGGAGGCCATCCAGTCCGGATTCCTGATCCGCGCCGAGGTGTTCGCCGAGTGCGGTCTGTTCGACGAGAGACTGTTCATCGACTGTGTTGACACCGAATACTGTCTGCGGATCGCCAGGCACGGGTACCGGATCGCCGTCGGGCCGGGCACCGACATCATCCATTCCCTCGGCGAACAGGTGCCGCTTCGTCCATTCGGGGTATCGGTGCGCGACAAGACCACGGGCGAGATCGAGACCTACGAATACCACGGGCCGACGCGCCGATATTTCATCACCCGCAACAACGTGGACCTCGTGCTCCGCTACGCCCGCATCCGTCCGCGCTGGGCGCTTTCGGCGATTCGCCGGGAGCTCCGGCCGGCCTACACGACCATCGTCGCGGGCCCGAGGCGGGGAAAGCAGCTGCTGGCGACGCTGATCGGCGCGGTTCACGGGCTGGTGCGTCGGCGCGGTCCGCTCAGTCCGGGGCTTCGCCGAGTGCTGTCCTGACCGGCCGCTCGCTAGCCTTCCGGTCTCACGTCTCGCATCCGCTCATGTTCGAGCGAATGCGCCTCGATCGTCCGTCGATCATCGAGGTTGACCCGCTGCGCCCGACGATAATTGCGCCACTTGGAGAAGTGAAAGAGCGGGTTGACCACGAGCCAGCGCAGTTTTGACCCCAGGTCGTAGTCCGGGTCGCGAACGATCTGCACCGAGTCCCGAAGAATGCCGTAACCGGCCCTCAGCACCTGTTCGACGAGACCGAAGACGGTGGGCTGCCCGCCAAGGCGCCGAACCGCGAGGGTCTCGTCGAAGATGCGCTTGCCGTACTCCCGAAGGGTCAGGTCATTCGAGTGTTCGACGGTCGCGGCCGGCACGTAGGCCCGACGGTATCCGGCCTCGATGATGTCCCGACCAAAGGCCATGTCCTCGGAGTATCGAAGGTCCTGATACGGGATGACGTCGAGCAAGAAGTCACGCCGGGTGGCGGAGTTCACGTCGGAGTAGAACGCCAGGAGGTCCATCTCGGCTTCGGTCGGCTCGCTGTCGCCCCGCTCGTACAGGGCAAGCTCGTCACCGAACCGGCCGAACACCGTGCGGATCTCATACTTCTGAAGCGGAAAACAGTCCGGACGCGCCTCCTGCTTTCCGAGCACGGCGACGACCTCGGGCACGGCGAGCGGAGCGACGATCTCCCGCAGCCAGCCCGTCGTCAGCGGGATCGCGTCCTGGGTCAGATAGGCGAGCACCCGACCGCGCGCGAGTCGGGCGGCCAGGTTGCGCGTTCTCCCATGCCCGAACTCGCCGTTGGGAATCTCCACGAGCCGAACCGCGGGATGCGCGCGGACGATCTCCAGCGTCCGGTCGGTGGATCCGGAGTCGATGACGAGCACCTCGGCGCCTCCGTCGAAATCCTGTAGTTCGAGCATCCGGAGCAGGCGCTCAAGATATCGCTCGCCGTTCAGGGTCGGGATGATCACCGTGGCGTCGAGGGAGGATTGCTCCCTTGGGGCATCCGAAGAGGAGTCGCTCACTACAGTGCCGTTCGCATTGCCTTCTCAAAGTCCCGGATGAAGGTCTCGGCGGGATCTGACCAGTCGGTTGAGTCCACGGCTTGCGCGATGGCGGCGCCGTGCTCCACTCCATCCGGTCGGTCGACAATTGAGATCAGCCGTTCGGCGATCGCCTTTGGCGACATCGGCACGTATTCGATGAACGGGCTGTCGAACACCCCGCGGGTGTTCGGCGCGTCGTTGACCACCGGCACGACACCGCTCGCCATGATCTCCATCGGCAGAAGCGACATGTTGGTCAGTGAAAGCACGAGTCCTGCCGCGCACCGGTTGTAGATGGCGCCGAGCTGGGCGATGTCCACGGCCTTGTGATTCACGTGCGCAAAGGGCACGTCGTAGCCGGACATGTCCCAACCGACCAGGTTGATCGTGATGTCCGGGCGAAGCCGGCTGACCTCAGTGAGCGCGAGTAGCCCAAGCTCGGTCGCGCGGCGGGGCGTGGGCGGCCGCACGTAGAACAGAATCTCCGTGCGGGGACTGGTGTTGGTGTACTTGTAGTGGCTGGTGTCGGCGGCGAAATCGAAGGCATCGCAGGACATGCCGTACTCGGTGCGCAGCTTATTGCCGAGCCACTGACCGGCGGCGATGCCGTGGAAACCGAGCCGGTACGAGTTCTCGGCGAGGACGTAGTCGCTGCCCTGGGCGAAAAAATACGGTTCGAAGTCCTGGGCGAAGTACAGGCGCTTGGCGTTCCCCTCGTACCGGTAGGCGGCGTAGGTCGCCTCCCAGTCGGAGGCGAAGATGGCATCGTATCCGGCGGCGAATCCCTCGGTCGGGTCGTACACCTTCATCTCGCCGACGAGATCGGGGAAGCCGCTCATGCCGTGCATCATCGCGCGGATCTCCGCGACGTTAACCACCGGGTACTTGCCCGGCGAATAGAGGTAGACGGTGAGTTCGTGGCCGGCGGCCTCGAGAAAGCTCATGAACCGGAACGCGTTCTGGTGGCCGCCGCTCGTGCGGCTCGGCGGGCTGATGATCCAGGCGATCCGATACTTGCCGTCGCGGCCCGGCATTGGCTCCGCGTTGAAGTTTCTCGGCTTGGTCCAGTCCACGGCGATCACGTCGTCGGTGTAGACGGTTGACAGCGGAGTCACCACGAATGGGCTGAACCGGTTGGAGAGATATTTGGCGGTCCGCCACGCGGTCGACCGCACCCCCTCCGTCTTCACGAGGGAGATCGCCCGCCCAACAGCGCTCATGCTTTGACGTCCGGTCCGGTGCTATCGATCACAGATAGACCCTACAGAAGATTAAAAGGCCTGTACCGCACCGATGACCCGGGTGACCTGGTCTTCCGACATGCCCGCCCAGAGCGGCAACCGCACGATCCGGCGCGAGAAGTCTTCGCAGGCGTTGAGCGAACGCAGCACCCGCCCATAGCGCCGCCCGGCCGGGCTGGAGTGCAGTGGGACGTAGTGGAAGGCCGACACGATTCCGTCCTGCTTGAGGTGATCGATCATTCTCGACTGGCTGGCCCAGTCCGGCATCACAAGATAGAAGAGATGCGCGGCATGGATGCCACGGGGCGGCGCCATCAGTCGGACTCCCGCGTGATCGGCCCAGTCGTCGAGTTCGAGGGCGTAACGGTCCCACACCGAAAGGCGAAGCCGTTGGATTTCGTCGAAGGAGGCCAATTGCGAGTCGAGCACTGCCGCGTTGATCTCGCTGAGCAGGTAGCTGGATCCCCAGTCGACCCACCGGTACTTGTCGATCTGACCACGGAGGTATTGCGACCTGTTGGTGCCCTTTTCCCGCATTATCTCGGCCCGCTCGAGAAGCGCGGGATCGTTGACGAGCAGCGCTCCCCCCTCGCCGCTGTGCACGTTCTTGGTGTCGTGGAAGCTCTGCACACCGAGAACGCCGATGGTTCCCAGTTGGCCCATTCCGCTGTCGACGCCGAGCCCGTGCGCGTTGTCCTCGATGATCGGGAGCGCGGCTTTGAGGGCGATCGCGGTGATCGCCGCGATGTCGACCGGCACCCCGCCGTAGTTCATGATCGAGATGGCCTTGGTGCGCGGGCCGACGGCTTCCTCGACCTGATCGGGATCCAGGTTTCCGGTCGCGGGGTCGATGTCGACGAAAACGCAGGTCGCGCCGGTTCTCGCCACGGCGTTCGCGGCGGACGGGAAGGTGTAGCTCGGCAGAATTACCTCGTCGCCCACACCGATACCGAGGAGTGAGCTTGCCATTTCGAGGGCGTGGGTGGCGGAGGTGGTGAGCAACACGTGTGGCGAGGTCGTGATCGCGCGAAGCCGACCGGCGGCTTTGGCGGTGAACGAGCCGTCGCCGTGGGCGTGACCGGAGGCGAGAACGGAGTGCACGTTGGCCAGTTCGTCTGGGCTGCGGTACGGCTGGGAGAACCGGACCACGTCGACGGCGAGCGCCTCTGCGTTGAGCATAGTCACCGCGTTACCCCTTGTCCCCCAAATGACTTTTGCTCAGTCTAGGGTTGGGGAGGCGCGAAACAAGAGGCTGCCGCACCCCAGTTTCGGGGTCGTCCGCGCGGCTTCGGGCGCACTACCGGGCCGGATCGGCGGGCTGCAGCGCACCCCGCCGACTGCGGTTCAGTACCGGTAGTGGTCCACTTTGTACGGCCCATCGGTCGGCACGCCGATGTACGCGGCCTGCTTGGGCGTGAGCACGGTGAGCTTGACTCCGAGCGCGTCGAGGTGCAGGCGGGCCACCTTCTCGTCGAGGTACTTCGGCAGCACGTACACGCGCTTCTCGTAGTTCTCGCCGTGGGCGTAGAGCTCGATCTGGGCGAGTACCTGGTTGGTGAACGAGTTGCTCATGACAAACGACGGGTGGCCGGTGGCATTTCCGAGGTTCATCAGTCGCCCCTCGGAGAGAACGAGGATGCTGCGACCGGACGGCAGCCGCCACTCGTGCACCTGCGGCTTGATCTCGATCTTCTGGGCTCCCTCGAGCTTCTCGAGTCCGGCGATGTCAATCTCGTTGTCGAAGTGTCCGACGTTCGCGACGATGGCGAGGTGCTTCATGCCGAGCATGTGCTCGACGGTCAGCACGTTCTCGTTGCCGGTTCCGGTGATGAAGATGTCGACCTCGCCGACGACGTCCTCGATGGTCGTCACCTGGAATCCGTCCATCGCGGCCTGCAGCGCGTTGATCGGGTCGATCTCGCTCACGATCACCCGGGCGCCCTGGCCCTTCAGCGCCTCGGCCGCGCCCTTTCCTACGTCGCCGTAGCCGGCCACGAACACGACCTTGCCGCCGATGAGCACGTCGGTAGCGCGGTTCAGGCCGTCGGGAAGCGAGTGGCGGATGCCGTACTTGTTGTCGAACTTGCTCTTGGTGACCGAGTCGTTGACGTTGATCGCGGCGAACAGCAGGTTGTCCTCCCGGGCGAGCTCGTACAGGCGGTGCACCCCGGTGGTCGTCTCCTCGGTGACGCCCTTGATGTCCGCGGCGATTCTGGTCCAGCGGTCCCGGCTCTGGGCGAGGGAGGCCCGCAGCGTGTCGAGGATCACCCGCCACTCGTGGGTGTCATCCGCCGTCGCATCCGGAACCGCGCCGGCCAACTCGAATTCGCGACCCTTGTGCACGAGGATCGTCGCGTCGCCGCCGTCGTCGAGAATCATGTTCGGTCCGGTGAATCCCTCGGCGCTCCAGTCGAAGATCTGGCTGGTGCACCACCAGTACTCCTCGAGAGTCTCGCCCTTCCAGGCGAAGACGGGGGAACCGGCGGGGTTCTGCGGCGTTCCGGTCGGGCCGACCGCGATTGCCGCCGCCGCCTCATCCTGGGTGGAGAAGATGTTGCAGCTCGCCCATCGCACCTGCGCCCCGAGGGCGACGAGCGTCTCGATGAGGACACCGGTCTGCACGGTCATGTGCAGGCTGCCGGCGATTCGGGCACCAGCGAGCGGCTTGGACCCGCCGAATTCCTCACGGAGGGCCATGAGGCCCGGCATCTCGTTCTCGGCAAGGCGGAACTGGTGGCGCCCCGCTTCGGCGAGAGACAGGTCTTTTACTTTGAACTGCAGGGCGGTGTTGGCGGCGATCGTCATAACACCAAGGGTACAAGCCGCGGGGGCGCTTACGATCGGATGAGCGCGAGCACCGCATCCCGAACGCGAGCCATGGCGGTCGGCGTGCCGGCCTCCACATTGAGCCGCAGTAGCGGTTCCGTGTTCGACGGGCGAACGTTGAACCACCAGAATGGCTCATCCTGGCCGACAGTTCCGGTCACGGTCAGGCCGTCGAGCTCGTCAAACTCGGCAGTGCCGGTGTATTCCTGCACGATCCGGTCGTACGCGGCGGGAACATCGGTGACGACGGAGTTGATCTCGCCGCTGAGCGAGTACGGGGTGTACCGGGCGGAGATCGCCGATACCGGTCCCGACTGCGAGCCGAACTCCGCGAGAAAGTGCATCGCGGCGAGCATCCCGTTGTCCGCACCCCAGAAGTCGCGGAAGTAGTAGTGCGCGGAGTGTTCACCGCCGAAGATCGCGCCGGTGATCGCCATCTGGTCTTTGATCAGCGAGTGCCCGACCTTGGTGCGCACCGGCACCGCTCCCGCGCCCTCGATCGTCTCGGGCACGACCAGCGAGGTGATGAGGTTGTGGATGACAAAGATGTCGCCGTCCGGCTGGTAGGCGCGCACCCGGGTGATCTCGCGAAGGGCGACGACCGCGGCGACGGCGGACGGCGTCACCGCATCGCCCTTCTCGTCGACCACGAAGCAACGGTCGGCGTCACCGTCGAATGCCAGCCCGAGGTCGGCCCCGTGCTCGATAACGGCCTTCTGCAGATCGACGATGTTCTTCGGGTCGAGCGGGTTCGCCTCGTGATTGGGAAACGTGCCGTCGAGATCGAAGTACAGCGGAATGATCTCGATCGGCAGTTCGGGCAGTCCGGCAGCGGTGCCGAGCACGGCCGGCACGGTGAGTCCACCCATCCCGTTTCCGGCGTCGACGACGACGCGGATGGGGCGGATGCCCGAGAGGTCGACGAGGGATCGGAGGTACGCGGCGTATTCGGCGAGAAGGTCGATCGATCGGAAGCTGCCTACCGCCGCGACATCCGGGACCCCGGTGGACAGATAGGCCTGAGCGCGATCCCGGATCGACTTCAGACCCGTGTCGAAGCTGATTCCCTGGGCGCCGGCGCGGCTGAACTTGATGCCGTTGTACGTCGCCGGGTTGTGGCTCGCGGTGAACATCGCGGCCGGCGCGTGCAGGTGGCCGGAGGCGAAGTAGGTCTCGTCGGTGGAACACAGCCCGATGGAGAGCACGTTCCCTCCCCGCGCCTGCGCCCCCCTGGCGAAGGCGGAGGCAAATTCCGGCGACGAGTCTCGCATGTCGTGCCCGACGACTATGTCTGCGCCGGCCCCGTCGATTTCATCGACGAACGCGGCACCGAGGGCGGTGACCACCTCGGTGGTCAGCTGCGAGCCGACGAGGCCCCGCACGTCGTAGGCCTTGATGAATGGTGAGAGATCGATAGGATCGGGCATCCTCTCAACCTACAGTGCGCGCGGTTGCTGGTCCCCGAGAGAAACGTGTCGGATTACCTGCCAACCCTGAGGTACCGAAAGCCGGTCAGAGTGCTTGGCACACAGGTCGTAGCTGTGCGGCTCGGCCTGACCGCTGAGCGGCCCGAGAACGGCCATCGAGTCGGCGTAGACGTAGGTGAGCGTCGAGACGGCATCGTTGGTGCACGCGACTTTGCTACACGGTCTGCCGTCCATTTGAACTCAACACTAGCCCCGCCGAGCGGCACTACCGCACGGATACAATTGAGCGATGGCCCGCTCCCGATCTGTACAACGCTCGCCTCGGCCGGGGTCTCGGGATCGACACGGTCGCGGCATGCGCTCGGCCGTCACCGGACCGCACCTTCCGCCGCTGCACACTCGGGCCGATCTGTTCGACATGACGGTCGCCTCCACCGCGGAGTATCTGAAGGACCTGTGGCCGGATGAACTCGCGACAGTCTCGTTCGAGGTGGCCGGCTTGCCGAGCAAGCTCGCCGCGGCACGCGGGATCGACCGCTGGCTCGTGATCGCGCCGGAGCGGCGCGTCATCCTGTACCGGTTGCCCATCGAACGGCTGGTCAGGCTGCACCGGAACGACGACCTTCACCGCAGGATGCTCATCGAGAGCTGCGTGTTCCGTGCCGTGGCCGAGCTGCTCGGCAAGGACCCGTGGGACCTCGCTCCGGAGCGTTTCCGCCACCAGTAGCGGTGATTGGCGTCTAAGGGTAGATGTTGATCGGTTGCGAGGCCGGCGCCGACGGGCTCACCGGGAACGATCCGAGCTGGGCATCACCGGAATAACTCACCGTTGCGCGGAGCGCGGCGAAGCCGCTGAGGGTGTAATTGGTGTCCGCCGTCGCGGGCTGGTCGACCGATCGGCCGGCCGGAATCGTCACCTTGGCGCTCGATTGACCGGGACTGGAGATGGTGACCACGGCCTCCTTCGCGGTGGGGTTCTCGATATGCAGAACGGGGTTCGGGCCGGGTGCGACAGAGATGAGGGCGGGGCTCGGGAGGGACGGGGCCGAGGCGAACCAGGCGAAGTCGCTCTGACCGGTGGCGGAAACGGTGGAGATGCGTGCCGCGCCGACCAGAGGCTGATCGCTCGCGATGGTCACCGTGTAGTTCGCGTCCGGATAGGAGTCGAGCGGAACCTCGGTCACCACGCCGGGCTGAACGACGACCCGCACCGGCGTCGCCGCCTCCGACCCGTTCTCCGGAACGATGCTGATCTCGGCCTTGGCCGGCTGGGTACCCGGAACGTAGAGCCGGATGATCGACCGCATGTCGCCGTATCCGCTCTCGGCCTGGCGCGCGGTCACCGCGATCCCGTTGGAGATGACGATGCCCGGAATGGTCGTGATCTTGGCCGGCGCGGTGCTCGGCCCGACGATGTCGACACCACCGGGTTCGAGAGTGCGGATGACTGACTGCTGCAGGTTGGCGATCACCTGGCCGCCGGTGCTTTGCACCCGCACGACGGGAGCGCTGACGTCGGGGGCAAACCCGGCGAGCGAGAGCACGCGTTGGCCGCCGGGAGCCACGGTGATCCCCTGCGCTCCCGCGGCGCTGACCGGGCCGGCTTCGGAATAGATGGTGAGGTTGACCGTGGCGACGACGTTGCTCGGATTGCTCAGGGTGATGAGAGTGGTTCGCCCCGTTACCGTCGACCCGCCGACGAGCCAGCTGTCGGCGCTCCCCTCGGCACATTCCGCCGCGGCGAACCCGACGAGGTCACCGGAGTCGATCGACTGGGACTGACTGCCGGAGAGGATCGGCGCTGCCGTCGACGAGGGCGAATGCGGCGGGAGGGTCAGCAGTTCCGGGGCGACCCCGGACGTGTTGTCGGTCGAGCGCAGCGGGGCCAGCGTGGCGCGACCGGCGGTCTGGGAGTGCCGCACCGTCGGTTTCCCGACCGATGAGATGACGGTCGCCTGCTGCCCGGACGCGTCTCCGAGCCGCAACACGGGACCAGGGCAGACCCGCTGCTGGGCGGAAGCGACCGGGGTCACCACGACGCCCGGGGGTGCGGAGGTATAGCTCGGCAGCGGAACGAGAGTCGCCGCGCCGATGGCAAGCGCCGCCACCGCGACGCCTACGATGCCGGTGACAATCCGCGCCCCGACGAGCACGGCGCCTCTGGCGGTTCGCGGCTCCCTGGCGACGACCTCCGGCACGGCATCCGCCTCGGGAATGTAGTCGTGTTCCGGAATTCCGGCTGAGAGGTCAGACATGCTCCACCTCCGCGTCGAAGGTGCGAGACGGTTCCTCGGGTTCGGATCCGCTCACCTTGCCGCGCCGGCGCCGCCGCGCGGTCGGTATGCCGAGAAGCAGGGTGAGACCGAAGATCACTCCCTGTCCGATGAGGATGCCGGCACCGAGCGGGGTGTCGGTGTTCCCAAGCGGCCGCGCGGAGTTGGCATCGGTCGCTTTCCCGTAGCGCCAGAGCAGGCCGTTGACGGTCTGGCCGACGGGCGTGAACAGCGGGTTGCTGTCGAGCGCCTCGACGGCGCGAGCGTGGGCGGACGAGTTGGGGGCATCCGCCGCGAGCAGCACGAACCCGATCGACAGTTTGTTGAGGGATCCGGACGCATCGAAGCCGCTACGCGAGGCCAGGTTTCCCGCAAGAACCGCGACCTCGCGGTCGGCGGCGCTCAGCTTCCTTGACGTCGACGCAAGGGTGGACTGGTCATCGAGGGTAGTTCCTGCTCCGCGCTCGATCGTGGCGGCGAGACTGCCGCCGTTCTGCGGCGTCAGCACGAGAGTGCCGATTCGCGGGTGGGTCTGCGCCTCGACGGTAACCACGGCGGGCAGGACCCGGCCGCCGGCCTGAACGGTCGTCGTTCCGAGGTTGTACGTGCCGAGCAGGGGAATCGACAGAACGGCGCAGGCGATGGCGGCGAGGATGCCGAGCGGCAGCGCCGCGCGCCGAAACGACTCGAGGCCGACGAGGGCGGCGGCGATCAGTCCCATCCAGAACAGGCTCAACGCCGAGCCAGGCCAGATCGGACTCGGGTGGGCGGCGGAATACGCGGCCTGGAGGTGCGTGGCAACCACCGCGGTCACGAAGCCGAGGAGGGCAACGAGGGCCGCGGGAATCGCACGACGCGCCCCCGGCACGAAGAGAGACACGAGGGCGAGCACGCCGATCGGAGCGAGGAGAGCCGCGACCACGATCGCTGCGGCCGAACCGGGTAGCGCGAATGTCCGGACTACCTCCGCCCAGCCGTCGAGGCCGGCACCGGGGCTGAGCAGGGTCAGGTGCAGCCCGGACACCCGGGATCCGGTCGTCGGAACGCCGGGGTCAGCGAGCAGACCGAGCGGGTTGCCTCGGGCGATCTGCTGCACGACGAGCGGAGCAAAGAGGGCGGCGGCGGGAATCGGGATGCCGATGAGCCGATGGATGCTCGTCGGACGGGCGGCCATCCAGGCGATCAGTGCGATCAGGAGGGCGGGAACGAGGATGGGCGCCGAGGCCGCGACGCCCGCGAAGAGAAGAGCGGCGGCCGCGGAGGCCGCCCACGAGCGCGGGGCGGACAGCACGGCGAGCACGAGCCACGGCAAGAGCAGGTGGGCGATCGTCGCCCCAAGCTGCCCACTCGAGAGGGAGCCGAGCAGCGGAGGCCCCAGCGCCCAGAGAAGGGCGGCGAGGGCGGGAAGGAATGGCCGGGTGGTCAGCCGACGGGCGGCGAACCAGGCGCCAAGCGCCGCGAGCGGCAGGGCGAGCAGGAAGACGAGGACGACCGAGAGGGAGGGGGCCCAGAACGTGATCGAACCGAGCACCGCGAGCAGATAGCTGAACGGGTCGGCCGCGCCGACGAATCCCGTGCCGATTTCTCGGTAGCCGTAGCCGACGTTCGCCCACAGTTGGCCGACGGTCCCGCTCAGCGGCGCGAGAGTCCCCCCGACGAGTGACCCGGCGGCGAGCAGCCGCCCCCACGCGATGAGCCCGACGATGCCGGCGAGCACCACGACCCAGAGCCCGCCGTGCGAGACGAAGCCGGCCCGCGTGTCGCGAGGAACGACGTCACGCTCGGTGCGGGTGGTCTCGCGCGCCTGGGCGCGTCGCTCCCGAACGTGCGACTTGGGCATCCGGAGCGGCGCGATCGCCGCCCAACCGAGCCTGCGCGTTCGCTTGAAGTTGCGGCGGGCCCGCCGGATATGGCTGCCGCCGAAGGCGACGGCGAAGGCCGAACCGATCTCGCCCGCCACGGCGCCGGGTCGCTTGACGAGCAGCTGCCCGATCGCCCGCAGGATCGCGAGGGGAACGAGGGACAGCCAGTGAATCGGCAGGGCCGAGGCGGGGGCGTAAACGAGTCGGCGATGCAATTGGGCCGAGCGGTGGATGCTGGCGCGCCGGCGATCCGAAATGGTGCGCCTGCCGAACAGCTCCGGTCCCCCGGCGCTCGCGACCTTCGCACTCGGCACACTCGCCACGCGATAGCCGGCGAGTCGGGCCCGAACCGAGAAGTCGAGGGCGGCATCGATGCTGGGAAGGCCGGGATCGAACCCGCCGAGCACCGTCCACATCGATCGCCGCACGAGCATGCCACTCGCGGCGACCGCGAGCACGTCGGACTGCTGGTCGTGCTGCGCCTGATCGAGTTCGCCCTCGACCATGGCAAAGGACGCGCCGAACTCCGTCATGGTCTCGCCGAACTCGTCGATCACGTCGGGTTCGTCCCAGCGCATGAGCTTCGGGCCGGCCACGACCACCGATGGGGCGATCTCGACCGCGGCGAGGAGCCGCTCGAGCGCGGTCGGTTGCGGCGCGTTGTCGTGCGCGAGCAGCCAGATCCAGTCGTTTTCGGAAACCGCGGGCCCGATCGCCTCGAGCGCCTGTGCCACCGCGGCGCCGAAGTCGAGCTTGCGGGAAGTGGCGACGAATTGGGTGGCCCCGAAAGCGGCGAGCAGTTCGGCGCTGTTGTCGGTCGAACCGACATCCACCGTGACGATCGAGTCCGGGCGTCGGGTCTGCCGCGCGAGTCCTGCGAGGGTTCGCTCAAGGTACGCCGCCCCCGAATGGGCAACGAGTATCGCGGTGACTCTCGTTTGCATCCCGTCGAGACTATGCGCGCGACGAGCCTAGAGCCAACCGACACGCACGAGTCGCGCGGGTTGACGAAAGATCCGTTATCCGGCTCGCTTGCGCAACTTCCGACGTTCCCGCTCGGAAAGTCCGCCCCAGATGCCGAATCGTTCGTCGTTGTGAAGCGCGTACTCGAGGCACTGTGAGCGCACCTCGCACGAGGTGCAGATCTTCTTCGCATCGCGGGTTGACCCGCCCTTTTCGGGAAAGAATGCCTCGGGGTCGGTCTGCGCACACAGCGAGTCTGCCTGCCAGGCGAGCGGGTTGTCGTCTTCGACTCCCGTTCTTACCCCGGGGACTCCAAGGCGGACCGGATCGACGGCCCAGTCATCCGGTACAGCGCGGCGATGCTCTTCTAGCGCCATAACACAGTCTCCCCTCCGCGGATGCGTACGACTTGCGCAAACGCGTTAGAGATAATTACACCGGTGTAGTTCGGCTACGTCAAGTCGCAAATCGTAAACCCTCAATTCTGCCTCGAGGGTTCGCGACGCGCCGGACCGCTCGCGAGGACTCGACAAATTCCGCGTGAAGCGAAATGTGCTCAGGATTTCGCGGCTTGGCGTGCCTCCCACGCGCTGCGCACCATGTCGTGCAGGGTGTGCCGCATCTTCCAGTCGAGGTCCCGAGCCGCGAGGTCCCCCGCCGCAACGATTCGGGCCGGGTCTCCGGGGCGGCGTGGCCCAATTTCCGGCGTGAAGGGGACGCCCGTGACATCCGCGACCGCCGTCATGATCTCGAGCACCGAGACACCCTCCCCGCTGCCGAGGTTGTACGCGGCCTCGACGGGCTCGCCCGCGTCGAGGCGGCGCGCCGCGGCAACATGCGACACGGCGAGGTCGGCGACGTGGATGTAGTCGCGCACGGCGGTTCCGTCGGGCGTCGGGTAGTCGTTGCCGTTGATCCTCGGGGTGCGGCCGTCAACCAGGGCATCGAAGACAAGGGGGAACAGATTGTGCGGGCTGGTGTCGCGAACCTGCGGGTCGCCGGAGCCGACGACGTTGAAGTAACGCAGCGAGGTGTGGCGCATCCCCGACGCGATCTCGAGGTCGCGCAACAGCCACTCGCCGATGAGCTTGGACTCGCCGTACGGCGACTGCGGATTGCGCGGCGTCGTCTCCGTGACGATGTCGACGTCGGGGGTGCCGTAGACGGCTGCGCTCGAGGAGAAGACGATCCGGTCGATGCCGCGGTCCGCCATCGCCCCGAGGAGCACGGCCGTTCCGGTGACGTTCTGCTCGTAGGTGTGCAGCGGGCGTTGCACGCTGACGCCCGCGTATTTGAATCCGGCGACGTGAATGACGCCCGTGACGTCGTACCGCTCAAGGGCGTCGAGCACGCCGGCCCCGTCGAGAATCGACGTGCGGACGAACGGCACGTCCTGCGGGACGAAGCTCTCGTGTCCGCTCGAGAGGTCATCGAGGACGACGGGCCGCAGGTCCGCCGCCACCAGCGCCCGAACAACGTGCGCACCGATATAGCCGGCGCCGCCGGTCACTAGCCAGGTCATTCCTACAGGCTAGCGGGCGGGGAATGGCCCACCCGACGGCGCTACCGCCGCGTCGTCGCGACCGTCGTGCATCCGGCATGCACCCGTCGTGCTCCCCGTCGTGCTTCCGTCTCCTTCCCGTCGTGCTTCCGTCTCCTTCCCGAAAACGCAGGAGAATCACCACTGTTCCCGCCATTTCGTCCCTTTCACGGCACTCTCGTGGTGAATCTCCTGCGTTTTCGTTGCAGGCGCACGCAGTCACACCCCGCGCCCCTCGGCACGGCGCCCACTAGACGGTCCATCGAACGAAAACGCAGGATGTTCGCCACCACTGCGCCATTTCCGCGGCGGAATCACGGTTTCGTGGTGAATGTCCTGCGTTTTCGTTGTGCGTGAGCGCGCACGGACGGCGCTGAGGACGGCAGGTGTGGCGACAGCGCAATCCGGAGCGCCGGCGCAATTCCCGGCGGCAGCCCAATACCCGGTGATGCGGTGGCGGCGCGCACGGCGGGGGCGTTCGGATGCTTCGCCCGCCAGCGCCCGGCCGCCAGATCATCCTCAATCGCGCGCCGGATGGCTCGGAGCACCCGCGGAAAGTCGCGGTAAAGCTGCCGATAGGTATTCCGCAGCACTCGATTGCCGATGATCGCCATCGACGTGTCCCAGTCGTGGTCTTTCTCCCAGGAGCTGCTCTGCGGGTCGATCCAATTCGGGTCGTGCTGGCCGCCGTCCACCTCGACGTACGTGCATGGCCCCACCTGGAAATCGAATCGCCCGATGCCGGCAATGACAACCTGCTGCGCGAACGTCATTCCCGCATCGAGCAACCACAGGCGGAAGAACGTCTCGCCATGGGACTCGTCGAGCGCGCTCACCAGCCCGCGCCACCTGCGCACCTCCGCCGGCGCCCGCCGGAACACCGCGTCCATCCGCTCCGGGGACCAGCGCTCGTGGTGCATCACCGCGCTGGCGCACGCCACGGCGATGTCCCGCGGTTCCTCAATGAGGGTCGCCAGGAGGGCGTCGTCGATCGAGACCCGCCACACCGATCCGCCTCTCCCCCGGAGGTCGACCCAGTGCACTCGCACACCGCTGTCCGGATCCAGACGTCGGCGACGGTCATCCGTAGTACGAAGTCGACTCGCGGTGGCGAGAACCGCAATATGCAACACCGGACGACGCGGCACCGGCAGACCATAGGACTCGAGCGCCGAGACGGACGTCAGCCGGCCGCCCACTCGCACCGCGCACACCGCAGCCTCTGGCGCACCGGGAACCGAGTACCACCCATGCCTGACCCTGAAGATGCGGTGCGCAGCGAGCGAAATCCTGATCTGCGCGTCGGTGTAGCCGAGCGCGAGAAGATCCCGTCGCCGCAGGAACAACCCCGACGACAGTATCCGTTGCTCGATCGACTGCATCGCACAAGGGTGGCTGCGGATGCCTCGCCGCCGGGCCAGGCGACGGAAACTGTTCACTCCCCTCGAGGCGGTCATCCGGTGGAGGAGCCGCGACGCACCGCCGTCTCGCCGAAGCACCCGTCGCTGAAACGCGTCACCGAAAGCACCGCGTCACGAAAAAGCACCGCGTCGCCGAAATGCCGGCGCACGGAAGCGCGTGCGTCACTGAAAACGCAGGAGATTCACCACCGTCGCGTCGCTAACGCGCGCAAATGCGACGTTCAGTGGTGAATGTCCTGCGTTTTGGGGAAGTAGCGGCGGAAATGGGGAACCAGCGGCGGGAAACAGTGGGAAAGGCAACAGCGACGGATGGCGGCGGAAAGGGGAAGCAGCGCACGGGCGGGGAATGGCCCGCCCGACGGCGCTACCGCCCCGTCGTCGCGAGGAACAGCGTCCCGGTCCCGCCGAACCGCAGCGTGGACTCGTCCGGGGTGATGTACACCGACTCGCCACGGGCAAGACCAACCGTCGGCGAACCCGCCGCGCCGGAAATCGTCACGCCGCCGTCGGTGCAGATCGCGATGGCCGGGCCGCCAAGCTCGAACGACGAGTCGAGGTCATCCCCGGCCACGCGCACCAGCTCGAAGTCGGGCACGTCTGGCGTGTACACCGAAACGCCGGGCGTCGGCGCGGATGGCTCGAGATACGGCACCGGCACGGCGGTGAAGTCGAGCACGTCGAGCAGTTCCGGCACGTCGATGTATTTCGGCGTCAGACCCCCGCGCAGCACGTTGTCGGACGCAGCCATGAGCTCAACCCCCAGCCCGTTCAGGTAGGCGTGGATGTTTCCGGCCGGAAGGTACAGCGCCTCGCCGGCGGCAAGCGTCACGTGGTTGAGCAGCAACGAGATGACGATCCCGGGGTCGCCGTGGTACTGCTCGGCCAACCGGCGAACGGTACGCATCTCCGCCTCGTGACCGGGCACCCCCACCTGCGCGAGCACCGTCACGAGCGCGACGAGCGTCGGCACCCCGGCGCCGTTGCCGATCAGCCACTCGAAGGTCTGCGGCAGCGCGTCATCCGACCCGGCAAGCGAGCCGAGCAGGTCTTCGAGCGGCTGCGGCTGCGGATCCTCGATCGCGAGTGAGACGTCGATGAGCGCCTCGACCAGCCCGCGCACCTGGTCGAGCGGGCGAAATCCGCAGAGCGCATCGAAGGTGGGGCTCAGCGCGTAGATCAGTTCGGGCTTCGGGAAGGCGTCCTTGTAGTTGCGGTTCGGTGCGTCCAGCGGCACGCCGAGTACGTTCTCCCGCTCGAACCCGAGCCGAGCCTGTTCGATGGTCGGGTGGGCCTGCAGCGAGAGCGGCGCCGCCGCGGCGAGGATCTTGAGCAGAAACGGCAGTCGCCCGGTCGACGCGTACGGGCCGAGCGCGGTCTGCGGGTCGGCCGCGATCCACTCGGCGAGGTCTTTGGCGCCTCCGGTCTGCGCCGGATCCAGGATGACGCTCGGCGATCCGGGGTGCGCGCCGAGCCACAGCTCCGCCTCCGGTTCGCCGGATGCCTCGCGGCCGAGCAGCTCGGCGATCGCCGTCCGGGAACCCCAGGCGTAGGGCCGCGGCCGATTGGTGATGGCTACAAACATCAACATCCTTAGGTGATCTGCGGTGCTTGGTCGCGACCTACAACCGGACCCGGGGCGCGAAGCGGGCGATTAGACCAAAGTACCAATCACCTTGGGCGGTCGCAGACGCGGGGATAGGGTCGAATGTCGGACAAGTGGCGCGCGCACCGCGGGCTCCCGTCGGGTCCGCCGGCCAACCAGCGATGCAACGGAGCACACACATGACGTCATTCGAGCCAATCCCCAGCGACTTCTACGGCTACGAAAACGCCCTCTCCGACCGGGAGAAGCAGTTCATCGTGGAACTTCGCGCCTTCCTCGAGGAGAAGGTGCGGCCGATCGCCAATGACCTGTGGATGAAGGGCGAGTTCTTCCCACGGGACGTCGTGACCGGCCTCGCGGAGCTGGGCGCGTTCGGGCAGTCGTGGGAGGAGACCCGGCGGTTTGAGAACAGTGCGGTGTTCCGCGGCTGGGTCGCCCTCGAGCTCGCGCGGGTTGACGCGAGTGTCTCGACCCTCGTCGGCATGCAGAACGGGCTCGTCATGGGCTCGATCGCTGTTGCCGGATCCGCCGAGCAACGCGCGGAGTGGCTGCCGAAGCTCGCCTCCGTCGAGCTTCTCGGCGCGTTCGGCCTCACCGAGCCGCTCTCCGGCTCCGACACCGCCCAGGGACTGCAGACCGTCGCGCGGCGCGACGGCGACCACTGGGTGATCAACGGCGCGAAGCGGTGGATCGGAAACGGCTCGATTAGCGACGTCACGATCATCTGGGCGCGTGACGCCGAAGACAACCAGGTCAAGGGATTCATCGTGCCGACCACGACGGAGGGCTACTCGGCCACCCGGATTGAGAACAAGCAGGCGCTGCGCATCGTGCAGAACGCCGACATCGTGCTCACCAATGTGGTGGTGCCGGAGGCGAACCGGCTGCAGGGCTCGCAGTCGTTCCGGCAGACCGCGGCGGTGCTCCGACTCACCCGCGCCGAAGTGGCCTGGGCCGCGGTCGGCAACGCGGTCGGGGCCTACGAGGCCGCGGTGGGCTACGCCGGCGAGCGCATCCAGTTCGGCAAGCCGATCGGCCGCCACCAGCTCGTCCAGGAGCTGTTGGCCAAGAGCCTCGGCAACATCACCTCCTCCATCGGGCTCGTCACCCGGGTGAGCCAGATGCTCGACGAGGGAATTCAACGCGACGAGCATTCCGCACTCGCGAAGGAGTTCACGACGAGCCGGATGCGCGAAACCGTCGCCTGGTGCCGCGAGCTGTTCGGCGGCAACGGCATCGTCATGGACTACGGGGTCATCAAATTCTTCGCCGACGCGGAGGCGATCTACTCCTACGAGGGCACGAGGGAGATGAACACCCTCATCGTCGGGCGGGCGATCACCGGCCAGTCCGCATTCGTCTAAGACCGCCGGCTCGGCGAGCCGCGCGCAAGCGGCTCTCACCCGCCACGGCCTAACCTGTTCTCTATGAACACACTCGACAGTCGCGGATTCCGCATGGGATTCGCGACCTTCGTGCTGTTCACGGGCATCGCCGGTGACTTCTGGCGCAACCTGATCTTCTGGCAGGGCTATGGCGTGCTCGTGCTGATCATCACGGGAGTCACCATCGCGATGCTCGTGCGCAATCGCAAGCGGCTTCGGGTTGGTTCGCTTCCCTACCCGCTGCTCGCGTTCATGGCTCTGTCGTTCCTCTCCATCTCGTGGTCCTTCTACCCCGGGTTCACGACCCTCGGCGCCGTCGTGCAGCTCGTCACGACGGCCGCCGCCGTGTCGATCGCGATCACCCTCACCTGGCAGGAACTTCTCACCGTGCTCGGCTGGGTGTTCCGCTTGGTTCTCGGGCTGTCCTTTCTCTTCGAGTTCGTCGTCGCCGCGATCATCCGGCACCCGATCTACCCGGTGTGGGTCGCCCCGGTGGCTCACCCGGCCCAGCTTCTGTACTGGTCACGGGACCTGCTGTTCCAGTCGGGGAAGATCCAGGGCATCCTCGGCAACTCGAGCCTTCTCGCCATGGCGGCGCTCGTCGGGCTCATCGTCTTCGCCATTCAGCTGGCCGCAAAAGACGTTCGCCGCGGCTGGGGCTGGTTCTGGCTCGTCGTTGCCGTCGTCACCATCGGCCTCACCCAATCGGCCACGATCTTCGTCGCGCTCGCGGTCGTCATTGTCGTCGCGATTGCGTCGCTGCTCGTGCGGCTGGCCCGCACTCCCCGCGCCCGCGCGTTCACCTACGGCGGGATCGCCGCCGTGGTCGCCCTGCTCGCGGTCTCGGCCTTCCTGGCCCAGGACCGCATCCTGAGCGTTCTCGGCAAGAGCCCCGACCTCACCGGCCGGGCGGAAATTTGGAAAGAGGTCATCGCCCTCGCCCAGCAGCGCCCCGGCGCGGGCTGGGGTTGGTTGGGCTACTGGATCGTGTGGATCGCCCCGTTCAACACCCTGCACAAGGCCGGCGGCGTGCAGCCGCCGCACGCGCACGACGCGTGGCTGGACGTGTGGCTGCAGGTCGGCATCATCGGGCTGGTGGTGTTCGCGGCTCTCGTGCTCGCGACCCTCGTGCGCTCCTGGTTGCTCTCGGTCGACCGGGTGGTCACCGCTCCCGGCCAGACCGGTACCTACTCCTGGGTGGCGATGCTGCCCGTGCTCGTTCTGACCGCGCAGCTCGTGCAGAGCATCGCGGAGAGCCGCATCCTGCTCGAGGGCGGCTGGATGCTGCTGGTAATCTGGGCGGTGAAGACCAAGCTGACCCCGCTCGGGCTCGAATCCGTGCCGGAGGCGCGCGCCCCGCTGTCGCTGCGGAGCCGCCGGTGAACGCCCGCCGCGAGCATCCGGGCTTCGTCATCGCCCGATACTTTCTGGGATCGCCGCGGTTCTCGGCCGCGCTCACCCAGACGATCATCGGCGCCGAGATCGGCGCTCTGCTGCTTCAGGAGCTCATCGGATGGCCCGGGGCGCTGGCCATCACGGGCGCTCTCGTGCTGCTCGCGACGGTGTCGCTGATCGCCCAACGGGAAACCATCGAGTGGCACGGGCTGCTGCCGATATCGCTGCTGATTTTCGTCGGCTGGGCGACCACCTCCGTGTTTTGGAGCCAGTACAACTGGGCGAGCCTCGGCAGTGTGCTCTATCTGCTCGGCGTCACGATGCTCGGAATCTATGTCGCGCTCATCCGTGACACGATCCAAATCGCGAGGGCGTTCGGCGATGTGTTGCGCGGTGCCCTCGTTCTCTCCATTGCGCTCGAGATCTTCTCAGGCCTCCTCGTCGACTCCCCCTTACATTTCCTTGCGATCCAGGGAACTCTCGCGCAGCTCGGCCCGATCCAGGGCATCTTCGGCACGAGGAACGAGCTCGGCATTGTGACGCTTGTCGCGATTGTCACCTTCGGAACGGAACTGCGCACGCAATCAGTGCCGCGATCCCGCGCGGTCGGCTCCCTCGTGCTCGCCGGCGTCACCCTGCTGCTCGCCCGGTCACCGATCGCCTTCGGCACCTTCGTGATCGTCGTTCTTGCCGCCCTCGCCCTGTACGGGCTGCGCCGCGCCACGCCGGAGCGCAAGCGCTTCTGGCAGATCGGCCTGCTCGCCACGACGGTCACCGTGTTGGTCCTCGCGTGGGCCGCCCGAACCCCGATCATCAACGCGCTCAGTGCGAGCGCCGAGCTCAACAAGCGACTGCAAATCTGGCGATCCATCAGGCTGCTGATTCCGGAACACGAGCTGGAGGGATGGGGTTGGGCCGGGCACTGGTGGACGTCCCTTCCGCCGTTTGCCTCCATTCGGGATGGCGCGGGCGTGGTGCCGGATTCGGCCTTCAACTCCTACCTCGACGTGTGGTTTCAGCTCGGCCTGATCGGGCTGTTGGCGTTCGTGTTCCTGATCGGACTCGCGTTCATCCGGTCCTGGCTTCTGGCGTCGAGGCAGCGCAGCTTCGTCTACGCCTGGCCGGCCCTCGTGCTGGTGGTGCTGCTCGTCACCGGGCTTGCCGAGAGTTCGCTGCTAGTCGAGTTCGGCTGGCTCACCTTCGTGGTCTGCTCGGTGAAGGCCTCGCGGGAGCTGAGTTGGCGCAGGGCGTTCGCCGCCACCCGCCCGTCGGCTCACATCGAGTAGGCGTCGCCTACTTGCCTGCGACCGTGGCGCAATCCAGCGGCGCGGAAACGATCTTCGTGTTGTTGACCATCGGGGTCACCTGAGCGGCGAGCGCCTTCACCCCGGCCTTTTTTGCGGTGATGTCGACGGTCATCGTCGCCGAGGCACCGGGGTCCACCGACACGCGCAACCTCGCGACCGGGTACGACTCGTCGTTCAGGGCGTCGACAACGACCGGGGCGCCGTTGATCGTGGCGCCCATAATTTGCGAGCCGGGCGGCGCGTACACGTACACGTACAGCCTCTGCACGCCGGGCTTCAGTTTTTCCACCTGCCAGGTGCCCAGGATCGACGGTGAAAGGGACTTCGCGTTCAGCGGCACGGTGCTGGCCAGGTCGACCCCGATCCGGTAGCTCTCGCGCCCGTCGGCTCGGCACACCGCTTGCTCGGTGCGCACGGTCTGGTTGAGGTAGAAGTTGAGTTTCGACCCCACGTTGTCCTGGAAGTAGACGCCCACCCGGTCAGTCTTTGCGCCGCTCTTGGGGAGTCCACCGTCAAGGTTGGCCTTCACGAGCACAGCCTCCTCGGCGGGGTGCGAACTCCAGTAGTTGATTCGGCCCTCGGTATGAGCCTGCTGCAGCGCCGCGACCAAGAGCTTGAGGTCGAGCGGGCCACCGGACAGTTTCGCGAAGGTGGCGGCGACCGCCTGGCCGTAGATGGCGTCCTGGGCGGCGTTGTCCCGTGAGTAGATTCCCGAGTTGTAGCGCTGGTACACCTGATTCAGCAGGAACGGCACCAGAGTGTCCGGCGTGAGGACATCACCAGACGGCAACTGAACGGGTGTCGTTGCCCGAAGAATGTAAGACAGCGCGACCGGGTCGATGGAGATCACGCCGTCGACCGTTTTACCAAACTGGCGCTTCCAATACTCGGAAACCACCTGCGCCGCCGTGGGGAAATCCGGGCGAACAGTGGAGTTGGCAATGGAGCGTCCGATTGCGTCCCCGTAAAGCACTCGAACACTCTGGGGCACCGAAATGACCGGAGTGGAGTAATTTTGGAAGTGGTCGGGTCCGGCGCTCACAGCGTTCGCAAGAGATATTTTGCCCTTGTCGATGTTTAGTTCCGCGAAAGAGAGTGCCGAGCCGCCGAGGGCTCGCGATTCCGCGTTGTTAAGGAACATGACGACGTAGGTCCGGGGCTGCGTGGCGCCCATGGACGGCGGCAGCAGCGGCAGCAGGGTGTTCGCGCTGTCGAGCAACGGGACCATCGTCGCCATGAGGGTCGACAGTTGGGTCTTTCCCCCAGCAATCACCTTCATTGTGCCGGCGGTGTTGATCGCGTTAATGCTCTTCGTCGCCGCGTTGAGGCCCTTGTCGGCGCGGGCAACCGCTGGGACCGCCTGGATCAACGGCTTGAGGTTGAGCCCGCCGTTGACCGGGGCGAAGGACGCGGGGCTGAGGCCGGATGCCACCTCGACCAGGGGGGCAACGGTGTTCTGCACCACGTCGTTGGTGACGGCGGCAAGCTGGCGCACCACGCGAAGGTTCTTGCCGAGAGCGGGCACAAACTCGCCCGCCCGCCACACCGGGTCGCTGGTCAGCCGGGCGGCCGCCTCGGAGTGGCCCTTCAGCGCGACGAGCGTTGCCGCCATGGAACCGAAGTTCTGCGAGGTCGCCTGAGTTTTCAGCTTGCCCACGTCGAGCTGCGCGGCGTCAAGCTCCGACTTGGCGGCCAGCGCTCGCAAACCGATCCAGGTGGCGGCAGCAACAAAGAGTACGAGCAAGGCGATGATGACCCAGAACCACCACTTGCGCCACAATTGCGGACGGCTCTGAAGTGTGTGCTGTGGCCCGATGCCATGGGCAAGAATGGCCATTGGGCTATTCAAGCAGATGTTGTTCGCCCTACGCCGCATGAAGCGCCGGGAAAATGACGATCGTTCCGCATGCCCGGGTGAGCCGACCGCAAAGATCAATCACTAGGTTGGTGGATTCCGAGCGCTGTAGAGGGCTTGCTCGGCCTCATCGCGCTAGCAATTTCCTTAGGCCTCTGGCGATTGCCACCCGAATCACATCGATAGGTGCACTGGTCTGAGCCGTGACTCCCACGGACGGAGGATGGTGCCACGACCACCTTTCCCGAGCCCAAGGCGACATCCATGCGGCCCATGCCCTTCGTATGCTCGAAAAAGAATCGACCTAGAATCCCTCTGGCAAGTTGTGAGTCCCCATGCAATAAGTCCCCAGGATTATCTCGGCCGTGGAGTGGACGCTCACAGAGCAGGCAGTCGACGCGCATCGAACACCGCCAGGACTCAGCATCTGGGTACTCGCTCAGCGACCTCGACAAATTGCCACTGAATAAAGGCTTGGGGTTAGGGCGCTACTCCCGTTTACCTTGCGACCGCGATCGACGCGCGGGAGCGCGCTTGGACCACTTTCGCCAGTCGATGACTGGGCTTTTCCACAAACCGGTGAAAAAGCCATGCAACACCCATCGCAATCGGGATTGCTGCGGTTACGCCAATCCACTCGTGCCCGGCCCCGAACACGTATCCGCAGGCAACCACTATCGGCTCGTGGACGAGATAGAGGCTGAATGAGATGCGGCCGAGCCATTGCACGCCTCGGCGGGAAAGGAAGGTATTTGCTCGCACCCAGAAGATCGCAGTCAGGACCATCATGGCCGCGCCAGCGAGCATGAGCCCCGTTGTCGCGTTAACGAGCACCATCGGCGCCCCCACTCCGAGGAGGAGCCAGCGGGAGACGAGAAGTATAGCGGCGGTCACGAACATCGCTGCCCAAAACTTTTGTCGAGCAGGGCCATCCGTTGCTACCCGGTCGTGTAACACCGGCAGCGCTGATGCGATGATTGCGCCAATCAGGAACATAGGCAGGTACAGCAACACTGAATTTTCGGTCACGCCGCCGACAGCAACGATCGCAAGGCAAGCCACCACCTTCACCCAATTGAGCGCCCGCCACTTCAACGCAAGCCAGACGAAAATCGGAAGAGCAAGCGAGAACAGGATCTCCCACCGGAGTGACCACAGCGGGGATACTAGTCCGCTGTTGCCGAGCACCAGCGTCATATCCTTCACGAACGCGCTGGGCGTAACTGATGTCAGCCGCTCTTGAAGCCAATCAGAGCCAGTGACGCCAGATCGAGGCACGAGCTGAATTGTGAGGACAGCGAAAACCACCGCGGCCCAAACGGGAAGATAGAGCCGTATCATGCGCTGCGGGTAGAAGCTTCGCCAGGAGAAGCGCGGCGAACGGATCACGGGAAGCGCCAGCACTAATCCGCTGAGGACAAAAAAGATATAGACAGCAGCCTTGCCCTCCCAGAATGCGTGAAGTGGCGTATCTACCAACCACCAAGCCCAGGAGTTCCCTTTCGGGGAGGGGTAGCTTCCGTAGTACGGCGCGGCTAGAGCTGGGACTAGAAGCAGCGAATGATGCAGGAGGACAACTACTGCTGCAATCCCCCGCAACCCGTCGAGTGACCTATACCGACGTCCAACTGAACCAACTTCACCTTGCCCCATGGGCTCATAGTACCGGCGGTGTTGGACCGCTGGCCGCGTTTGGCCAGGGGCTTGGGCTCACCGTTGTGCCTGCAAGAACATCTAAACAACGGTTGCCGAAGGACAGCGCGCTTCATGGCTCGCGCTCGTCACTAGGCCATGCCCTCGGTGTGGAGTGCGGTCGCGAACACGCTCATTAATGCACCGCGGCAGCGTAATCGTCGCGGAGGTCAGGTTCCGAATCTGGTGATCGTCGAGTGAAAGCTGCGATCGGGAGAATTAGAACTGCCGCCTGCACTCGCAATCGTTGCATGGTCCCATAGTTGCCACTTGAGACGGTGAGAGCGAGGACGATAGCAGCCGCGGGCAGGAATGCAACAAGTAGGCGACGCCTGTTGCTCGAGTTCTTCCACCCACGCCACACCATCCATAGCAAGGCGCACCACACCAAGGCGTCAAATGCGAATGCGAGGCCCACGGCGGGCCACTCCCAGGGAAATGGACCGAACAGGACTCGAGGTAGCAGCTGAACAAATGCCCACAAAGAATCGCCGGGATTGGCAAACGATACCGTCGGGAATGAGCCGGCACTAGCCTCCTTCGCCAACTCGGCCCTGGACGCTGCCAGGCCGCTCAGTCCAACTCCGCCAACGAGCTTGACAACTCCGGTCAGGACAAGTGCCGCGAGAATCCCAACGACTGCAGTGGTCGTGATGGTCACTATTTTTTGGCGCTTGCGGACAAACACGAGAGCGATCGCAGCAGCACCGCCAACGATGAGTGCGGCCGATCCGCGGACCCACAACAACGCGATAAGCGACAGCGCACCAATCGCCCAGGCGGGCCAATCGGTAATGCGATGGATGAGCCGAGTAAGCACCCACACGGTGGTAGCAAGCAGGATCCACGTGAGCGATTCCCGAAGAAGCAAACCGCCCCAGAGCAGTAATGGGGGAAATAGGGCTGTACCCCAGGCAACAATACGTGGATTACCGTTCAAACGAATCGCAGAAGCAGCGACAACGACAATCAATGCGGTAGAAAGGGTCACGTTCAGGATGATTCCCAGGATCGGAAGGTGCCCGGCTGCTAAATAGATTCCGGCAAGAAGCACCGGAAAGCCCTCCTTCCCTGAACTCATCGTCGGTGCGCCGCCGGTTGCAAGCTGCCAGGCGTACTTGTCGTAACCGACCGCGTCTGGTGCATATAGCCCCATCCCGATCACCATGGTCATGGCCACGATCGCTCGAAGCACAAACCCGATCAGCAATGGCCGCCGGACCATCCCTCCAATTCGAGTCCGAAAGGCAATCCACCAGACGGTCAGCAGGCTGAGGATGCAAAAGATCGCTATCGGAATGATTGAGAGCACGCACGAAGCCTATCCTCGCGACTCACGCGCGCGAGACTTCGCCCCGTGGACCGTTCCAAGCCGCGTCCGGCCATGCCAAAGGCGAGCCACGACACCCACCACAACCGCTACCTTTGCCACCCTGAGTACGTCGCCGAGGCGCCGCAATATCTCGGGCGAGAATTGACTACTGAGATATTCAGAATGCCGCGTTCAGCTGACGAGTCAAACTCATGAGACTATTAGGCTGGCCACGATCCGGGCGATCACAAAAACATCGAGTCAAGAGCGGCGATATGAGGGTACTAGTCACTGGCGGCGCCGGATTTATCGGCTCCAATCTTGTCCGACATTTCAAAAAAAATGATCCACACGGCGAGGTGCTAGTTCTAGACAACCTGAGTACCGGTCGCCTGGATAACCTGGACGGTTTGGATGTCGATTTCACTGAGGGCTCGATCCTGGACTTTGACTTGCTAAAGTCCCTTGCCCGGGGCACAGATTCGATCGTGCATTTGGCAGCGCTCGGGAGCGTTCCTCGATCTATCGCCGCCCCTCGGCCTACCCACGAAACCAACATCACCGGAACGTTGAACGTGCTCGAGGCCGCAAGAGAGGTGGGCGTGGACCATGTTGTTGTGGCGTCTTCCAGCTCTGTCTACGGCAGCAACCTGGCCCTGCCAAAGTCGGAGTTCGATTGGACGCGTCCAATGAGCCCGTACGCAACAAGTAAATTGGCAACTGAGAGCTATGCAATCGCCTATAACTTCTCGTTTGGATTGAAGACTTTGGCGTTTCGGTTCTTCAACGTGTACGGGCCTGGTCAACTTGCCGATCATGTTTACGCAGCTGTCATTCCGAAGTTCATCGACGCAACGCTCAAAGGCACGGGCCTGACGGTACATGGCGACGGGCTTCAATCGCGAGACTTCACTTATGTGCGGACGGTTTGCTCCGCATTGTTCGACGCAGTGGCTCGCAAAGTCAATTCACTTGATCCCGTTAATCTCGCCTTCGGGACCAACACGACGTTGCTGGATTTGATTTCACAAATCGAAGTCGCGTCTGGGAAAAAAGCGACGGTGGGTCACGTGGGTGAGCGAGCTGGAGACGTGCGAGCTTCGCAATCGGACGGCGTCCGGCTCAAAGAGCTGTTCCCAAGCGTCTTACCCACCCCCCTCGCCACGGGGCTCGAGGAAACCGTGGCGTGGTTCAACAACAAGAGCAGACCCTAAATTGGCGCGGCTGCCGCAACCAAAGGTGCTTCTCGGAGTCACCTCGGACAAGTCCTTTCGTCTGCTCGAAGGATTCCCGCAATACCTCGTGAGTCGCGGATGGGATGTTCATTTAGTCAGTTCTCCCGGCACCGCGCTTGCCCGACTTGGGGCGCTGGAAGGGATCAGCTCTCACCCCATCCCGATGAAACGGGAACCGGCACTTCTCGACGACTTTGTTTCCCTATGCAGGTGGGTAAGACTTCTCCTGAGGGTGCGTCCCAACCTCATGTCTGTTGGGACCCCAAAGGCGGGGCTTCTCGGTTCGATTGCTGGGTCGGTCACCCGCGTGCCACGCCGAATTTATCTACTCCGTGGCTTGCGGTTGGAAACGACCGCCGGCATTCTCTTTG
Source organism: Microbacteriaceae bacterium (assembly GCA_025464975.1). Taxonomy (GTDB): domain Bacteria; phylum Actinomycetota; class Actinomycetes; order Actinomycetales; family Microbacteriaceae; genus Lacisediminihabitans. Next base: position 572,247 of record JAODMT010000024.1, on the reverse strand, counting down.
TCATCCTACGTTTCGCGGAAAAGATCGCGGTCCTCTCGTCGCATCAAGTTCTCGCCGTCAGTGAGAGCCTGCGGGCAAAAGCGATTCAATTGAAAATCGTCAAGGCCGACAAGGTGACCGTCCTCGGAAGGGGAAGTTCGAATGGCGTGGACATTGAGCAGTTCCGGCTCGCGAGCCTCGACCGTTCGGGTCTCGAGGCCCTCGCGTCCACACTCGGCCTGGACAGCGCCACTCCGGTTGTGGGATTTGTAGGCAGACTCACGAAGGACAAAGGTCTCGACGTTCTCCGCGCGGCCCGAGAGTTATTGCAGGCCCGAGGGATCGACCACCAGCTTCTCGTGATCGGAACGGTCGAACGGGGCGGGCAATTGCCAGCTGTTGGGGCAACGGGGATGTTGAGCGGTGGTCGACCGCCAGTGTTCACGGGTCAGGTTGACAATCCCGAAACCTACTTTCAACTGATGGATGTTCTGTGTCTGCCTACTTTCAGAGAAGGCTTCCCGAATGTTGTGCTGGAGGCCGCGGCCTCCCACGTTCCAACCGTAACCACGACTGCAACGGGGGCAATTGATTCGGTATTGGATGGCATAACCGGTTTTGTGGCGCAGCTCGGTTCGGCGGAGTCGCTCAGCGAGAATTTAGCCAAGATCCTTTTGGATCAGAATTTGAGGTCTCGAATGGGAGACGCAGCTTTCGACTTTGCACAGGACCACTACAGTCGCGATCGCGTTTGGGAGCTTACTGAGGCTCACTTCAGAAAACTTCTCGGCCGCCCACCCCGTAGTCTGCTTTCGAATTGGTGACCAACGTGTCGTGGCCAACCGCCCTAATGGAATGCTTGACCGGGCTTTCAACCCCTACCTCGCATTTCCAGCGGAAAGTGACCACGGTCGTCTGTTGCAACGTGATCTGGGCTAGCGCGATCGCCCTCCTTGGTACATTGGCGAGGGCCATGCCAGATGCAAACTGACGCGAGCGTCGTTGCCGTCTCCACCTATGGCTTCACCGGTGCCAGTAGCCGTGTGCGAATGTATGAGTGGTTTCAACAGTTGCAGTTGGACGCTACCGTGTACGACTACCTCGGCACTGCTGACAACCAGGTCGCAACGCTCGCCTCCCACCTGCCACGGGTTGTCATGGCGGAGATCCACCTTCAACGTCTCGTTTACCGGCTTGGGGACCGCACTCTTCTGCTGAGTCGACAGGCGTCGCCGTTCAGTTCCGGACAACTGGAAGAGTTGCTGCTTAAGCGAGCGAACTTGTCCATCTATGACTTCGACGATGCAATATGGGCGGACACCGGGTCATGGAGCCGCAGGATCTGGTCGAAGCAGTCCGTTTGGAAGCGATCGGTCGACGCTGCTGATGTTGTCATCGCCGGAAGCGATATCCTCGCTGAGGCTGCTTCCGCGCGATCCAACCGTGTGGTGATGATCCCTAGTTGCATCGATCCTGCCGCGTATGTCCGGAAGCGAAATCATGATCTACCAGAGGTACCACGAGCAGTCTGGTTAGGCTCCCCCGCGACCGAACCGTTCCTGCTAGCTCTTGCTGAGCCTCTCCTCGCTCTCAACGCAAAGTACGGCCTGCGATTGAAGGTGATTAGTGGTCCCGTTTCACGTCTTAGCGCGTTGGAATCAATCGTGGATCGTGTGCCTTGGTCCCTCAGCTCCTTCGGCTCGGAGCTGGCCAACGCGGACTTAGGCATCATGCCCTTACCTAACACAGAGTACGCACGAGGAAAATGCTCGTACAAGCTCCTCCAGTATGCTGCCGCAGGACTTCCCGTTGTTGGAAGCCCCGTGGGCGCCAACGGCCCCGCTCTTGAAGCAATGGGAGGATACCCTGCCACAACAAGTGCGGAGTGGTTCGAAGCGTGCGCAGCAATCCTGGACGCCACCGCGAAGGCCCGAGCTGTGATGGGCGCGCAGATCCATGATGCGGTGGTTCGCGATTTTAGCTATTCGACCTGGCGCGGTGCGTGGGAAACAGCCTTGGGGATAAGTAGTACAACCGATGAGAAAGGCTTGACCTGAATGTGCGGCATTTGTGGTTGCTACCAAGACCCCAGCGGCTCCCCCATAGCTCCATCAGTCATCACGAAGATGAACGAACGGATCTCCCATCGAGGCCCGGACGGCGGTGGGCAGTGGGTTGATGCAACGGTGGGCCTGATGCTTGGCCATCGGCGATTAGCAATCCAAGACATAACGGCCGCCGGACATCAGCCCATGGTTTCGCCCTCTGGCAACTTGATACTGAGTTTTAACGGCGAAATATACAACCACCTCGAACTCCGCGACGCTCTTGCCGCCCAGGGGCAAGCTCCCGAGTGGGCTGGCCATTCCGACACCGAAACGCTTTTGGCATGCCTCGAAGCTTGGGGCGTTGAAGTCACACTTGGGGCAGCAGTAGGCATGTTTTCTCTTGCCCTTTGGGACCGGGACTCGCTTGAGTTGACGATGGCCCGCGATCGAATGGGAGAAAAGCCTCTCTATTACGGATGGCAGCGCGGCGCCTTCCTTTTTGGTTCCGAGCTTTCCGCGCTGAGGGCCCATCCGAATTTTGAGGGCGAGATCGATCGGAACGCCCTCGCGCTCTTGCTCAGGCACAACAACGTGCCGGCTCCGTTCAGCATCTACAAGGGAATATCGAAACTCGAGCCAGGGTATTACCTCACAGTGCAATTAAGTGCCGACCGGCAGTCCGATCTCCTGCAGCCAGTCCCGTACTGGACAATGAACGAAACGATAAAGGCAGGAGTACTGAACGCCTTTGAAGGAAGCCCGCTCGAGGCAGTCGATGAACTCGAAACCCGACTTTCCCGAAGTGTCGCCGCCCAAATGCTCTCCGATGTCCCACTCGGCGCGTTCCTGAGCGGAGGCGTCGATAGCAGTACTGTCGTCGCTCTCATGCAGGCAAATTCGTCCCGGCCGACTCAGACCTTCACCATCGGCTCCGATAATTCAAACTACAACGAAGCTGATCATGCGAAAGCTGTGGCCGCCCACCTCGGCACGGACCACACGGAGTTGTATGTCACGCCCGCCCACGCGCTTGAGGTAGTTCCCAAACTCGCGTCGATGTATTCGGAGCCATTTGGGGACAGTTCTCAAATCCCTACCTTCCTAGTGAGCCAATTGGCTTCGAATAGTGTCACCGTTGCACTCAGCGGCGACGCAGGCGACGAACTCTTCGGAGGTTACAACCGATATCTCGCCGCCGAGCGAGTCTGGTCGCGAATGGCGAAGCTCCCGAGACCCCTCCGGTCGGGTGCTGCTGGAGCCCTACGTAGCATGTCGCCCCGGGGATGGGATCGCGTCATGGACCGGCTCGCACCGGTGCTCCCCCAATCGATGCGGCTGACAACACCGGGTGACAAGGCGCACAAGTTGGCAGGTGTCCTGCAATCGCAGGATGGCCAGTCATTTTATCGACAACTCACAAGCCACTGGGCGAACCCGGAAGACATCGTAATTGGCGCCCGTGAACCGCTGACGCGTGTAACGAACGCCGCCGACTGGCCCGAAACTAGTTCGCTCCAGGACTGGATGATGGCGATGGATAGCCAAACCTATCTCCCCGACGACATCCTGACCAAAGTGGATCGAGCAGCAATGGCAAATGGTTTAGAGACTCGCGTCCCGATGCTCGATCACCACCTGGTCGAGTTCGCGTGGACCCTACCGCTCGACGTCAAGATACGAAACGGAGTTGGAAAGTGGGCGCTCCGCGAGGTGCTTTACCGGCACGTCCCCAAGGAATTGATCGAACGCCCCAAAATGGGATTCGGGGTCCCGCTGGAACACTGGCTGCGAGGGCCTCTCAAGGATTGGGCTAGCGCACTTCTAGAGCCCTCTCGCCTCCGCGCCGAAGGCTACTTCCATGTTGAGCCGATTCTTACGATGTGGGCGGATCATCTGACCGGAAGACGTAACTGGCACCATCACCTGTGGACGATCCTCATGTTCCAGGCTTGGCTTGAACAACAAGCGGCATCTCACGAGCGTTGAGAACTCAGGTACGCGAACCATACCCACACCGCGCCAGAAATCACGCTGGATAGAGCAAAGCCCCATATCGCGCCCCCCAATTCGCTCAAAGCAAAGCCCAGAATGGGCATCGCAATCACCAGCACGGTCTGCGTGATTCGGCCGATGACAATGTGACGGTGAGACGCGTTTGTGCGACAGATGATGTAGTACACCGTGCCAAGAAGGCTGCCCGCAACAAATAGGCTCGCTGGCAGGGCGAATGGAACGAGGGACGAAAGCGTCCCGACATGGAACCCAATCCGTGGCACTACCAACGTCAGGGCGAAATAACACCCTGCGGCCATCACAAGGGTAACGAGCGCGATTGCGAACCCGCTAGATCGCGAAAACAGGCGGGCAGGAGAAGTCCGTCCGAGCGCTGGACGAATGGGATCCACCAACAGCCGGACCGGCAAAGCGACATTGGAAACGGCACGATAGATCCCAAAGCGAGTTGAACCCATGAAACCCGCGAGCAAGAACGGGGTGCCGATTGCGCCGGCGTCCATCAACAAAGAGTCAACGAGAAGCGGTCTGATCTCATTGTGATGTGAGCGAATCCATGACAATGGTCCAAGGCCGCGCCGATAGCAAGGACGCCGAAGGATTAGGGAGCACATGGCGGCCGAAGCCGCCCAACTTCCGATCACAATCCACATAACCGACAAGTGTGCGAGTGATAAGACGATCACGGAGACTGCAAAGACTGCGATGCCGCCCACATCGGAAACGAGCACCCGCCGCAACTCGCCCTGGGCGATCGAGAAGTATCTAGCACCGCCTCGGTACAAGGAAAATACGACGGCCAAAGCCAAGCACCAACTGTACGGATCCAAGCCCGGAACTGCCATGCCAGTTAGGAAAGCCGCCAGCGCCACTAAAGCGGAGAGAGCCATCAACATGGTCGAGAAGGCATCCCACGAGTCAAAGCGGAGATTCCGTCCGAGCGCTCTCGCCCAAGCCTCATTGAGAATCGAGTACTGCAGGGATATGCCGAAAGCAAAGATCAGATAGACAATTGAGAACAAACCGTAGTCGCCGGGCGAGAGCAGAAGCAACGCAAGAATCGAGGTCAATGCGCCGTACAAACCGCCCGATATCGCCGACGATGCCAGCCGTAGGAGCATCACTAAATGTTCATGGCGGCTGAGACGACTGATTGCCGTAGCCTCTTGGCGTTACAACCTTTCGACACGTGCGCCTTTGATGCTGTCTTTGGTGTCAAGCACTGGACTGCACGAGCTCCCGATTAGCGAAATATCAAATTCATCATGATCGGTTACTACAACTGCGATATCCGCATTGCTCAATTCTTCTGAAGTCAGCTCTGCTCGAGTCACTCCACCGGGCCAGCGGTAGTCTTCGACATGCCCATCGACCGCCGAAATTGTGGCACCATACTCAGCAAGAAGGTCGATCAAGCGCAACGACGGTGATTCTCGAATGTCCCCGGTGTTCTTTTTGTAGGCGAGACCGATCAATAGAACTTTTGCTCCATTTAGGGACTTTCGATCCCGATTCAGAATTGCGATAATTCGCTGCACCACATAGTCCGGCATATGGTCATTGATGTCGTTCGCCAGCTCGATGAACCGGAAACTTTGGCCCAACTTCTGCCTAACCTGCCACGACAAGTAGCTGGGATCGACGGGAAGACAGTGTCCACCAACGCCGGGTCCTGGCGTGAACTTCATGAATCCGAAAGGCTTTGTGCTAGCGGCTTCGATGGACTCCCAAACGTTAACCCCGAGTTGATGTCCGAAGATCGCCAGTTCATTCACGAGAGCGATGTTCACGTGGCGAAAGGTGTTTTCCAGCAACTTTGTCAGCTCAGCCTCTTTCGGCGAACTAACCGGAACCGTGCTGTTGACTAGACCGTCGTAAAAGCCTTTCACCCGCCGAAGAGACTCCGGATTGATTCCGGAGACCACCTTGGGCGTTTCAACGAAACCCCAGGTCTTATTTCCGGGATCGATACGCTCTGGGCTGTAGCCGACATAAAAATCGGTTCCAGCCTTCAGCCCAGACCCGCTCTCAAGAATGGGGACCATCAGCTCCTGTGTGGTCCCCGGGTAGGTTGTCGACTCCAGAATTACGGTCGAACCGACTTTCAATCGCGATGCAAGCGATTCAGATGAACGCTCGATGAAGGTGAGGTCCGGCAATCCCTCGCGAAGCGGCGTCGGGACCGTAATGACAGCAATATCGAAATCTTGAGTGTCGGAGTAGTCAATGGTGGGAAGGTAGCGACCCGAGGCGAGAGCAAGGAAGAGTTGCTCGTCTGTTATGTCGTCGACATAAGACACTCCTCGAACCAGGCTGGACGTTCGACGTTCGTCCAGATCGATACCGACTACGTTGTGTCCCATTTCCACTGCTCGCATCGCTACCGGCAGCCCGACGTAACCTTGACCGACGATAACAACCTTGTGGCAGGTGGTAGTTGGCATTTGATCCTCTATGTCCATGTTGTTTTGCTTGTCTTAGGCAGAAATGTTGAGAAACGCGAATTGGCGCGGGCTCAGCGCGCAGGCACGCCTTTGACAATCGCGGCGGTAGCAACGTTTTTTACGACGCACGCGCTCGCTCCGATCACGGCGCCCTCGCCAACCTCTAGCCCCTGAAGCACGACCGCTCCCGCCCCCACAAGCGCGTCCGGAAACACGTTCACCTCCCCCGAAATAACCGCGCCTGGATTAACTGAGACGTAATCGCCGATCACGGCATCGTGACCGACGGTGCAGTTTGGATTGAGGTGGACGTGCGCACCGATGGAACAATTGGTGGATATGTGAACTCCTCCGCAAACGATCGACCCCTTAGCCAGCGTCACTCGCGATCCGATTATTGCATGAGGATGTATCAATGATGCGGCGTGGAAGCCGGCCGAATCGAGATGCTCTGAAATTCGTCGTCTAATCGAAGGCGATCCAATGGCTACCACATATTCGGCCTGCCGCCCAAGCGGGAGCCATTCAGCCAGCGAGCCCAAGTAGTCCACGTTTCGGTCGCGGAGTCGCTGAAGGTTCAGGTCGCTCGGGCTGTCGTCAAGAACTCCGAGAAGATCAAACGACGGCTCAAGGCCGTTAATAGCCTCCACCACGTCAACGGTTTCGCGGCCAAATCCGCCAGCCCCGACTACGACCAACCTGCGGATCACGAGCTCAAATCGATTCCGTCGGTGCCCATAAACTCTGAAGCTGTGGCCTCGCCCGGTGCCGATATTCCGCTCCTGCTAAACACCGCGCCGATGGTTGCAACCACGATTTTCAGATCTAGCCCGAGTCGACGGCCTTCGATGTATTGGAGGTCAAGCGCGAACTTTTCATCCCAACTCAGCAGATTGCGGCCGTTCACTTGGGCAAGCCCGGTTATGCCGGGCCGAACGTCGTGTCGTCGGGCTTGATCTGGCGTGTATCGATCGAGATATTGTGAAAGCAAGGGTCTGGGCCCCACCACGCTCATGTCACCGCGAAGTACATTCAGCAGAGTCGGCAACTCGTCCAAACTGGTCGATCTGAGCAGCCTCCCAAATCGAGTTAATCGCTGCTCGTCTGTGACGAGTTGCTTGTTGGTGTCAAACTGCTTCATTGTCCGAAATTTGTAAAGTCGGAAAATCTGCCCGTCGCGTCCAGGCCGCTCTTGCGAAAAAATAACAGGCCTGCCCAATCGCGCGAATACCAATAGGGCCACAACAACAAGGGCCGGAGAGGAAACTAACAGGCCCAACGCCGCAAAAAATGCGTCAAGGACCCGTTTGAGAGCGTCGTACTGGTGAACGCCCGACCGCGTTTTCATGAGGTTGCCAAGAAGGCCTGGAGACTGGTCATCAAGCGATCAATTTCTACAATGCCAAGGGCTGAACCGCTTGGAAGAGTGAGGCCCGCATCAAACAGCCGCTCCGCCTGACCGTTCGTCACTGATCTAGCGCTGGCGAAAACCGGTTGGAGATGCATCGGCTTCCAGAGCGGTCGGCTTTCGATGTTATCGGCCGAAAGAGCCGCGCTCAGGTCAGGGCCTGACCATCCGGCTATCGTGCGGTCAACGATTATGGACGTCAACCAACAGTTGTCGTCTTCATCAGCAAGTCCGCCAAAAATCTCAACCCCAGGAACGTCAGTAAAGAAGTCCCTATACAGCTCTCGCATCGCGCGGCGGCGCGCTATCATCTCATCCAGTCGGGAAAGCTGCGCGCGGCCGAGCGCCGCAAGCAGATTGCTCATCCTGTAGTTGTATCCAATGTCGACGTGCTCGTAATGCGCCACAGGCTGGCGAGCCTGGGTGGCGAGATATCTTGAGTAATTTGCCAACTTCTCGTCATTTGTCAGCAGCATGCCGCCACCCGACGTGGTCATGATCTTGTTCCCGTTGAACGAGACAACTGAAGCCCTGCCAAATGACCCCGCAGCCCCACCCCTGTGGCTAGCGCCGAGCGATTCGGCAGCGTCTGAGAGCACTGGAATTCCATACTCATCAGCTATCGAACAGATTTCGGTGTAGTTCACTGCTTTGCCGAGCAAATCGACCGGCACTATTGCCGATACTTTCTCGCCCTTCGCGGTCAGTTCCGTCAACGCCTCGCGGAGAAGCCCCGGATCCATATTGCCGGTTTCAAGCTCACAATCAACAAAGTACGGTTCTGCGCCGGTGTAAACGATCGCGTTAGCAGTGGCTGCGAATGTCATGGTGGAGGTCAGTACGACGTCGCCGGGCCTGACTCCGATGCCAAGGAGCCCCAAGTGCAGCGCCGATGTACCTGAACTCAGGGCAACCGAGTGCTTCACTCCCACTCGGGCTGCCAACTCGCGCTCGAAGGCATCGACGTCGGGGCCGAGAGGGGCGATCCATCCGGATCGCATGGCGGCAACAACGTACTGTTCCTCGAGCTGACCTACGTCAGGGGAGGACATGTAGATCCGATCGGTCATGCCACGACCCGCGTGTGGGACTGGGCTGAGGTTGGCCCGGTCGAATCGGTGGGGATTCGAGCAAGGCGTCGCTTCCAGCCGGCCTTATCAAGCACACGAGGGGACATCGCGTCGATCTTGGTGTGCGAAATTCCCGGGTGCAGGGGACGCTCGTCCGATTCCCGGATTCCGATGAGCTCCTCGTGCAGCTTCTCGCCCGGCCGCAGGCCGGTGTACACGATCGCGATGTCCTTACCTGACATCTCGATCATCCGCTCGGCAACGTCCATGATGCGCACGGGTTCGCCCATGTCGAGGATCAGCACCTCGCCGGGGCGGCCGATACCGCCGGCCTGAACCACCAGTTGACACGCCTCCGGAATGGTCATGAAGAACCGGGTGACATCCGGATGGGTGATCGTGAGAGGGCCGCCCGCCTCGATGAGGGCGGTGAAGGTTGGCAGCATCGAGCCGCGGCTGCCGATGACGTTTCCGAACCGCACCGAGAGGTATTTGCGGCCGGTCTCTTCCGCCGCCCACGCGGTGAGCTTCTCGGCCACTCGCTTGGAGTGACCGAGCACGCTGATCGGGTTGGCGGCCTTGTCCGTGGAGATGTTGACGAAGGTGGAGACCCCGGCGGCACGAGCAGCCTCGAGCACGTTCAGCGTGCCGAGGACGTTGGTCTTCCACGCCTCGTCCGGGTACTGCTCGAGCATCGGCAGATGTTTGAGCGCCGCTGCGTGAAAGACGACATCGGGACGCCGGTCCGCAAAGATCGCGTTGAGCGCCTCGACATCTCGAATGTCGGCCAGCACCACGTCTTTCGTGTCCAACAGGCCGTGACCCAGAATCGAGATCTGGGTGCCCTGCAGTCCGGTCTCGTCCCGGTCGAGCATGATGAGTTCCGCCGGGCGGAATTTCGCGATCTGGCGGCACAACTCGGAGCCGATAGACCCTCCGGCGCCCGTGACGAGCACTCGCTGTCCCTCAAGATAGCCGGCGATCGACTCGACATTGGTGTCGACCGGATGACGGCCGATCAGATCCTCGATCGAAATGTCGCGAAGATCGCGCAATCGGGACTTTCCCTGAAGCACCTCATCGAACGGCGGGAGCACCATGATCTGCATCCCCGATTCGCGCGCAGCGTCCGTGATTTCGCGTAGCAGCGCAGCATCGGCGTGGGCGATTGACACCACGAGCACGGTCGCGCCGGTGCTCGCGGCTGCCGAAAGAAGGTCGGCGCGGGTGCCGAGTACCTTCACCCCGTGCACCCAGGCGTGGCGCTTGCGCGGGTCGTCGTCGATCAGTCCGACAGGAATGTACTGGGACCTGCGGTCAGTGAGCATGCGCTTGACGATGGAGGCGCCGAGGTAACCCGCCCCGTAGATGATGGCAAATTCCGCGCCAGCCGCCGGACGAATCGCCCCTTCCTCAAGCAACCGGCGAACGTAGCGAACCGCTCCCATGAAGATGAACGCCATCGGCAAAGCGAGGAGCACGGCGCTTCGCGGAACGCCGGCGCCGGTAGCGAAGAGGAGAACCGGCACACCGACCACGAGCCCGGTGCTCACCGAAGCGGACAGCAGGGCAACCACCTCGGCGAAGCTCCCGTACGGGTGGCGCCCACGGTAAAGGAAATAGATCCACCCGAATAGCGCCTGCAGCACGACCGCCGCGAGGCACACAACGAGAAGGGGTCGCCAGGTGACGCGGTTCCAGTCAAAGTCGTACCGCAGGACGACAGCAAAGATTATTGCGGCAGTCCAAGCGACCCCGTCGAGGACGATGTCCAACGCCGCGCGCGGAACCGAATCCGCCCTCCCCCGGGCACGCACCCCCGCCGTACGATCTGTCATTCTGCCCTGGCCCGTCCCCATCCATTGCGAAGAGCTGTTGCGCCCCCAAACGCGCTGCGCGACATAAGTTCAACATCGCGTCACCTTCTAGTCTGCCACGCTGGGACGAACCTGAAAGGACCGACGGGCAAACCCGGGCTGTGTGTCGGCGGGCGGGAGGAGCGACGTCGCCCCCACAACGGCCCCCGCGCAGGTCCGTTAGTGACCTGGATAACCGGTCCCGTAGAATCGGATCGATTCTCCACCGAGTCAGGACACGCCAACATGAAGACAGTGCTGCTGCGCCTCTCCGGCTTCGCTGTACTCCCCCTGCTCTCGCTGGTAATGCCGCTTATTCTGCTCCCCATCATCGCCAACATTGTGGGCGGCAACGGCATATCGAGCGTCATTTCCGGTCAGGCGATCGGAACGTTTGCGGCCACAGTGATCTTGTGGGGTTGGAATGTCGACGGCCCGGTATGGATTGCCCGCGCGACCAGCGCCGACGAGCGAGCCGCCATCTATGCGCAGAGCATGCGCACGCGGCTCGCGCTCCTCGTCGCGGTGCTTCCCGTCACTGCCGCGGTTTCGGTCATCGTCGCGGTGCCCGGGCACCGTCTGCAAGCCGTTGCCATGGCCATGGCGACGGCTCTCGCCGGCCTGTCACCGGCGTGGTTCTGCATCGGCCTCGGCCAACCCCGGCTTCTGGCGATTTACGACACGGTGCCGAGATTCGCAGCGACCGCCATCTCAGCGCCGATTTTGCTGATGACCCGCGAACTGTGGCTGTACACCGCGGTACTGGCGATCGCGACCATCATCGGACTGATTGCCTTTCACCGTCGGTACTCACGCGGACAGTCCTGGTTCCCGTCGTCGACGCGGGAAGCGTTGCGCGGTCTTCGGGCCCAGCGTCACACCGCCGGCATCAACACGGCGGGCAGCGCCTACGCGTCGACTCCCACGCCGATCGCGACGATCACGTCCAGCCCTGCCGCGTCCGGCAGCCTGTCCACGGCGGACACCCTGTACCGCTTCGGCATCTTCACCGTCATTGCGCTGGGAAACGCATTCCAGAGCTGGACAATTGAGCCGGGAATCAGCAACTCCGCGCAACGGCATCGCGCCGCGCTGTGGTCGCACATCGCTCTCGGGGCCGCCGGCGCCGCCATCCTGACTGCCCTCGGCCCTCTGGTCAGCGAGATCCTCTTTGCCGGACAGGCCAGGGCGACCACCCTCGTCTGCTTCTATTACGGCATCGCCTTCTTCTTTCTTTCCGCGAGCACGCCCCTGAACAGAAACCTGCTGATCCCCTCCGGTCGCCAGCCCTACGTCCTTCGCTGCACGATAGTCTCTGCCGTGATCGGGGTGCTGGCAATGGTGGTCGCCGGCGTGACGGGACACCCCAGCGCCATTCCGTTGGGCATGGCGCTGAGCGAGGTCGCGCTGTGGGCGGCGCTTCTCATTCCCGGTCTGAGAATCCTCCGCGCGGAGCAGGGAACCGCCCCCGTGGGTTAGAGAGGCATGAGAAGCGTTCGATCCCGCAGGATCGCCTGCTCCTCGAGATCCGCTTCCACCATCATTCCGATCAATTCTTCGAACCGCATTCGAGGCTTCCAGCCCAACACCCGGTGCGCCTTGCTAGCGTCTCCGACCAGTTGGTCTACTTCGGCGGGCCGCACGAAGCGCGAATCCTGCACGACGAGTCCGTCCCAGTCCTTGATGCCCACCTGGGCTAACGCGGTCGAAAGCAGCTGGCGAATGGAATGGGTGCGCCCCGTGGCAATGACGTAATCGTCCGGAACATCCTGTTGAAGCATCAGCCACATTGCCTCGACGAAGTCGCCCGCGAAGCCCCAATCGCGTTCGGCATCGAGATTGCCCAACCTGATCTCCTGTTGAAGGCCAAGCGAGATCCGCGCAACCGCGCGCGTGATCTTGCGGGTGACGAACTCGGGCCCACGGCGAGGCGACTCGTGATTGAACAGGATGCCGCTGGAGGCATGCATGCCGTAGGACTCGCGATAGTTGACCGTGAGGTGGTGCCCGAAGGCCTTTGCGGCACCGTATGGGGACCGCGGCCAGAGCATCGTTGCCTCGTCCTGCGGCACCTGCTGCACCCGCCCGAACATCTCGGAACTGGATGCCTGGTAGAAACGCACACCGGCCGCCTTGGCTCCCATTCCGATGCGAATCGCCTCGAGAACGTTGAGCACTCCCTTGCCCGTGACCTCCGTGGTCAAGGCCGGATTTTCCCAGGAGTACGGCACAAACGAGATCGCCGCGAGGTTGTAGACCTCGGTCGGTTGAACCGTCTGCACGGCGCGAATGATGCTCGAGAGGTCCGTGACATCCGCTTTGATCAGTGTGACATCGGGCAGCAGCTCCCGCACAATGGCGTATTTGGGGTTGTCCTGACCGCGGATGAGTCCGAAAACTTCGTACCCTTTGTCGAGAAGCAACTCGGCGAGATACAGGCCGTCCTGCCCCGTAATGCCGGTGATGAGAGCTCGAGTCACGCTTTCCCCCTACCTCGCCTACCTGATCCGGAGTCTACCGGGCGGCCGACTGTCGCCTCCCCGCCGGGTCGGCTATCGCCCAGAAGCCACGGCGGCTGCGCGCTCGGGCATCTTTCCGCCCACCCGGCGCAGGCCATCCAGCACGCCCATGGCGATGAGTCGCACGCGTCGCCACCGCCCCGGAATGAGGACGAGCACCACCGCGAAGTGCCTCAGGTCGAGGAGCGTTTCCCGGATGGCCCAGCGTCGTTGTGACCGCCCGTACTCCCGCAGCAAGTGAACGTGGTTGCGGGCAATGTAGTAGTAACGGAACGGGGCGCTGCGAACGAGGCCCACCTCGCTTCCGGCAACCACAATCCGGCGCCCAAGAATGGTCGGATAGTGACGATCGCCGAGGCTGTGGCTCACGCGCGCGCCGCGGGCGACGATCGTCTCAAGGCCGGCGACCCGTCCGCGCAAGAAGAACTCGGTGTCGACCCCGTCGATGAAGAGGGGTTCGAGAAACGGCCCGAGTCGGGCGAGGGTGTCTGTGGCGATCAGGAGCCCCGACTGAATCGGTTCGTCGCCGATGATGGTGCTTCCCCGCACGGTGCGAACCCTGGTGGGGAGGCCCTCCACCGTTTCCGGCGCGACCATTGCCACCGGCACCCCCGCAGCCACGGCGCTGGACCACGCGGCAAGCAGCTCCGAGACATAGGTCGGACCCACGCTGGAATCCTGGTCGAGGGTCAGAATGAACGACGGCGGCGTGCCGTCGGCGTTGGTCGGCGCGGTGTTGGTCGGCTCGGTGTTGGTCGCCGCGGTGTTGGTTGCCTCGGTGACCCCGGCGTTCAAGGCCGCCGCTATGCCGGAATTCACTGCGAGTCGGACGACGGTGCAACCAAGGGCCGCGCACTGGTCGAGGATGTCCAGCGAACCGTCACTTCCGTCATCCACAACGACGACCCGAGCGACCTGACCGGACACACTCGTGTACGCGGCAAGAATTGAGCTACTCGGGTTGTACGACGTGATCACCGCCACGACATCCGCCGCCGACAGAGCAGGCATGAAAGTCCTCACGGGGCTCGGGCGCCGAACCGGAGGCCCCGATCCGATCAGCGATTAGTATGCTTCCATGGGCGCCCGATGACTTCCGACAGCCGATCGACGACCCGGTCACAGGATAGTCGACCGAGCGCACAGCCATCCGGTTCAGCCGGCTCGGGGCGGGCGCGGGTCAGCGTCTGCATGGCAACCTACAACGGTTCACGATTTGTTGCCGAGCAAGCGAGGTCCATCCTCGAGCAGCTCGGGCCGCTGGATGAACTCGTGGTCGTTGACGACGCGTCCACCGACGACACCCTCGCGGTGATCGCTTCGATCGGTGATCCGCGGGTGCACGTTCACCCGCAGCCGAGCAATCGCGGATACGTTCGCGCCTTCGAACGAGCACTCTCCCTCGCCGCCGGAGATGTCATGCTGCTTTCCGACCAGGACGACGTCTGGACGCCGGGTCGCCTCGAGACCATGGTGGCCGCGCTCAACGGTTCGTCGGTCGTCGCGGGCAACTATTCCGTGCTGGGTGCTGTCGACACCCGCCAGCACGTGCTTGACGCGCGCTTCGACCGCACACCGTGGCGAAACCAGATCGGGATCCTCGTCGGCTATCGCCCCTATTTCGGCTGCGGCATGGGCCTGCGAAGAGATGCGCTGCCGGCGATCCTCCCCATTCCGAGGTACTTCGTCGAGTCGCATGACCTCTGGCTGGCGCTCGTCGGCAATTCTCTGCGATCAATCGCGCACCTCGCCGAGCCGGTGGTGTCCCGCCGTTTGCACGACGCTAACGTGACGCCGCTCAAATGGCGATCGTTAGCCTCGATCGCCCAAGCGCGATTTATGCTGTTGAGGGGCCTCATCGAGGCTCGCCACCGGGCCAGAAATCGTGGACCGGTAGGCTGAACTACCGTGACGCTCGAGATCATGATGCCTTTCTACGGCCGGTTCGACCACTTTCGCGAGGCGGTGAAGAGCGTTCTGGCTCAGACGGACCCGGATTGGCGCCTGACGATACTCGACGACGTGTACCCCGACCTGGCGCCCGGCGAATGGGCCAAGGCGATCGTCGACCCTCGCGTGACGTATCTTCGCAACGACACCAACCTGCGACCGAGCCGAAACTACAACAAGGCCGTCTCGCTTGCCACCGGCACCTTCGTGGTGATCATGGGCTGTGACGACGTCATGCTTCCCGGATTTGTGGGAAAGGCGCGAGAACTGATCGATCGCTTCCCCGACGCTGACATCATTCAGCCCGGAGTGTCGGTGATTGACGAGAACGGCGCGGCGTCAAGACCCCTTGCCGACCGGGTGAAGGGCTGGTTGCGTCCGCGAGGGCCCAAACCGCGCCTGCTGCGCGGCGAGACCCTTGCCGCGAGCCTGATGGGCGGCAACTGGACCTATTTCCCTTCGCTCATCTGGCGCCGGGAACGGCTGTCGAACGGGTTCAGAACGGATTTGGATGTCGTTCAAGACCTGGCGAAGCTGATGGAGATCACGCTCGAGAACGGCAGTCTTGCCCTCGACGATTCGGTCGTCTTTGAGTACCGCAGGCATTCCGGCAGCGTTTCGTCAAAGACGGGTCCGGACGGTTCAAAGTTTGCGCAGGAGCAGATCGTGTTTGACGAGTGCGCGGCAGCGTGCGAAGCCCTCGGATGGCATCGGGCCGCGCGCATTGCGCGCCGCCACCTCACTTCGCGGCTTAACGCCGCGACCGAACTTCGGGCCGCGCTCAGGTTCGGGACGCCGGACGACCGCCGCGCCGTCATCCGGCATGTCATCGGGCGCTCGGCCGCGGCCCGCCGTCGTTGAGACAGTGGTCGATAGAATCGGGCACGTGCCCTCCATGACCGACACTCTCATTGTGATGCCCGCGTTCAACGAGGAGGCATCCGTGGGTGACGTCGTCAGGGAAGTCTTCGAAAAGCTGCCGAACGCGCACGTGCTCGTTGTGGACGACGGGTCCAGCGACGCAACGACGCAGGCCGCGCAGGATGCCGGAGCGAAGGTGGCAACGCTGCCGTTCAATCTCGGAGTCGGTGGGGCAATGCGCACCGGCTTCCGCTACGCCCTGGAGTGCGGCTACCACAACGTCATTCAGATCGACGCGGATGGGCAACACGACCCTGCCAGCGTTCCCGACCTGCTCCGCGAACTGGCCAGCGCGGACCTCGTTCTCGGGGCGCGATTTGCGGGCCATGGTGATTATGAGGTGCGCGGCCCGCGTCGCTGGGCGATGCGAGTCTTGGCGGGAATCCTCAGTCGCACCTCCGGCACGCTCCTCACCGACACCACCTCGGGATTCCGCGCATCGGGTCCGCGAGCCGTAGCGCTGTTCGCCGAGCACTACCCGGCCGAGTACCTCGGCGACACCATCGAGGCCCTGGTTATCGCCTCGCGATCGGGGCTAGTCGTTCGGCAAGTTCCGGTGGTGATGAGAGTTCGCGCGGGCGGGGTTCCCTCCCACAACCCGTTCAAGTCGGCCGCGTACCTCGGCCGGGCCAGCCTTGCGCTGCTGTTCGCCTACATCAGACCGAAGTCGACCTATCTCGTGGGGAAACGCGCATGACCCTCTCCAGTTACATCTTCGGGGTCGTGTCAGCGGTCCTCGTGCTCATCGTGGTGATCGAGCTGCTTCGCCGGCGGCACTTGCGCGAGCGGCATGCGATCTGGTGGTTCATCGCCGGGCTGTTCGCGTTGGTCGCCGGGCTCTTTCCGACGACGCTTGCCTGGGCTGCCAGCCTCGTCGGGATCGAAGTACCGATCAATCTGATCTTCTTCGCAAGCATTGCGATCCTGTTCCTCGTCTGCCTCCAGCACAGTTCCGAGCTGACCCAGCTCGAGGCGAAGACGCGCACCCTTGCCGAGCGTGTGGCTATCCTCGAACTTCAGGTGAAGGGCCAGGACGCGCGAAGCGGAGACGACGAGCGATAGCTGAGTCCTCAGCGATTGGGGCTCACGCGTTCTGCTGCTCGGCTATCCAGGCCTGAAGCGCCGAGATGCCCCGCTCAACGCTCCATTGGGGTGCCCAATCGAGGTTCTCCAGAGTGCGGCCGATGTCGGTCGACGCATGGCGAACGTCCCCGTCGCGGAACGCCCCGGTGATGTGCGGCTGCGGTGCCCCGTGGAAGTCGGCGATGAGCGAGGCCAACTCCAGAATGGTGGTCCCGATGCCGGAGCCGACGTCGAAGGTCGAGGGACCATCACCCGTTGGGCCGGTCACGAGCACGGTGGCGAGCGAGTCCGCAACGTCGTCGATGTAGACGAAGTCGCGCGTTATCAGTCCGTCTTCATAGACCGGAATGGATTCCCCCCGCATGGCCAGCTGAGAAAACAGCGAGACGATGCCGGTGTATGGATTGGTCAGGGATTGCCCAGGGCCGTAGACGTTTTGAAAGCGCAGCACCGTGAGCGCGCTGTCGTGCGAGCCCGTCCAGGCCGTGAGAATGTGCTCCTGGGCCAGTTTGGTTGCGCCGTACACGCTGGTGGGAGATGGCCAGGTCGTCAGCGCCTGACTCGGAAGCGGAACCGCGTCCGGGAAGTCCCACTGCGCCTCCTGCAACTGAGCGTGCGTGCGCTGGCCGGGTGAGAAGAGCTCTCCGGCGGACTTTCTCCAGGATCCCTCGCCGTAAACCGCGCGGCTTCCGCTCAGAACGAATTGTCGAGGCACATGGTTCATCGAGCCGAAGGCATCGAGCATGGTCGTGGTGCCCACCACGTTCACCTCGGCATGACGCGTGGCAAAGTGCAACGATTGCGCCGTGCCGGTCTCGGCGGCGAGATGCACGACGACATCCGGCCGGAAATCTGCGAGGAGTGCCGACCACGCGGCGGGGTCAGTGACGTCCCCAATCACAAGCTCGGCCGATTCGTGCAGGGAGGCAGGCCGCACCGCGGTCGGATGCACCTGTGGGTGCAGGTTGTCCAGCACGACCCACCGGCTCGCGTGTGCAGCGAGCCTCTGGGAGAGGGCCGATCCAATAAAACCGGCACCGCCGGTGACGAGCACGTTGCCGAGGGTCGGAGCAGACACTGAAATCCTTACGGTTGCGGTGGAACAAAACATTCGACCCTACAGTGAGCCGAGCCGTCGAGCTACTCGGTCGCGTCCCGCGGGCGACGCCGAACGGCGGCGACCCCCCAGTCCCGCCAGAACTGGAATCCACGGCCGGGGCCCCAGTCCTTCAGCGCCAGAGCTCGCTTCTCAACCCCATGCCAACTCAGCCAGGCCAGCGCGGCGCTGATTATCAGGCAGACCGCAACCCAGGGAACGTAACCCCAGGAGTACCACCCCAGCGCGGCCGTGACCTGCTGTACGAGAAATCCGTAGAGATAGATGCCGTAGGAATAGTCGTTCTTCGCGCCGATTCGTTGGAACATTTCAGGCAGCGCGGCCGCAATCCAGAGAACGAGGTAGGCCGCCGCCGGGTATCCGAAGACCGAAAGGCCGCCCTTCCACAGGGTGAAGAATGCGACGACCGCTGCGAGGGCCGCGAGCCGACCGTCAAGGGGGATCCGTTTGGCGTACACGGCGAAGCAGGCGCCGTACAGAAAGAGGAGTGGCAGACTCACCCTCAGTCCGTCGCTGAAATACGGGAAGACCTGCACGAGCTGAGTCGGGGCGAAAAGCGTGCCAAGCTCCACGACGAAGTAGAAGCCGGTGATGACCAGGATCAACACCTTCGCGCGCTCGAGCACTCGCGACAACACCAGCACCCACACGATGAGGTAGGCGCCCCATTCGTAGCTCAGGCTCCACAGCGACCCGTTGAACACGGCGCCGGCCCCGCTGCGACCGTAGGGGGTGGTCGACGCGAAGATATCGTAGACGCCCCATTGACGCATCATCAGGTCTGCGTTGCGCGTGACGTATTGAAGCGGCCCGCCGGCGCCGACGGAGAAGTAGGTGCCAAGCGTGTGACCCGAGGCAACCCAGGCAACGGGCCCGACGAGCAAAGCCGCGACAAGCAGGACAAGCCAGAACGCGGGAAAGATCCGCAGGAAGCGGCGCCAGATGAACTGAAGACCGTCGGCGTTCATCCCGCTCTTGGCGATCAGATACCCGCTGATTGCGAAGAACCCGAGAACGGCAACTCCGCCGATGTTTTCCTGGCCTCGCGAGTGGGCCAAGAGCGGGTCCTCGCCCCATCCGCCGATCGGGAACGCGTGAGACACGATGACGAGGCAAGCCAGAACGAGCCGGATGATTCCGAAGGAGTTGTTGCGACCGGCAAGACCGGCGGCGAGGCTGACGGACGCGGCAGGCACGGCCCGCGAACGTCGTCCGCGTTGCCCGACGGTCGGGTCGTGCTCCGCATCAGTCATTGGTTTGCCTGGTTCTCTCGTCGGGTTCGCCACTTGCACGGCGGCAGTCGAATCACTTCGCCGATTGCACAAGGTCACGAAGTACATCGGGGCGCCCTCGACCATATCGTTCGTATGCTCCTGATCGGTATTCGCGCAGAACCGGTCGGATTCGCTTCAGTCGCGCTGCGGGAAGAGCCGAGCGGCACTTCTCGTGTTCGAGCTTGCCTCGGCCGAGTTCTCGATACGACGCCGGAACCAGCTCACCAAGCGCGTCCAGCCTTTCAACCAGACTGCCGGCCCTGGCCAGCAGACGGTCATTGCGGGATGAGCGTGGTTCGAGGAGGCGCCGTACTCGGTACCCGAGGGTAGGTTTCAGTTGGCCGATCTGATTGCTGCCGTGCTGTCGGTAGTCCATGGATTTTACCTCCACCACATCGAAGCGCGCGATCGCGCCCGCCACGATGGCGAGCCATTCATCGTGAAGCCATCCCGCCGGAATGGGAAAGGCAATCGGCACGAGGCTTGCCCGAATCACCGTCGTAGCTCCCGTGACCAGGTTGCGGCGAAGCAGGGCCTCGAACCCTCGCCCACCGTGTATCTGAGCCCGCTCCGTTTCCAGGAGGGAAATGGCCTCGAAGAGGCTGTATCCGAGCGGCGTACCCGACTCGTCCACCATCCTGGCGTCCGAGTGCAGAAGCATCAGGTCGCCGTTCCGTTGCAGATGCTCAACGAGCGTCTTCAGGCGCCCGGGTGCCCACACGTCGTCCTGATCGCTCAGGGCGATGACATCCCCCGAGCACGCTGAGATCGCGTGCTGAAAATTCGCGGCCACGCCATGCGGGCCGTCGTTGTGGATGATGCGACAGCTCACACCGGCGAGTGACCCGTCGGCCTCGGCGCGCGCCACGGCCTCGCGGAGCACCCGCACGGTACCGTCGCTCGAGCCATCATCGGAAATCACGATTTCGAGCGGAGCCATTCCCTGAGACAGGATGCTTTCCAATTGCTGCCGCACGAAGCGCTCACCGTTGAAGGTGCACATCGCTACCGAGACGGTGGGCTTCGAACTCGAGTCCATGCTCATCGCCCTATACGACAATCACGACCGCCGCCATGGCAAGCCCCACCACGAGGAATGCGCCGCCGAGGCGTCGGGACCGAGAAAAGAAGACGGCGGCACAGACCGCAAATGCCGGGATCAACACGATGCCGTAGCGAATCGGAAGCGGGAAGTACTGACCGGTCATGATCACGGTTGATCCGGCAAGCGCCGGACCGAGCAGTACCGAAACCACGAGGGCGGCCGCCGCGACGCCCACCGAAATTCTTGATTGAACGCGATGGGTCACCAGTAATCCGATGGCGCCGGCAATCGCAATCGCAGCGAGAACGTTGGTCGCGACCGTGCTGGTGACTCCGCTGGGGATGTCGGAGAATCCGACCTTGAAGAGGTATTTGAAGCCCTCGGTGACCATCGCCACCCGGTCGAAGTGCTGGATGACAAGGTCGGCCCCGGGCGTCACCACCGGGGGCAGAGCGATTGCCGACCGGATGGCCAGCCATCCCGCCTGCGCCAATCCGCCGGCCAGCACCGCAAGAATCGCCATCGCCACCGGCCGAAGGTATGACCCTCGCCGCCCGGACGGCGGCGAACTCCGGCGGTACCGGTCCCAGACGGACACCCCGATGAGGGCAAGCGAAACCAGAACCACCGCGGCGAGGTTCTGCACCTTGAACAGCACCGCGATCGCCGCCGCGGGAATGAGCCAGATCGCCCGCATTTTGTGCTTCGCGATGCGGATCCCCATGAGAAGAAGCCCAGCCGCAATGGCAAGCGATGGAGCGTCGGTACTCAGATAGGTGTCCGCCCAGTAGATCGCCGAACTCATCATCACGAACAGGTTGATGCCCACCGAAATGGCTCGCCCGGCACCAAGCTCTCGCATCGCCCCGTAAAGCAACAGAAGCCCGGCCGCGAGCCAGAGTGCCCCAACCAGTCGTCCAGCGTCGAGGAGATCGAGTCCTAGCCAGGTCAGGGGTTGGGCGAATACCCAGGTGACGGCGAAGTAGGCGGGACTGTAGATGTCCGCCCCGGTGTTCCCCGCGTACGGATAGTCGGCGTTGGCGTTGTGAGAACCCACATTGCAGCCCTGTCCGAAGCTCCCGTAATTCAAGACTCCGCGGCAGGAAATTTCGTTTCGGGCGTAGTCGCCGACCTTCTCGTACTCATGAACGACCAGCTGCGTCGGCACCTTGTCGAGGTAGTCGAGGTACACGTATTCGTCGTAGGGAGAGAACTGCTGGTGGGTCGGAACCTTGACCCCGACATAGACGAATGAGGCGATTATGAGCAGAAGCGCGGGAAGCCACTTGAATCGACGAATTCCATCGAACAGCGTTCTCGTACTCACCATGGCAATCTCTCGTTCGTGCAACTTCCGCTGCCGTAACGACAACTCAGCCGGAATCCCGCGGACGGCGCGGTGATGACCGGCCGCGCTAACCAGTGACGGTCTGACAACCGATCAACTGGTTGTATCCGACTCCGATGTTGATGCCGTACGCACAAACCTGATCCGAACCCGGGGGGATCGGCACCGACATTTGGAAGCCGTGCGCGGCACCAGAAGAAGGATACACCGCCGCCACATCCGGACGGCTTCCGTCAGCCACGAACGCGCCTCCCCACGCGCCATTCACGTAGACGTGAACGGCGATTGAAGACGGAGCATCGGGATCGATCGCCCAACCGACGAGCGAGGCCTGCCCGTTAGACGGGGTCACTGCCTCCAAATGGCCAAATGGCGAACCGGATGGCATCACTACGGTCTTGCAACCGAGCGACGGATTGGTTCCCGGGCCCTGGTTGATCGCGTAGACACACACCTGGCTCGTACCACCCGGCAAGGAAATCGGAATCTGGAATCCGTGAGCCGAACCGTAACCCGGGAATGCACTGGCAATGTCGTCGCGCGTGGTGTTGGCGACGAACGCGCCGCCCCACGCTCCATTGACGTAGACGTGAATCGGTAGCGGAGTCGTCGGAGCGTCCGGATCAAGAGTCCAGCCCTGCAGAGTCGCCTGGCCGTTCGCCGCAACCAGCGACTCGAAGTTGCCTATCGGTGGACCGGTGGGAGCCGTCACGCTCCGGCACCCAAGGGGCACGTTGTATCCCCCGCCGATATTTATGGCGTAGGCGCAAACCTGACTCACCCCTCCTCCGACGGGCACCGTGATGTGGAAACCGTGCGCGGCCCCATATCCCGAATAAACCGCTCCGACATCCGGGCGGTCGCCGTTGGCGGTGAACTCTCCACCCCAGCCCCCGTTGACGTAGACGTCAATCGGAATGGAGGTCGGGGCATCAGGATCGAGCGCCCACCCGACCAGCGTCGCGCTGTTACCCGCGATGGACGAGGCTTCGAGGTTTCCGGTCGGCGGACCCGACGGCGTGGACAGGTTCTTGCACCCGAGAAGCTGGTTGACACCAGCGCCGACATTGATGGCGTAGATGCAGGCCTGGAACGTCCCGAGCCCGACAGGAACGGTGAATTCGAACCCGTGATTGGCTCCGGCACCGGGGTAGGCGGCACCGACGTCGCCGCGGGGAACTGCGGCGTTGAACGCTCCGCCCCAGTTTCCATTGACGTAGAGGTTCACGTCGATGGGCGCGGAGGTGTCGGGGTCCAGCGTCCATCCGCGGAAGGTGGCCGTGTTTATGGTCGTCGATCCGAGTTCGAAGTTGCCGATCGGCGAGGGTGACGCGCCGGTGGGAGAACCGAACCAGTTGTTGTAGTAGACCCAGAAGTTGCGGTTGCCAAAGGCCGAGCAGGCGTCCCCGCCGCCGGAGAGACTGGCCAGGGCGGCAGCGTCCGGCTGGTACGGCGTGTAGTAGTAGAGCGCTGCGGTCGCCTTGTTCTGAATATAGACCGAGGAGCTGCCGCAGCTCGGCATGTTCGCCTGGTAGAGGATGTTGGCGTGCCCGCCCACCGGGATCCAGTTGAAGAAGTTGCTGGTACCGGGCGGGTTGCCGTACCGCTTGAGCTGCCACGCAGCGCGATAGAGCTGATTGTAGAAACCGGCGTAGGTCGGATCGCACTGGCCGGGGTGGGTCGGATCGTCCGGGCAGGCGAAGCCCATCGCGCGCGCAATCGCGTCGCTGCTCGGCGCCTTGGCGGTTACCAGCGCCTGCTCCTTCTGAAGCGTTACGAGGAGCACCTTCGCGCTGATGCCACAGGCCTGCTGAACCTTGAAAATGATGGTTGAGGCCGATTCGCTCGCCGCGCCGGTGTAGGCGTTGCACATCTGGTCGGCGGCTCGCGAACTGGTTCCCGTCGTCAACAGACGCAGACAGTTGTTGTTGCCGCAGGTGCCTTCCTGAGCGTTCAGAAAGGACTGAATGTCTGCCTGGCTCATCGCCGACGCGTTGTAGAAGTTGGCATCACTGATGATGTTGCCGGCCTGGAAATCGGACCCGCTGAGGGCCTGACTCGCAGAGACGCCGCCGACGGTGACCGCCGCGCCGACGAGGACGATGGTGAGAAGCGTCGAAACGTACCGACGGATCACGGAGCGCGACTTGACGTGAGTGGCTGAATTTTTCATGGAATCACTACATTCACCGAGTTGGAAGATCCCGCGTATTTAGCGGAAGAGTACGCGAACTTGACCGACCAGGTACCGGAGTGGAGCTTGGACCCAGAAATTGTTATGGTGCCGCAAACCGTCGTTGAGGCATCCGCCTCGGAGGCTACGGGCGCGGAACTGACCGTCTGCGAGCCGGATGTTGCCGTCATCACGCACGATCCCCCGCTCTCCGACACGTTGGTGACAAACGCAGTGCCCGAAATCTGTGACGCGGACGGGTCCCAGTTGGCGCCGGGCGAGAACACCGAGGCGGGAGAAGTAGCCGGGGCGGGGGCTGGGGCGGGAGCCGGAGCACTCGGGCCTGAGGACTGCGACGGCCCCGGCACTGGCTGTGCACTCGGCTGCGAGGACGCCGACGGCGATGCGGACGGACTCGGCGAGGAAGATGAGAGATGGGTCGTCGTCGGGCGCGGACTAGGCGAATGCGCGCCGCCGCCGGCGGGTACGCAGGCAGAGAGTGAAATGCCGACGAGCAGCACGGTCGAAGCACAAACCAGTGCCCTACCAAAAAAGCTCGCCCGCATAAGTAGCCCCCGCCCCGCGTTTACGACCGTTTCCGAGTCGTTCAACTGACCGGATTCCCCACGACAATCGTTGCCGTCTTACCCAAGGCTAGACGACGATCACGGTAATCGTGGTGTTTTGGCCCCGCAGAAGGCCGGCGTTTCTAAACGCTGTCGCTCGTCGCGGCCGAACCGGGGTTGGACATGTAGGCGTAAATGTGGTCGAGCGCGTCATCCCAATCCGAGTGATCGGACGCAATAGTGGCGAGCCCCTCGGCCGATATTCTCTGCCGCAATTGCTTGTCGCGCACCAGGGCATCGATGTTGCTCACCAGGTCGTCGTAGGTGCGCCGCGTCAGCACGGAGTTCTTCCCGCCGCGGAATAGCCACCGGAACCAGTGACTGTCCGGCGCCACCATTGCGACGCCGCTGGACATGAGTTCGAGCGGAAGGTAGGACGGGTGCCGCGATATCTGCATCGTCACTCCGATATCGGTCTCTCGGTACAGCGCACCGGTGGCGCGGTAGTCGAGCAGCCCCATGTCGATGAAATCGGCGCTGGCGGGAAGATAGCGCGCGCCTGCCGCGACGATGCGCACACCGTCGCCGTGAATCTTCTTGATCTCGGAAAGAGCCGCGAACACCAACTCCCAGCAGTTGCGGAAGTGGTCGCGGGCGTAGGCGAAGATGGTCACCGGCTCGTCATCGGTCTTCACGCGACGATCGACCGCGTTGTAGATCGATTGGTCCACGGCCGGTGTGAAGTAGGTCGCTTCACCGTCGTAACTCTCGGTGTAGATCTTGTGCATGCTCACGGTGTTGCAGATTCCGTACAGCCCCAGCCGATAGCTCTCTTCCGCCATCGCGAACATGGTGCTCGCCGGATAGAAGCCGGGCTCGTAGTCCTGCATGAGGTAGAACTTGCGTTTTGTCCCGGGCGCCTTGGCAACGTGGGCGGCGGTCAGCCACAGCGTGGCCACTGCTGCGTCGGCTGGAGGAAGGGTCGCGATCTCGCCGTCGCTGCCATCGTAAAAGACGATTTCGGAACCGGCGAGGCCGGGGAACGCCGCGGCCAGCGCGCCTGCGACATAGGCCTCGTTTGTTGCCGCCATCATGACAAATCGGTTGGCGACCCCGTGGTCTCGCGCGAACTTGTCGGCGAGCCGGAACGCCGTGTTGAGCCCACCGAAGAACGGCATGTCGATGTCTGGCACAAACCAGTTGATGGTGCGGATGTCGCGGAAGTCCGCGTTCTCGGCGTGCAGGGCATGAACGGCCTGAACCTGGTCCTCGGAAATCGACGCCTTGTACATGAGGCCGTTGGCCTCGGCCGAGATGCCGGAGCTCTGGGCGAGGTTGGCGAAGACACGCCCCACCCCTTCGAGAGCGAGACGCACCGGAGCGACATCCCGGCGGTTGTTGAAGGTGGGCCTCGCGCTCAAGCGAGAGATGCTTGGCGACGAATACGGATCGCCGTTCTGCAGCCAGGGGTGGTATCGGAAGTAGCTCGCGTAAAAGTCGCCGGCGGGAATGGCGGTGCCGCGAGTGAGCGACTCGTAGTGACGCACAAGGTCGAATGGCACGACCACATTTCGGCGACCCTGAATGACCTGGTCCAGGCCGAGCACCACATCGCTGCCCGTGAGAATGAATCGCTCGTCCAGGCCGCCGACCCGCTCGAAGTTTTCTCGGCTGATCGCGACGCACGCGCCGGTCACGGCGAGCGAGTTGCGATACCAGGCGGTGGGACCGATGAGCGTCGACGAGTACGGGCGAAGACCGGAGAACAGGTTGTCGGCGAAGCCCCCTGGGCCGACCATCACCCCGCCGTGCTGGATGAGCCCGTCGGCCTGCCGGTGCTGAACGCCGACGGAACCGACGCCGTCGCGGGAGAGGAAGCCCACCATCTCCCTCAGCCAACCGGCATCGACGATCTTGGTGTCATCGTTCAAGAGCAGCACGACGTCACCGGTTGTGTCCCGTACGCCGGCGTTGTTTACCCGCGAATAGTTGAATGGCGTCTCGGTCCACCAGCGAACCGAGAGATCAAGCCCGTGTCCGTTTGCCGCGTACCACGCCTCGTTCTCCTCCGTCTGTCCGCCGTTGTCGACTATGTGCACGTCGAAGGAGGGGTAGTCGGTAGTGGCGAGGCTCGGAAGCAACCGTTCGAGGTTGAAGCGGGAATGCCTGGTCGGGATGACTATTGACACGGTCGGCCAGACTTCGGGCACGAATCGAACGCGGGCCACCTGGCCGGCATCGATGGTCACTTCTGCGCTTTCGCCGAGTTCTGCGAGCGCGGACTGCACCATGTCGGCGTCGGACTTGGCGAGCGGCGGCTTCGTCGTCGCGGGTTCGGTGAGAAGCACTCGCGGCAGCCTGCCGACCATCCGGCTTTCGAGCCGCGCGAGCAGCAGAAGTCGCCAGAGGCCACGGTCCGAGACATCCCCGGTTCCGACCGACTCGACGAGGGAACGCTTAATCGCGAACGCGCGGCCGAAGTAATTCGCGCCGAGCAGCATCTCCGGCGACCATTCCGGCCGGAACCTCGGGTTCTGAACGGATCCCACCGCAGCATGCTCATCGGAGTCGAACACGATGACCTTCATTGCCGGGTCAACCCGGTGCAACTTCGCGATCTCAGTAAGCGCGAGTGGCGCGAGCGTCGAGCCGGCCGACAGGAACAGCACGAAGTCCTGGGTGACCGAGGTGAGGGCGTCGGCGATCGAGGTTCCGGATGCCACGGGAATGGCCGTGGCGCGCGAGCCGACCTGGGATCGGACGCTGGCCACCGTTTGCGCCACTGCCGCGTCGGAATCGGCGGCCGTTCGTTCGACGAGCACGGCGAATGACGTCTGGATGCTGAGTTCGCTGACGAGCGTCGAACCCTTCGCCTCCTGGCGGCGCCACGCCGCATAGCTCTTCAGCCCGCTGTTCTCGCCCGGGTAGAGGGGGCGGTCCCGGAGTGCCTTGCGAAATGCCTCGGACCCGGCACGATAGGTCCAGTAGCCCGCGGCCACCGCCCGACGGGATCCCGAGTTCGCCGGGAACAGCCTAAGAGCGACTTTTCTGATGATGGTCTTGGCGCGGCTCATCGCTGGTACTCCCGGTTTGTGCTGCGAAAGACACCGCGCCGCGAACAACGGGGCTGCGGCATCGCGAAGTTCAAGCGTCGAGTTTAGCCGACGGCAATCAGCGCACGAGCGACGCCGCCCCTGCCTCCTCTCGAGAATAGACGAGGGGTGTGCTGTATCCTCTGATACGCAGCATCATGTCGCTGTTCATTTCGCAACGGCTTGGAGCTCTATCGATGGCAGTCACCGAAATGTCCCCTGCTGACCGAGAATCGAGTCTCGCCCAGGCCCCGTGGCAGGACGCCGGGGCGACTGGCACGCTGTTCCGCGGAACCGTGGCCTCGATCTCGGACATCTGGCAGCGTCGCGAACTTCTCGGAATGCTCACCCGACGTGAGCTGAAGTCGCGGTACAAGGACAGCACCCTCGGGTTTCTGTGGAGTCTCGCCCGCCCGCTTACCCAGCTCCTCATTTACTACGTCGTCGTCGGTCAGTTCCTCAACGCGGCGCGAGGGATCGACAACTTCGCGGTCTACATCTTCTCCGGACTCACCATCTACACGCTGTTCAGCGAAATCATCCAGACCGGCACCGGCGCGATCATCGTCAATTCCGGGCTGGTGAAGAAGGTCTACCTCCCGCGAGAGATTTTCCCGCTCGCGACAATCGGGTCGGCCCTCTTCAACTTCTTCATCCAGTTCGTCATTCTGGTCGTCGCCGCGCTCATCATCGGCACGCTCTCGTTCGGACCGCACCTCTTATATGCGGTCGGGGCTCTCGGCGTCGTGTTGATTTACGGAACGGCTCTCGCGCTGATCCTTTCCGCCGTGAACGTGTTCCTGCGCGACGTGCAGTACATCGTCGAAGTGGTGCTTCTGTTGCTGATGTGGGGCTCCCCAATTGTCTACTCGCTGAAGGCCGTGTCTGGTTTCTTCCCCAACTGGCTGCTGCAGATTTATATCGACAATCCGGTGACCCTTGCCGTGCTCGGGTTCCAGGATGCCTTCTGGTCGCCGAACGGCGAGGGCGGGTCTCCCCCGGATCTGGCCCTTCGCATGCTCCTGATCGGGCTGCTCGGCATCGTGATCCTGTTCGGGGCTCAGCGTTTGTTCACCCGACTCTCCGGCAACTTCGCGCAGGAGCTGTGATGACCTCTCCCGTCCATGTGGTTCAGCTGAACGACGTCTCGAAGCGCTTCGTGGTGCGCAAGGACAACAGCATCAAGGAACGGATCGTCAACTTCGGTCGCGGCGCTCGATACCGCGAAGACTTTTGGGCTCTTCGCAACATCGATATCGACATCAGCTCGGGATCGACCGTCGGCCTGATCGGGCCGAACGGCTCGGGCAAGAGCACGCTGCTCAAGGCCATCGGCGGCATCATCCAGCCGACCAGCGGCTCGGTGCAGCGGCGCGGGCGGATGGCGGCACTGCTCGAACTCGGTGCCGGCTTCCACCAAGACCTCACCGGTCGAGAGAACGTCTACCTCAACGCGTCGATCCTTGGCCTCTCCCGCAAGCAGACCGACGTGCATTTCGACGACATTGTCGAGTTCTCCGGCATCGAAAACTTCATCGACACCCAGGTCAAGTTCTACTCAAGCGGAATGTACGTGCGGCTCGCGTTCGCCGTTGCGGTGCACGTCGACCCCGACCTTCTTCTCGTCGACGAGGTGCTCGCGGTCGGCGACGAGGCGTTCCAGCGGAAGTGCCTCGACAAGATCCGCTCGTTCCAGGACGAGGGCCGCACCATCGTGCTCGTCACGCATTCGCTCAATCAGGTCACCGAGTTCTGCAACCGCGCCATCGTGCTCGCTCGAGGGAGCGTCGTCTTCGATGGCGATCCGGTCGATGCCGTCTCGGTGCTTCGCTCCGGGTTCGAAGCGACCTACGAGGCGGATGCCACGGGTCACGGGCGCTTCAAGCAACCGGCCGGAGAGCGCGGCAAGATCGCCCGCGTTCGGGTGCTCGACCACGCCGGTGCCGAACGGCGGGAATTCTCAACCGGCGACGACCTCTTCGTCGAGGTGGACGTCGAAGCCGCGACACCGTTGGCCACGTGGGCGGTGGGTCTTCACATCGACAACCCGCTTGGACAGCTCGTCACCGGCGCGACGTCGACCAGCCTCGACGCCGACTTCCCGCGACTGGAGGGCAACGCGCGAGTGCGATTCGCCCTGCCGAAGGCCAATTTCGGCGGCGGAGAGTACGGTGTAACGGTCGCGATGTTCGGCTCCGAGAATCAGGAGATCGCCAGGGCGACCGACGGGGCGTTCTTCTCGATTGCCCCTCACACTCGCTCCTGGGGCCCGCTGTTCACCGACGTCAGCGTCGGCCTACTACCGAGCAAGTAGCCGCTTCGGTCCTCCGCTCGGCGGACCGACACCAGCCTTCGACCTAAGATGGGTGAAATGGTCAGCAACCCCTCGTCGCCCAAAGCAACGGTGGCCATCATCACAGTGAGCTACGGATCGGACGCGGTACTGCCGGCATTTCTCGCCAGCGTTCCCGGGTCGACCGCTCGGCCGGCACACGTCGTCGTAGCGGACAACAGGCCAGCCGATGCGTCGGTCTCCGAGCTCGTCGAGACGGCCGGCTTCGGCTACTACCTCCCGATGGACAAGAACCTCGGCTACGGCGGGGCGATAAACGCCGCGGTGGCCACCCTCCCCCGGAGCATCGACTGGCTCGTCATCGCGAATCCGGATGTCACGATCGATGCGGGCGCGATCGATGTGCTCATCGACCGGGCATTGAGCGACGAGCGCATTGCCCTGGTCGGGCCGCGCATCGTCAACGAGGGCGGAGTCATCTACCCGTCGGCGCGCGCGATTCCCTCCCTTCGCACCGGCGTTGGTCATGCGTTGTTCGCCAATATCTGGCCGGCCAATCCGTGGAGCGCTGCGTACCACAACGACCAGTCCGACACCCTGACGACGAGAACCGCCGGATGGCTGTCTGGTTCGTTCTTCCTGGCCCGGCGAACCGCGTTCGAGGCGCTCGGCGGCTTCGACGAGCACTATTTCATGTACTTCGAGGATGTCGACCTCGGTTACCGCCTCGGCAAGGCCGGGTGGTTGTGCGTCTACGAACCGAGCGCCGAGGTTGTGCACACGGGCGCTCATTCCACGTCGAGCGACTCCGGCACGATGGCCCGCGAGCACCACATCAGCGCTCGCAAGTTTCTTACTCGCAAGTACGCCGGCTGGGCCCTCTGGCCGGTGCGAACGGCCTTGCGGGCCGGGCTGGCCGTCCGCCTCGCGGTTGTGCGCATCCGCAGCCGCCGCTCCGGAAACTCCGTGCACTAATCACAGCGCCGCGGTCAGTGTCCTGCACTTGTATAGTCATCTGGTGACCGACGATGTATCGCCCTACGCCCAGCACGAGTTCGTAGCTGGCACCCAGAACAACAGCTGGGCAAATCTGTTCGAACTGATCCCAGAGGGTGCCACGGTCCTCGACGTCGGTTGCTCTACCGGAAACTTCGGCGCCGCCCTGATGCGCGAGAAGTCGTGCTCCGTGACCGGCATCGACCTGAATGCCGCCGACATCGCCGTTGCCGCGGGGGTGCTCACCGAGGCTCGCGTCCTCGACATCACCAGGCCCGGTGCCGTGGAGTCCCTCGGGCAGTTCGATGTGATCATTTTCGCGGACGTGATCGAACATCTTCCCGACGCCCGGGAGACGCTCAGGTCCTTGAGGGTTGCGCTCAACCCGGGCGGGTTCGTCGCCTACTCGATCCCCCACATGGGTCATCTGTCGGTACGACTCGACCTTCTCGCCGGTCAATTTCCCTACACGGAAACCGGGCTGCTCGACCGGACCCACTTTCACTTCTACGACAAGATCGAGATCGCAAACGCCTTCACCGAGGGCGGATACACGATCGTCGACGAACGCCCGGTTGTCGTCGAGTACCCACAGTCCTGGCTGCGGGACCGACTGGCGCAGCTCGGTTTGACGCCGGACGACCGATTCTTCGCGCTGATGAACGAGACGGAGGCGCAGGTCTTCCAATACGTTGGCACCGCCTACCCGACAGACTCCGATTCGCTGACCAAGGCGGCGGAGCGCAGGCGCCCAATGCCCAACGACGAAATCATCGGCTACATCCAGGCACTCATCGACGAGAAGGATGGCTCCCAGGCGCGGGAAAAACAGCTTCGGGATGAACTGGACGACGCTCGACGTCACACTGTCGGCTACCAGGCCCGCCGTGTGAGCGGCGCGCTGCGCCGGTTCGGCCGGTCGTAGAACCGAACCTGCGTAGCCGACATCCCGCGGCGGCGGCTCCTACTTGCCCAGCAGCGAGCTGAGGTATCGCCCGTAACCGCTCTTCTGCAGCGGTGCGGCGAGACGGTCAAGTTGCTCGTCGTCGATCCATCCCGCGCGCCAGGCGATCTCCTCGATGCAGCCGATCTTGAAGCCCTGGCGATCTTCGACCACCTTGACGAACTCCGTTGCCTGCACCATCGACTCGAAGGTTCCCGTGTCGAGCCACGCGGTTCCGCGGTCGAGAACCTGTACCTTGAGTCTTCCCTCTCTCAGGTAGTACTCGTTGACCGTCGAAATCTCCAGCTCGCCTCGGGCGCTTGGCTTGATCGACTTCGCGACCTCGATGACGGAATTGTCGTAGAAGTACAGCCCCGGGACCGCGAAACTGCTCTTCGGGCTGACCGGTTTTTCCTCGATCGAGATGGCGTTCATCTGCTTGTCGAACTCGACGACGCCGTACGCGTTCGGATTCGCGACGTGATACGCGAAAATCATCGCTCCGTCGATCGCCGCATTCCCGCGAAGCGCGGATCCGAGTCCCGCGCCGTGGAAGATGTTGTCGCCGAGCACGAGCGCCGCGCTCTCGTCACCGAGAAATTCCTCGCCGATGATGAAGGCCTGGGCCAGTCCGTCGGGAGAGGGCTGGGTCGCGTATTCGATCGTGATGCCGAGTTCCGAGCCATCCCCGAGCAATGCCCGGAACTGGGCGTTGTACTCGGGAGTGGTGATAATCAGGATCTCGGTGATTCCCGCCATGAGCAGTGTCGACAAGGGGTAGTAGATCATCGGCTTGTCGTAGATCGGCATGAGCTGCTTCGAGATGCCCTTGGTGATCGGCCAAAGGCGCGTGCCGGAGCCACCGGCGAGGATGATTCCGCGCATCAGGCGCTGGCCCCGTTGAGCGAAGCGTAGAAGGCCGCAACCGCGGCGGCATCCGGAAGGAACCCCGCGTCGGCCGCCTCGGCGAGGCTCGGGGCCTGGAGGTCCTTTTCCGAGAGAAGGGGCTCTCCGGCCTCCGCCGGGAAGACCAGCCCGACGGTGGGATCCCGGGGGTCGATGCCTCGTTCCCGTACCGGGTTGTAGACGTCGCTCACCAGGTAGCTCACGATTGCGCCCTCGGTGAGGGCGATGAACGCGTGTCCGAGCCCCTCGGCGATGTAGATCGAGCGGTAGTCGACGTCATCCAGACGCACTGAGTCCCACTGTCCGTATGTCGGGGAGCCGACCCGAATGTCGACGACGAAGTCGAGTACCGCCCCGTGCGTGCACGTCACGTACTTCGCCTGACCAAGCGGAACCTCGGCGTAGTGGATGCCGCGGACAACGCCTTTCTTGGACACGGAAGTGTTTGCCTGGCGAAGTGTCAGCGGGTGCCCCACCGCCTCCTCGAGTCGGTCGAACCGATAGCTCTCGAAGAAGACGCCGCGGTCATCCGTCCTTAGAATCGGGGTGATCTCGTAGGAATCGGGCACTGATAGTTCGCGAATTTGCACGATGGGAAGTTTAGCAACGAGCCCCTCACTAGAATCGACAGGTTGAATTCGTAAACTGAACAGGACTTCAGAGTGAAAATTCTCGTCACCGGCGGCGCCGGCTTCATCGGCTCGAACTTCGTTCGCCGCACACTGCAAGACGCCTACCCGGGACTCGAGGGAGCCGAGGTGTTGGTGCTTGACGCTCTCACCTACTCCGGCAATCTGGAAAATCTGGCTCCCGTCGCTGAATCGCCACGGTACGAATTCGTCAAGGGTGACATCCGCGACTCCGCGCTGCTCGATCAGCTGCTGCCCACGGTGGACGCCGTCGTTCACTTCGCCGCCGAGTCGCACGTCGACCGCTCCGTGCGGGATTCGGGCATTTTCGTCGAGACCAACGTTCTCGGCACTCAGCGACTGCTCGACGCCGCGCTTCGCGCCGATCTCAAGCGCTTCGTGCACGTGTCGACGGACGAGGTGTACGGATCCATCGCGGAAGGCTCCTGGGACGAGCAACGCCCGCTCGAGCCGAACTCCCCCTACTCTGCGTCGAAGGCGGGAAGCGACCTGCTCGCCCGCAGCTACTTCCGCACCCACGGCCTCAACCTGTCGATCACGCGGTGCTCCAACAACTACGGCCCGTACCACTTCCCCGAGAAGGTGATTCCGCTCTTCGTCACCAACCTCATCGACGACAAGCACGTTCCGCTGTACGGCGAAGGCAACAACATCCGCGACTGGCTGCACGTGGATGACCACTGCCGAGGCATCGCGATGGTGCTGACCGGCGGTCGGCCCGGGGAAATCTACAACATCGGCGGCGGCACCGAGCTCACCAACAAGGAGCTCACCCAGCTGCTGCTCGACGCCACCGGCAAGGACTGGTCCTACGTCGACCGGGTCACCGATCGACTCGGCCACGACCTGCGGTATAGCGTCGACATCTCCAAAATTCGTTCCGAGCTGGGCTATGAGCCGCAGGTTCCGTTCGAACAGGGACTCGCCGATGTCGTGCAGTGGTACCGCGACAATCGCTCCTGGTGGGAGCCGCTCAAGGAGCGTGCCGCGCTGTGACCAAATATCTCATCGCCGGCGCCGGGGGCATGCTCGGCCAGGATCTCCAACAGGCGCTTGCCGGTCGGGACGTGACCGCCCTCTCCCGAGCCGACCTTGACGTTACGAATCTCGACGCGGTTCGCGCGGCAGTTGCGGGTCACGACGTCGTCATCAACGCCTCCGCCTACACGAAGGTGGACGACGCCGAAGCGAACGAGGACCTCGCGTTCGCGGTGAATGCGACCGGCGCGCAGAACCTGGCGATCGCGGCCGCCGAGGGCAACGCTCGACTCGTGCAGGTGTCGACGGACTATGTATTCGACGGGTCCGCCACCAGCCCGTACGACGAGTCGACTCCGCTCAACCCGATCTCCGCCTACGGGCGCACCAAGGCCGAGGGTGAACGTCTCGCCCTCGCGGCGAATCCGGATGGCACCTACATTGTGCGCACCGCGTGGCTGTACGGCGCGGGCGGCCCGAACTTCGCCAAGACGATGCTGCGGCTCGCGGCAAGCCACGACACGGTCAGCGTCGTGACGGACCAGCTCGGTCAACCGACCTGGACCGGAGACCTCGCTCGACAGATCGTCGAACTCCTCGACGCCGATGCCGCGCCGGGCGTGTACCACGCCACCAACGCGGGCGAAGCGAGCTGGTTCGACTTCACGCAGGAGATCTTCCGGGTGGTCGGACTGGACCCCGACCGGGTCAAGCCCACGACGAGCGCGGAGTTCGTGCGCCCCGCTCCCCGACCGGACTACTCCGTTCTCGGGCATGACGGCTGGGCACGGGCAGGCATTTCTCCGATGCGCAACTGGCGCGCCGCGCTGTCTGCCGCGCATTCGGCAGGAGTGCTCGTCATCGCCCCAACGGTCTAGACTGTGGCCCCATTTATGGGGTAGTCAGGACCCGCTGGTAAAGTTCCGGAAGAAAGCGACGATACCGCAGGATTCATTGGAGCGAGATGACGACCCTTCGCGTGATCGTGGACCAGATTGTGGCGCCGATCCCCGGCGGCATCGGTCGCTACACCGAGGAACTCACTCGCGAACTCATCCGCACCGCGCCCGCCGGGTGCGAGGTGTCCGGGGTAGTCTCGGCCAGCCCGGAGCCCGACTACGAACGCATCCAGACTCTTCTGCCCGGCCTCGCCGGCCTGTTTAAGAGCGCCCTCGCCCGACGCGAACTCGAGCTGGCCTGGCAGCACGGCTTTACTCGCCTGCCGGGATCGGGGATGCTGCACGCGACGGGACTCTTCGCGCCGCTCTACCGGCACGACAGAATCAACAACGTCGGCGAGCAGGTGGCCGTGACGATCCACGACACGATTCCCTGGAGCAATCCGGAGGCCCTGTCGACCCGCCGTCTCGGCTGGTACAAGTCAATGGCGAAGCGCGCGCAACGATACGCGGACGCTGTGGTCGTGCCGACCCATGCCGTCGCAGCCCAGCTGGGCGAGATCCTCGACTTCGGGGACCGGATCCGGGTAATCGGTGGGGCGGTCAGTTCGAAGCTTGCCCTTCCCGTCGACCCCGATGTGCGCGCCGAGCGTCTGAACCTCCCGGAACGCTACATCCTGAGCGTCGGCACTCTCGAGCCACGCAAGGGCCTCATTTCGCTCATCGAGGCGATGCGTCAACCCGAGCTCGAGGGGTACACCCTCCTCATCGTGGGGCCGGAGGGATGGAACGGTCTCGACGTGCCGGCCATCGCCGCCCAGGCCGGTCTTGACGAGGGGCGGGTGCGGTCCCTCGGCTACCTCACCGACGCCGACCTCGCCGTCGCCCTGGATCGGGCCGCCGTCTTCGTCTTCCCCAGCCTCGCCGAGGGCTTCGGGCTCCCCGTGATCGAAGCGTTCAGCCTTGGCACTCCTGTCGTGCACTCGGATGACCCGGCCGTTGTCGAGGTCTCGGCCGGCGCCGGCCTGGCGGTGGCTCGCGAACCTCGATCCGAGTATTCCGAGCGACTCGGCGAGGCCATCGCGTCGGTGCTTGCCGATCCGGCGCGGGCCGCCCAGATGGACATCGAGGGTCGCGATCGAGCCAGGGCCTACAGCTGGCGCGACTCGGCGGAGCGAGTCTGGCAGCTGCACGCCGACCTGTAGGGTTCCGGGGTCGAGTAGCGAGCCTGCGCATTCCGTGGGTCGAGTAGCGAGCCTGCGAGCGTATCGAGACCCGCCGGGGTCGAGGTCTCGATACGGGCGCTGAGCGCCCTACTCGACCAGCAGGCGCTAGCGGGCCGGGGTCGCCTTTGCGATTGCCGCGTCCACCGCCGCGTGGATCTTGTTGTAGTCGGGCTGTGCCGGGTTGAACATCGGCGGCACGAGCTCCAGCCGCGTCACCGGCAGCTTTCGGGATCTGTCGGCGAGATCGACGAACCCGGGCAG
Source organism: Microbacteriaceae bacterium (assembly GCA_025464975.1). GTDB lineage: Bacteria > Actinomycetota > Actinomycetes > Actinomycetales > Microbacteriaceae > Lacisediminihabitans. The sequence continues at coordinate 535,189 of JAODMT010000024.1, read as the reverse complement.
CGCGCCGGACGGGATATCGGTCTTGACCACCTGTGCTCCGGCGGTCGCGATCGCCTGAAACTTCGTGAGCACGACCGATGGCTGGAACTGCGTGAGCATCGCCTCTTGCACCTGACGCTGGCGGGCCATCCGCTGATAATCGTTGCCGTCGTACCGGGACCGCGCGTACCACAGCGCCTGCTCACCGGTCATCTTCTGCGACCCAACCTCGAAGTAGCCCTGCGGCCGTGCGGCGGTGATGCCTCCCCACGGGGTCCGCTGGGGCACATCGATCGTCACCCCGCCGAGGGCATTGATCAGGTCGGCGAAGCCTTGCATGTCGATCAGCCCGAAGTACTGGATCTTGAGGCCGGTCACCCCTTCGGCGGCATCCTTCATCGCCTCGATTGCCGCGGAGCTTCCGGACTTCGCCGCGTCCGGGTACAGGCTGCGATGCTCGTCCGCATAGGTGTAGAGGTAGTCGATGAGGCACTGATCGCCGCAGTTGTAGCCCTGCGGGAATGCGGTCCAGAGCGGGGAACCCGGAGCAAACTGAATCTGCTCCATGTTGCGCGGGATGCCGATGATCGTCGCCGCGCCGGTCGCGGCGTCGACACTCAGGACCGAGGTGCTGTCCGGCCGCAGTCCCACGCGGTCCGGACCGGCGTCCCCGCCGAGCAACAGAATGTTGTACCGGTGGTCCACCGGCGCCGCCACGTCGGTGCCGCCGAAGATCTTGCCGACGGTGGATCTGGCGACTCCGGCGGTCAATGCTCCATAGCCGGCCACGCCGGCTGAGGCGAAGAGCGTGACGATAGCGAGCATTGCGATCGCCGGCCTCGCACTCGGCGACGCCCGCACGAGACGCGCGAGCCTCAGCGTGTCGATGGTGAGGACGACCCAGAGCACGGCGTAGGCGGCCAGCACGACCTGCACGACCGTCAGCCCCAGTCCGTTGGTCACGACGGCGTAGATGACGGAATGAGCGACCAGCCAGGTGACGAGGCCGATTATCGCGATCACCCAGAGCGCGAGAGTCGCGGCGAGGCCGAAACGTCCGAGCCTTCGGTTGCCGGCCAGCATCTGAACCGAGCCGGGGATCAGCAGGTTGAGTGCCACAAGCCACCACGCCCGCTTGGTCATCAGGTCGGCCGAGCGAGTATCCGGGGTACGAATCGGGCTTATCGCGGTCACAGTGTCAGCTTCAGGGCCGCATTCTTCTCGGCGACGGTCTCTTCGAGCCCGATCGCGAATTCGGCGAGCGCCGTGGCGAGCGCAGGGTCTGAGGTGGCGAGCATCCGCACGGCGAGCAACCCGGCATTGCGGGCACCGCCGATGGAAACGGTGGCGACCGGCACTCCGGCAGGCATCTGCACGATCGACAAGAGCGAATCGAGGCCGTCGAGCTTCGCCAGCGCAACCGGCACCCCGATCACCGGGAGAGTCGTCACCGCCGCGAGCATTCCGGGCAGATGCGCGGCGCCGCCGGCTCCGGCGATGATCACCCGGATGCCACGGTCGGCTGCCTCTCGGCCGAACGTGATCATTTTCTCCGGCGTTCGGTGAGCGGACACTACCTCGACCTCGTGAGGGATTCCGAATTCGGTGAGAGCGACCGCGGCATCCTTCATCACCGACCAGTCGGAGTCAGACCCCATGACGACCGAGACCACCGCAGCAGGCGCGCCAGGCATTTCGATCATTCTTCAAGCCTACGCGTCAGTTTGCGCAAAATGCGTCAGTCCTGAAAATGCAGAGCGGCGGCGCGTGCCTCGAATGCCACCTGGTCGAGATCGGTACCGACCGCCGTAACATGACCGACTTTCCGGCCAGGCCGCGGGTCCTTGCCGTAGTTGTGTACCTTCACCGATGGCTGGTCAGCGAAGACCGCGGGGTACCGGTCCGCGAGAGACCCGGACTGCGGGCCACCGAGAATGTTGACCATCACCGACCACGGCTCGCGGGGGCTGGTAGCCCCGAGCGGCAGGTCGAGCACGGCTCGAAGATGCTGCTCGAACTGGCTCGTTGTGGCACCGTCGATGGTCCAGTGCCCGGTGTTGTGCGGCCGCATCGCGAGCTCATTGACCAACAGGCGTTCGTCGGTGGTCTCAAACAATTCCACGGCGAGCACCCCGCTCACGTCGAGGCTTTCGGCGACCGTGCGGGCGATCGACTCCGCGACCTCCGCGATTCTGCCAGTCGACAGCGGAGCCGGCGCGATCACCTCGGTGCACACGCCGTTGCGCTGCACGCTCTCCACGACGGGCCACGACGCCAGGTCTCCGGACGGGCGCCGGGCAAGGACCTGCGCGAGTTCCCGGTGGAAGTCGACGAGTTCCTCGAGGAGCAGCGGATGCCCGAGGGCGATCCAGTCAGACGCCTCCGCTCCGGAGGTGACGACCCGCACTCCCTTGCCGTCGTAACCTCCGCTGGCCGTTTTCAGCACGGCCCGCCCGCCGTGGTCCTCGATAAAGCGGTCGATCTGCTCCTCGGTCTCGACGCGGGCCCAGTCCGGAACCGGGAGGCCAAGCTCGGACAGTCGCTCGCGCATCAGGAGCTTGTCCTGCGCGTAGAGCAGGGCATGCGGTCCGGGCCGAACGGCCACCCCGCTGTCCACGAGTTCGCGCAGAATGCGCTGAGGAACGTGTTCGTGGTCGAAGGTGACCACGTCGACATCCCGCGCGAAACGCACGACGTCCTCCATGTCGAGGTGGCTACCGAGCGCCGTGACGGCTAGCGACGCCGACTCCTCTGCGGTCTCGGCGAGGACCCGAAGGTCGATGCCGAGATTTATCGCCGCGGGAATCATCATTCGCGCAAGTTGTCCGCCACCGATTACGCCTACCCGAAGAGTCACCAGTCAAGACTACTGAGACGGGGGCGCCGTTCCGCCCACCGGCCGAGCTAGAATCCATCGAGATCACCGTCCGCCGACCGTGAGGACCAGCGTGCCAACTCGTTCCTTCGCCATCGGCCGTCGGCTGTGGGACCTTCTGCTTCGGTACGCCCTCAAGTTCGGGATTGTCGGCCTGATCGGCTACTTCGTCGATGTCGGCATCTTCAATGCGCTGCGGCTCGGCGGCGCTGGTCAGGGTCACTTCTTTCAGGAACCGATCGGGGCGAAGATCGTCTCCGTGATCGTTGCAACGGTCGCGACCTGGTTCGGCAACCGCTACTGGACGTTCCGGGATCACCGGCGAAAGAACTTCGTCCTCGAGCTCTTCGAATTCTCGGTCGTCGCGGCCGGGGGCCTCGGAATCGGCCTGCTCTGTCTCTGGGTTTCGCACTACCTGCTCGGCTTGCGATCGCTCGTTGCCGATAACATTTCCACCAACCTCATCGGCCTCGTCCTCGGAACCGCGTTCCGGTTCGTGCTCTATCGATTCTGGGTCTACAGTCACCACCGGCGTGACGGCCTGATGGCCCAACGCCACAAGGCCGAGGCAGCCGCGATGGCGATCTTTGAAGACGACGCGAGCGCGAGCGAAACCGCCGCCGGCTAACGACCCCAGACCGTCGTCTCGTCGGAAGCGCGCGTTTCCTCGGCCTGCCGGCGTGCGGCGATCGGGTTGAGGCTCTTCTCCATGAGGTCATGCAGTGCGGCCTGCACCAGGTCGGCGCCAGGTACGTCCTTGAGCACCACCGGCTGATCGAGACCGGTATTGATGAGCACGTTTCCGCTGCGGAACAGGGACTGGAGCCCGTTCTGCCGAACAGTCACGTCGTACCCGCGGCTGTGCAGAAGTTCCTGCCGCACCCGAATGAAAAATCCGCTACGCAGGATGATCCGGCGCGTTGTGAGCACGTAGCGCGTGCCGAGCCAGGCCAGCAGTGGCAGCAGCCAGAAGACCAGCACCGCGAACGCGCCGGCTGCGAGCACGGCGAGGTTCTGCCACACCGCGGCGAAGCTGCCGGCAAAGTATCCGACCGCGCCGGCAACGACGATGAGCGCAAGGGACGGCCAGAACATGGCGCGCCCGTGCGGCCTGAGTCGGGCGACTACCCGCTCACTTTCCTGCTCGTCGGATGCCATTAGCTATTCATACCGCAGATGCGTCACGTCACCGGCGGCGACAGCCACAACTCTTCCATCCGTCGAGCGTTTGACGCTCAGCCGACCCGCGCCATCGACTGCGATCGCCGTGCCGCGAAACTCGTCACCGCCGGGCAGGCTCACCTTCACCTGTTGCCCGAGTGTGCTGCACAGCTCATCGAGCTGCTCGAGCACGCCGCTCGAATAGGCATCCGCCCCGAATCGCAGAAAGTCGCCGTAGAGCGAAGAGAATTGCCGGAGGTACCCGGAGAGGGCCGCATCCGCGAGCGCGCCGCCGGACAGGGCCGCCCCGTTGAGAGCGAGTGAGGTCGACGACGGCGTGGGGAGGTCCGCCTCGGGGATGGCCAGGTTGAGACCGGCGCCCATCACGACGGCTCTTCCGCCCGGCAGCAGTTCGGCGAGCAGCCCGGAGACCTTCTTCCCGTCGACCTGCACGTCATTCGGCCACTTGAGCGAGACGGAGTGGGTCGGTACGAGCGGCGCGACGGCCCTGGCCATCGCGATGCCGGCGATCAGCGGAAGCCAGCCGTAGTGATCAAGGCCGAGCGGCTCTCCGGCGGGAAGCCGGGGCCTCAGCAGCACGGAGATCGCCAGAGTCTGTCCGGGTGGCGCCACCCAGACGCGGCCGAGTCGGCCTCGTCCGCTCGTCTGGTTGTCGGTGACGAACACCGAGAAATCGGGCCAGTCTTCCCCGTCCGGCGCCGCGGCCCGACTCGCCAGTTCGGTGTTGGTCGAGCCGCACTCGGCGACGAACTCGAACCTGCTGGCGACGGCGGCGCTCTGGGGAAATTGCACCTATCAAGGCTACGACTTACCGGGGTGCTCGTTGCCTACGGGCCGTCCCTCTGCCTCGGGGCGGCAGGTGAGAGTGACCCCTTTCGGGTTTGGCCGCGTTGTTTGTAGACATCCGACACCCGATGGCGCGGAACACCACCGGTAAAGTGAACGCGTGACTGCTGACAACGACATGTACACCACCGCGGGCAAGCTCGCGGATCTCAAGGTCCGTTATCACGAGGCGGTCACCGCGAGCGGCGAGACCGCGATCGAGAAGCAGCACGCGAAGGGCAAGAAGACCGCGCGCGAGCGCATCGACCAGCTGCTCGACCACGGGTCCTTCGTCGAACTCGACGAGTTCGTGCGTCACCGCACTCACGCGTTCGGCATGGAGAAAAAGCGCCCGTACGGTGACGCCGTCGTCACCGGAACCGGAACAATCCACGGTCGCCAGGTCGCGGTGTACAGCCAGGACTTCACGATCTTCGGGGGTTCGCTCGGAGAAGTCGCCGGGGAAAAGATCATCAAGGTCATGGATCTGGCGCTCAAGACCGGCGTGCCGATCATCGGCATGCTCGACTCGGGGGGCGCCCGAATCCAGGAGGGTGTCGTCGCTCTCGGCAAGTACGGCGAGATTTTTCGACGCAACACCGCGGCATCCGGCGTGATCCCGCAGATCTCGATCGTCATGGGCCCGGCGGCCGGCGGAGCGGTGTACTCCCCCGCGCTCACCGACTTTGTCATCATGGTTGACAAGACAAGTCAGATGTTTGTCACCGGTCCCGATGTGATCAAGACCGTCACCGGCGAGGACGTCGGCATGGAGGAGCTCGGTGGCGCGCTGACCCACAACAAGATCTCCGGCGTCGCGCACTGGCTCGCCTCCGATGAGGATGACGCGCTCGATTACGCGCGAACGCTGCTCAGCTTTCTTCCGGACAACAACCTCGCCGAGCATCCGGTCTACGACAGCGCGATTGAGCTCGAGACCACCGACCAGGATCGACGCCTCAACACGCTCATCCCGGATAGCCCCAATCAGCCGTACGACATGACGACGATCATCGAACACATCGTCGACAACGGCGAATTTTTGGAGACCCAGCCGCTGTTCGCCCCCAACATCATCGTCGGGTTCGGCCGGGTGGAGGGCCGCGCGGTCGGAATCGTGGCCAACCAGCCGAACGCGATGGCGGGCACGCTGAACATCGAAGCCGGCGAGAAGGCCAGCCGGTTCGTGCGATTCTGCGACGCGTTTTCCATCCCGATTCTCACCCTCGTCGACGTTCCGGGGTATCTGCCCGGCACCGATCAGGAATGGACCGGAGTCATCCGTCGCGGCGCGAAGCTGCTCTACGCCTACGCCGAGGCCACCGTTCCGCTTGTCACCGTCATCACCCGCAAAGCCTACGGCGGCGCGTACATCGTCATGGGATCCAAGCAGCTCGGCGCGGACCTGAACTACGCGTGGCCGACAGCCGAGATTGCCGTCATGGGCGGCCAGGGCGCCGTCAACATCCTCTACCGCAACGAGATTAAGGCCGCCGAGGTGGCCGGCGAGGATGTCGCCGCCGTGCGGACGAAGCTCGCGAACGAATACACCTACAACGTCGCCTCCCCATTTCTTGCGGCCGAGCGGGGCGAATTGGACGGCGTGATCGAGCCGGCCGCCACCCGGGTGGTCGTCGTCAAGGCGCTCCGCGCCCTTAGGACGAAGCGGGCGACCATGCCGCCCAAGAAGCACGGGAACATCCCGCTGTGACCCGCGAGCCCGACGGAACATCGTCAGCCCTCGAGGTGGAACTGGTGGAGATCTCGATCGACGCCGGCAATCCGGGCCCGGCCGAGCTCGCGGCGGTCACGGCGGTGCTCACCACGACTCTCGCAGAGCTCCAGGAGCACTCGCGGAGCTCGGGGGCGCGGGTGAGCGCATGGCAGCACAGTCAGCGGCCGATTCGCTCCCCGCTGACCCCCGGGTATGGCGCCTGGCGCGGATTCTCCGGCTAATCACCCCGATCGGGGGCCGAAAGCACAGGAACGTGCCCCGGTCCCCCAAAGTGACGACTTTTACATGTGGGGCGAACGCGGCACTATTGATCCTGTTGGACGTCACTCATTGAGGGACAATGCCAATCTTCGGTCCTCTAGGGTAAGCGGACCGAAGATTCGGGGGCGGGTCAGGACGATATTCGGGTTATCGTTCTGACCCGGGACTTAAGAACGGGATCGGCCATCGGGCCGGTCCCGTTCTTTCATTAAGCCAGCGGGACACCCGATCCAGTAATCGACGATCAGACGGAATGCGCCGCGTCCGTTCGCGGGATCTCGAGCCAGAGGTCGACCTTGTCTTCGTCCTCGTCGATGTCGTGGCTGCCGAGCGCGCTTGCGTGTCCGTCGTCGAGCGAGCTCAGGCCGACCACGGTGACCGCCACATTCGAGCCCTCGGGAACGGTGCGGGCGATCAGCTTGCCGGTGTCGGTATCGCGGATCGCGTCCGCGAGACGGTTCAGCACCCGGTCCAGATCCGCTTCCTCGAGGTCGTCGATGCCGCCCTCGTCGAGGAGCGTCACCGTTGTGCCCTTTCGCCGTGCCGCCATGATCTGCTCGCGGACCCGGTCGTTCAACAGCTTCCGACCCCGGATCTCGTCGCGGATGGCTCCCTCGAGGTACAGACACTCCAGCCGCTGACTGTCGGAGAGTTCCCCGTTGGCGGCCACTATCTGGCGCAGCATCGGCAAGGCCATGCGGCTTGTCTGCCCCAACCGGAATTGCCGCTCAGAAACATGCGCCTCTTGTGCGGCGCGCCACTCCACGGCCTCGCGTTCCGCGAGCGCGTACTGGCGGGCGTCGCGCGCCGCCTTGGCAAGGGACAGCGAGAGTGCGTGCGAAACGGCGACCCAGGCCGTGCTGCCGATGACCCCGTAGGCAACGAGCCCACCGGGGCCGGCCCACGCGACCGTCTCAATGATGAGCGCACCCGTACCGATCCAGGCGATCGCGTGCCGGCGCCGGGTGGAGGTGATCACCATGAGCGTGCCGATGGCCGCCGTGTGCCACGCGGCGTAGTTCTCACCCACAACCTTGTTCAGCTGGCTCGTGACAAGCAGCGGAACCGCGAGAGCCACGACGGCATTGAAGGCTGCCAGCCAGATCGGCATGCGTGGGCTGCGGGACAGCCACAGGCTGAGCACCGTCGCGATCGCATACAACACCATCGCGGCGATGTATGGGCCCTTCTGTCGCGGCACGTCGATCGACACCATCGCGAGCGTCAGGTGATAGGCCGAGAAGATCGCCGCGAGGCCGATGATGAGGTAACGCGGAACGGAAATGATCACGGAGTGGCTCCGTCATTCACGTCGACTGATTGGAACGACGATGGGTCAGGACTCGGCCAGGTGATCCAGATCACAGTGCCGCGCCCGACTTCGGAGTCGATGTCGACCACGCCGCCGGTACTCGTCACCCTCTCGATGATCGACACGCGCAAGCCCAGTCTTTCGGTGTCCACCCGATCCAAGTCGAATCCGATCCCATCGTCGCCGACGCCGACGCGGATTCCTCCACCGTCGGTCTGATCGAGCGACAGCCACCGGCGAACGTCCGCGCCGGTCCCCGCGTGCTGAAGGCTGTTGACCATCGCCTGGAACGTCGCGGAATACACCGCCTCCGCAGAGTGGCCCGGGATCGATCCGGGACCGACACCTTTGCCGCGCAGGTCAAACGGAGCCGAGAGGGTTGACGTCGCGTTCTGGATCCGAAAGGCAAGCTGGCCGAGGCTCACGGGGGCGTCGTCGTCGGGCGACGACACCGCGGCGTCTCTGAGGTGACCCATTGCGTTTTTCGCCATGCGGGCGGCCAGCGTTTTCGCTTCCGGCGTGTACGCGCGCGCCGCGGACAACAGTGTTGTCAGCACGCCGTCGTGCACGATCGAGTCCACTTCGACCCGCTCGACCTCGGTGGCATGCTGTCGCACCGCGTGCGCGTACCGGTCGAGGGCGGTCGCTTGCGCGACATCCACCGATGCCGCCGCCTGACGGAGCAGGGTGATCAGTATCAGCACGGCGCCGCCGAGGAGCGTCGCATACAGCACGTCCAGGATGACGGGGCCCAACGCCGCCCCGCCCCCGGATGGCGTCGCGCGCACCATTCCATACACGATCGGCGTCACGATGAGGTACGCGGTTGCCCGCCAGGGGGAGAAGGCAACAGCGGCGGTCGAGGTCGCGACGGTGCACAGCAACCACAGCCATGGCCGTTGGTCCGCGACCGCGTGCGGATTCTTCGCGAGGAGCGGCCACGCGATGAGCGCGACTAGATAGGCGAACGACAGGTACCCGTAGACCACTCGCACGAAGCGCTTGGCTATCGACGCGACGAGGGTGGCCAGAATTCCGCCAAAGATCGCGAGAACGAAGACCGGGATCCAGTTGGGCTGTTCCTGCGGGAGTTGCGTAAGAACGGCCGGCACGGCCTGCGCCGCGAACAGCACCCCGAATACGCCGACCGACCGCGACACAATGGTCTCGATCTGCGGTCGACTGATTGGGTTGTGGGATTGCCGCGCCAGCGGAGCCGGCGGTGACATGACCGTTTTAGCGGCCATCACCACCATCCGCGTCGAGGCCCGGGAGAATTCCGTCTTCTACTGCGCGGCGAAGCAGGTCGACCTTCGTTGGAGCCGGTCGACCGACCTCAACGTATTTCACCCTGATTCGGTCGAGATATTCGCGCGCGGTCGAATATCCGATTCCGAGCTGCTGCGCGGCGAGCTTGAGCGGCAGTCCGGAGGCGTACAGATGCAGAATCTCCCGCTCCCGTCGACCGAGCTGCGCCTTGGCGAAGTCGCGGTCCGCGTCGATGGCGGTCGCCCACTCCAGGTTATTGAGAACGTCACCGCGGGCGACGGTCTCGACCGCTGACATCACCGTCTTCGTCGCCGACGATTTGGGGATGACGCCGGCGGCGCCCGCCGCGAGAGCCTCACGCACCGAAGCGACGCGGTCAGCGATGCTGTGGATGAGAACGGCCGAGCCCGTTGCCTGGACGCGCTTGACGTTATCGGTCACAGTGGACCCGTCACCGAGCGAGAGGTCGAGCACTACGACGTCGTTCTCCCGACCGTCGAGGTTATCGACGAACTCCTGCACGGACGCCGCCGCGAGAATGAATTCGTACCCCGCGTCTATGCATGCGGCCTTGAGCCCCAGCCTGACTGATTCGTGGTCATCTACGACCGAGACCCGAACGACGCTCTGCTGAACGCTTGATCTCGGTTCTTCCGTTGTGGCCTGCGCCATGGTCGATCCCGTCTTCCCCCGTGGTACAAAACTGCAGGTGATACCCCGGACTCCATGGTACTGGCCCGCGAACCGCGCCCCGTGCTGCGACAGGTGAAGAAGTCGCCCCAGTTTCATCGCATTACACAGTTGAGGGGATGCCGATCCCCTGCTACCGGCGAACGAGCGTTGCGACCGCTTCGACGTGATGGGTGTTGGGAAACAGGTCGAACGCGCGAAGCCGAGTCAGCTCGTATCCGCCAGCGCCGAACAGCGCAACATCGCGGGCGAGCGCGACGGGGTCGCAGGCGACGTACACAATCTGCGCCGGGTCGAGTTCAAGCAACTCATTGACGACGGCTTTTCCCGCTCCGGCACGAGGAGGGTCCAGGATGACCGTGCCCGCCGCGAGCCGGGACCGCTCGCTTGCCGTGGCCGCCGATCGCAGTTGCCGAAGGAAGTTGTCGACACGGGCGGTGACAGCCGCGGCCCCAACCCATTCCGAAAGGTTGTGCCCCGCGTGGTCGGTCGCGAGCGCGTCGCTCTCCACCGACGTGATGCGCAAGTGGTTGCCAAACCGGTCTCCCACCGCGGCCGCAAGCAGGCCGACTCCGCCATAAAGATCGAGATTTGCCGCGCGTGGGTCGAATTTCGCCGGGTCGATCGAATCCTGCACGGCGGAGGAGAGGGTCTCGGCCGCATGACGGTGGACCTGCCAGAACCCGTGAACATCGAGACGAAACTCTCGGTCTCCCACCCGTTCGACGATGCGTTGCGCCTTGGGCTTATCGGCACCGCCGGTAAGCACGAATGCGTTGCCGACACTCGGCACGACGACATCGACGTGCTGGGCGCCGGGAAACTTCTCGTGAAGTGGGGCGACGGCCGCAACCTCCGCCGTCGACAGAGGAACGTCGGTGACCGGAATCACCCGGTGGGACCTGGCGGCGTACGGTCCGGGGGTTCCATCCTCGGCGACGTGCAGACGCAGCCTCGTGCGCCAGCCCGTTCCGTCCTCGTTGCCCGGCAGCGCCGCCACGGTGACGTCGGTGTCGATGCCGGCCATCCGTTTGAGCGAATCGGCGAGCACCTGCCGCTTCAGCTCACGCTGGTGAGCGATGGCGATGTGGCCGAACTCGGCGCCACCGGCCCGGCTGTCGGGCGCCCGGTCGATGCTCGCCGCCGACCAGACGTGCGGTTGACGATGTTGCGAAGCGGAGATCACGCGCACGGTCTCGGCTCGCCAAAACGACTTTTTCGAGTCCTCGGTAATGGTCGCGAGCACGGTCTCTCCGGGGATGGCGTCGCTCACGAAGATCACCCGGCCGTCGTGCCGGGCGACCGCCACACCGCCGTGGGCTACGTTGGTAACCTCGATCTCGACCTGTTTGCCCAGCATTTCACCCATCCCTCGAGCTTGCCACAGGAGCGCCGTGACCATTCCCCCTGTGCCAGATTCGGTTGCGGCCCCGCCCGTGCGCCTGTACCTCGCCTCCACCTCTCCGGCGCGGCTGGCCACACTCAGGGCAGCCGGAATCGAACCGGTGGTGCTCCCCTCCTATGTCGACGAGGACGCGGCGGTCGCGGCGGCCGGCTCCCTCTCCCCGTCGGAGATGGTTCTGCTGCTCGCGCGGCTCAAGGCCGAGGCCGTCGTCGGGGACGACATCGACGGCTTCATCCTTGGAGGCGACTCCGCCTTTGAACTCGACGGAATCGTCTACGGCAAGCCGCACCGCCCCGAGATCGCCCGCGAGCGCTGGTTGCTGCAGCGTGGCCGCACCGGCCACCTGCACTCCGGTCATTGGGTCATCGATCACCGCAGCGGAGTCCGCGGCGGTTCGGCGGGCAGCGTCGCGACGGCCGGCGTGACCTTCGCCTCGGACATAGCGGACGCCGAGATCGACGCGTACATCGGCACCGGTGAGCCGCTGTTGGTGGCGGGTGCCTTCACGATCGACAGCCTCGGCGCGCCGTTCATCACCGCGGTGGACGGCGATCCGCATGCCGTCGTCGGCCTCTCGCTCGCCACCGTGCGGTCGCTCTTGCTGACGTTCGGGGTGTCCTGGCCGTCGCTCTGGAACCGGCAGACACCGCTGCCTTTGTAGCGCATCTCCCTGACCGCGCCGGTATTTTTGTATGGCTACGCCAAAGGGGGTCGGCGCGCTCGCCCTAGGCTAAGGAACTATGCCCCGCATCACGAAGATCCTGATCGCCAACCGAGGCGAAATTGCCGTCCGCGTCATCCGGGCGGCGAAGGACAGCGGAATAGGCTCCGTCGCCATCTACGCCGACCAGGACCGGGATGCCCGGCACGTGAAGCTCGCGGACGAAGCGTTCGCGCTCGACGGTGCGACAAGCGCCGACACCTACCTCCGCGTGGACAAGGTGCTGTCGATCGCCCGCCGCTCCGGCGCGGATGCCGTTCACCCCGGCTACGGATTCCTGGCGGAGAACGCCGATTTCGCCCGCGCCGTGATCGAAGCCGGGTTGATCTGGATCGGCCCGTCACCCGAGGCCATCGAAAAGCTTGGCGACAAGGTATCCGCGCGCCACATCGCGGAAAAGGTCGGAGCCCCGCTGGCCCCCGGCACGCTGAACCCCGTCTCCGGCGCTCAGGAGGTGCTCGACTTCGTCGACGTGCACGGCCTCCCCGTGGCCATCAAGGCAGCGTTCGGCGGCGGCGGCCGCGGCCTGAAGGTCGCTCGCACTCGCGAGGAGATCCCCGAGCTGTTCGAGTCCGCCACCCGAGAGGCCATCGCCGCGTTCGGTCGGGGCGAATGCTTCGTCGAGAAGTACCTTGATCAGCCGCGTCATGTCGAGACCCAGTGCCTCGCCGACTCCCTCGGCACTGTGGTCGTCGTCTCCACCCGTGACTGCTCACTCCAGCGCCGCCACCAGAAGCTGGTCGAGGAAGCGCCGGCACCCTTCCTCTCCGACGAGCAGAACGCGCTGCTGTACTCCGCGTCGAAGGCGATCCTCAAAGAGGTCGGCTACGTAGGCGCCGGCACGTGCGAGTTCCTCGTCGCGAAGGACGGCACCATCTCCTTCCTCGAGGTGAACACCCGGCTGCAGGTCGAGCATCCCGTGTCCGAAGAGGTCACCGGTATCGACCTCGTGCGTGAGCAGTTCCGACTCGCCGAGGGCGGCTCGCTGGACTACGCCGACCCCGTTCCGGAGGGGCATTCGTTCGAATTTCGCATCAACGGCGAGGATCCCGGACTGGGTTTCATGCCAGCCCCGGGACCGGTGCACGCCCTGCGCTTCCCCGGAGGCCCGGGCGTGCGCGTGGACAGCGGAGTCACGACCGGCGACGTGATCAGCGGCGCGTTCGATTCCCTCCTGGCCAAGCTCATCGTCACCGGCTCCAGCCGGGAGGACGCCCTCGAGCGTTCCCGCCGGGCGCTCGACGAGTTCGAGGTGACCGGGCTTCCCACTGTGCTGCCGTTCCACCGCAAGATCGTTCGGGATCCGGCGTTCACCTCCTCCCCCTTCTCCGTCTACACCAGGTGGATCGAAACCGAATTCGTCAATGACATCGAGCCGTGGAGCGGGTCACTTGCTGAGGCGACCGCGCCGGCACCCCGGCAGAGCCTCGTGGTCGAGGTCGACGGCAAGCGCATCCAGGTGAGCCTGCCGGCCCGACTGTCTGGCGCCGCTACCGGCTCCGGTTCACTCGGGGCGCCGCCGCGTCGACGCGGCGGTTCCGGAACCGTCGTCACCGCGACCGGTGACTCGGTGAAGGCGCCGATGCAGGCGACCATCGTGAAGCTTGCGGTCGGCGAGGGCGACGCCGTCGTCAAGGGCGACCTCATCCTCGTGCTCGAGGCGATGAAGATGGAGCAGCCGATCACCGCCCACAAGGACGGCACCATCGCGAACGTGAACGCGATGGTCGGCGAGACGGTGTCTTCCGGTCACCTTCTGCTCGACATCGCCGGCTGAGTGCGCGTTTCGCGGGTCGAGTAGCGAGCGCCAGCCACGCTCTTCCTCGGGTCGATTAGCGAGCGCCAGCGTGCGTATCGAGACCGCCACACCGCAGCGCAGGTCTCGATACAGGCGCTGCGCGCCCTACTCGACCCACAGGCAGGCGCTGCGCGCCGTACTCGACCCACAGACAGGCGCTGCGCGCCGTGCTCGACCTACAGTCAGTTGACGATGTGCATTGCGCGCGCGGCATCCGTGATGCTGTCCGACAGCGACGGGTAGACGGCGAACGCTCGAGCGACCTGGTCGACGGTCAACCGGTGCTCGACGGCGATCGCGATCGGAAGGATGAGCTCGGACGCACGCGGGGCGACGATCACTCCGCCGATGACCGTTCCCGATCCGGTCCTGGCGAACAGTTTGACGAAACCGTCCTTGATTCCCATCATCTTCGCCCGCGGATTCGAGGCGAGCGGCAGTTTGTAGATCTCGCCCTGCGCGATGCCGTCCTCGATCTGCTTCTGCGACCAGCCGACGGTGGCGATCTCGGGTTGGGTGAAGATGTTGGATGCCACGTTGCGAAGTTCCGTCGGATTGACCGCGTCGCCCATCGCGTGGAAGACAGCCGTTCGTCCCTGCATCGAGGCGACGGACGCGAGCGGCAGAAAGTCGGAGCAGTCCCCGGCGGCGTAGATCGAGGGCATCGAGGTGCGGGCGACCCGGTTGACCCGAATGTGCCCGGAGTCGGTGAGTTGCACGCCGGCCTCATCAAGGCCGATCCCCGCGGTGTTCGGCACCGCGCCGACGGCCATCAGGCAGTGGCTTCCCTCTACTGTGCGCCCGTCCGAGAGCGTGGCGATGACCCCGTCGGCGGTGCGCTCGACGGAACTTGCCCGGGACTTGGAGAGCACGGTCATCCCGTTGCGGGTGAAGACGTCCTCGATCACCCGCGCGGCGTCGGCGTCCTCGCCCGGCAGCACCTGATCGCGAGAGGAAATGAGAGTGACGTTCGAGCCGAGAGCACGGAACGCCGAGGCGAACTCCGCGCCGGTGACCCCGGATCCCACGACGATCAGATGCTCCGGCGTCTCCTTGAGGGAGTACAGCTGGGTCCAGCTGAAGATGCGTTCGCCGTCCGGCTTGGCCGAGGGGAGGATGCGGGGGCTCGCGCCGACCGACACGACAATCGTGTCAGCATTGATCTCGTCGAAGTCGGTGCTCGTCTTGCCCCCGGTCGAGACGATCACCCGGTTGGGTCCGTCGAGCCGGCCGTCGCCCTGAATGACGCTGACCCCGGCCTTGATCAGCTGCGATTTCATGTCCTCTGACTGCTGACGCGCGAGGCGAAGCAGCCGCTGGTTCACCGCGGCGAGGTTGACGGCGATGTCGGGGCGAACCGGGCGACCGGATTCGCCGCGAGTGAAGAACTGCACTCCGAGGTCGGCGGCCTCGCCGATCGCGTTCGCGGCCTCCGCGGTGGCGATGAGGGTCTTCGAGGGAACAACATCCGTCAACACCGCGGACCCGCCGACGCCGACTCGCTCGATGACGGTGACCTCCGCGCCCATCTGGGCACCGGTGATGGCGGCCTCGTAGCCGCCAGGCCCGCCCCCGATGATCGCGATGCGTTGCTTCCGCTCGAATTCATAGGCCATGCGCCCATTCTCCTGTAGAGGGAACGGGGTCAGGTAATCAGGCGCCGCGAGGCCGCCGCCCGCGGCTCGCGGCATCCGCTCCAATCGCCTGAGAGGCCATGCTCCGCAATAGAGTGGGCGGATGCCGAATCCCCTCGACGACCAGTCAGCTGATCCTTTCGAAATCGCCGCCGCCGCCGCGGCCGAAATCGCCGAACGCACCGGCGTGGAACGACATGACATCGCACTCACGCTCGGGAGCGGCTGGGGCAAGGCAGCGGACCTCATCGGGGAGACCACGGCGACGATCCCCGCCGCCGAGATCACCGGCTTCAGCCGCCCGGCGCTCGAGGGACATGTCGGCACCCTTCGCTCGATTCTTCTTCCGGGGGGAAAGCGCGCCCTCGTCATCGGGGCCCGCACCCACTACTACGAGGGGCACGGTGTGCGCCGGGTGGTCCACTCGGTGCGAACCGCCGCGGCGACGGGCGCGACGACCATGATCCTCACGAACGGCGCCGGCGGCATCCGGGAGACCTGGTCCCCGGGAACCCCGGTCCTGATCAGCGACCACATCAATCTGACCGCGGACTCCCCGCTCGAGGGTGCGACCTTCATCGACCTGACCGACCTGTACAGTTCCCGGCTGCGCGAGATTGCCCGGCAGGTCGAGCCAAGTCTCGACGAGGGGGTCTACACGCAGTTCCGCGGGCCGCACTACGAGACTCCCGCCGAAGTGCAGATGGCCAAGACAATCGGGGGCCACATCGTCGGCATGTCCACCGCGCTCGAGGCGATCGCCGCCCGCCAGGCAGGGATGGAGATCCTCGGCCTCTCCCTCATCACCAATCTCGCGGCCGGCATCCAGAAGACGCCGCTGAGCCACGCCGAGGTGCTCGACGCCGGCAGGGCCGCGGAACCGGTGATCAGCGCGCTTCTCGCCCGAATCGTTGCCGAGCTATGACGGACGTCATCGACACCGCCCGAGCCTGGCGGGACCAGGACCCGGATGAGGAGACCCGCGCCGAACTGGACGCGCTGATCGCGGATGCGTCAGCCGGGGCGGACGGCGCACTCGCCGAACTGCACGACCGATTCGAC
The DNA here is from genome assembly GCA_025464975.1 of Microbacteriaceae bacterium. Taxonomy (GTDB): domain Bacteria; phylum Actinomycetota; class Actinomycetes; order Actinomycetales; family Microbacteriaceae; genus Lacisediminihabitans. The sequence goes on along the minus strand of JAODMT010000024.1, from coordinate 518,441 downwards.
ACCAGACTCGCCTTCGGAACGGCGGGGCTGCGTGGGCGCATCGAGGCGGGTTCCAATCGGATGAATCGGGTGCTGGTCTCGCAGGCCGCCGCCGGTTTCGCGGCCTTCCTCCTCTCCCGCGAGGAACATCCGAGCGTCGTGATCGGCTACGACGGTCGCAAGAACTCCCAAGTGTTCGCTACCGACTCCGCTCGGATCATGGCCGGCGCCGGGGTGCGCGCGGTTCTGCTTCCCCGGCCGCTCCCGACTCCCGTGCTCGCCTTCGCCGTGCGTCACCTCGCCACGAGCGCAGGGATCATGGTGACCGCCAGCCACAATCCGCCGGCCGACAACGGGTACAAGGTCTACCTCGGCGGCGAGGATCGCGGCTCGCAGATCGTGCCACCAGTCGACGGGGAAATCGCGGACCGAATTCTCGAGATCGCGGCCTCGGCCAACGTGCTCGAACTGCGGCGATCAGATGACTTCGAGATGGCGGGGGAAGGGGTGCTCGACGAGTACGTTCGGCGAACCGCCTCGCTCTCGCGCGGCACCCCATCGACGCTTCGCTACGTGTACACGGCGATGCACGGCGTCGGTTGGGAGACCGCCCGCCGGGTGTTCCTCGAGGCCGGCTTCGCGGACCCGATTCCGGTCGCCGCGCAGATCGAACCAAACGCCGCCTTCCCGACCGTCGCCTTTCCCAACCCGGAGGAGCCGGGCGCCATGGATCTGGCCTTCACGACAGCGACCGAATCCGCGGCGGAACTCGTGGTCGCCAACGATCCGGATGCCGACCGTCTCGCCATCGGGGTTCCGGGTGCCGACGGCGGCTGGGAGCGACTGTCCGGTAACGAGGTTGGCGCCCTGCTCGGCTGGCGGGCCGCGGAGCGGCTCGCCGAAGCGGGAGAGGCCGGCACCCTTGCCGCCTCGATCGTGAGCTCCCCAGCACTCGAGAGAGTCGCGAAAGAGTACAACCTCGAATACGTGGACACCCTCACCGGATTCAAATGGGTGTCGCGGGTTCCCGGGCTTTCCTATGGCTACGAGGAGGCGCTCGGCTACCTCGTCGACCCGCGGAAGGTGCGCGACAAAGACGGCATCTCTGCCGCGGTGGACTTCATCGCACTCGTTTCGGAGCTCAAGGCCGCCGGCAAGTCGTTACTCAACCACCGCGCCGACTTCGCCGCTCGATTCGGCGCGTTCGAGTCGGCACAGATTTCGATTCGGGTGACGGACCTCGGCGACATCCCGGTCATGATGAGCCGGCTGCGGTCACGCCCGCCCCAGGCAATCGGCGGCGTGGCCGTGCGACAGGTCGACGACTTCACCGACGGCTTCGCCGGACTGCCGGCCAGCGACATCCTGCGCATTTGGCTCGAGGACGGCTCCCGCGTCATAGTGCGGCCCAGCGGAACGGAACCGAAGGTCAAGGCCTACATCGACGCATCGAGCGCCGAGGGAACGGCCGCCGAGCGGCGATCACAGGCGCGCGCGGCAGTCGATCGACTGGCGGCGGGGGTCTCCGAATTCCTGTATTGACCCCACGCTGCTGAACTCACGCCGCTGCAACCCGGCTGCTGAGCTTCGGCTGAACGGCAAGCCCGGCCGTTCAGCCGAGCGCCGCCTCGAGCTTCCGGGTCAGCTCGTCGGTGTCGAAGTAGTTCTCGATGACGATGACGTCCGCGTTGGTCGCGCCGATCACGTCCACGAACTCCGCCGACGTGAGGATGATCTGTGCGTCGGCCGCGTCGCTCGCGAGGCTGCCGACGTGGGCGGCCGTGACGTCCGCTTCGAACCCGAGACGGTCGAGCACGCGTTCGGCGTTGACCTTGAGGATGCCGGAGCTTCCGATGCCTGCCCCGCAGATTGCGACTATTTTCATGTCTTTCCCTGCATGATTTCTATTACTTCGGCCGGACTCTCCGCCGCGGCCAGGTCGGCAATGGCGGTCGATCCGTTGAATATGTTGGCGAGCGCGGCCACCGACTCGAGGTGGCCGTCCGAGGACTTGATCGCAAGCCCGAGCACAACCCGGACCGGGTCGTTGTGCGGATGCCCGAACGACACCGGTGTCGCGAGCGTGACGATCGCGAGCCCGTCGCTCAGCACGTCGGGGCCCGGTCTAGCGTGCGCGAGGGCCAGCCCCGGGGCGATCACGACGTACGGACCGTACTGCTCAATCATCCGCACCATCTCGTCGGCGTAGCCGGGGAGAGTGGAACCGGAGTCGCTCAGTGCACGTCCAGCAAGCCGCACGGCCGCGCGCCAATCATCGACCTCCGCGCCGATGATGATCGCGGCTTCGGCGACGGGCGCGAGCGTCATTAGGCCTTCTCGAAACCGGCGCTGATCTCGTCAGCGAGGTCTTCGCGGTCCTCGATCGGAAGGAAGCTCGCGGCGGCCGCGTTCAGCTGGAACACCTCGAAATCGGTCAGGTCGTAGTCGAAGGTCTCGGCGAGGAGCGCGAGTTCGCGGCTGAGCGACGTGTTGCTCATCAGCCGGTTGTCCGTGTTGACGGTGACCCGGAATCCCAGCTGGTACAGCAGGTCGAATGGGTGGTCGATGAGCTCGTCGCCCCACTGCTCGATCGCTCCGGTCTGCAGGTTGGACGACGGGCTCAACTCGAGAGCAATCTCGCGATCCTTCACCCACTGGGACAGGCGCCCGAGCTCGACGTAGGTGTTCTCGTCGTCCTGACGATCGACGGTGATGTCCTCCGCCAGCCGCACACCGTGTCCGAGCCGCAGGGCGCGTCCGTCGAAGAGTGCTCCGCGGATGCTCTCAAGGCCGTCGGCCTCGCCGGCGTGAACGGTGGTCGGGAAATAGTGCCGCGCGAGGTAGTCGAAAGCCTCGCGGTGATTGCCGGCCGGGAATCCCGCCTCGGCGCCGGCGATGTCGAATCCGACCACGCCATTGTTGCGGTGACGCACGGCGAGTTGGGCGATCTCCAGCCCCCGGTCGGCGTGGCGCATCGCGGTCACCAGTTGGCCGATGCGGATGCGGCGTCCCGAATGCTTCACAATGTCGATGCCCTCGGCGATTCCCTGCTGCACCGCCTCCACCGTGTCATCGAGGCTGAGGCCGCGGGTGAGGTGCTGCTCCGGCGCCCACCGAACCTCGCCGTAAATGACACCGTCGGCTGCCAGGTCCTCGACGAACTCGCGGGCGACCCGCGCGAGCCCCTCCGTCGTCTGCATCACGGCGATGGTGACGTCGAAGGTCTTGAGGTACTCGACGAGCGAACCGGAGTCCGACTTCGCCGCGAACCAGTCGCCGAGTGCGTCGGCATCCGTTTCCGGAAGATCGAGGTCGATCGCGCCTGCGAGCTCGATGATCGACTGCGGACGCAGCCCCCCGTCGAGGTGATCGTGCAGTGAGATCTTTGGCAGGGCGGTAATGTTTGCGCCACCGCCCGGCAGGACGAAGTCGTCGGGGAAAGTGGTCATAGGGCAAATCTATCGCTGGCACCGGCCGGTAACCTGACGGCATGGCGAAGAAAATAATCCTCGACTGTGACCCGGGCCACGACGACGCGATTGCGCTGATCCTTGCCCACGGAAACCCGGAGATCGAGCTCCTCGCCGTGACGACCGTTCACGGAAACCAGACGATCGAGAAGGTGACCCGGAACGCGCTGGCCGTCGCTCGAATCGCCGGCATCACCGGGGTGCCGTTTGCCGCCGGGGCGAGCCGTCCACTCGTGCGCACCGCCGAGGTGGCGGACTCGATTCACGGGGAATCCGGCCTCGACGGACCCGTTCTGCCGAGCCCGCTGACCGAGGTCGATCCGCGGCACGCAGTCGATCTGATCATCGACACCATCATGGAAAACCCACCGGCGACCGTCACGCTTGTTCCCACGGGCGCCCTCACCAACATCGCTCTCGCCGTGCGGAAGGAACCCCGCATCGCCGAAAGGGTCAAAGAGGTCGTACTCATGGGTGGCGGCTACCACGGCGGCAACTGGAGCGCGGCGGCAGAGTTCAACATCGTCATCGACCCGGAGGCCGCCCACATCGTGTTCAACGAGAAGTGGAAGCTCACCATGGTCGGCCTCGACCTGACCCATCAGGCGCTCGCGACCCCGGATGTCGTCGCAGCCATCGCCGCCGTCGGCACGGGTCCGTCCCGTTTCGTGGTCGAGCTTCTCGAGTTCTTCGCCGAGTCCTACCGAACTGCGCAGGGCTTCGAGCATCCGCCGGTGCACGACCCGTGCGCTGTGGCGCTCGTGATTGACCCAACGGTGATGACCGTCGCGCGCGTCCCGCTGAACGTGGAACTCACCGGAACCCTCACCCTCGGCATGACCGTTGCCGACTTCCGCGCCGAGGCTCCGGCTGACTGCACCACTCACGCCGCCCTCGCCCTTGACCATGCGAAATTCTGGTCCCTCATCGTTGACGCGCTCGAGCGGATCGGCGACCCCGGGTAGTCTCGCCCTCTTCGCTCCTCGCCGGCGGGCTCGGGCTCCTCGGGTCGGTCGCGCCCGTCGTGTGCAACCACTCCCTCACAGGACATCCGACACCGTGCCTATCCCCTGCCGTCGACAAACCGCCCAAACCCGTCGGGGCCGCGAGCACACTCGAATCGTGCCTCCACGAATCCGACTTCCCGCCCAGCTAAACGCTGGAGCGTTCGGCGTACACGAGGCACGAGCGGCGGGACTCGGACTCGGTCGCCTTCGAGGCGCGGACCTCGCGCGACCATTCTGGGGAGTTCGAGTCCCGCCGGCCTTCACACCGGGTCCGGCATCCATGGGCGTCCCGCTCGATAATGGACTCGGCACTCCATCCGGGCCCGCGAGTGAGCGTGAGCTCGTCTTGCGCCTGACGAAGGCGTATTCCCCGCGGCTCACGCCGGCCCAGTTCTTCTCCCACGTCACGGCCGCACGGTTGCACGGCATCCCGATTCCTCTGCGGCTGCTAACGAATCAGCTGCTCGACGTCAGCGTTGCGGCCCCATCCCGCGCCGTCCGCGCGCGCGGCGTCCGCGGGCACAAGCATGCCGTAAGGCGCGAGGAGGTAGTCCGTGTCGAGGGGCTTCCCGTCTCGTCCCCGATCCGCGTCTGGCTCGAACTCGCGCCGCTTCTCACCGTCGAGGAGTTGATATCCGCCGGCGACTACCTGCTGTGGTGGCGCCGTCCTCTGGCGACCGCAGACCTGCTCCAAGCATCCGTTCATGCCTCCATCGGGCGGAGGGGCCTCGCGCGGCTCACCGAGGCGCTTCCCTTGCTATCCGAGCGCTCGGATTCGCCTCCCGAATCCGCGATTCGGTACCGGATCGCGCGCGCCGGTCTGCCGATGCCGGTGGTCAACGAGAACTTGTACGACTCCGAGGGGCGATTTCTGGCCAAGCCTGATCTGGCCTTCCCCGAATACTTCATGGCCATCGATTATGAGGGCGACCATCACCGCACTGACATCGTTCAGTGGCGAAAGGACCTGGCCCGCGTTCCGCGTTTGGAGGACGCCGGATGGCACTCGACCAGGGTGAGCGCGGAGGATCTTCGTGATTCTCGCGAATTCCTCGCTCGGCTCAGCCGGCGACTCGTAGCCCGCGGGTGGACCGGGTAGGACGAGAGTTCTGCCGATCCGGGACCCGTCGAAGTGTGCCCGGGCGCGCCACATCCATTCCGGCCCCAGGGGACACGAAACGCTCCTCCTCAGCCAAACCAACCACCGAACCTGTCCCCTCACCCGCGCGACCCCGCCCGGCGCCACCGCAGCGTCACCGAGGGGACACGAAACGCTCCTCCTCAGCCAAACCAACCACCGAACCTGTCCCCTCACAGGGGCGCCTTGACAAGGACGCGACCCCCGTCAACGACCCCCGACAACGACGCGACCCCCGGCACCGGGAACGCCCCGGCATCGGGAACGCCCGCGAACGCCGAGACTACCGACGCCGCGCCAACAAGACGATGCCGCCGAGCGCCGCGAGCCCCAACAGGCGCCGGAACGGGTTCACTCCGCGGATCAACTCGTCGAATCCCCACACCGTGAGGGCGCCGATCGCGACAACGCCGAGGGCGGTGCGCAGCCTGGACTGGGGCAGAAGAGTGCCGATCACCGTCGACAGCTGGAAGACCCGCTGCTCGAGATTAGGCACCTGGCCGAGCGCGATCTGCCCGTTCTCCCGGTGGCGGAATAGCCAGTCCACCGCCGAGGTTCGCCGAGACATCAGGCTCCAATCCGTTCGGCAATGAGCGGGCCGCCCGTGAGCACCTCGTCGCCGTGATCGCCGATCCGGTAGGACCCCTCGAGTGCCTCGAGGGCCCGCGCGAACCGGTCGGGCTCGTCCGCGCTCAGGGTGAAGAGGGGCTGCCCCTCGACCACAGCGTCACCGGGCTTCGCATGCAGGTCAATGCCCGCCGCGTGCTGCACCGGGTCCTGCTTGCGCGCGCGTCCAGCACCGAGGCGCCAGGCCGCGATCCCGAATGGGAGCGCCTTCTGCTCCACGAGAAGACCGGACCGGTCCGCGGTGACAACGTGCGTCTCGCGCGCGACGGGAAGCGGGGCAGAGGGATCCCCGCCCTGCGCGCGGATCATGCGATTCCAGCAATCCATCGCTCGCCCGTCGCTCAGGGCGGCGCGAACATCCGCGTCCGGTTGCCCGGCGTGAGCGAGCATCTCCCGGGCCAACGCCACGGTCAGTTCCACGACATCCGCGGGCCCGCCGCCCTCGAGCACCTCTACCGATTCGCGCACCTCGTTGGCGTTGCCGATCGCCAGCCCGATCGGAACGTTCATGTTCGTGAGGAGCGCGGATGTCGCGACGCCCGCGTCCTCTCCCAGCTCGACCATGGTGCGCGCAAGCTCCCGGGACTGGGCGATGTCGGTCAGGAACGCCCCGGAGCCGAACTTGACGTCGAGCACGAGCGCCGATGTGCCCTCCGCGATCTTCTTGCTCATGATCGACGAGGCGATCAGCGGAATCGCCTCGACCGTCCCGGTGATGTCGCGCAGGGCGTACAGCTTGCCATCGGCGGGGGCCAGCCCGGAACCCGCGGCGCACACTACGGCGCCGACTTCGTCGAGGATTTGCCGCATCCGCTCGTTGGAGATGTTGGCCTGCCAACCCGGGATGCTCTCGAGCTTGTCGAGAGTGCCGCCGGTGTGCCCGAGTCCGCGGCCGGAGAGTTGCGGCACGGCGACCCCGAAGGAGGCGACGAGCGGCGCGAGCGGGAGTGTGATCTTGTCGCCAACACCGCCGGTGGAGTGCTTGTCGGTTGTGCGCTTGGTGAGGGAGGAGAAGTTCATCCTCTCGCCGGACTCGATCATCGCCATGGTCAGGTCGCGGATTTCCCGGCGCTCCATGCCGTTGAGGAAGATCGCCATGGTCATCGCGGACATCTGCTCGTCGGCTACGTAGCCGCGGATGTACGCGTCGATGAGCCAGTTGATCTGCCCGGTGCTGAGCGGGCCGCGGTCACGCTTGACCCGAATCAGGTCGACGACGTCGAACGCTTCGATCGCCATCAGTCGGCCGACGCCTCGAACTCCGCGAGCTGGCGCGGTCCGAAGGCATCCGGGATGACCTCGTCGATCGTCTTGATGCCGGATACCGTCTCGAGCAGCATCCCCGGTGCCGAGTGTTCGTACAGCAGCTGTCGGCAGCGACCGCACGGCATGACGATGTTCCCGTGTCCATCGACGCAGGTGAACGCGACGAGACGGCCGCCGCCCGTCATGTGCAGCGACGACACGAGGGCGCATTCGGCGCACAGCGTCAGCCCGTAAGACGCGTTCTCCACGTTGGCGCCGGAGATGACCCTCCCGTCCGCGGTGATTGCCGCGGCACCGACGGGGAACTTCGAGTACGGCACGTAGGCGTGGGTGTTCGCCTCGTTGGCCACCGCGCGCAACGCATCCCAGTCGATCGAGGCGGTGTCGTTCGATGCGGAGTTCATGACTTGATGTACGGCCTTCCGGATGCGGCGGGTGGTTTGGATTGACCGACGAGACCCGCGACGGCGAAGATCGTCACGATGTACGGGAGCATGAGCATGAATTCGCTCGGCACCGGGGACCCGATGGTCGACAGCACGCTCTGCAGGTTGGTCGCGAAGCCGAACAGCAAAGCGGCGAGTGTGGCCTTGAGCGGATCCCAGCGGCCGAAGATGACCGCCGCGAGGGCGATGAAGCCCGCGCCTGCTGTCATTTCTTTGGTGAACCCGCCGACGGACCCCAGCGTGAAGTACGCCCCGCCGAATCCGGCGATCGCTCCGGCGAGGGAGACGTTCCAGAACCGGGTGCGGTTGACGTTGATTCCCACGGTGTCCGCGGCTTGCGGGTGCTCCCCGGAGGACCGCAGGCGCAAACCCCAGCGGGTGTGGAACAGGCAGTACCAGACGACGGCAACGGCGACGTAGACGCAGTACACGATGATCGTCTGCCGGAACAGCACCGGGCCGATGATCGGAATCTCGCTCAGGCCCGGAATCGGCAACCGGTCGAACCGCGGCGGGTTGTTTAGCGTCTCATTATTCGGGCTGAGCACCGTGGAGTAGAGGAAGCTCGTGAGGCCGGTCACCAGCACGTTGAGCACGACGCCGACGATCACCTGATCGACGATGTACTTGATCGAGAAGGCGGCAAGCACGAACGAGACAAGCATTCCGGCGACCGCCGCGCCGATGAGGCCGAGAATCGCCGAATGAGTCACGGAGGCGATGAGCGCGGAGACGAAAGCTCCACCGAGCAACTGGCCCTCGATCGCGACATTGACCACGCCGACCCGCTCGGAGATCACACCGCCAAGCGCACCGAAGATGAGGGGAACACTGAGCCCAACGGCGCCGACGAGAAGACCGGGCACCGGGATGGTCTGACCGGCCGAGGCCCAGGTGAGGAAGACGATGAGCACGAGGATCGCGAACAGCGCAATGAGCCACACGCGCACCTTGTGCCCCCGGTACACCAGCCAGGCTGCGTACAGGGCTATGACCGCGAGCACGATCGGAATGACGATCCCGGTCGCCCGGGTTGGCACGGCGACCGCCGGTATCTGGAAGAAGTCGGTGGTCGTCGAAATACCGAATCGGCTGGTGCCGGCCCGGCCGTAGAATCCGAACAACACGATGGAGAGCACCGCGAAGATGCCGAGCGCGATCGGGCTCTTCCAACTCTTCACTACCGTTGTCGCGGCGATCGCTCGCGACGGTGTCTTGGCGAGTGCGTCGCCGGTCACTGTGCTCACTTGGTCACCACTGCTTTCGTGCCGGTAATTTCTGCGAGTTTGCGCCGCCTCGGGCCGGATGACGGCGACGGCAGTCGGAATACCGCCCGCACGAGCGGCGGTGCCGCGATGAACAGCACGATGAGCGACTGCAGCACGAGCACAATCTCGATCGGGATGTTCTGCGAGGCCTGCATCGTGAAGCCGCCCGCCTTCAGCGCTCCGAACAGGATGCCGGCGAAGAACACGCCCCACGGGCGTGAACGGCCCAGCAACGCAACGGTGATGGCGTCGAATCCGATGCCGGCATCGATACCCGAGCCAAACCCGGTGGTGATGGACGCCTGCACCTGATTGGCACCGGCGAGCCCGACCAGTCCGGCGGAGACCAGCATGGCTATCACGTAGATGTTCTTCACATTGATTCCGGCCACGCGCGCCGCGCTGGGGTTCTCCCCGACGGCCCGGAACTTGAAGCCGAGGCCCGACCGGTTGAGCAGATACCAGACGTAGATGGTGGCGAGGATGGCGAGGATGAACCCGATTGAGAGGTTGTACGTCGGCCCAAACAGGTGCGGGAAGATTGCTGAATCCCTGGTCGGCGGTGACTTCGGGTTGTTGGATCCCTTCGCCTGCAGAAGGCCCGGGGTACGCAGCATGAATGAGATGAGGTACAGCGCAACGTAGTTGAGCATGATCGTGACGATCACCTCGTGCGCTCCGGTTCTGGCTCGAAGCAGACCGACGATTCCGCCCCAGAGGGCGCCGCCGACGGTTCCGGCGATCAGGGCGACGATGAGGTGCAGCGGGAACGGAAGGTTGAACGAGAATCCGACCCATCCGGCGCACGCCGCGGCGATGAGGATCTGCCCCTGTCCACCAATGTTGAACAGGCCAACTCGAAAGGCAACGGCGACACCGAGCCCGGCGGCGATGAGCGGGGTCGCGAAGGTGAGGCTTTCGGTGAGCGGTTTGATGCCCGCGGCGAAGGTTGGACGGCCGAAGTTGTAGATCGAACCCTGGAACAGCGCGACGTAGGCTCCGGAGACCGCGTTCCAGATGGCTTGGAAGGTGTCGGCCGGGCGGGAGAGGAAGTAGCCGGAGGCCGCGCGCACACCGGGGTCGGTGAGCGCGATGAGAATGGCACCGGCGACGAGGGCGAGCACAACGGCGAGCACCGAGATCAGGGCGTTGCCGCTCGCGATCTCGCGAAGCACTCCGGAGAACCGCGACTGCGGCTCGTCCGGAGCCGGGGTGGGAGCCGCCTCTTCGGCGGGGATCTGGTCGGCGTCCAGGGCCTCCGGAAGCTGCGCGTTCGTCGAAACCTCGCCTGTGGAGGGAATCTGCGAGTCGGTCACGCGGCTACCTCCGTCGAGACGGGCGCTTCGCCCGCCATCATGAGCCCGAGCACTTCTCTCGGCGTGGTTCCGGGCACGATGCCCACTATCGATCCGCGATACATCACCGCGATGCGGTCGGCGAGGGCGACGACCTCGTCGAGTTCGGTCGAGACGACTATCACCGGCGTTCCTGCGTCTCTGGTCTGGACAATGCGGCTGTGCACGAACTCGATTGAGCCGACGTCCAGTCCGCGGGTCGGTTGCGCGGCGACGAGGAGGCGCAGGGACCGACTGAGTTCCCGCGCAAGCACAACCTTTTGCTGGTTGCCGCCGGACAGGCGACCGGCGTGCGTGCCGACGCCCTGTGCGCGGATGTCGAACTCCGCAATTTTCTCCTGCGCGAATTCCGCCAGGGCGCCGAGTTGCAGATTGCCATTCTTGACGAACGGTGCCCGGTCGGACCGGTCGAGCATGAGATTCTCGGCGATCGTGAACTCGGCGATGAGTCCGTCTTCCCCACGGTCTTCCGGCACGAAACCGACCCCGGCGTCGAGCACCGATCGCACGCTCGCCCGGCGCAGCTCCGCGCCATCCAGGGTGATCGACCCGGTCACCCTCGGCTGGAGGCCCATGATGGCCTCGGTCAGTTCGGTCTGCCCGTTGCCTTGCACACCGGCGATCGCGAGGATCTCGCCGGCGTGCACGTCGAAGCTTACGTCGTTCACCACCACGTGGCCCAGTGCGTCGATCACGGAGAGGTTCCGCACGACGAGGGCCGAAGCGCCGGATTGTGCCGCCGACTTCTGCACGGTCAGCTCCACGGAACGGCCCACCATGAGCGAGGCCAACTCGGCGTTGGTCGCGGTGGGCGCCGCTTCGCCGATCACCTTCCCGAGCCGGATGACGGTGATGCGATCCGCGACCTCGCGAACCTCGCGAAGCTTGTGAGTGATGAAGACGATGGACGTTCCGGCTGCCTTGAGCTGCCGCATGATCGCCATGAGCTCGTCCGTCTCCTGCGGCGTCAGCACTGCGGTCGGTTCGTCGAACACGAGAACCTTCGCGTCGCGCGACAGGGCCTTGATGATCTCGACCCGCTGCTGCACCCCGACCGGCAGGTCTGCGACGAGCGCATCCGGATCGATGTCGAAACCGAACCGGGCGGAGATGTCGCGCACCTGCTCGCGCGCGGCCGCGAGGTTGAGCCGGCCCCCGAACGTGGTCTGTTCGTGACCGAGCATCACATTCTCGGCGACGGTGAAGACGGGGATCAGCATGAAGTGCTGATGCACCATGCCGATTCCGGCGCCCATGGCGTCGCCGGGGCCGGCGAAGTGCTGGACCACATCGTCGATCAGGATCTCGCCCTCGTCAGCCTGGTACAGGCCGTAGAGAACGTTCATGAGGGTGGACTTGCCCGCTCCGTTCTCTCCGAGCAGACAGTGGATCTCGCCGGGTTCGGCCACGAGGTCGATGTGGTCGTTGGCCACAAGGGCACCAAACCGCTTGGTGATCCCACGGAGTTCGAGCTTCATGCGATCCAATCTATCCGGCCACGCAGCCGCGGGGTCACGAAAGAAACGTGACGCAGGTCGGGGGCCAGCGATGCTGGTCCCCGACCCGGTGCTGTGATTCAGTTATTCCTGGCTGGAGAGGTAGGACTTCACCGTGAGCTTGCCGCTGATGATGTCGCCCTTGATCGCGTCGAGCTCCTTCTGCAGGTCTGGGTTCACCTTGCTGGCGAAATCGTGGAACGGGGCGACGCCCACTCCGTCATTTTTCAGCGTTCCGACGTAGGCAACGTTGTCGAAGGTGCCGGCCTTCTGCTTCGCGGTCAGCTTCACGACGGCCTGCACTGCCGGGTCGATGCCCTTGAGCACCGAGGTGAGGTACAGCTTGTCGTAAGTCGGGAAGGTGTTGAAGACGTCGGCGTCGGCACCCATGAGCGCGATGTCCTTGCCGGAGTCGGTGATCGCAGCTCCCGCGCTCTGGAAGATCGGGCCTCCGACCGGGAAGATCACGTCAGCGCCCTGGTCGATGAGGTTCTGAGCCGTGCTCTTGGCCGTGTCGTTCGCCGCGAAGCCGCCCGTGAAGGAACCGGTCTGGTTTGCGACGTCCCAGCCGACGACCTTGACGCTCTTGCTCTTGGCCTTGTTGTAGCCGTCGACGCCATCGGCGAAGCCGTCCATGAACGTCGTGACGGTCGGGAACTGCATGCCACCAAAGGTTCCGACGACGCCGGACTTGCTGTAGCTTGCCGCCGCGTAGCCGCCGAGGTAGGCCGCCTGCGCGGTGTCAAAGAGGATCGGCTTGATGTTCGGCGCGTCGACCTTGCCGTCGGGGATGTCGTTGCCCTTGGCATCCTTGGCTCCGGAGTTGTCCGCCGCGTCGTCGATGATGGCGAACTGGATGTCTGGGTTGGCCTTGGCCGCGGTGATGGTCGCTGCGGACAGGTTGAACCCGACGGTGACGATCAGATTGCAGTTGGCGGCGACCATGCTGTCGATGTTCGGCGCGTAGTCGGTGTCGGAGTTCGACTCCGCCTTCTTGTAGGTTGCGCCAACGGCCTTCGCTCCGGCAATCAGGCCCTGCAGGCCGAGCTGGTTGAAGGACTTGTCGTCGAACCCACCGTTGTCGGAAACCATGCACGGGAGGAACTTGGACGTTGTGGTCGCCGTTCCGCCCTGTTTGGGTGCTGATGCGCAGCCGGCGAGCAGAACCGCCATGCCGACCATGGCGAGGGCGCTCGTGGCGACCTTACGCGTGGTGATTTTCACAATGTCCTCCAGGAAAGTGCTGGCGCGGCAGGGATTGCCGTCGCCGTAATGGTCTACAGGCTATCCGCTGTTCATACCCCGACAGATGCTCGAAGCCGAGCTGTCTCCGAATGGTTATGAAGATGCGATTAGGGCGAAATGTGGCGGAAATAATCAGGAGGTATGCGCCGGTTTCGCCCGAGCGTTCGACCCCTACTTGGGGGCGCTCGGCGAGGTCACCCTGATTGTGCCGGCGACGATATCCGCTTTGAGCTTCTTCACTTCGGCCTGGAGTGCCGGGCTGACCTTCGAAGCCATGTCGTGGTAGCCGGAGATGTCGACTCCGCCGTTCTTCAACGTCCCGACGAAGGGGGTGTTGGTGAAGGTGTTCTTCTTGCTCTCGCCGACGATCTTCACCACGGCATCCCCGGTCCGCTTCTCCACAGAGGTCAGCAGAATCGGGCGATACTCGGCCGGGAGGGTCTCGTAGCCGTCGGAATCGACCCAGATCAGGGAGACGTTTCCGGCCTGAAGCGCGGCCGCCGCGGCGCCCTCGCCCACCTGTCCCGCAACCGGAAGGATGACATCCGCCCCCTGATCGATGAGGCCCTGGGTAACGGTAAGGCCCTTGCCGGTGTCCTCGAAGTCCCCCGTGAACAGGCCATCCTGCTTCTGCTTGCTCCATCCGATGGCCTGCACCTTTGTGCCATGAACCTCGTTGTAGTGGGCGACACCGTCGACGAACCCGTCCATGAACAGGGTGACGGGCGGCTGATTGCCACCGCCGAAGGTCGCGACCTTTCCGGTCTTCGAGACTCCGGCGGCCAGATAACCGGCGAGATACGCGGCTTGTGCGGTGTCGAACACGATCGGTTTGATGTTCGGCGCATCGACAGTGTCGTCGACGATCGAAAAGTCTGTATCCGGGTTGGCCTTGGCAGCTTTGGTCACGGCCGGGGTGAGCTCGTAGCCGACGGTGAGCACGAACTTGCAGCCGCTCGCAACCGCTTGCTCCACGTTCGGCTCGAGGTCGGTCTCGGCGTTCGAGACGAGCACCTTCGCGCTGATGTTGAGGCTTTTCTCCGCGGACTGAAGTCCGGCCCAACTGGCCTGGTTGAACGAGCGGTCCTGGAGGCCTCCGGAGTTCGTCACCATCCGGGCACAAAAGTTGGATGCGGTCGGCGCGGCCGTCTTCTCCGGGGCGGACGCACAGCCGGAGAGCACGACGAGAGCGGCGCCGAGGACGGCGAGGGAACGGATACTGGTCGAGATTCGCATTAGTACTCCTCTCTATTACGGAACGTCTACAGCACGTCGCTGCGGCCGGAAAGCTTAAGAGCGTCCACGACCGCTTTAACACGTTGGGCGTTGGCGCTCGTGGTGACAAGCAGGGCGTCCGGGGTGTCCACGACGACAATGTCGGTGACACCGATCAGGGAAATGAGGCGACCGGTCTGGCTGACGACCACGCCACTCGACGCATCGGCGAGAACGCGCGCGTTTTCCCCGAGGATCGCGAGGTCGGACTTGCGACCGCGAGAGTGCAGCTTCGCGATGGCCGCGAAGTCGCCGACATCGTCCCAGTCGAAATCGCCGGGGATCACCGCGAGTCGACCCGCCTTTGCGGCCGGCTCCGCGACCGTGTAGTCGATGGCGATCTTCTTCAGCTCCGGCCAGACCTTGTCGACAACGGCGCCGCGACGCGGGGTGTCCCACGCTTCCGCAAGCTCGGTCAGTCCCGCGAGAAGCTCCGGTTCGGTCTCCCCGAGTTGGTCGAGCAACACGTCCGCACGGGAGATGAACATTCCGCCGTTCCAGAGGTAGTTTCCGTCGGCGACGTATTTCTGCGCCGTCGCCAGGTCCGGCTTCTCGACGAAGGTGTCGACCGCGACCGCGCTCGGCGCCGCGTCGATTTCGAGCGAGTTGCCGCAGTGGATGTAGCCGAAGCCGATCGCCGGATCGGTTGGGGTGATTCCGATCGTGGCGATGTAGCCGGCGTCCGCCGCCGCGACCGCTTCGATGACGGCGCGTTTGAAGCCCCGGATATCCGTAATCACGTGGTCGGCCGCGAACGAGCCGATGATCACGTCGGGCTCGCGACGCATCAGGATCGCGGCGGCGAGTCCGATCGCCGCCGAGGAATCCTTCGGCTCGCTCTCGAGCACGACATTCGTGTCGATCAGGCTGGGCAGCTGCGCCTCGACGGCGGCGCGGTGTGCCCGCCCGGTGACGACCATGATCCGGTCCGCTCCGGACAGCGGCAACAGGCGGTCCCAGGTCGCCCGAAGCAGGGTGCTCCCCGACCCGGTGAGGTCGTGGAGGAACTTGGGGGCGTCCGCGCGTGACAGCGGCCACAGCCGGGATCCGATGCCCCCGGCAGGAATCACACTGTAAAAGCGATCGAGCGCGCCGCGTTGCTGTGCCATTCCACCACCCTAGAGCGTGATGGGTTTTGTGACGCCTTAACTATCTTGATGCCGAGATAGTTAGGGCAGCCTTGGCAGCGAGCCTTATGACGCCGGGAATAGACTGGATACCGTACGCGCATGAATTCGCTTGCTCCCTCCCGGGGGCTGAATGACGCCAAGGAGGGTTGCTCGTGCCAGAGAAATCGGCGGGTGCCCTGGCCGCACCTAAGCCAGAGAAAAAATATCCGCTTCCCACGATTTCGGCACCGCGGGTCCCGCGAGGGACCCTGTATCGCGGTCGGGAAGGCATGTGGTCCTGGGTGCTTCACCGCATCACGGGTGTCTCGATCTTCTTCTTCCTCCTTGTGCACATTCTCGACACATCGCTCGTGAGGCTCAGCCCCGAGGCGTACAACGCCGTAATCGACGAGTACAAGACTCCGATCATGGGGCTCGGTGAGGCGGCGCTGGTCGCCGCCATCGGATTCCATGCGCTCAACGGACTTCGCATCATCCTCGTGGACTTCTGGAGCGTCGGCACCAAGCACCAGCGGCTGATGTTTTGGATCGTCATCGGACTCTGGGTTGTGCTGATGGCCGGATTCCTGCCTCGCCAACTCATGCATATCTTCGGAGGTGCCTGATCATGAGTGTCGCAATTGAGACTCCCCGTTCACCGAGGCCCGTGCGTCGGCAGCGTCGCTTCAATTTCGAGAAGTGGGGCTGGATCTACATGCGCGCGAGCGGTGTGGTTCTCGTCGTGCTGATCTTCGGCCATCTGTTCGTCAACCTGGTTGCCGGCCAGGGGGTCAAGGCCATCGACTTCGGATTTGTCGGTGGAAAGCTCTCGCAGCCGTTCTGGCAGATCTGGGACACCCTGCTACTCTGGCTCGCTCTCATCCACGGCGCGAACGGCATGCGAACCATCGTGAATGACTACGCCTCCAACCGCCTGGTTCGCCGCATCTTCAAGGGCGCACTCATCGCTTCCACCGTCCTACTACTCCTGCTGGGAACACTTGTGATCTACACCTTCAACCCCTGTCCTGCCGGCTCCCCCGCCGACCTGCTCCCGTCGTTCTGCGCGGCACCGTAGTAATGGGTCAGGATGCTGAGGGAACCACGTCCACGGTCGATGGGATTCACTATCACCAGTTCGATGTCGTCATCGTCGGAGCCGGAGGCGCGGGGATGCGCGCGGCGATCGAAGCCGGACCGCACGCCAACACGGCGGTAATCTCCAAGCTCTACCCGACCAGGTCGCACACGGGTGCGGCGCAGGGCGGCATGGCCGCGGCGCTCGCCAACGTCGAGGAAGACAACTGGGAGTGGCACACCTACGACACCGTCAAGGGCGGGGACTACCTCGTCGATCAGGATGCCGCGGAGATCCTGGCCAAGGAGGCGATTGACGCCGTCCTCGACCTTGAGAACATGGGCCTTCCGTTCAACCGGACCCCCGACGGCAAGATCGACCAGCGCCGCTTCGGTGGACACACCCGCGAACATGGCAAGGCCCCCGTTCGCCGGGCCTGCTACGCCGCCGACCGCACCGGCCACATGATCCTGCAGACGCTGTTCCAGAACTGCGTCAAGCTCGGCATCAACTTCTTCAACGAGTTCTACGTGCTCGACATGGTGATGACCGAAGTCGATGGGGTCGAGCAGCCGTCCGGCGTGGTCGCCTACGAACTCGCCACCGGCGACCTGCACGTCTTCCAGGCCAAGGCGATCATCTTCGCGACCGGCGGATTCGGCAAAATCTTCAAGACGACATCCAACGCCCACACCCTCACCGGCGATGGCGTCGGAATCATCTGGCGCAAGGGTCTGCCGCTCGAGGACATGGAGTTCTTCCAGTTCCACCCGACGGGTCTGGCCGGCCTCGGCATCCTGCTCTCGGAGGCGGCCCGCGGCGAGGGTGCGATCCTGCGCAACTCGAGCGGCGAGCGCTTCATGGAGCGATACACCCCGACGCTCAAGGACCTCGCGCCGCGCGATATTGTGGCTCGCTCGATGGCCACCGAGATTCGCGAGGGTCGCGGCGCCGGCCCGAACAAGGACTACCTCTTTCTCGACATCACCCACCTCGAGCCAGCGGTGATCGACGAGAAGCTCCCCGATATCACCGAATTCGCCCGCACCTACCTCGGCGTTGAGCCGTACACCGAGCCGGTGCCGGTGCTGCCGACCGCGCACTACGCAATGGGCGGCATTCCGACGAATGTGAAGGCCGAGGTGCTGCGCAACAACACCGACATCGTCCCCGGGCTGTATGCCGCCGGCGAGTGCGCGTGTGTCAGCGTGCACGGTTCGAACCGCCTCGGCACGAACTCGCTGCTCGACATCAACGTTTTCGGTAAGCGAGCCGGTCTGAACGCGGTTGAGTACGTTAAGACGGCGGAGTTCATCCCGCTTCCGACGAACCCCGCCGCGGGAGTTCAGCGAATCCTTGACATGGTGCGCAGCGGCGACGGAACCGAGCGGATCGCGGCGATCCGCAAGGAACTCCAGGACTCGATGGATCGCAATGCGCAGATCTTCCGAACCGACGAGACCCTCGGCGAGGTGACAGCCTTGATCGAGCAGCTCCGCGCGCGGTACAAGAACATCGCGCTTCAGGACAAGGGCAAGCGCTACAACACGGATTTGCTCGAGGCCGTGGAACTCGGCTTCCTGCTCGATCTCGCTGAGGTGCTTGTCTACTCCGCCCGGTCCCGCAAGGAGAGCCGAGGCGGACACATGCGCGAGGATTACCCGCTGCGGGACGACGAGAAATTCCTCGTCCACACGATGGCATACCTCACTGGCGACCCCGAGTCGGCGGACGCCGGGGAACACATTCGTCTGGACTGGAAGCCCGTCGTCATCACGAACTACCCCCCGATGGAAAGAAAGTACTAATGAGTAACGCAGTTCTGGAGAATCGTCCGGCAGTTCCGGAAGAGATCCCGACCTTCACGGCGACCCTCATCATCCGACGCTTCGACCCCGAGGTCGACGAGGAACCCCACTGGCAAGACTTCGACGTCGTGATGAGTGGCACCGACCGCGTGCTTGACGCACTGCACAAGATCAAATGGGAGCAGGACGGCTCCCTCACCTTCCGCCGCTCGTGCGCCCACGGCGTGTGCGGCTCGGACGCGATGCGAATCAACGGCCGCAATCGGCTCGCCTGCAAGACGCTCCTAAAGGATCTCGACCTGTCAAAGCCGATCTATGTCGAGGCGATCAAGGGCCTTCCGCTCGAGAAGGATCTCATCGTCAACATGGATCCGTTCTTCGAGAGCTACCGCGAGGTGCAGCCGTTCCTGGTTGCCTCCAGCAAGCCCGAGAAGGAACGACTGCAGAGCCCAGTTGAGCGAGCCCGGTTCGACGACACCACCAAGTGCATCCTGTGCGCGGCGTGCACCTCGAGCTGCCCTGTGTTCTGGACGGACGGCCAGTACTTCGGCCCGGCCGCCATCGTGAACGCCCACCGCTTCATCTTCGACTCGCGCGACGAGGGAGCTCAGACGCGGCTCGACATCCTCAACGACAAGGAGGGCGTCTGGCGCTGCCGAACGACCTTCAACTGCACCGAGGCATGCCCTCGTGGCATCCAGGTGACCCAGGCAATCGCCGAGGTCAAGGCCGCAGTTCTGCGCGGTCGCCCCTAGCGGGGCCGCGGGTCGGGATTCCGCGGGGCGGGTCGGGATTCCGCGGGTCGAGTAGCGAGCGTAGCGAGACCGCCACCCGGGTCTCGATACGGGCGCGGAGCGCCCTACTCGACCAACAGGGCGGGCGCGGAGCGCCCTACTCGACCAACAGGTCAGCCGACGACCTTGAGGTCGGTTGCACCCGTGCTCGACTGCACGGTGAGCCGCGAACTCGACCCATCCACCGTCGTCCCTTCGCTCGGGCTCGATACGGTTTGCTTCAGCTGGGCCGCACCCCCGTCTTCGCTGCCGCCGGGCACCGCACTCGTCTGCAGCGTCCAGGTCCCGTCCGGCGCCACCGTCGTCGTCCCATAGACCACGCCAGCGTGCCCGAGTGTCACCGTCGCCCCGGGTGTTCCGGTACCGGCCAGGTTGAATTCGGTTGGTACCGCGGGCGGCGCCTCCGGCGCGGGGCCCGAGTCGGCGCCGGAGTTCGGAACCGGTAGGGCGGGCGTCGCGTCATCCGTCGCGTCATCCGTTGCCGTGCCTTCCTTTGCGGTGCCAGCGCCGCTCCCATCGGCGGTCTTGGACGCTCCGGCCGTCGGCTTGTTGGCATCTCCGGTGGGTTCTGCCGTCCCGGGATCGACGCCATCGGCCGTTCCGATGGCCCCGTCGGTGCCCGTGACAACCGGCTCGTCAGAGGGCGTGGGTTTGGCCGAGGCAAGCAAATCGCCGGGAATCGCCGACGGGTCGATCGCAGTCGGAAGAGGCGAAGGCGTCGGGCCGCTGAGATCCTGTTGACTGACCGAGGTCGCCGCTGGCGCGGAAATCGGGGCGTCATTTGAGGTGACCGCCGCTCCGCCGGACACGACAAGGGCGACCGCGAGACTGCTCATCACTGGAGCCGATATCGCGCTCGCACCGAGTCCCGCCGTTGCCGTCGCCGCCGCTGTCGATGCTGCTGTGGCTACCGCCGCGGAGGCCGTCGCCGCTGTTGATGCCGCTGTGGCCGTCGCCACGGAAGCCGTTACAGCGGTGGTGGCGGACGCAGTTGTCGCTGCGGCCACGGTGGTTGCGGAGGACGCGGAGGCCGCCACCGAAGTAGTGGCGGTGGAGGCCGTCGCTGCTGCCGCCGTCATCGCCGATGCCGCCGTTGCCGTCGCCGGCGCACCGAGCGACGCCAGGAACGCGCCGCCGGCGGAACCACCGAGCACCAGTGGAAGTATTACGAGGGCGAGCCGCGAGCCCACCTCATCCACTTCTTCGCTGATGATCGAGCACTTGGTGCACCCGGCAAGATGATTGCTCAGCCGTGCCCGCTCCCGCGAGGTGAGCCCGTGTCTCGCATACTCGCCGAGGCGCCCTATGGCCCACCGGCACTCACCTGACGCGCTTACATCGGACACATGGGCCTGCAACCAAGCGGTGCGCAGTCCCTCCCTCGCCCGATAGGACAATGCCGCGACCCCGTTGGCGCTGAGGCCGAGGATCGGCGCGACCTCGTGGGGGTCCATTCCCTCGATTTCCGTATACCAGAGCACCGATTGCCACCGTTCGGGAAGCGAGCGGAACGCGCGGGCGGTGAGGCTGCGATCGAGGGCGACCGCCGCGAAGTCATCCACGACTACCGGATCTTCGATTTCCGCCATGTCCCGCACGTTGACATCTCGTCGAGAACGTCCCCAGGTGCACGCGAGGTTTCGGATGGTCGTGTAGAGGTAGGGCCGGAACGCGCCCCGGGGGCCGCCGCCTGCCAGCACACGCTGGTAGATGCGCACGTAGGCCTCGGCGACAAGGTCATCCGCGTCGATTGCCGAGGTCAGTTGACTGGCCACGCGGATGCCCGAGCGCGCGTGACGCCGCCACAGTTCGGCAAACGCGCCTTTGTCCCCGGCGCGCGCCAGATTTATAAGCGACTCGTCCGAGTCGGTCGCGCTCGAGACTTTCAGTTCTTCCATGCCGGTCACCGATTCGGGTATCGGGCTCTCCCCCGGCGGCGGTCAATTCGCTTCCCGCACAGAGCGTGGTTTCCCATTTATTATCACCGGGTATCTCGGGTGGCGCGACCCCTTGACCTCTCGCATCCGGACCCATAGCGCACTTACCATTCCCGCTCTCCCGCGGGACCGAAAGGGATGCTCAGTGCGGCTCGTTCACGAGAGCCGCGTGACTCCTCATCGGCAACTGCCACCGGCTGGCTCCCCAAACAGCTGCGCCGGCAGCCGAAATCGCAACGGCGATACCCACCGCATAGCCAGCGACGACACCGTATCCATTGCCCGGGTCGAGGAACGGGTACGGAACCCAGCCGTCCGTGGCTCCTCGAACCAACACCACGACCAACCACACCGCGGGGTACACCAAAACGATCCAGAAGCGGTGCCACGGCACGTTCTTGCGGTCCGGGATCAGGATCCAGTCGAGCGCGGCGTAGATCGGAAGGGCCACATGCAACACGAAGTTGGCCCACGGAAGCGAAACACCGCCTTCGAGGCCGGCCAGCAGAGTGCTGTAAACCACGCCAACGACCACGATGTAGGTCGTCGCGCATGCGCGGAAGAGCACGAGGTTCTTCGATTGCCGCCGGCTCGATAACCCGGCCGCACCCGTCGCAAGCAGCGCGGCCAGCGCGATGATGTTGCCTTGAATGGTGAAAAATCCGAAAAAGTTGAACGGATTGATGGACGCTCGTGAAGCGGTGTCCAGCAAGGTGGCCACGATGGCGACTGCCGCGACAAGCGCGACGACGATGCGGAGGACCGCCACGACTGTTCTCATGGGCTCGACACTAGCGGTGGAGTGGGGCGGCGTCCGGCAACTCCGCTCCCCCACTTGCACCGGTCACACAAGGGGAACTTCCCTAGTTGTTGCCCTTGGTGCAGGTCTGCTGGTCTGCCGTCTGCCCGGTCACCGTGGACGGCAGTTCCACCGGTGCGCCGGATGGGGGAACGGACGCCGGGCGGCTCGCCGTACCCGAGGGCGGCGAGGACGGCGTCGGTGCCGAAGGGGACGGTGTCGACGTCCCCGGGGGCAACTCCGCGCCCACTCCGGTGGTCCCCGTCAGGCTGACCGGCCGATCGGACACCAGGGCTCCGTTCAAAATCTTCGCCGCTGCCGTGTCGGGGATGACGCGATTCGCATCACGCGGATCGGCCAGCGTCGGGTACTGAAGGAACACCGTGTGTGCCGCGCCAACGTTCTTCAGTGCGAGGCCGATGGATACGAGAGTCATGGGATTGTTCAGCGTGTCCGTCGGCGTGACGTTGCTGCGTGCCGCTGTGGCCAGTTTGTACAGCTTCAGCGGGTCCCGAAGCACACCGCCATCCTGAACCTTCCGAACGAGCGCCGACATGAACACCTGCTGGTTGCTGATTCGTCCCAGGTCCCCTCCGTTTCCCACCCCGTACCGGCTGCGCAGAAAGGACAGCGCAATCGGGCCGACGAGGGAGTGCGTACCGGCAGTGAGGTTAAGCGGAGGGGTCGTGTACTTGTCTTTCACCGGAGTCGCCAGGCACACCGTCACTCCGCCGATGGCGTCGGACATCGCGATCACCCCGTCGAAAGAGATGACCGCGGCGAAAGGGACGGACAGTCCGGTCAGGCTTTGAATAGTCGACACCACGCAGGAAAGGCCGCCGCGGCTGAGTGTGGTGTTCAACATCGCCCGGCTCGAGGGGGCAACGGGAGCGCCGGCCTGGGTGGTGCAGGCGGGAACCGCAACTTCCATGTCCCGGGGAAAGCTCACCACGGTGACGTCTTTGTGATCGTTGGAGATGTGAAGCAGGATGTTCACGTCGTTGTTGCCGGTCCCGGAACTCGCCGCGAGGTTGGCCTTGTCTTGAAAGCCCGCCTGATTGGTGCGGGTGTCCGAGCCCGTGAGCAGAAGATTGACCTCGCCGTCGCTCGGGCCGATCGCGGGGGGCTTGCTGGACGGTCCGGTCAAGTGCACGCCCGGACCGCCGCTTTGCAACAGCTGCCAACCGGCAATGCCCACTACCAAACCGGCGCTGACAAGCACGACCGCGAGAGCGATCGCCACATACTTGACGACCATCGCCCCCGCGCGGTGCGTCCTGCCCATCCCGTGCCGCATGGGGGCCGCGGCGAGGTGGGTGCCCTGTTGCAACGATTGTCTCGACATCCAGCGTTCCCCTTCGGAAGCGTTAGTACCCCATCATGACAGCCATCCGCTCGCGCGTCACTGCCTGCACTCCGCAGCATCGGATGCCGCATCACGGGTTCACCTCCCACCCATTTCCGTGGGAGAAACTTAACCTATGACAATCACTCTCATCACCGGTGGAAACAAGGGTCTCGGCTACGAAGCGGCTCGACGGCTGAGCGAAATCGGACACCGCGTCTACCTCGCCGCTCGAGACGAGTCCCGGGGAAAGGCGGCCGCCGAGGCGATCGGGGCGCAATTTGTTCGACTCGACGTCACAGACGACCGATCTGTGGATGCCGCCGCCAGCGAGGTCGGCGAGCGCGAGGGCCGGGTCGACGTGCTGATCAACAACGCCGGCATCATCGGCGGCGGAGCCGCTCCGGCGGAGACCACGGCGGACGACGTTCGGCTCGTGTTTGAAACCAACGTCTTCGGCATCGTTCGCGTTACGCATGCGTTTCTCCCCCTGCTGCGCGAATCGTCGGCGCCGACGATCGTGAACGTCAGCAGCGGTCTCGGCTCCTTCGGCGTCGTCAACGACCCGGGTCGCATGGAATCCGAGCGAAGTTTCCTGGCCTACAGCTCCTCGAAGGCGGCGGTGTCGATGCTCACGGTGCAGTACGCCAAGGCGTTTCCGGAGTTCCGGATCAATGTTGTGGATCCCGGCTACACGGCCACCGACCTCAACGGCCATCGGGGTACACAAACCGTGGAGGAAGGAACCGACGCCATCATCCGGTTGGCCGCGCTGGGTGAGGATGCCCCGACCGGCACCTTCCAGGATCGTGCCGGGATGGTGCCCTGGTAACGGTGCGATCCTGAGAGGGAAGTGGTTGCTTGTCTCGCTCGCGTCGGTGGCCATCGCCTGGTTCATCGGAATCGTGGGCGTTTCCGTCGCCGGGTACGCGATTGTTCGCGCCTTTCGGCATCGATGACGGGCGGCGTTACCGGAGCTGTTGGCCTACTCCAACCCAATGCGCGCTACGGTCGAATCATGCGTCAACTCCAAGCTCAGATCATCGACGACCTCCACGTGCAAGCCACCATCGACCCGGCCGAGCAGGTGCGTCAAAGAATTGACTTTTTGAAGGACTACCTCCGCGCCACCGGAGCGGCCGGGTACCTGCTTGCCATCAGCGGAGGACAGGACTCGTCCCTCGCCGGGAAGCTCACGCAGCTTGCCGTCAAGGAGCTACGGGCAGAGGGCGACGAAGCGGTGTTCTTCGCTGTGCGCATGCCCCATCGAGTTCAGGCCGACGAGGAGGACGCGCAGCTTGCGCTCGAGTTCATCCAGCCCGACCGTCGGCTGACCTTCAACATCGAACGGGCCGTTGCGGGGTTCGACGCAGAATTCGGCGACGCCACGGGCGAGCCGCTGCTCGACTTCACCCGCGGCAACGTGAAGGCCCGCTCGCGCATGATCGGGCAGTATGCGATCGCCGGCCAGCACAGCCTTCTTGTGGTCGGCACGGATCACGCGGCGGAGGCGGTGATGGGCTTCTTCACGAAGTACGGAGACGGGGGAACGGACGTCCTCCCGCTCACGGGACTCAGCAAACGTCAGGGACGCGCACTGCTGGAGCACCTCGGATCCCCGGACCGGCTCTGGCTGAAGGCGCCGACCGCCGACCTGCTCGACAACGACCCGGGTCAGACCGATGAGGCCAACCTGGGCATCACCTATCACGAGATCGACGACTTCCTCGAGGGGAAGGATGTTGCTCCCGACGTCGCCGAGAAGATCGAGCAACGCTATCTGGCGACCGAGCACAAGCGCCGGCCGCCGGTGTCGATGTTCGAGACCTGGTGGATGCCGAGCTGACTGCTCCCCGCAACATCCGGCAGCCTCCTGCACGCGACGCTTGCACGCGACGCTGTCCCGACGAAAACGCAGGAGTTTCACCACGCAACGCCACCCCTGCCGCAGTTGTCGCCCGTTTGGTGGTGAATGTCCTGCGTTTTGAGAGGAACGGGCGGGAAACGACCGCGCCGTATCGAGAAGCGGTGACCTGTGGCAACCTGAGGGCGTGACACTTCGTTATCCCCGCCCGCTTGTCGTTGGCGACCGGATTGGGGTGACGTCCCCGTCCAGTGGCGTCGGCGAGCCGCTGCGCAGACGCCTGGACTTCGCGGTGGGATTTCTTCGCGATCGCGGCTATGTGGTCGAGGTCGGCTACTGCATGGACGGATCGACCCACATCAGCGCACCGGTTGAGCAGCGCGCCGCCGAACTGATGCGGATGCTCCTCGATCCCGGCATCCGCGTGGTGTTGCCCCCGTGGGGTGGCGAAACGGCCATCGACCTCTTGCCCCATCTCGACTTCGACGCCATTGCGGCCGCCGAACCCACCTGGTTCGTGGGCTACTCGGATCTCTCGACACTCCTGACCCCGGTGACCCTGATGTCGGGCTGGGCTACGCTTCACGGCACCGGCCTGATGGAGACTCCCTACGCCGTTCCGGCGCCGCTCCTGTCCTGGCTCGACATCGCCACCGCCGCACCGGGCTCAACAATTCGCCAGTCGACGGCCAACGTGCACCGGATCGACTCCGGAGACGACTGGACTGCCGATCCAACCGTCACGAGCCGCCACTGGAACGGTTCGGGTGGCTGGCGGCGGCTCGACGCGGGCGGCGGGAACGTCGACGTCTCCGGGCGACTGATCGGCGGATGCCTCGAGACGATCGCGCACTTCGCCGGAACTCGCTACGGGCAAACGGGATCGCTCCGCGACGACCGGTCGCCAACCCTGATCGTCTATGTCGAGGCCGCCGAAGAGAATGCTTTCTCCATTTGCCGCTACCTCCACGGCATGCGGCTGGCCGGCTTCTTCGACGGCGCGTCGGCCGTCCTGGTCGGGCGAACGAGCGCGCCGGACTCGCCGACCCTCTCGCAGGACGAGGCGGTGCTCGACGCTCTCGACGCGTTGAACATCCCGATCATCGCCGACGTCGAGTGCGGCCACGTGCCACCCCAATTGCCGATTGTGAACGGGGCGCTCGGTCGCGTGGTCTTCAACGCCGACGAGCAGTTCCTCGAGCAGAGTCTGGTCTGAGGTCATGGGCGCTTCGATACGACGGGCTAACCGCTCGGACGCCAACGAGGTCGGCCGGGTGCACTACCGCTCGCACGTCGAGACGTACTCCGGCACGTTTCCGGATGGCGTCATCCAGGCCTTCCCGGCCGAACAGCGCGCTCAAATGTGGGAACGCATGATCGCGGGTGACTCCGGAGCCCTGTGGGTTGCGGCGGTCGACGAACAGGTTGTCGGTTTCGCGGCGACCGGACCGTCCCGCGACGATCCGCCGGTGAGGGCACTCGAACTCGGCAGCATCTACCTACTGGCGGCGCATCACGGATCGGGACTTGGCCAAGCGCTACTCGACGCGGCCCTTGGCGCCCAGAATGCCTCGCTCTGGGTCCTCGACGATAACCCTCGAGCTCGCTCGTTCTACACGCGCAACGGATTTACCCCAGACGGCGCGGAAAAGGTCGACGAACAGTTCGGCAACGTGCGCGAGATTCGGATGGTTCGCTAGGCGGTTCCACGGATTCAACCGCCGCACGGGCATCCGCCCATAGCGAGTGCCTCGTCTCCTGGCGTGACCGAAAACGCAGGAGATTCACCACTTGTCGCCGCTATCGCCGCGGTTGTTGTCCGTTTGGTGGTGAATGTCCTGCGTTTTGGGGAGCTGCGGGGTCGCGGCTGGGCGCTGTCTCAAGCAGTGATTGCGTTGCCGTAGTACCGCGCCACCAACCACGGGATGGCGGCGGCTTCCTTGCGCGCATTGACCGAACTCGTTCTCGAGGCCACGTAGCCGGTTTTCGAATCCTGAGCTCGACGAGGAAAACGGTGAAACCTAGGATTAAGGCATGGCGGGCAAGAAGGAGCGCAGCGACTCCCGGCTGAACGTGGCCCGCTACCAGGTCGACCGGTTGACACCCGCCGACGAGTCTGCTGGCGAGCAACCGGATACCGCCGGCCAGCCGACCATGGACCAACGCGCCCAGTACGTGGAGATAGCCATTCAGCAGGCCATCCGGCGCGGCGACTTCGACGACCTCCCCGGCGCCGGCAAGCCGATCAGCAATCTGCGGGAGATTCACGATCCGGACTGGTGGATCCGTCAGAAGATCGAACGCGAACAGATCACCGGACTCGGGCCGCCGGCCCTCACGCTGCGCACCGAGGATGCCGCGCTCGACGCCCGGCTGGACAGCGCGGCATCCGAGACCGCGGTTCGCGAGATCCTCGACGACTTCAACCGCCGGGTCATCGAGGCTCGCAAACAACTGAGCGGCGGCCCGCCGGTCGTCACTCCCCCGCGGG
Organism: Microbacteriaceae bacterium; assembly: GCA_025464975.1. GTDB lineage: Bacteria > Actinomycetota > Actinomycetes > Actinomycetales > Microbacteriaceae > Lacisediminihabitans. The sequence continues at coordinate 490,644 of JAODMT010000024.1, read as the reverse complement.
ATGTTGGGGCCGAGCTTGTCGCGTGGCGCGAGCGGCGAGTGGCACGGCGGCGGATGCTCGAGCAGGAGAGAGAACGCGACGCTGCGGCGCGTGCCGCGATGACCTGGCGGGAGCGCCTGCGGGCCAAGCGCGCGCGGTGAGTGTCGGGCACGCCTAGGTTGGGGCGCTCTCGGTTAGCGTCCCCTTCCGATCGAGGGTCAGTGTGGCGGTGAGGTCCAAGCGGCCAAGGAATGCGTCGTCGTGGCTGACCACGAGAAGGGCGCCCCGGAAACTGCGTAAGGCATCCACAAGCTGGTCGATGCTCTGAAGATCGAGGTTGTTGGTTGGCTCGTCGAGAACAAGAAGCTGCGGCGGCGGATCCGCGAGCAGCAGTCGGGCGAGGGCCACCCGGAACCGTTCCCCACCGGAGAGGGTGCCGACGGCACGTTCGACGGTGCCGCCGCGGAGCAGGAAGCGCGCGAGCCGATTGCGGACCACGCCCGGCGGCACGGCAGGCGCGGCGGACCGCACATTTTCGAGCACGGTGGCGTCGTCGTCGAGCCCGTCGAGGCGTTGCGGCAGGTAGCCGACCCGGTCGGTCAGGAGCACCGCGCGGATGCTGCCGGCCCCCGCTTCCCCGCCGGTCACGAGGGCCTCAAGGAGAGTGGTCTTTCCGACGCCGTTCGGTCCGGTCAGCGCGACGCGTTCCGGGCCCTGAATCACGAACGAGCGTTCGGCCGTGTGAAGTTCGGCTATTCGCCGGCTGCGCGGCACGTCCGGGTCGGGAAGGTCGACGCGGATGCGCACGTCCTCCCGCACACGAGCGGATGCGGCATCCAGAGTCGACTGCGCGGTTCGAATCCGGTTGTCGATGTCAGTGCGAAGCTTTCCCGCGGACACCTGGGCGTCCGATGCCCGCTGGTTCAGCACGATCTTCGGAATGCCGCTGTTTTCGCGGGCAGCCTTGGCGGTTCGGGCACTTCTCGCCAATTTGGTCTCCGCCTCGATGCGCTGCCGCTTCTCGGTTTTCACCACCTGCTCGGCGGATCGCTCGGCCTGGATCGCGGCGGACTGCTCCTGCTCAAGGTGCGCCCGCCACTCGCTGTACGGACCGCCGAATACGGTCAGCCGGCCGGAATGCAACTCGGCCGTGTCATCCATGAGTTCCAGAATGGCGGTGTCGTGGCTGACGACGACGAGCGTCCCTGGCCACGAGCTCAACAGCTCACCGAGGCGTGCACGGGCGGCCCGATCGAGGTTGTTGGTCGGTTCGTCCAACAGGACAATGGACGACCGACGCAGTTTGAGTCCGGCAATGGCGATGAGCATGGCTTCGCCCCCGGATACCTCGCTCACGAATCGATCAAGGTCGGCCGCCGACAGGCCGATCGGGCGAAGCGCCTCGTCGGCTCGCGTCTCGATGTCCCAGTCGTCGCCGAGTGCATCGAACCAGTGCTTGGCCGCGTCGCCACCCTCGATCGCCCGCAGCGCGGTGACCTTCTGCGTGATCCCGAGCAGGTCGGCGACCGTCGCCTTGGCGCCGAGCGTGAGCGTCTGTGGCAGATAGTCGACATCGCCCACCGTGGTGATGCGACCGGTCGTCGGGGTCAGCTCGCCGGCGATGAGGCGCAGCAGAGTCGATTTGCCCGCGCCGTTCGTGCCGACGAGGCCGGTGCGCCCTGCGCCGAACGTGCCGCTGATGCCGCTAAGGGCGCTGGACCCGTCTGGCCAGTTCAACCCGACTTCGGACAGGGTGATGCATGAGTTCTTGGGCGGGGCCATGAGTCTCCGGAGTGTCAGTGGATGCACTGGCGCCGGAGCCGAAAAACGGCGAGTCGACGGACGTCAGCGCGCGGACTGCGCGAAACCGTCGAGAAACTTCACCGGAGGCGACCTAACACTGGGGAACAGGAACGGCGTTCAGTCTCCCAGACGATGCCCCGATGTGGCAACCGTCGACCGCCGTCCCATTCGGCTCGCCACCCCCAATAGGGTCGAAGGATGGAAATACTTCACCTGACCCGCCGCTCCGACTGGGAGGCCGCAATCGACGTTGGCAGCTACGAGCTGTCCACCCTCGGGGGCACGTTGCAGCAGGTCGGATTCATCCACGCCTCCACCCGGAGCCAGCTGCCGGCGGTCGCCGAACTGGTGTTTCGCGATGTGAGCGACGACCTGGTCGTGCTCGTGATGGATGACGCGTACCTTCGAAGCGCCGGCGCCGACCTGCGCTTCGAAGACGGAGGCAACGGGCAGCTGTATCCACACATCTACGGCCCGATCGACCCGCGGTGGGTGACCGCGGTTCGACCGGCCCACTTCGACGCGGCCGGCACGTTTCGGTTCTAAGAACGGCGGAGGGGATTGATGAAAAACGTGCTGAAGGGCTTTATCGAACGGGTGACCGCGCTGCGGGCGGTGCGCGTGTTCAACCGCTACTCGGAGCGGAACGGTCCGATCCTCGCCGGAGGCTTGAGCCTCACGGCGCTCTATAGCGTGTTCGCCGCCGTGTACGTGGGATTTACGATTCTCGGCGCCTACATCCAGTCCGACAGGGCCGTCAAGGATGCCGTCGTGTCGACCGTGTCCTCCTCCGTGCCGGGCCTCATCAAATCCGGCAATGGCGGGGTGGTTGACCTCAATCAGCTGTTCCAGCCGACAACGCTCAACTGGGGCGGCATCATCGCCATTGCGGCACTGCTTCTCACGACCCTCAGCTGGTTCGACTCGGCCCGGTCAGCGGTTCGCGCGGTCTTCGGTGAGCCCCGCGACTCGACATTCTTCCTGCTACTCAAGCTGCGTGACCTCGGTCTCGTCGTCGCCTTCGGTGCGGTCACCATCTTCTCTGCCGTCATCGCGGTGCTCAGCACGAGCGCCCTCGATCTCGTGTTTGGGGCCGTGGGCATCGATCGGCACTCGGTTCTGGCCAGCGTCGTGGCCCGTGTCATCGGACTCCTTCTGGTGCTCGCCATCGACACCGCCGTGCTTGCCGCCCTTTTTCGCGTGCTGCTCGCCGCCCGCGTTCCGCTCAATCGGCTGTTCACCGGCGCACTGCTCGGCGCCATCGCCCTTGGCATCCTCAAGGTGCTCGGCGCCACGATCGTCGGCACGGTAAGCAGAAACCCGCTGCTCGCCTCCTTCGCGGTGATTCTCGGTCTGCTTGTCTGGTTCGGACTCGTCTGCCAGGTGATCCTGCTCTCGGCAACCTGGATCGCCGTCGACCTCGCCGATCACGGGCAATCGGTGAAAGCAACGGCACGGGGATCGGGCATCCGCCCCCGCGGTTCGCTTCCGCGGCCCCGGGTAAGGCCTGTCACCCGCCTTCGCTAGGCTCGTTTCATGACGAGTCCGCTTCGAATTGCCACCGTGAATGTCAACGGGGTGCGCGCCGCATTCCGCAAGGGCATGGGCGAGTGGCTCGAGAAGCGAGACGTCGACATTCTCGCCATACAAGAAGTCCGCGCAAGCACGGAAGACCTCGAGAATCTGCTCGGAGCGGAGTGGAACATCCTTCACGACGCGGCGACCGCCAAGGGTCGCGCCGGCGTGGCCATCGCGAGCCGCGGCAAGGCGGACATTCACAGGGTCGACCTTGGCGAAGACGGCTTCGACAGCGCCGGCCGGTGGCTCGAGGCCGACTACCGGGTCGGTGACCAGATCATCACCGTGGTGAGCACCTATGTTCACTCCGGCGACGCGGACACCCCGAAGCAGGTCGAGAAGTACAGATTCCTCGACGCGATGGCCGCCCGCCTGCCCGAGCTGCAGGCCCACTCCGGGCTCGCCCTGGTGCTCGGTGACCTCAACGTGAGCCACCGCGAGATCGACATTCGCAACTGGAAGGGCAATCGCAAGAACGCCGGATTTCTGCCGGAAGAGCGAGCCTATTTCGACCGGTTCTTCGGCCCGCTCGGCGAGACCGTGGAGGGTGTCGACGGGTCGACTGGCACGGGCCTCGGCTGGATTGATGTCGGCCGCACCTGGGCCGGCGAGGTCGACGGACCGTACACCTGGTGGTCGCAGCGCGGCAAGGCATTCGATACCGACACCGGCTGGCGGCTCGACTACCACGTCGCCACACCGGCACTCGCCGCAACCGTGAAGAACTACGCCGTTGACCGGGCCTCCGCGTGGGACACCCGATGGTCGGATCACTCTCCGGTCGTTGTCGACTACCTCATCTGAGCCTCCCCCCCCCAATCTGCCTGTCCCGCCGCATTCTGCCTGTCCCGCCGCCCACCGGATTTCGCCGGCGGTCGGCCGTGGGCGTTCCGAGCCAAAACTGAAAGACTGACGTCATGAGTTCCAAGCCCCGCCTCTTTTCCGGCATGCAACCGTCCGCCGATTCCCTGCACATCGGCAACTACATCGGCGCGTTGCTGCAGTGGAAAGATCTGCAGCTCTCGCACGACGCGCTGTTCTGCATCGTCGACCTGCACGCCCTGACGGTGCCGCAGGATCCGGTCTTGCTGCGCGAGAATACCCGCCGCACCGCCGCGCAGTACATCGCCGCCGGCATCGACCCTCAGCTCTCGACCCTGTTCGTGCAGTCCCACGTCGCCGCACATCCGCAGCTCGCCTGGGTGCTCAACACGATCACCGGTTTCGGTGAGGCCAGTCGCATGACCCAGTTCAAGGACAAGGCCTCTAAGCAGGGAGCGGATGCCGCCTCGCTCGGGCTCTTCGCCTACCCGACTCTCATGGCCGCCGACATTCTGTTGTACAACGCCGTCGCCGTGCCGGTCGGAGACGACCAGCGGCAGCACGTCGAACTCACGCGGGACCTCTCCACCCGGTTCAACAGCCGATTCGGGCCGACCTTCGCCGTGCCGGAGGCGCTCATCCTCAAGGAAACCGCGCGCATCTACGACCTGCAAAACCCGACCTCGAAGATGAGCAAGTCGGCGTCGTCCGGCGCCGGCGTGGTGTGGTTGCTCGATGAGCCGTCGGTCACGGCCAAGAAGATCAGGTCGGCCGTGACGGATGCCGGGCGGGAGATTCGCTTCGATCAGGTCGAAAAGGCCGGCGTCTCCAACCTGCTTTCGATCTTCTCGGTGCTCACCGATCGCACGGTTCCCTCGCTAGAGTCGGAGTACGACGGCCGAGGCTACGGGGACTTTAAGAAGGACCTGGCCGACGCGGTCGTGGAGACGTTCGCGCCGATTCGTGCCCGTACCCTCGAGTTGCTGGCCGACCCCGCAGAGTTGGACCGGGTGCTCGCGCTGAACGCCGATCGTGCCGCAGAGATCGCCAACGCCACCCTGGCCACCGTCTACGACAGGGTCGGGCTTCTGTCGAGGAGATGACCATGGAGCCGTTCGTCATCGAGACCGATCGCCTCGTGCTCGATCTGCCGATCCCGAGCGACCGGGACCGGGTGATCGAATACTGTCGCGACCCGCTGTTCGAACGCTTCCTGACCCTGCCGTGGCCGTACGAACCGCGCCACGCCGACTTTTTCCTGGAGACCTTCGTGCCGAAGGGCTGGGCGAGGGGAAACGAACTCACCTGGGCGATCAGGCTGCAGAGCGGCGGCCCGCTGCTCGGCATCATCGGCTGGCGGCGGGATCACGGTGATCTCGGCTTCTGGCTCGGGTCGCCGCACCGCGGCTACGGATACATGACCGAGGCGACCATCGCGGTCACCGATCGGCTCATTCGTGAGCTCGACCTCGGCGAGGTGGCGTGGGAATGTGTGGCCGGCAATTCCGCGTCGGCGTCGGTCGCCCGCAAGGCCGGATTCGCCTACACCGGCGAAGCGCCGACCCGATTGGCGTTCCGCGACGGATCCCACCCGTTGTCCTGGCACGGCGTGTTGGGCGCCAACGACGATCACTCACCGAAACCCGGGTGGCCGACATGACCGGTGCGAGCGTTGTGCTCTTTGATCTGGATGACACGCTGTTCGCCCACCGGGCGGCGGTGGCCATCGGCGTGACGGCGCATCGCCACAATCTCGGCGGAACGCTCGCCGACGCGGATGACACGGCCGAGGTTGAACGTTGGCGCCTCCTGGAGGAGCTGCACTATCACCGCTACCTCGCCGGCGAAGTGGACTATTTGGCTCAGCGGCGCGCTCGGGCACGGGACTTCGTGGCCCCGTTCGATCTCGATCTCGCCGACGACGCGCACGCCGACCGCTGGTTCGACGAATATCGCATCGAGTACGAACGCTCCTGGGCGTTGCACGACGACGCGATCCCCTGCCTCGAGCGGTTGCGCGCCGAGGGGCGAAGAATCGGCATCATCACCAACGGCGACCTCGCCTTTCAACAGTCCAAGGTCAAGCGAGTGGGGTTGGCGCCGCTCGTCGAGCTCGTGATCGCGTCCGGGGACCTGGGCGTCGCAAAGCCCGACCGGCGAATCTTCGAGCACGCCTGCCAGATGTTCGGGGTGGCCCCCGCCGAGGCCGTGTACGTCGGCGACCGACTGACGACCGACGCCATCGGCGCCGCCGAGGCCGGCCTCACCGGAGTGTGGCTCGACCGCCCTCACGCGGCCACCGCCGCTCAACGTGAGCTGGCCGCGGCATCCGCGGTCCTGGTTATCGACTCGCTCGAGGCGCTTCCCGCGCTGCTCGCCGACTCGCGGTGATTCGTTGCGAGTCGTCGGGAATACCTGCTTCAGGAACGCGTTGACTAGACTCGTAGGAAGTAAGAACGTGCTCCGGGGTCGGTGAAAGTCCGAACCGGCGGTGATAGTCCGCGACCCGTTGTCTGTGAGTCTCAATCCCGAGGCGACAGGCGGCGGTTGACTCGGTGAAATTCCGAGACCGACGGTAATGAGATCGCAAGGTTTCTCAGTCCGGATGAGAGGAAGCGCGCGCGCCATCCCTCGGGTTGGCGCGGTCGGTTTCGGCGAATGCCGGAGCCGCATCCCGGATGTCGCGTCTTCAGACCAGAAGATTGAAGAACACCGGATGACCGTCGACTTTGAGCCGCTGATGCGACACGCGCTCTCCCTTGCGGCCAATGGACCTTCGGTCGGAGTGAACCCGCAGGTAGGGGCAGTTCTGGTCGGCGACGACGGATCAGTTGTCGCCGAGGGATGGCACCGGGGCGTCGGCACACCTCACGCGGAGGTGGATGCCTTGTCGAAACTGCCGCTCAACCCGGTCACCGGATCGCCGGACGCCCGCGGGCTGACGGCTGTGGTGAGCCTCGAGCCCTGCAATCACACCGGCCACACCGGCCCATGTTCCGTCGCGCTCGTCGACAGCGGAGTTTCCCGCGTCGTCTACGCCGTCGACGACCCGGGCGAGCACTCCGGGGGCGGGTCCGAGCGGCTTCGAGCGGCCGGTGTTGCGGTCGTGGCCGGCGTGCTCGCCGACGAGGCATCCGAGGCCATGCGAGTCTGGCTCACCGCCACCCGAGAGCGTCGCCCGTTCGTCTCGGTGAAGTGGGCGTCGAGCCTCGACGGTCGCGCCGCAGCGGCCGATGGCTCGAGCAAGTGGATCACCGGCGCCGCCGCACGCCAGCGAGTGCACGAGCAGCGCGAGCAGTCCGATGCGATCATCGTCGGAACCGGAACCGTGATCGCGGATGATCCGTCCCTCACCGCCCGTGGCGACGCCGGCGAATTCATGCCCCATCAACCCATCCCGGTCGTGGTGGGTGAGCGCGAGATTTCGGCTGCCGCCCGGATCTTTGCTCACCCGCAGCCGCCGATTCTCACCGGCAGCCGTGATCTGCCGGCCATCCTCCGGGTGCTGTTCGAACGCGGCATCCGCCACGTCTTCGTTGAGGGCGGACCGACCCTCGCGAGCGCGTTCATCGCCGCCGGACTCGTTGACGAGTATCTGGTCTACCTCGCCCCAGCGCTGCTCGGCGGCGGAAGAGTCGCGGTCGGCGACATCGGCGTAACCACAATCGGCGACGCGGTTCGGCTCACAATCGACCGCGTCGAGTCACTCGGCGAAGACCTCCTGGTCATAGCCCGCCCCGTTTCGAGCCACACCGTATCGGCCGACCCGGTCCACGCCGACTCAGTTCATAGGGAGAAGTAGATGTTCACCGGAATCATTGAAGAGCTTGGCGAGGTGCTCAACTGGCAGCCGAGTGCGGATGCCGCTCGGCTGAGGGTTCGCGCCCCGATCGCGGTGTCGGATGCCAAGCACGGCGACTCGATCTCGGTGAGCGGGGTGTGCCTCACGGTCGTCGACCAGGGCGACGACTGGTTCACCGCGGACGTCATGGCCGAGACCATCGCCATGAGCACCCTCCGGGCGGTGTCCGCCGGCTCCCCGGTGAACCTCGAGCGTGCCGCTCAGGTCGGTGATCGGCTCGGTGGCCACATCGTGCAGGGACACATCGATGGCACAAGCACGCTGCTCGGCATCACCGAGGGCATCGCCTGGCGGGTATTGCGTTTCTCCCTCGCCCCGCAACTCGCCGGCCTCGTTGCGGGCAAGGGTTCGATCGCCGTTGACGGGGTCTCGCTCACGGTCAGCGCCGTCGGCGACGACTGGTTCGAGGTTTCCCTCATTCCTGAGACCCTCGCCGTGACGACCCTCGGCCGCAAGTCCGTCGGCGACGCGGTCAATGTGGAGACCGACATTCTTGCCCGTCACGTCGCCCGCCTCATCTCGACCGGCTCGATGGCCAGTCCGGCACTCCCGGTACCAAGATCGTATGAAAGGAGCGAGTCATGAGTCTCGCTGATATCCCAACCGCCCTCGACGAGCTGCGCGCCGGCCGGCCAATCATCGTCGCGGACGATGAAAGCCGGGAAAACGAGGGCGACGTGATCATCGCCGCCGAATTGGCCAGCCAGGAGTGGATCGCCTGGATGGTGCGCAACACGTCCGGGTTCATCTGCGCCCCGATGACCAACGAGATCGCCGATCGCCTCGAACTGCCGGTCATGGTCATGAACAACGAGGACTCGCGCGGCACCAACTACACGGTCACCGTGGATGCCGCGGATCGACTGAGCACCGGGATCAGCGCCGCGGACCGGTCACACACCCTCCGGGTGCTCGCGGACCTCGACTCGACGCCGTCATCCCTGCACCGTCCGGGACACATCCTGCCGTTGCGCGCAAACGACGGCGGCGTGCGCGAACGCGGCGGCCACACCGAGGCGGCGGTCGATCTGCTCAAGCTCGCCGGCCTCGTTCCGGTCGGCGCGATCTCCGAGATCGTTGCCGATGACGGCGAAATGATGCGGCTTCCCGGCCTCATCCAACTCGGCGAGCGCGAGGGAATCGCGGTGATCACCATCGAGTCGCTCATCGAGTTCCTCACGGCCGCACACTCCGACGACGAGGTTCCGCAAGCCGTCGCCATCCCGGAATCCCCGCGGGTCACCTTCGAGGTCGAGACGACCATTCCGACCAGTCACGGCACGTTCCGCTTCCGCGCCTACCGCGACCGGATGACCGGAGCCGACCACATCGCCATCATCTCCGGCACCCCAACCAACGGATCCCTCATCCGGGTGCACTCCGAGTGCCTCACCGGAGAGGTGTTTGGATCCGAGAAGTGCGAGTGCGGGCCGCAACTCGATGCGGCGCTCGACCAGATCAAGAGCGATGGTGGGGTGGTGATCTACATGCGCGGTCACGAGGGCCGGGGCATCGGGCTGATCAACAAGCTGCGCGCCTACCGTCTTCAGGAGGATGGACTCGACACCCTCGACGCGAACATCGCCCTCGGCTTCGCCGCCGACGGACGGGACTACGGAGCGGCGGTCGCCATTCTCGAAGACCTCGGTCTTAGCGAGGTTCGCGCCATCACGAACAACCCCGAGAAGATCCGGCAGTTGCGCGAGCGCGGCATCACGGTGACCGAGCAGGTTCCGCTCATCGTCGGCGTCGGCAGCTCGAACGAGGGCTACCTCGAGGCCAAGCGTGACCGCATGGGCCACATCCTTCCCAACAACACCGAACTGGAGAACGCCGCGCGTGCGCAGAAGCGGATCCTCCAAACCCCGAAAGGACACCTGGCATGAGCGGCGAAGGCGCACCAGAAATCACCACCGACGGCACCGGGCTCAAGATCACGATCGTGGCCGGCAGCTGGCACGAGCAGATTTCGAATGGCCTGCTGGCCGGAGCGCGCCGCGTGCTCGCCGCGTCCGGGGCCGAGGTGACCGAGGTGCGGGTACCCGGCAGCTTCGAGCTGCCGGTGGTGAGCCGTGCCGCGCTGGAGAATGGCGCGGATGCGGTAGTCGCGCTCGGCGTGATCATCCGCGGCGGCACCCCACACTTCGAGTACGTGTCGGATGCCGCGACGAGCGGCCTCACGCAGGTTTCGGTGCTCACCGGCAAGCCGATCGGATTCGGTCTGCTCACCCTCGACGACGAACAGCAGGGCCTCGATCGCGCCGGCCTGCCCGGCTCGAAGGAGGACAAGGGAGCGGAGGCCGCGGAGGCGGCGCTCGCGACCGCGGTGATCGTGCGCGACCTGGCCCGCTGAGTCGCCCCGGTAGAGTTGAGGGTGTGACCAACCCCTTTCGAGTCCTGATCGTCCTGGCGGTCGTCGTGGCAATCGCACTCTCCGTTGGCTTCGTCTACTTCGTCTTCGTGAACCCGGCACACCCTTCAGCCAAGAGCCTCGGACAGCACGCACTCGTCGAATCGGCGTGAGGTGACGAGCCGAGCGCGGGCAGTCGGCCTGTTTGCGGCGATCATCATCGTCGCGACGGTCGCCGTCGTGATTCTCGTCAACGTGTTGACCCCGCCGGTTCGGACGGCGCCGATCGAAAGCATCCGCTACAACCAGACGAAGACCGAGCCGGGTTTCGATGACTCGACTCACACGGTGACTGACCGGACGCGGGTCGCCGCCTTCTCGGCCATCGTGAAGAAGTACTCGATCGACGTCGGCCACTTCGACTCGACCCTCAACGACGAGTGCACCGGCGGCCTCGCCACCAACATCGCGGTCACCCTGACCGATCACACCGTGGACAGGCTGAGCATCTACGACTGCGGCCGCACCGTTCCTCGCGGCACATTCGTGAGCGACGCCACGGCCCTGTTCACCTCGTGGAGCGCGCAGGGGCGGTAGCCGCGCCGTGCGGACTCACCTCAGAGTCCGCGATAGAGTCGAATGCCGCCACGAACGGCAGTTCATTGAGCATCGTCCCGCGGGTCTACCGCCACCAGAGGTCACCAGCCCGCCAGCCGAACGATGTATGCCCCTGCACCTCGAAAGCACCTTCATGTCAACTGTCAACACCTCCGTGGCGTCCCTCCAGCCGGCCAATCCCCGTTCTCGGGTCATCCTCGCCAGCCTCATCGGCACCTCAATCGAGTTCTACGACTTCTACGTGTACGCCACCGCGGCAGTGCTCGTTTTCCCGGCCCTGTTCTTTCCGCTGCAGTCGCCGGCCAGCGCGCTCCTCAGCTCGTTCGCCATCTTCGGGGCGGCCTTCATCGGGCGGCCGCTCGGATCGATCCTGTTCGGCCACTTCGGTGACCGGATTGGGCGAAAGGGCACCCTCATCGCCTCGCTCCTCACCATGGGGATTGCGACCTTCCTGATCGGATGCCTGCCAACTGCGTCCACGCCGGGCTGGACGGTGCTCGCCCCGACCCTGCTGGTGATCTTCCGCTTCGCCCAGGGCGTCGGCCTCGGCGGAGAGTGGAGCGGCGCGGCCCTGCTCGCCACCGAGAACGCGCCGGCCGGCAAGCGAGCCGTCTACGGCACCTTCCCGCAGCTCGGCGCCCCGATCGGGTTCATCATCGCGAACCTCCTCTTCCTGGTGCTCAACCTGTCGCTCTCCCCCGCCGCATTCGCCGCATGGGGCTGGCGGATCCCGTTCCTTGCCAGTGCGGTGCTCGTCATCGTCGGCCTGTACGTGCGATTCCGACTGGTCGAGGCGCCCACCTTCACCCGCGTGGTCGAGAGCGGAGCCATCGCGCGCGTTCCCCTCGGACGAGTGTTCCGCACCAGCTGGCGCCAACTCATCCTCGGCACGTTCATCATGCTCGCCACCTACGTGCTCTTCTACCTGATGACCACCTTCACGCTCAGTTTCGGCACGGCGCCGAAGACCGCGAAGGATGCCGCTGCCGCTGCCGCAGCGGCCGGCAAGCCATTCAACGCGGCCAGCTTCGTGCCGGGTCTCGGCTACTCACGCAATGAGTTCCTCATCATGCTCATCATCGGTGTCGTGTTCTTCGGGGTGTTCACGCTCGTGGCCGGACCGCTCGCCGAACGGTACGGTCGCCGTCGGACGCTGAGCATCGTGACGATCGGAATCATCGTCTTCGGTCTGCTGTTCGTGCCGCTCTCCGGCGGTGGAATCGTGGGCGTGATGGCCTGGCTCATCCTCGGCTTCTCGCTCATGGGACTCACCTTCGGCCCAATGGGCGCGGAGTTGCCCGAGCTGTTCGCGACGAACGTGCGGTACACCGGATCCGGCATCAGCTACAACCTGTCGAGCATCCTCGGCGCGTCGGTCGCCCCGTACATCGCAATCGCCCTGTGGACGGCCGCGCACGGAAGCACGTTCTGGGTTGGCGTGTATCTCGCAGCGGCCGCGGCGATCACGCTCATCGCGCTGCGGCTCAGCAAGGAGACCCGGGACAGCGACTTCACGACGATCGTGGAGTAGCGGCCCGGTTCGCTGCGGGTGACCACGGTCTGCCGGTGAGGTTCGATCCGCCGCATGCGCCCCAGGGGACAACTTCGCACCGTCGCAGACGGGATTTCCAGCCGAAGTTGTCCCCCAGCGTGACCGCACCGCGAAGTGACCCGGCTCTCAGTCGAGGAACAGCGCCCGCAGCCGCCGCGTCGTGAAGACCATGCCTACCGCGATCATCACCAGGTAATAGACCACGTGCCCGAGCATCGCAAGGCTGAGCGCCCCGGTGGTCAGCCCGCGCACGAGTTCGACCCCGTGCCAGAGCGGCAGCGCCTGAATGATCCACTGCAGCACCGGCGGGTAAACGCTCAGCGGGTAGAAGGTCGCGGAGAACAGGAACATCGGCAGCATGACGAACGCGATCCAGTCCATCTGTTGGAACGACTTCATGTAGCTCGTGACCGCCATCCCGAGGCTCGCGAACCCGAACGCGATGAGCAGCACGGCAGGCAGGGCGAGGATGGCAGTCCACGCCAGGTTGAGTCCGAGCACTTGCATCACGATCATGAATGCGCCGGCATACAGGCCACCGCGCAAGAGCGCGAGGGAAATCTCTCCGATTGCCACGTCGAGCGGACCGAGGGAAGTCGTGAGCATTCCCTCGTACAGCTTGGCGTACTGCATTTTGAAGAAGACGTTCCAGGTTGAGTCGTAGATCGCCCCGTTCATCGCAGAGACGGCGAGTAGAGCCGGCGCAATGAACGCGGCATACGGCACCTGTTGGCCGGTGCTCGCCCCGACCGTGCCGACGAGGGTTCCGAGCCCGAGTCCCATCGACAGTAGATAGAAGACCGGCTCGAAGAATCCGCTCAGCACCACCCAGTAGTTGGTGCTCCGGGTCGCGAGTAGGCCCCGAGCCACCACCGAACGGGCGTTGCCGGCGTAGAGCGCGCCGATGGTGCCGGACCGCGGCTTGGACTGCGGTCGGGTGGGAGCGAAGGTGGGCGATGAGGTCACTTGTTCAACCTCCGAGTGACGATTCGTTGGGTCGCCTTCCACCCGTAAATGCAGAGCGCGAGCAGGTAGAGCACGTGAAGCACCGTCAGCCAGAACGGCTCCACCGCGCCATAGCTGAGCACCCGGCCGAGCTCCGTTCCGTGCCACAGCGGCGAGATCCATCCGATCCCCTGCAGGTAGATCGGCAACTGGGCCAGCGGGAAGAAGGTGCCCGAGAACAGGAACATCGGCGTTATTCCGAAGCGCATGATCATCGCCATCTGTCCCTTGTCCTCCTCGATTCGCGAGGTATAGGAGCTGATCACGAGGCCAACCGCGAGGCCGGTGAGCGTGGCGACGAGGATGTCGAATGCCCCGAGCGGCGACGGCACCGCGCCGAACAGCAGTATGACGAGGTAGTACACGACGCAGGTGGGGACGATGCGGGCGATGACCGCGATGAACATGCCGTTGACGATCTGGTTGCCCGTGATCGGTGCGGCGTTCATGCCGAAGAAGATGGGATTCCATTTGAACCCCATCATGATCGGATAGGTGCTCTCCTCGGCGGCGACGGTGACCGCCGCGGTGGCCAGCAGGGCCGGCGCGACGAAGGCGAGGTAGCCGACCCCGTTGACCGCGCCCGGCCCGAGATTCTTGTCGACGAGGGCGGCGAGTCCGACGCCGAGGGCGAAGAGATAGACGAACGGGTTGCCGATCGAGGTGACGACGAGCGTCTGCAGGTAGGCGCGCATGCCGCGGATGCGGTGCTCGGCGACGTACCAGGAGCCGTACTTGCGCGGCTTGATGCCTCCGGCGAGCGCCCGATCCCGCACGGAGAACGCATCGATCCGTGACTCGGTGCTCATTCGATCAGGCTCCTTCCGGTGAGTCGAAGGAAGACGTCTTCAAGGCTGGATCGCCGCACGAGGCTCGTGATCGGGTGCAGCCCGCGCCGGGCAATCTCCGCCAGCACGGCATCGCCATCATCGCTGTAGATGAGGATGCGGTCGGGCAAGACCTCGAGGCGCTCGCCGATGCCCTCGATGAGGAGAGCGACTTCGGCGTTGCGTTCCGATCCAAACCTCACCTCGGCCACTTCCCTCGTGGAGTAGGCGCGGATCAGCTGGGCCGGTGAGCCCTCGGCCATGATGGCGCCCTTGTCCACGACGACGAGTCGGTCGCACAGCTGCTCGGCCTCATCCATGTAGTGGGTGGTCAGCACGAGCGTCGTGCCCTGCTCCTTGAGCCGGAACAGCCGGTCCCACAGGATGTGCCGAGCCTGAGGGTCCAAGCCGGTGGTCGGCTCGTCGAGCAGCAGGATGCGGGGGTCGTTCATGAGCGACCGCGCGATGGTCAGGCGCCGCTTCATCCCGCCGGAGAGATCGTCGACCTTGGACTTCTTGCGATCGGACAATTGAGCGAACTCGAGAAGTTCGTCGGCCTTGCGACCACAATCGGCGAGGCTCATGCCGAAATAGCGACCGTAGACGATGAGGTTGTCGCGCACTCGAAGTTCCTGGTCGAGGTTGTCCTGCTGCGGGACGACCCCGAGTTGCGAACGAATTTCCGGACCGTGCTCGTTGGGATCGAGACCCAGGATGTCGAGGTCGCCGCTGGTTCGCGTCGAGACCGCGCCGACCATCCGCATCGTCGTCGACTTGCCTGCCCCGTTCGGACCGAGCAGGCCGAACGATTCACCCGGCTCGACTTCGAAGGAGATGCCGTCGACGGCGGCAAGCTCCTTGTACTTCTTGGTCAGAAGCCTGGCCGCAATGACAGGGGAGGACACGGGAACTTACCCTAGCCACTACCCCCGACACGCGCGAGTGTCCCGACAAAAGTCAACCCACGTTGACGGATGGAAACACTGTCAACTACGGTTGACACCATGTCAGACGCCCTCCACTCCCTCACCGCACAGGCGGGAGATGACAATCCGCTCACGGCGCTTCATGCCGTCAGCGAAATGCGCACGGAGCTCGATCGTTACGAAGCTACGCTCGTTCGGAGAGCTCGGAATCTAGGCATGGGATGGCAGATGATCGCCACCGCCCTCGGAGTTTCCCGGCAAGCCGTCCATAAGAAGTACGGGCGTCGGTAGCCAGCTACGTCGCGGGGAGTACTGGCTCCCAGCCTCGGCACGAAAGACTGAAGGAATCATGAGCACCCCCACTCAAGCACCACGTGCCCGTTCGCCGTTCAACCGATTGAAGAAGGACGACGGGCCGCGCGCGAGCTTCGCCCAGCTGCTGCCATACCTGCTCGAACACAAACGGGTTCTCGGCGTAGTCATCGCGTTGAGCGTGCTCGGTGCCGCGGCCTCCCTCGCCCAGCCTCTCCTGGTGAGCCAGGTGATCACGAAGGTGCAGAAGGGCGAAATTCTCGGCTCCCTCGTCTGGCTGCTCGTCGGTCTGGTCGTGCTCTCGGCCGTGTTGAGCGGGGTGCAGCACTACCTCCTTCAGCGCACCGGCACGAGCGTCGTGCTCTCCGCGCGTCGGCAACTGGTTCGTCGGATGCTTCGGCTGCCGATCAGCGAATTCGATACCCGTCGCACCGGCGACCTCGTCTCCCGCGTCGGCTCTGACACCACGCTGCTGTACGCCGTGCTCACCCAGGGGCTCGTGGATGCCGTCGGCGGGGCCCTGATCTTCATCGGCGCGCTCATCGCCATGCTCGTCATCGACCCCGTGCTGCTCGGCCTCACCGTTCTCGTGATCGCCGTCTCGGTCGTGACCGTCGTCGGATTGTCCGGCCGCATTCGGGTGGCCAGTCGCAAGCAGCAGGAGCGGGTCGGTGACCTCGCCGCGTCCGTGGAACGAGCGCTCGGCGCCATCCGCACCGTTCGCGCCTCGAACGCCACCGACCGCGAGACCGCCGCGATCGAGAAGGATGCCCACGGCGCGTGGGAGATGGGAATCAGCGTGGCGAAGATTTCCTCGCTCGTCGTGCCGATCGCCGGGATCGCGCTTCAGGTGTCCCTGCTCGTCGTGCTCGGCGTCGGCGGGTACCGCGTGGCAAGCGGAGCCATCACCATCGCGAATCTCGTCGCCTTCATCTTCTTCCTGTTCATGCTGATCATGCCGCTCGGTCAGGCCTTCGGCGCAATCACCTCGGTGAACCAGGCGCTCGGCGCACTCGGCCGCATCCAGGAGATCGTCTCGCTGCCGAGCGAGAACGAATTGGACGGCGCAATCGAACCGGCCGCGCCCATCCTCACCGACTCGGCGATCGCCTTCGAGAACGTCGTGTTCACCTACCCGGAGGCCGCGCGAAAGCCCGGCGACGATACCGACACCGATACCGAACGCAAGGACCTCACGGTGCTTCACGGGGTCTCCTTCGCAGCTCCCCGCGGTCAGCGCACGGCGCTCGTCGGCCCGTCCGGCGCGGGCAAGAGCACCATCCTCGCGCTCATCGAGCGCTTCTACGACCCGACGGATGGCGTCGTCAGACTCGGCGGCCTCGACATCCGCGGCCTCGACCGGGAGGCGCTCCGCGCGCAGATCGGCTACGTGGAGCAGGATGCACCCGTGCTCGCCGGCTCACTGCGGGACAACCTCACCCTCGGCGCCCCGGATGCGACGGATGAGCAGTGCATTCAGGTGCTGCATGACGTGAACCTCACCCAGGTGCTCGAGCGCAACGAGAAGGGTCTGGACGCGCCGGTGGGCGAGGAGGGTGTCATGCTCTCCGGTGGCGAACGGCAGCGCCTCGCGATCGCCCGCACCCTGCTGGCCGCCCCGCCCATCCTGCTGCTGGACGAATCGACCTCCTCGCTCGACGGCCTCAACGAGCAGCTCCTGCGTGAGGCGATCGACGCGGTTGCGGAGAATCGGACCCTCATTGTGATCGCCCACCGGCTCTCCACGGTCGTGGACTCGGACCAGATCGTCGTTCTCGAACACGGTCGCGTCGTCGGCAGCGGCACCCACTCCGAACTGGTGAAGAGCACGCCCCTCTATAGGGAACTCGCCAAACACCAACTGCTGGTCTGATCCTCGACTTGCGTCCCGCGCGGCGCTAGCGTCGAGACTGACGAAGGGCCAACCATGTCCGCTGGAACGAAGGACGACCCGTGGCGGCTGACCACGCCGCCGGGAACGTCCGAATATGTCATGTGGTCGGATGACTCGGCCGACCCGCCGACTCTGGTCTGCCAGGTCGGCTCGACGACGCTCAAATATCATCTCTCGGCCATCAACGACCTGCACGCCTGGCTCGTTGAACGGACCGACTGGGTGCCGCTCGGCGCGGCCGACGAGCTGAAGCCCGCGGCCGAGGGAACCGTCGAGAACTGGGGCCGCTCCCCCGACAACCCCGTTGGCGGCTGGTATGGCCTGCGAAAGGGCTATCGCGGTCGATTCGGCATGTACCTTCCGCCGCTGCTCGAGCAGCTGGGTCTCGCGGAACTCACCCACGACGCCCGCAATAACCGGATGCGCGCCCGCTAGCCAGCTCAGTACTTACTCAAAACGCAGGAGATTCACCAGTTAGCGTCGCCATTCCGGTGCAAAACGGTGTCGAGGTGGTGATTCTCCTGCGTTTTCGGTGCGCGGCCTGCGGTCAAACGTCACGGGCGGGGGGAGGTGACGCGCGCAATCAGGCGAGCGCCCACATCGCCACCGCGGCCGTCGCGGCGACGTTGAGCGAGTCGATTCCGTGCGCCATCGGGATCTGCACGATCGTGTCGGCGGCGTCGAGCGCCTCCGTGGTGAGTCCGTCCCCCTCGGCGCCGAGCACGAGGGCGAGCTTCTGCGGCGCCTCGAAGTCACGCAGGCTCACCGCATCCGGGCTGAGGGCGAGGGCGGCGATCTGGAACCCGGATGCCGTGAGCAGCCGCCGGGTCGAGGCCCAGTCCCCCAGTCGGGTCCACGGCACCTGCAGCACCGTCCCCATCGAGACGCGGATCGCCCGGCGGTAGAACGGGTCGGAGCACCGCGGAGTGACGAGCACTGCGTCCGCGCCGATCGCGCCGACCGACCGGAAGATCGCGCCGACGTTCGTCGGGTCGGCAACGTTCTCGAGGATGATCACCCGGCTCGCCCCGGCGAGGAGCGACTCCGGGGTGGGCAACGGCGGCCGGTGCATCGCGGCGATGAGACCGCGGTGAAGGAGGTAGCCGGTCAACTCCTCGAGCAGTTCCGACGGGCCGGAGAACACCGGAATATCCCGGCCGTCGAGCAGTTCGAGCGCCTCGTCGACTGAGCCGCCGAGGGCGAGTACCGATCGCGGCTCGTGGCCGGCCCGCAGCGCGCGCTCGAGCACGAGGGCCGACTCGGCGATGTAGAGACCGTGCTCGGTGCCGCTCGCCTTCTTGAGCGCGACGTCCGTGCGGTGCGAAAAGTCGGCCAGGCGCGGATCCTGCAGATCGGTGATCTCGATCACGGTCACCGGGCCGTCCCCCCGCCGAACCGGGTCGACCTCACACCGCTATGCACCGGGGCTCGGGGTGAGCGCGTACTTCGTCTCGAGATACTCCATGATGCCCTCGGCGCCGCCCTCACGACCGAGACCGGACTGCTTCACCCCGCCGAACGGCGCGGCGGCGTTGGAAACCACCCCGACGTTGATGCCGATCATGCCGGTCTGGACGCTCTCGATCAGCCGCTGCGCGCGCGCGAGATCCTGGGTGAAGGCGTAGCTCACGAGCCCGTATTGGGTGTCGTTGGCCTTCGTCACGGCGTCTGCCTCGTCGGTGAAGGTGACTATCGACAGCACCGGCCCGAAGATCTCCTCCCGCAGGATGTCGCTTCCCGGAACAACCCCGGTCACGACGGTCGGCTCGAAGAAAGTTCCGGCCCCGTCGACCGCCGAGCCGCCGGTCAGCACCGTCGCCCCGCGGGACACCGCGTCGCGAACGAGGGAGTCCGCCTTCGACACCGCTCCCTCGTTGATGAGAGGGCCGATCGTGACTCCGTCTTCCGTCCCCCGACCGACCTTGAGTTCCCTCACCCGGGCGGTCACCCGGGCGGCGAAGTCCTCCGCAACCGAGGCGTGCACAATGAACCGGTTCGCCGCCGTGCAGGCCTGTCCGATGTTGCGGAACTTGGCGAGCATTGCCCCGTCAACGGCCTTGTCGAGGTCGGCGTCTTCGAAGACGAGGAACGGCGCGTTGCCGCCCAGCTCCATCGACGTGCGCAGGACGTTGTCGGCGGCTTGCTTGAGCAGGCGGATTCCGACGGGCGTCGAACCGGTGAAACTGAGTTTGCGCAGCCGCGGGTCGGCGATGATCGGACCAGACACCTCACCGGAGGTGGACGTCGTGATCACGTTGAGCACGCCCTTCGGCAGACCGGCATCCTCGAGCAGCTTCGCAAAATACAGGGTGGTGAGAGGGGTCAGTTCCGCCGGCTTCAGCACAACCGTGCATCCGGCGGCGAGCGCCGGGGCCACCTTGCGGGTCGCCATCGCAAGCGGGAAGTTCCAGGGCGTGATGAGGAAGCACGGTCCGACCGGGAGGTGGGTGACGAGCATGCGGCCGGTGCCCTCCGGGTTTACCCCGTACTGTCCGCCGATCCGCACCGCCTCCTCGCTGAACCAGCGGAGGAACTCGCCGCCGTACGTCACCTCGCCGCGGGCCTCGGCGAGCGGCTTACCCATCTCGAGAGTCATGAGCAACGCGAATTCGTCGGCGCGCTCCTGAAGCAGATCGAATGCCCGGCGCAGAATCTCGGCCCGAACCCGCGGCGGGGTGGCGGCCCAGTCGGCCTGCGCGGCGGCCGCCGCATCCATCGCTCGCGTTCCGTCGGCAACTGAGGCGTCCGCGATCGTCTTGATCACGAGCCCGGTGGCCGGATCCTGCACCTCGATTGCCCGCCCGGACGTCGATTCGACCCAGTCCCCACCGATGAACATTCGGTCGGGCACCTGTGCCAGCAGTTCGGATTCAGAAATCGTACTCATGCGAACGAGTCTAGTTTTGCCAACCGTCAGGAACGCTCGATGCGCACTCCGGCCTCGGCGAGCTCGTCGAGGGCCGCCGCGCTCGAGTCCGGTGCCACACCGGCCACGAGGTCGTCCAACACCCGAACCGCGCGTCCGCTGCGAACGGCGTCGAGCGCGGACCTCAGCACGCAGTAGTCGGTGGCGATTCCCACGACATCGATCTCGTCGATGTCGAGCTCATCCAGTTTCTCGGGAACGGTCTTCCCATCGGCGGTCTCTCCCTCGAAGATGGAGTACGCCGGCTTTCCCTGTCCCTTGAGTACGGGAACGGTGATTCGGGAGACGTCGAGGCTCGGGTGGTACTCGGCGCCGGTCGTCCCGCTCACGCAGTGAACCGGCCAGCTGTTCACAAAGTCCGGAGCCTTGTCCACGGCAAAGTGCCCGCCGTTGTCGTTGTCGCCGTCGTGCCAATCCCGAGAGGCGAAGACCTGCGCGTAGCGATCCGGATGTTCGGCCAGGTAGCGGGTGATGCCGGCGGCGACCGCTGCCCCGCCCTCCACCCCGAGCGCGCCGCCCTCGGTGAAATCGTTCTGCACATCGATGATGAATAGCGCCTTGGTCATGTTCGCCCTCAGTTGTTGGAGAGGTTGTCGCCGCACCTGAATGCCGCGGTCGTGATGGTGTCGAGGGCCGGCTGGGTGCGGCTGTTGATCGCGCCGAGCGCGTAGAAGGCAAAGGACAGTGTCGAGCCGTCCGCCGCATGGATGATGCCTGCGAGGGCGTACTCCGTCTTGATCCACCCGGTCTTAGCGATGACGGCTCCGCGGGCGACGGCATTCGCCCCGGTGAACCGACCGGCGAGCGTTCCGGTCTTGCCCGCGATCGGAAGCGCGTTGGAGATGATGTCGAGGTTCTGTTGGCCGCCGGCGATCTTGGCCATGAGCTGGGCGACGAAAGTCGCCGGAACGGCGTTGTTGTTGCTCAACCCCGAGCCATCCCGGATCGTCACGCCGGTCGGCACGAGTCCATAGCGCTTCAGCGCCGCGGGAATCACGGTGGCGAGCGAGGCCGAGGAGCCGGTGCTGCCCGCGGCCTTCGACGTGACCCTTGCGAGCATCTCGCCGAGGGCGTTGTCCGAGGCCGGGAGCATCTGGCCGACGAGCACCCGCACGGGCTGCGACACCACTTGGCCGAGCAGTTGCGTTCCGGCCGGCGCGGCACCCGTGCTGAGGTGGCTCGGGTCGCTCAGCCCCAGATCGGCGGCGAAGGCCTTCCCGGCGTCGCCGATCGGGTTGCTGCTGCGCGGACTGTCTTGCGAACGCGGGTTCGCCCGCCCGCCGTCCACCATGAGCGCGGTCACCTCCGGCTGGTAACCCTGGGTCTGCTCGCTGCGCTCCCAGCTCGGATCCCAGTTGTCCGCCGGGTCCCACAGGGTGGAGTCGAGCACAACGTCGGTGATCGGGGTGCCGGGGTGCAGCTCGGCCCACTTCGCCGACACCTGGGCGGCGAGATCGGTGAGTTTCGGCGCCCCACGGTAGACGCTCTCCTGCCCCGCACCGAGGGCGCTGAGGGTGGGATCGCCGCCGCCGACAAGCACGACGGTTCCCGGCGTCGCCCCCTCGTACACCCTGGTCGGAATCTGATAGCCGGGCGACAGCACGGAGAGAGCGGCCGCGGCCGTGAGGGTCTTCAGCACGCTCGCGGTGCGAGCGGGTGTCGTCGCGGACCGGTCGAACAGCACCTCCCCCGTCGTCGCATTGATCACGCTTCCCTCGAAGCTCAACAGGTTGGGGTCGGCTGCCGGGCCGGCGATCGAACAGGTGCGGAGGCGAGTGGGATCGGCAAGCGTCGCGGGCACCGGGCGCGCGGTTGGCGTTGGCGACGGACTCGGCTTTACGCTGCCGGAGGCCACCGGCGCTGAAGCCTCCTTGGCCGATCCGACGGCGGCCCCGGCGAGGACGGAACCGGTCACCAGCAGCGCGAACCCGACACCGATGGCCGAATACAGCCAAACCTTCGGATGCGCCAACCGGGTTGCGGCGATTCCGGTCGCCGGCGCCGCGGCATCCGCTCGTTCAGCGCCCGGACTGTCGAAAAGCTCAGTAGCATCCGCCGCAGCGCGGGCCTGGCGTCGCGTCAGCGGCGATTGACTCAGCGACGGTTGACTCAGCGGCGGTTGGCCCTCGGACGGTTGCGCCTCGGGCGACTGCGGCTCCAGCGGGTCACTCACCACCTAATGATAACGACGCCGCCGGCCCGGCTGGCAGGGCCCACCCGGGCCAACGGGCACCTGCTTCGCCTACTCGCCGGGGTAGCTCAGGCCGATCTGCTCGCGAATCGCGTCAAGGGCCTCCATGATCTGAACGCTCTCCTTGGCCGTCAGCACTTCGCCTGCGTCGCCGGTCCGGATGCGGCGTTCCAACTCCCACGCCTGATATTGCATACCCCGGTTGGTTACCTGGCTTTCGTATCGTTCGAGTTCGACACCCTTGTTATCGAATACCGTGAACGTTGTCGGGCTGTACCAGACCGCATCGATCTCGATGCGGCCGAGGGTGCCGATAATCGAGGCGCGGTTGGGCCCGAGGGTGTCGAGCGCGCTGTGCAGAAGCGCTTGCTGGCCGTCGCCGTAGGTCAGCACGATGGCCGTCTGCCGGTCGACCCCCGTCGTGGTGTTGGCGGCGGCTGCATACACCGTTGTCGGGGGACCAAAGAGGTCGAACGCGAATGACACCGGGTAGATGCCGAGGTCAAGCAGCGCCCCGCCGCCGAGTGCCGGGTTGTTGATGCGGTGGTCGGGATCCTTTGGCAGGTTCTGATTGTGGTCGGCGATGAGCGTGCGCACATCCCCGAGCGTGCCTGCCGCGATGATCTCCCGAATTCGCAGCATGTGCGGAAGGAACCTCGACCACATCGCCTCCATCACCTGAAGTCCGAGTGCGGCTGCGGTGTCCACGACCTCGCGAGCCTCGGCCGCGTTCACCGTGAACGACTTCTCAACAAGCACGTGTTTGCCGCCGTTAAGGGCAGTCAGGGCATTCTTCGCGTGGAACGGGTGCGGGGTCGACACGTAAATGACGTCGACTTCCGGGTCGGCCGCGAGCGCCTCATAGCTCGAGTGCGCGTTCGCGATGCCGAATTCGGCCGCAAAGGCGTCTGCCGATTCCTGGGTTCGGGATCCCACCGCGGTCACGGTGAACCCGTTGGCGAGCAGGTCGGCGGTCTGAGCGCGCGCAATGTAGCCCGTGCCGAGGATTCCCCAGCGAATAGCTTCGGGGGCGGTGTCCTGGGGCATGTCTTCCTCTCGATGCGCGGATCTGCACGCACCACAAGAAATCTAGCAGCGGCGACTCGGGGCTTCGGGTTGGCACCGCGGCGCGAGCCGAGGTGCTCGATCCCGGTTTTTGCGGGCGACGCCCTCGAAACTGGGGCGGCAACTAGTGCGACACGGGCCTTTGTCCGAAGGACTCCTCGGCGTAGTCTCAGGGGCAGGTTGTCCCGTCCCTGATCCGGCGGGTATGGCCGGGGTCCGACATCGTGTGGTTACTGTGTCGGGCCCCACTCCGTTTCCGTCCGTTCGCGGCGGCGGAATTCCCGGTCCGGAACGATTTCCCAGGCCGCCTCCCGTCGCGCACCGCGCCCGTTCCGGCGGCAGGCACGGTAAGGCGACGGATGGGCGCCGGATTACGGCGACTCCGGCTCGATCGAATCTCCCGGAAGCAGGGCGATCGGCGTCGCAGCGGTGATAAGAATGTCGGCCGCCCTATAGGTTCCCTCACCGTGGTTGACTCGCAACCAGAGCGGGCGCCCCGCTCCGACGGCGTCCTCGATTTCCGCCTTTACCTCCTCGAGATCCCGTCCGGAGAGGCTGTATTCGTTGTTTCCGTAGTGCACGACGATACGTCTCACTCCTCGACCCGATGCCCCTCGGTCCGATGCCCCTCGGTCCGATGCCCCTCGACCCGATGCCCCTCACCGCGATGCCCCTCAAAGTGGTCGTTTTCCGGCGGCTCCGGCACGAGATGGAGTCCTCCCGGGGAGTTCGCGGCGACGACGAGGGCCTCGATCCAGCGCGGATTGATCAGCGGCATCCGCCCTCCGAGGTATTTGTAACTAATCGGAATCGCGGAATTGAGCCAGATGGAGGTGCGACCGTTGCCGATGCGCTGGTCGTCTTTCCAGGAAAACGCGAAGGCTTCGTTGCGGCGAAGTTTGCCGTTGATCACGATCTGCAGGTGAGCCAGCACGCGATCGTCGAAGTCCGCCGTAAGCGTGGAATCGTACGTCAGTGTTCCCACGGGGATCCTCCGTAACTGGCTGGTTGAACAACATCCGGCGATATGTGCTCCAGGCGATTCGGTGCTGCCAATCGTACGCGCGCCGCTTCCGTTGCGGCAGGATCGCGCAGGATCGCCAAAACGAAAAGCGACCGGCATCATATGAAGCGTTACCGCCACGCGCAATCCCTGTCACAAAGTGCATTTCGCGAGTCAAATAGTCCCAATGAGGCAGCAGCACACTATTCGCACGAGCCGCGCCATACCGTCCGGCGAAGTCGAGGTGATCGCGATTTCCCGGGACGAATGGCGGATCAGTGATCCCTCGAAGGTGGAACACGACGGTCTCTCGCTCCTCGGCTTTGTGCAGCGCGTCGAGGACGCGTTCGAGGTCACGGAAATGCATCGCCCGCTCGTTCGCACCTACGTCCACAGCTTCCACGCGGCCATTCAGGTTCTGTCCGCGCAGATAAGGGATGGCTCGGCCGACCGTCAGTTCGCCGCGTAGCCAAGTCCGTACTGGACTAGCAGAGTCCTTGTCAGAGGGTCTGCGTTATGGACGAATCCACTTCACCCGTTCGGATGCCCTGCTGACGCAATTCGAGCTGCGCCACGACGAGCGCGGCGAGGTCCTGCAGGTTCGCGACTTCGGCCTCAGAGGCGCTGCCCGGCTTGAAGTCGAGCACCGAGAGGGTGCCAATCGTGCGCCCGTCGTGCCGCTTGAGCGGCACTCCGACATAGAACCGCAGGCCGAGCGGCCCGGTGACGAGCGAGCTGGACTCGGTTCGCGGATCGGTTGACGCATCCTCGACGACCACCGGCTCCTCCTGGGGGATCGCCGTCTTCGATAGGTCGACAGCGCGTGCGACCTTCTCGACCTCCGCGCCGTAGTAGGACTTGAACCAGGTGCGGTCGTGATCGACGACGCTGACGATGGATATCGGAGCGGAAAACAGCCGAGCTGCCATCGCCGTGACCCGATGGAGCGCCTCGTCCGGGAGGGTATCAAGGATTCCCTGCGGAGTGGCCTGATATGGGTCGGCCGCGTTCGGTGAGAAGGCCTCGCCCTCGACATCCTTGTGGCGCCCGCTTTCGGCGATCACCACTTGCTTGAGGGTAGCCACCAGTTCGCCGCGGGTGGGCCGATCCGCAGGATCCCGCGCGGTCATCGCCAGGAGCAGCTGCCGCCAGTGATCGGGCAGGTGCTTGGGGACCGCCGGGTCCCGCGACAGGCGGGCGACAGCCGACTCGACCACGGAACCGGGAAACTCCACCCGCCTTGTGAAGCATTCGAGCAACACCAGGCCAAGGGAGTACACATCGGTCGCCGCGCCGACCTTTGCCCCGGAAGCCTGCTCCGGACTCAGATAAGCCGCCGTGCCTGTGGTGGTACCCTCGGCGGTCATCCGCTCGATGTCTTCCGAGAGGGCGATGCCAAAGTCTGTGAGCTTGGCTCGGGCACGCGAAGACGTAGCCCCATAGTCGACAAGGAGCAGGTTGGACGGCTTGATGTCGCGATGAATCACGCTGTGCGCGTGAATGTAATCCAGCGCCTCCGCCATGTCGTAACCGACCTCGGCGATGTGACGCGCAGCGATCGGCGGACCGGCGAGGCGAGCCCGCATATCCATTCCCTTGACCAGTGCCATGACAAGGAAGCGGCGCGCCCGCCCGCTCTCGTCCTGGTCGATGCCCGCGTCAAACAGACTGACCAGCGCGTGATGATCGAGACCGGCCAGAACGGAGAGCTCTGTCTCCTGTCGCCCGGGGTCGACGGAACCGGCGTGGAACAGCTTGACCGCGACGGTGCGACCGAGGGACTCGTCGTACGCCCGGTAAACGGTCGCCGTTCCCCCCTGACCGATCGGAACTTCCAGCCGGTACCGGCCGCCTAGAATCCGTTCGGTCTCGTCTTGTGCTGTTGGCACTGACATAAAACCCACTCTCGTTGCCAGTGTATTGACAGGCCGCGAATTACAGCATTTTGCGCTGGGGGTTGACACGCGCAGTCCGGGTCGCTACCCGGGCAATCGGCCCGGAAATGGTGACCCGGAGAGCACGTCGGCCGCGCCGGCTATTCCGCGATGCTCGCGACCGCCGCAAAGGATGGCGTCGATCGCGGCCGGCGGCTGCGACACCATAGACACGTGGGATCCGCCCACCTCGCTGATGGTGGCACCCGCCCGTTCGGCCATCCGACGCTGCGTGTCCGGCGGGATCACTCGGTCCTCCGTTCCGACGACCGCCCAGCTCGGCAGCGTCTTCCAGGCCGCGGCCCCGGATGGCGTGGTGTTGGCGCTCAGCGTGCCGGGGCGTTGACCCGCCACGATCGATCAGCCAGCGATCGGCCTCCGGCAGATCCTGGGCGAACGCGTCATGCACCGTGGAGGGCTTGAGGAACGCCTCGGCATCGCCCTCCGGTGCGCCCGGGTAGCCGACGATATCGAGCACCGTGGTGGGGTCCGGCACGTCAAGTGCCGACCCGGACCCTCCGAGGATTTGAAACACCGTCTCTCCCTCGTCCGGGATGAAGGCGTCGACGTAGACCAGCGCACGCACCTCTCCGCCCTCCGTAGCCGCGTTGGTAATCACCGCGCCGCCGTAAGAATGGCCGACCAGCACCACGGGCCCGGTTGTGCGCTGGGCAACGAACGACGCCACATAGGCCGCATCCGCCGGGAGCCCGCGCAGCAGGTTCGG
The DNA here is from genome assembly GCA_025464975.1 of Microbacteriaceae bacterium. GTDB lineage: Bacteria > Actinomycetota > Actinomycetes > Actinomycetales > Microbacteriaceae > Lacisediminihabitans. Next base: position 463,270 of record JAODMT010000024.1, on the reverse strand, counting down.
CGGCGCCAGGACGGTGAAGCCCGGACCCCGCAGCTCCGTTGCAACGGCGTTCCAGCTGGATGCGTCGGCCCAGCTTCCATGGACGAGGACGATCGTGGGTTTTGGCATGCGTTTCCCCTTCGTGACGTGTGCGACGGCGGACATTTTGCGTCAGCGTACGGGCGGCGAAATGGGCGCGCCAGCGCTATAAGGGAGGAGGAACGCGCCTATGGGCGGCGGTGGCGGACCAAGGCTCTCGAGTCCGGTTCGGCAAACCCGAACTGGCGGTAAAGACCGTGGGCATCGCGAGTGTCGAGGGTCCACCTGAACCCTGCACCGGGCCCATCGTCGATCATCGTCTTGACGAGCATCTTGCCGACCCCGTGGCCCCGGTGCTCGGCAAGCACGAACACGTCTGCGAGATAGGCGAATGCAACTCCGTCCGAAACAGCCCGGGCGAACCCGACCAACTCGCCGGAGCGCTCCGCGTAGGCACCGACCACCCGCCAGGCGCCATCGATTTGGCGCTCCACCTCCTCGCGAGTGCGCCACTTCTCCCAGTAGGCGTCTGTCGACAGGAATCGCCAGACGGCATCCCGATCGATGCGGCCGAGGTCATCATCAACTTGATAGCTCACCGGGACATCGTGCCAGTGAATGGCGCACGAATGCCAGTACCGGCGCGGTCCGTCCCCGAATGCGGCGCCTTCTCAACAGGCAAGAACGACGCTATTTCCGCTCGGGAGCCAGAGGGATACTCTCACTCGTAAACATCGAGATCGCCCATGCGCGAGGGACCGAGACCACACCTCTCGCGCCCTGACCCAACCACCCGAGGAGAAACCCGATCATGAAAGCGCTACGACTCCACGCGTACGGGCAAGCCCCGACAATCGAGGACATCACGGAGCCGAAGGTCACCGGGCCATGGGATGTCATCGTCGACGTGGGAGCCGCGGGCCTCTGCCGCACCGACCTCCACATCATCGAGGGACAGTGGGAGCCGATTCAACATCCTCACCTTCCCTACACACTCGGCCACGAGAACGCGGGATGGGTCCGGGAGGTCGGCCACGCGGTGAGCACCGTCTCGGTCGGAGACACCGTCATCATGCACCCGATCACAAGCTGCGGACTGTGCCCGGCTTGCCGAATCGGTCAGGATTCGCACTGTGAAAGCTCGACCTTCCCCGGCATCAACGCCGACGGGGGGATGGCGCAGCAATTGCTCACGAACGCACGGGCCGTCGTGAAGCTCGACCCGTCGCTGCAACCACGCGATATCGCGGCCCTCGCGGACGCCGGGCTCACGGCATATCACGCCGTGCGAAAGGCGGCCGATCAGCTGTTCCCCGGCGCGCAGGCGGTTGTTATCGGTGCTGGGGGGCTCGGTCACATCGGCATCCAGGCCCTCGTGGCGATCACCTCCGCCGAGATCACCGTCATCGACCGGTCGGAGGAAGCGCTCGAGCTTGCGAAATCCCTTGGCGCCCACCACACGGTGCTCGCCGTCGATGATGACACTGTCGCGTCCCAGGTGCAGGACATCACGGGCGGAGGCGCACATGTCGTTTTCGATTACGTCGGCGAGCACGGCACCGAGCTGCTCTCTCCGCGCCTATTACGCAACCGGGGCTCGCAGTATGTGATCGGTTACGGCGGCACCGTAAGCATCCCGACCATCGAGATCATCTCGCGGGAGATCAATGTGATCGGCAACCTCGTCGGGACCTACAACGACCTCGTCGAACTCATGACCCTCACCGCGCAGGGACGAGTGAAACTGCACACGCGCGCCTACCCGCTCGACGCGGCACTCGATGCGATCGACGACCTCGACCATGGCCGATTGCTCGGCAGAGGCATCCTCATCCCATAACCCCACCCCCACTCAAGCAAGGAGACCAGCGATGACCTTCGACAACACAGTGCCTTCCGGTGACTATCTGAACTCGCTCGATGCGGATGCCACGGCGAAGCTGGCCCGCACACTTCGGGCGATCTTCCCGCACGACGCCCTCGCCGAAGGACCGTACTTGCGCTCGGCCGAGGCGATTGCCGCCAATGTGTCGGACTCCCCCCACCAGCTTGGCGTCGTCGTTGAGGGCATCCGCAGCCTCGAGGCGCTCGTCGGCGGCGACCTCACGGCCATCACAATCGACGACCTCTCGGGCATCCTCCGCCACCTCCAGCAGACGGAGTTCTTTCAGATCATGCTCACCAGCGCAGTCGTCACGCTCTACAGCGACCCAGAAGTGTGGGACTTCCTGGGCTACGAGGGCTACTCATCGGACAAGGGCGGCTACATAGATCGCGGATTCGACGACCTGCACTGGTTGCCGGAACCGCGCATCACCGAGTACGAGGGCGACGACGAACTCGTCGGCTACGTTCCTCCGGTCCCCGGCCTCCAGGTCAGCTTCGACAACACCAAGAAGGTGGCAACGATATGAGCGCCATTTCCCACGACGAGGACGCGGTCGTCATCGTCGGCTCCGGGGCCGGCGGCGGCACCCTCGCCTACGAACTCACAAGCAAGGGCATCCCGGTGGTAGTGCTCGAAGCCGGGCCCTACATCAAGAACGAGGACTACACGAACGACGAGTGGGAGGCCTTCACCCGGATGGCCTGGACCGATAACCGCACGAACTCCGGGTCATGGCGGATCGCACGGGACTTCCCGAACCTTCCGGCCTGGACCGTGAAAGCAGTCGGAGGGTCGACGTCACACTGGTCGGGTGCAACTCCACGCTTCAAGCCGCACGAGTTCAAGGCACGCACAGCCTACGGACACGTGGATGGCGCAACCCTGCTGGACTGGCCAATCGACCTGCCGGAGATGGCGCGGTGGTACGACAAGGCCGAAATTGCAATGGGCTCGACCCACCGGCACGGGCGCAAGCCCCTCCCAGCGAACAACAACTACAAAGTGCTCGCCGAGGGTGCGAAGAGAGTGGGCTACAAGTACTACGCGACCGGGCCGTACGCAACGAACGCCGAGGAGTACGACGGGAGGCCCGCGTCTATCCAGGACGGTTTCAACTTCCAGGGCGACAAGAACAAGTCGAAGTGGAGCACCCTCGTGCGCGAGATCCCGCGGGCCGAGGCGACGGGCCTGCTCGACCTTCGGCCGAACAGCCACGCCGCACAGATCACCCACGACGCGCGCGGACGAGCGGATGCCGTCCTGTACATCGATGAGAATGGCGCGATGCACAGGCAGCGCGCGAAGCTCGTCGCAGTCGCCGCCAACTCGATCGAGACGCCGCGCCTGCTCCTGCTGAGCGCAAGCGCGATGTTCCCCGACGGACTCGCGAACTCATCCGGGCACGTCGGCCGCAATTACATGCGCCACCTCACGGGATCGACGTTCGCGCAATTCGACGAACCGGTGAACATGTTCCGCGGCGAGACGATGGCCGGCGTGATCGCCGACGAGTCGAAATACGACACCTCGCGCGGCTTTGCGGGCGGGTACTACATGGAGACCATCTCGCTCGGCCCCGCGTTCCTCGGCAAGTTCCTCGACCCCGGCGCCTGGGGGCGCGGCTTCACCTCCTTCATGGAGGGGTACGCGCGGACCGCCGGCCTGTGGATCGTGGGCGAGGACCTGCCGCAGGAGACCAATCGCGTCACGCTTAACGCGGCGGTGAAGGACCAGCACGGCCTTCCGGTCGCCCACGTGCACTACGACGACCATCCGAATGACAAGGCCATGCGGGACTACGCCTTCGCCCACACGGCCGCCCTCTATGAGTCGGTTGGCGCCACCCGGCATTACAGCACTCCTCCCTACCCATCGACGCACAATCTCGGCACGAGCCGGATGAGCGCCAGGTCGGAAGACGGTGTCGTCGACGAGTGGGGACGGGCACACGACGTACCGAACCTGTTCATCAGCGACGGTTCGGTCTTCACGACTGGCGCGGCAGCCAATCCGACCCTGACGATCGTCGCTCTCGCAATTCGACAGGCGGACTACATCGCCACACAACTCGCTACCGGCGACCTCTAGGAAGGAACAGAATGACAAGCCCATATGACGCCATCGCGGAGGTTCCGACCTTCACACTGACAAGCACCGACGTTGCCGATGGCCAGGAACTGCCCACCGCCCAGGTGAGCGGAATCTTCGGCGCAGGCGGCTCGGATACTTCGCCGCAGCTTTCCTGGTCGGGATTCCCCGAAGACACGAAGAGTTTCGCCATCACGGTCTACGACCCATCCGCCCCGACCGGCAGCGGATTCTGGCACTGGGCCGTCGCGGACATCCCCGTGTCGACGACCGAACTGCCTTCCGGTGCGGGTGATGACAGCGGCTCGGCACTGCCCGCCAGTGCGTTCCAGCTTGCGAACGATGCGAGCCTGCGGAGGTTCCTCGGCGCCGCTCCCCCCGCCGGGCACGGCAAGCACAGCTATTACATCGCGGTTCACGCGGTGGATGTTGAGTCCCTCGGCATTGACCATGGGTCAACGCCGGCGTTTCTGGGTTTCAACCTCTCGGGGCACACCCTCGCGCGCGCCGTCGTCGCGCCGTGGTGGGAGGCCAAGTAGCCGAGCGATTGGATGCGGCCTCGGCCCGTCGGGGCCGCATCCCGCGTGCAGCCTCGATTCGTGGGCCGCAGCCCGCAGTCAGCGCCGCTGTGTCGATCCGGACCGCAAATAGCGGCTGACCTTGGCCGAACCCTCACGCAGGAGATTCTCCACCTCGTGTTCACGGTCTGGCATGTCGGCGGCATCAGTGCTGATCGCGACCGAGCCGACGACCATCCCGGCGGCGTTGCGCACACCGACGGCCGCGCAGACCTTCCCCGGCACGAATTCTTCGCGTTCCCAGGCGATCCCGAGGGTCGCGACATCCGCGAGGTGCCGGTCAAGCTCCCCCGGGTCGGTGATCGTCGACGCGGTGAGCGGGGAAATGCCGTGCACCTGGAGGTACTGCTCCCGTTGTTCGATGCTCATTCCGGCGAGCATGATCTTGCCGAACGCCGTTGCATGCGCCGCCTCGTGGAAGCCGAACTTGAGGGGCGTGACCCGCGGATGCTTCGGGCAATCGGCCACGTACGCGATCACGACATCCGCTCCGCGGTACACCGCGAAGTATGCGGCGGCGCCGGCGTCCTCGTGCAGCGCGTCGATCGCGGCGCGCACCGGGACCGGCACGCCGAGCTGGCGGTGCAGGGAGACGCCGAGACCGTGCAGCTTGTACCCCAACTCGAAGCGCTTCGCGCCCTTGAGATGCACGAGATACTCCGCGTGCACGAGTTCTTGGAGCAGCCGGTAGACGGTTGGGATCGGCACGCTCAGGGCGTCCGAGACTTCGCGGGCGGTCGCTCCGCCGCGTTCCGCAACGATCTCGAGGATCGAAAGCGTCTTCTGCACCGTCGCCACGCCATCGGTACGCGACGAAAAGTTGACCCGAGTTAGGTCGGGAGGATTGAGCGGAGCCACGTTGCTCATGCCCGCATTCTCCGTCACGGGGGGCCGGAGATCAAGAAGTATCCCGGCCGATTGGCCACCGGGTCGTCGCCGAGAGCCTCACTCGACTAGAAATCCTCGTTGACGACTCTCTGGTTCTCGCCAGCGGCATAGGCCTCAAGCCGGGGATCGGTGACAATGGCGGAGATGGTCTCCGCGGACCCGCCGACGAACACGCTCCGCCCATAAATATCGTTTCCCACACACCAGGCACCGTCCCGCGGAATCCACCAGATTGGCAGCCGTCGGAACGGCTCAGCCACGACCGATTCGGTCGCATCCGTTACTCGACCGGTGAGGATGCGCATCCGTCGCGAGAGCGATGCGAGGTCGAACATGGCGGCGGTCCGCACCTCGGGACGCAGACCGGCATAGCCCTCCCATACGAGGAAAAAGTACTCGTCCGGCGTTGCGGTGCGAGTCGTCAGTAGTTGAGCGAGTCTGTTTGCGACCGTCGGGTCAATCGTGCCCGTTTCGGGTTCCCGTTGATCGTTCGCATCAAAGTGGTCCTCGGCTGCGAGGTCTGTCCACTGGGTTCTTCCATCGGCGTGCGTCGTACCGATCTCGTTCCATACAATGTCGGCGTCGCGCTTTCCCGCGGGATTCAGTACTCGTGCATAGGACGCCATTCCGGGCAACAGCATGTGTCCCACTGTGACCGAATAGCTGACCTATTTGAAGGACCACCAAGGACGGAGGCGGCGGGTCGCTCGCAGGACCGCAATTGCATCTGCCAACGCTAGCGGTCTGACGCGCACGCTGACGCGGGAATGAGCGGAGCCGCCTATCAGAATCGAACTGATGACCTTCTCATTACGAGTGTTAGAGCTGATGCCCGTAGACATCGCGCAACGCCGCAATCGCCCCGAATTTCCGGCGTTTTTCGGCCAGCGTTGATAATCAGAACTGCGGTGAATGGCATGAGATGTGGGCAGGATGTGGGCACGTGCGGTTGACATCACAGCAACTGGCGCAGCAATGCCGTGTGATGTGCAGGCGGGAAGGTTGAGTCCGCCATCGCTAGCCGCGCTCGCACCTGGCCGCTTTGATCAGTCGCGACTATATGGACCCGCGATCCCTCGGTTCGTTCACGACCATCCGATCTGGTCGTAAACCGTCCGCCCCGGTCTGCTCAGGATCAGGTGGGCTGCGCGTCGTGCGCCTGGCTTCGATAGCCCAGCGCTTCCGAAATCTTTTCGCCCGCGCTATTGATGTCCGGCAGGAACTCGAGCAGCTGGATTAAAGTCATTCGACTCGATGGTGCAGACACGCTGAGAGAATGCGTCACCCGTCCGGAAGCGGAGAAGATCGGCACGGCCACACAACAGATGCCGGGCTCGTGCTCCTCATCGTCCATGGCGTAGCCGCGCTCCCTAGTGAGTTGCAATTCGCGGCGGAAGGCTTCCCGGTCCGTGATCGTGGTAGGCGTGAAGTACTCGAAATCCATGCCTGCCAAGTGGCGCTCCAGCTCCTCCTCCGGCAGGAACGACAGGATCGCCTTCCCCACACCCGTGCAGTGCTTCAGTACTTCCCGGCCGACGAACGATTCAATCCTCACGGGATGCCGACTCTCCACCTTGTCCACATAGGTGATGACGCTTCCGTCCAGCGCGGCGGAGTGCACGGTCTCGTTCGTGATCTCATTCAGCCTAACGAGATGAGAGTGACCGACCGTGCGCAGATCGTTCTCATCCAGAGCGCGCTGCCCAAGATCGATCAGTGTCGAGCCCAGACGATACGTACCATCGCCGACGGGCTCGAGGAACCGGTTATCTTTCAGGGTGCGGACCAGCCGCAGCGCGGTGGTTGCGTGCACCTCCAGGTGCTGCCCAAGCTGCGTGATCGTCTTGGGCCCGTCTCCGACGAGCTTTAAGATCGTCAGGGCCCTCTCCAGTGACTGACTCATCCGATACCTGCCGGCGGTGCATCCAGTTGCTTACTCACGGGAACCCCTTGTTCACTTTCCGCTCGCCGAGCCGCGAGCTCGGCGGTCACCGTCGACACGACGGTGCGCAGCTAGCTGTGCTGCACATCATGCACCGTAGCGCCTACGAGCCAAGGTCCAGCATGTAGAACATTCTGGTGCGCACGATTGTTCCTCACCTGAGTGTCACATCGGCCACCATCGGGGCGGTTGCGGCCGAAGGCTGGGGCACTCCGAGGCCGGTCAGCCGTGCCGGCGCTCCAAGGTCCGTCATCAAGAAGTCGTTGCCCAGGCGCTCGAGCAGGTCCAGGCCGATCCTCGCACGTCGCACTCGCTCGCGCGAGAGGACAGTCGTCAGCGGCTGCAGGTGGCTGCCGCTGGGGTAGACGTCAGGATGGTTGCGCAGGCCGAACTTTACGTACACCGGGCTGAGGGTCCGGATGATGTCGTGGATCTCGTAGTGGCGAACGAAGCCCCCTAGGTTGTCCGGCGACTCGACGTAAAAGTCGATGGGGATGTCGACGGCACCGCGCACCGACGAGAGCCGGGCGAGGCTCATTCCCGGCGCGAGGTTGATTGTGTCCATGCCCGCGCCCTGAAGCATCCGAACGGACAATGGATTGCTCGCCATGAGCTGCACGGAACCCTTGATGACGAAATCGGCGGGCAGCATCCCGCGCTGACGCATCAACGCCGCCGCGAGCAGCACCCCCTCATCGGACACCAGCGCGCCACGAACGCCGAGCTCGGCGGCCCGAGCGAGGTCGTCCATGGAGTACACGAGCTGATCAGCGCCCTCGAGGCGGTTTCCGCCGAAGGAGCGCTGTCCGGACACGTCCCACGCGGGGCGCGGTCCGACGAAGAGACTGAGTTCAACGTTGCGTTCGTGGCACAACGCAACCATCTCGCGTATCTCGTCGTTCGCGAGCAGCATTGCGCCGCTCCCCTGCGAGACGCGGTGCACGGGGACGCCGAACTCGTCGGCTGCCTGGAAGACCGCGCGCACTCCCTCAACCCCTTCGGTGCTCGGGATCTCGACGCGATAATGAGCTCCGTCCGGGAACACTTTCGCCGAAGGACTGACCTCGTCCGCGCCGGGAGAACCGGCCTCGCGGAGAAGCCTGCGATACGGCTCCAGCCGCGATGCGCCTACCATTTTGCAACTCCCGAATCGTGAGCGTCGAACCAGTAGGGAAGCTTCCAGCCGCCGTCATAGAGCAGTGGCTCGATGGCGTCCCTGTCGAGCTCTACACCCAGGCCCGGCCCCTCGGGGGCAGCGACATAACCGTCGACGAGCTCGAACGGTCGTGTGATGAGGCCATCGCCCAAAGTGATCTGCTCTTGGGCAACAAAGTTCTCGATAGTGAAGCTCAGGTGCAGGCTGGCTGCGAGGTTCACCGGGCCGAGAGGGTTGTGCGGAGCGAAGCCGACCCCGTAGGTCTCCGACATGGCCGCGATCTTGCGCCCTTCAGAGATTCCACCGCAGTGCGAGAGATCGGGCTGCACGATCGACACGGCGCGTTGCTCTAGCAATCGCTGGAAACCCCACCGGGTGAACAGGCGCTCGCCCGCAGCGATCGGCACATTGGTCCTTCGTGCAAGGTGCGCCATGGCGTCGACGTCCTCAGGAGTGACCGGCTCCTCGACAAAGAGGGGGTGCAGCGGTTCGATCGCCTGGATCAGCTGGATCGCCAGTGCCGAACTCACCCGGCCGTGGAAGTCAATCCCGAAGTCTACGTCCGGCCCGATCGCGTCGCGAAGAAGCGCGAAACGCTCAACCTCGCGGTCGATGAACCTGCGGGACTCGACGAAACGCGCCGGCCCCGGAAGAGCGGTCTTGATCATGGTGTAGCCCTCGGCGACCGCTGCTCGCGCGAGCCCGAGGAACTCGTTCAAGTCTTCAGCGTGGATGCCCGGATCGGCGGGGACGTCGTCGCGAGTGTTCACGTGCTTGTACACGCGTGCTCGATCACGGACGGTTCCTCCGAGGAGCTCGTGCACCGGGACCCCTAGGCGCTTTCCCTGCAAGTCCCACAGCGCCTGGTCAATGGCGCTGATGGCGCTCCCGATCACGGAGCCGGCAGGATAGAAAGTCGCCCGGTACATGAGCAGCCAGAGGTACTCGATCCGACGCGAATCCTGCCCGATCAGCAGGTACTCGAGTTCGTGGATCGCCGACTCGACGACCTTGTCGCGGCCTTCGAGAGCGGCCTCCCCGAGCCCTACGAGACCCTCGTCGGTGTGCAGGAGAAGGAACGAGAACCGAGGGCGCACATGCAGCACCTCGAGTTTTGTAATTTTTGACATGTTGCTCAACTCTTAACGCCGCCTGCGGTGAGGCCGCTTATCAGATACCGCTGAAGGAAGATGAAGATGATCATGAGAGGGATGATCGCGTAGAGCGACGACGCCATCAGATCGTTCCACTGAATTTTGTATTGGCCGATGAGCTGCCCGATTCCCACCGGGACTGTCTTCATGTCCTCGGAACTTGTGAGGATGAGGGCAAACATGTATTCGTTCCAGCCGGTGACGAACGAGTAGATCGCTGTTGCCACCACCCCGGGGAGCGTCAGCGGCAGAACGATCCGGGCGAACGTGGCGAACCGACCGGCTCCGTCGATGGATGCGGCTTCGTCAAGCTCGCGCGGGATGCTCTTGAAGTAGCCATACATCATCCACGAGCAGAACGGGATCGTGAAAGACACGTACGTCAGGATCAGAGCGACCTGAGTGTTCACCAGACCGAAGGTCTCCATGATCTTGTAGTACGGGATTAGCAGCATGATCGACGGGAACATCTGCGAGATCAGCAAGAAGGTGAGGAAGGAGGCCCTCCCGCGGAATTCGAACCGCGATAAGCCGTAGGCCGACAGAGTCGAGAAGGCTAGGGAGATAACCGTGGAAGCCGATACGACGACCAGGCTGTTGCGGAAGTAGTCCACGAATGGATAGTCGGTGAAGACCCGGATGAACGCGCTCACGTCGGGACTCGAGGCCCACAAGCGTGGCGGGGCCAAGAAGAGCTCAGTTTCAGGCTTCAGAGACGTGGACACCATCCAGAACACTGGCATCAGGACGAACAGCGCCGCGACGCTGAGCAGCACGTAGTAGGCCGGGTTCGCGCCTGACCGCATGGTTCTAGCTTTCATTGTCACGTACCAACTTCCGGTAGACGATGCTGATGGCAAGGCAGATTACGAAGACGATCACAGCCATCGCGGAGGCGCGCCCGAAGTCGAAGTTTTGGAACGCCACGCGATAGATGTCGATGCTTACGACTTTCGTCGCGTCAATCGGGCCGCCGGCGGTCATCAGCCACACGATTGTGAAGTGTTTGAACCACCACACCGTGTCGAGGATGATGCTCACGATGAGCACCGGCAGGAGCCCCGGCAACGTGATATGGCGAAACGAGCCGATCGGCCCGGCACCGTCAAGCGAGGCCGCTTCATAGCGCTCCTTGGGGATGGACTGGAGTCCTGCCAGGATGAGGATCATCACGAGCGGGTAGCCCTTCCAGATGCACGAGATGACCACGGCAACGAAGGCGAGGTTCGGATCGTCGAGCCAGGCGATGGGTTTGTCTATGAGGTGCACCGTCATAAGCCCGTAGTTCAGCAGACCGTAGAGCGGGTTGTATATCCACTTGAAGATCAGCGCGACGACAACGTCTGGGAATAGCCACGGAAGGATGAGGATCGCGCGGAACAGCGTGCGGAACCGCATCTCGGTGTTCAGGATCAGCGCGAGAGCCGTCCCGATGACGAGGTTGCCTAGCACGACCAGGACCGCGAACAGCAGGGTGACGCCGATCGAATGGATGAAGGCGGGGTCGGTGAGCGTCTGGATAAAGAACTTGAAACCAACGAAGTCCCACTGGTTGCGGAGATTCGTGCGGAAGAAGCTGATGTAGAGGCCGTAGCCCAACGGGTAGATGATCAAGGCGACCATTACCAGCAGGGACGGCGAGATGAAGGAAAGGCCCGCTCGCTGATCTCGGATCGCGTGAGGCGTAAGTCTGGCGGCCCGCGGGCTCTTGCCACCTTGCGGCATCGGGCCTGGGCCGGCCTGGCTGCTGGGCCGGGCCTGTGTCTGGAGTGCCATGTGCTCTTCTTTCTGCCTGGGCGGGGGCTCTCCTCGAGGGCCCCCGCTGGCGAGTGCAACGTCATCCGTTGTCGGAGATGCTCTTCTTGGTCTGCTCGGCCGCGTCCTTGGCCGCCTGCTCGGGCGTCATTTTGTTCAAGATCACCTGCTGATAGTCGCCACCCGCAATGACCTGCAGGTTCGCGTAGTACGGTACGGCCGGAAGAATGAAGGCGTTGTCCTGCGCGGCGATGAAGCCCTTCAGTTCGGGCCGGTTCACCTGCGGGTCTGCCAAGGCGTCGTTCCGGGTGGGGAACCGCCCAGTGGCAGCGTTGAAGGCGAGCTGGTTCTTCTTGTCCAGTACGAACTTGATGTAGTCTGCGGCTGCCTGCTGATGCTTGCTGTCCTGCGAAACGGACCATCCCAGCATGCCGAGCACTGAGACGGACTTCTCACCGGGAGCGTGCGGGAGCGGGGCGCCGGCCAGCTTCCCCTTGAGCGCAGGATTCTGCGTGAGGATCGCACCGATGGTGTGCGGGCCCGTGATCATCATCGCAGCCTTGTCCGTCGCAAGCAGCGCGTTCGCTTGAGCGTAGCCCGTCTGCAGCGGCCCTGGCGGCACCGCATGATCTTTGTTAACCAGATCGCCATAGAGCTTGAACGCCTTGATAGCGCCGGCGGAGTCGAACTGGGTCGTCCAGCTGCTGCCAGACTTCACCAGCTCCTTCGCGCCGAACGTCCGCATCACTGGGATGAAGCGGGATCCACCGGACCCGTCGTTCGTTCCCACCATTGCGAAGCCCCACCGGTCGGTCTGCCCGTCATTGTTGGTGTCCACCGTGAGTTTCTTGGCGTCGGCTTCGAACGCGCTCCACGTGGTGGGCGGGGTGATCCCGGCCTGCTTGAAGAGGTCGCTGCGGTACAGCAGACCGGTTGGGATCGTGAAGTACGGAGCGAACTGCGTCTTGCCGCCCAGCTTCGCTTGATCCAATGGCGCCTTAGCGAAACCCTTGAGGTAGTCAGCGCCCAGAAGCTTGTCCATGTCTGCGACGATTCCGAGCTGCTTCGCCTTCGCGGAGAACTCCGGCGAGTTGATGAAGATGTCCGGCATCTGGCCACCGGTGGCGAGCGTGCTGATCTTCGCGTAGGCGTCATTCATCGGAACTCCGATGAACTCGATCGTCACGTTCGGGTGCAGCTTCTGGTATTCCGCGGCGTACGCCTTCTCCACATCGCCCGACGGAGTCTCCACCACCAGTGGTGAGAGGACCGTCAGCGTGACCTTCGCATTGGCGGGGGCGGAGGTACTCTGTGCACCGGCCTGAGAACTGCAACCAGTAAGCACCGCACCGGCCAGACCGAGTCCCAACAGCGCCGCCAGTGGCTTGGTGAGTTTCATCTTGCTCCTTTTGATATGCGCCCGGTCACCACTCTGCGACCGAGCCGTCCTCGTGCCAGAACCTGGGCGATTCCCAGTCCCCGTTTGTCTTTATGCGCGCCAGGGCGTCCTCGTCGATCTCGATTCCCAGCCCTGGCCCGGTGGGGATCGCAATGGAACCGCCGACGATCTCGAAGGGCTCGACGAGGATGCCGTTGCCAAGGTCGCTGCCGTCTTCGAGCGTCGGGTGCTCCTGAATGAGGAAGTTCGGTGTGCAGGCGTCCAGCTGCAGACAGGCCGCCAAAGAGATTGGCCCCAAAGGATTGTGGGGAGCCACCGAGACGTAATAGGTCTCGGCCATCGCGGCGATCTTCCGCGCTTCGAAGATGCCGCCGACGTGGCACAGGTCGGGCTGAACAACGGCGACAGCCTTGCTCTCGAGCAGCTCTCGATACTGCCACCGGGTGAACAAGCGCTCACCGGTAGCGATCGGAATGGAAGAGCGAGCCGCGATGTCCGCCATCGCACTCGCGTTGTCAGGAAGACAGGGCTCCTCTACGAACATCAGCCGCAGGTAGGCCAGTTCGGAGATCAGAGTGTTCGCCACCGCCGGGCCGACCCGGCCATGGAAGTCGACGGCGATGTTCACCGACGAACCAACAATATCCCGCACGAGCGCGACCCGCGCCACCTGGTCATCCACCCACTGGGGCGTCTCGATCGGCCATGCGGGTCCGTCGACCGCCAGTTTCACCGCGCGGAAGCCATCGGCCATTCGCTTGTGCGCCGTGGCGGCGAGCGCCTCAGGGGTGTCGCCATGGCAGTGGGCATACATGCGCACACTGTCTCGGACATGGCCGCCCAGGAGCTCGTAGACTGGCACGCCCAAGGCCTTGCCCTTGATGTCCCACATAGCCTGCTCCAACCCACTCAGCGCGCTGGTGAGGATAGGGCCTCCGCGGTAAAACCCGCCGCGATAGATCGCCTGCCAGTGGTGCTCAATGCGGCGCGGGTCCTTGCCAATGAGGTATTCGGACATCTCGCGGACGGTCGTCTCGACGGTCCTTGCCCTGCCTTCCACGACAGGCTCGCCATATCCGACGATTCCGGCATCGGTCGTCATCTTGACGATGAGCCAACGCGGTTCGACGTGGAACGTCTCGACGGCGGTGATCCTCATTGATCGGCTTTCGTTAGGTAGGGCGCTGTTTGCACACTGCACTATATGCAGGGGGTGCTGCGTAGTGTGCACTATACTTACACGCAGCGCCGGGCCTGTCAAACGGCCCTACGAGCGAAGGGGACGTAGTGCAGCTGACTGACAAGGCCGTGGCCGAATTGGCCCAACAACTCTTCGACGCTCGTATGGGCCGAGCTTCGGATGAGGCCGGAGTCGCAGTACCGCCGAACTTAACCGAAGCGGACGGCTATCGAACGCAGGCCGCCTTGCTCGACCTCCATCTGGCGGCTGATGACACCCTCGCCGGTTACAAGATCGGTCTGACCTCAGTTGGCGCCCGTGCCTCGTACGGCGCCGCGACGCCGACATGGGGTTTCCTGCTGACGAGCGCCGTTTTGGTAGAGCCGGAGCATCCGCGGCTTCCCTATCTCCGTGCCCGCCGGATCGAGGCGGAATTCGCATTCGTCCTCGCGCGCGACTTTCCGGGGCGACAACTCTCGGCGAATGAGGTGATCGAAGGAACGCGGCACCTGCGCCTCGCGGCCGAAATCGTCGACACGCGCTGGCGGGGTGCCTCCAGTCTCGGCGCGCTGGTGGCCGACGACGTCAGCAACGCCGCCGTCGTCCTCGGGCCCCAGGTAAAGGTCACCGATGCACTGTTCGCGGAAGTCCCGGCCGTGGTCCGAGCCGATGGTCGCGAGTCGCTTGGGACGAGCTCCGCGGTCATGGGCCACCCCGCCGCCGCAGTGGCCTGGTTGGCGTCGGAGCTCGGCCGCCACGGGCACCGGCTTGAAGCCGGACAGATCGTCATGAGCGGCAGCTTCGGCGAGCCTTTGCCCGTCGAGCCGGCCGAGGACGTGTACATCGAGTTCGGCCATCTCGGCCGACTTCATTTGAAAGGAACCACCACGTGATCCGTCCGGACGAAACCACCAGAGCAGAACTGGACCGCATCATGGATGCAGCAGCCGCTTCTGCGCCGGAGCTGGCGGCGATGCCACCCCGGACTCGTTCGGCGGGCCTGCTGGCCGTTGCCACCGCGCTCGAGCAGTCACGGCCGGAACTCGTCCAGCTGGCGGTCCGCGAAACGGGACTCGCCGAAAGCCGTCTCGATGGAGAGCTCAAGCGGACCATAGTTCAACTCAAGCTCTTCGCCGATGTCGTGATCGCCGGAGAGTATCTCGACGCACGGATCGATGAAGCGGACCCGGAATTCGTCTTGGGCCCACGCCCCGACCTCAGGCGGATGCTCATCCCGGTCGGCCCCGTCGCGAACTTCGCGGCGAGCAACTTCCCGTTCGCCTTCTCCGTCGCGGGCGGCGACACCGCATCAGCACTGGCCGCGGGGTGTCCGGTTATCGTGAAGGCTCATCCAGGACACCCCATGCTGAGTGCCCTGACGGCCGACCTCGTGAAACAGGCCCTGCGCTCCTCGTCGTTTCCCACCGACAGCTTCGCGATCGTGTTCGGTCAGGTAACCGGGGTCGAGCTCCTGCGCGATGATCGCCTGCGCGCAGCCGCGTTCACCGGTTCGGTACGCGCTGGCCGAACGCTGGCAGACATCGCCGCACAGCGGCCGATGCCGATACCGTTTTATGGTGAGCTGGGCAGCGTTAACCCGGTGTTCGTCACCCGAGACGCGATCGACGCCGACCGCAGCCGTCTCGCCGAGGCGTTCATCGTCAGCATCTCTGGGTCCGCCGGCCAGCTCTGCACAAAGCCCGGCTTCCTCTTCGCGCCAGCGGACACTGGATTCGAGGCCGAGCTACGGCTGCATGCCGAAAAACGGCCGCGCGAGCGGATGCTCTACCCCGGGCTCGGACACGGTTACGCGCACCGGCGCCATGAAATCCTGGCAACCCCCGGAGTCACCGTCATCGCCGAGGGCAGCGTGACCGTCGACGAAGACGACCAGGTCTGGGCCGCCCCGACTATCGTCTCCGTGACCGCCGATGTGCTGAGGAGCTACCGTGGCCGGCTGACCGACGAGGCGTTCGGACCGCTCTCCATCCTGGTCGGCTACGACAGTGGTGAGGACCTCGCGGCGCTGTCCAGGGAGCTCTTCAGCGGCAACCTGACAGGAACTATCCACCTCGGCCCGAGCGAGGACCCGTTGAGGGTGCATGGCCTCGCCGCGCAACTCTCGACGAGCACCGGCCGCGTCATCTTCGGCGGCTGGCCGACCGGTGTCGCCGTCACCCCCGCGATGCAGCACGGCGGCCCCTATCCCGCCACGACGAACGACTCGAGCACGTCGGTGGGCACGGCGTCCATCTCCCGCTTCCTCCGCCCCGTCGCATACCAAGACGCACCGCAGAAGTTACTGCCCGAGCCCCTTCAAGACGCGAACCCCTGGTCGGTGCCGCAGAAGGTCGCTCGCCGCGGCGAGTCGTCCCAGTGGGGAAAGCGGTTTGGAGGCGAACAGTGAGCGTTGTGCCTCCTGGATTTGAAGTCCTGTGCATCGGCGAGACCATGGTCCTGGTTACCCCCGCCGAGCCCGGTCGGCTGGGCGCAAGGACTCCGATGGTACTTCGCCCGGGAGGTGCCGAATCGAACGTTGCGGTGCATCTGGCAGCCCTTGGACACCGGGCTGCGTGGGCAGGGCAGCTGGGACAAGACCCGTTCGCCGAGCTCATCTTGGACGAGTTGCGCGCGAGAAACGTGGACACGTCGCTCGTGCGCCTGAATGACGACGCTCCTACCGGAGTGTTCTTCAAGGATCCCGCCCCCGAAGGGACGTCTGTCTACTACTACCGCTCCGGCTCTGCGGCCGCCCGGATGTCTCGCACGATGGTCGCTGGTTGGTTTGCGGCGCCCGCCGATATAGTGCACCTCACCGGAATCACGGCAGCTCTTAGCGCCCAGTGCCTCGACCTCATGAGGTACCTCATCCACGACCGCCCGATGGAAGCGAAAGTCAGCTTCGACGTCAATCAACGACCGAGGCTCGCAAGCGAGGACACTCCCGACATTCTTCTCGAGCTGGCGCAAAACAGCGACATCGTCTTCGTCGGCCGGGATGAGGCAGAGGGCCTCTGGGGCACACCGACGGCCGAGTCTGTGCGCGCGTTGCTCGACAAGCCCGAACGCCTCATCGTCAAAGATGCCGACGTCGAAGCCGTCGACTTCTTCGGCTCTGAGATTGTTAGGGTCCCGTCACCGCGGGTCACTGTCGTCGACGCGGTCGGAGCAGGAGACGCGTTCGCCGCTGGATGGCTGAGCGCATATTTGAAGCACCAGCCGGCCGAGCAGAGACTCGCATCGGGCCATAACGTCGCCGCACGTGTGCTCAGGTCGACAACCGACTACGCGGATCCAGGCTCACCAGAAGTCATCACGACAGCGAACGGGCCCGCGAGGCTCGATCATGACAACCAGTAGGGAACACATGGATTCGGCCGATTTCTTCGCCAATCACCTTTCACCGAGCCTCGTCATGGGAATCTTCCGCGGACTCGATCAGAGAACCACTCTCGAGCTGTGTCAGAAAGCCTGGGAGAGCGGCGTGCAGCTAATCGAGATCCCTCTGCAATCGCATTCGAGCCTCGAATGTCTGCAGGCTGCAGTCGCGGCGGGTGAAGCCATCGGCAAGCCGGTGGGTGCAGGTACCATCACCACTCTCGCCCGTGCGCAGGCAGCAGCGGTGGCCGGCGCCTCGTTCACCGTCGCCCCTGGTCTGGACGTCGACGTGATCACGGAATCCCATCGCCTGGGGCTGCCTCATCTTCCCGGGGTGGCCACCTCCACCGAGATCGGGACCGCTCTCCGTCTCGGACTTCGGTGGCTGAAGATGTTCCCTGCAGCGCAACTTGGGGCATCGTGGATCGCTGCGCAGCACGGGCCCTACCCCGAAGTCGAATTTGTGGCGACAGGAGGAATCGACGCTGATAACGCGCCGGAGTTCATCGCGGCAGGAGCAGCCGCCGTCGCGGTGGGATCCGCGTTCTCCGACCCGGGTCAGATCAAGCGTCTTTCTCTCTTGGCCCGCCTGGGCACCTCACGCGACACTTGATGCGCCGAATCGCGGACGTCGAGGATCATGCCGGCGCGGGAAATGGCTTCTAAACGGCAGTTCCACGGCCGACCTGCGACAGCCTCGAAACGGTGTCAGCGCCCTGTACGTCTGCAACGCGGACGGCGTAGCGCTCGGCAGGACCACCCGAGCATTCAAGCGCTTGGGTTTAAATTCACCGCCTGAACACGGGCATTTTATGGAGCCGCCTATCAGAATCGAACTGATGACCTTCTCATTACGAGTGAGATGCTCTACCGACTGAGCTAAGGCGGCGTGCGAACGGATTCCCGTAGGCAACGCATGAAAGCTTAGCCGATCACGAGACCTTCGCTGGCGCCAGGATGTTCGCGAGCTGCACGAAGGAGTCCTTGAGCCGTTCGCTGAGCGTCGCCCCGGCCTCGTTCTCCGACCAGCACGACCACGCGTGCTTCATGGCGCCGAACGCGACGTGGGTGACAAGCCGCGACTTGCTCAGAAGCGCCTCGGGATTGTCAACCAAACTGGGTTCCTCGACCACGAGGCGCCGGGCGACCAACTCACGCATCTGCTCTTCGAACGCGCGCATTGCCGTCAGCCGAAGGGCGAACAGCTGCGGGTATTCCTTAAACAGGCCCCGTCGCAGTAGGAGGATGTCCTGATCGGCTGACGCGCCGTCGGTCGCGTCCGCGAGCACCACGCCGAGTCCGTCGAAGATGCTCGACCCGGAGCGCCCGTTGACGTAGCTGTCGAGCACGGCGTCATCCGGCAACTCGGGAGCGTCGCCGACGAGCGCCAATTCCTTGGACGGAAAGTAGTTAAAGAAGGTACGCGGGGAGACGTCGGCCACGCCGCTGATCTCGTCCACCGTCACCTTGTCGAGGCCCTTCTCGGCCACGAGCCGCAGTGCCGCAAGCTCGATAGCTCGCCGGGTGGCAATTCGCTTTCGCTCACGCAGTCCCGCATGCTCGATCGTCATACCTACATTCTTGCACTCGCTGCAAGTTTGCACAAACCGTTGCGATTAGCCCGTGCAGTTTGGGTCCTTCGACGGAACGGCGCCCGTGACGAAGTACCGGTTGACCGTGTTGTCGATACACGGAATTCCGCGGTTGAAGGCGGTGTGGCCCTCACCCTGCCGCGTGACCAGATGCGCCCCAACGAGCTCCTTGGACAGCGCGACACCCCACTGGTATGGGGTGGCCGGGTCGCCGGTCGACGCGAGCACGAGAATCGGCGCCTTGCCCTTGCCTGTCACCACCGGCGGTGGTGTGCGATTGGGGAACGGCCAGTTTTCGCAGGTGACGTCGCCGATTACGGATGGTCGCGTGAGTGTCGGTGCCGCAGCGACCAGCAGCGCATTCTCCCGGGCCAGCTCTGCGGGATCGGTGACCACGGGATAGTCGAGGCAACTGATGGCGAGGAAGGCGACCGTCGAGTTGTCCTTGTAGGTGCCATCCGGATTGCGCCCGTTGTAGGAGTCGGCGAGCACGAAGGCCGTGTCGGTGTCACCCCGGTTGATTTCCGTGAACATGTCGCTGAGGTACGGCCAAGACGACTGGTCGTAGAGAGCGGAGTTGATGGCGGTGTCGAGCACGTTGTTGTCGAGGATGCGGCCGGTCGGCGACACGATCGGCGATACCGTCAACCGGTCGTAGAGCGCCGAAATCGTCGCAAGGCTATCGTCGACGGACCCCGTGAACGGGCAGCCCTTGCTCTTCGGGCAGGCGGCGAGGTAGGCCTTCAGCTCGTCTTCGAAGGCCCTCGACTGGGCGAGATCGACATCGAAGATCGACAGCGTGGAATCCGTCGCGCCGTCGAGCACAAGGTGGCCGACCTTGCTCGGGAAGAGCGCGTCGTAGTACATGCCGATGTCGCTGCCGTAGGAGTAGCCGAGGTAGTTGAGCTTCTTGTCGCCGACTACCGCACGCAGCATGTCGAGGTCGCGCACCGTGCTCTGGGTATCGACATACTGCAGCACCGGACCGGTATTTGTCAGGCAGGCCGCGGCGAAGTCCTTGGCCTGGTCGGTCACCTCTATCACCCAGGCCGGGCTGTTCACCGGGTTCTTGGCTACCCCGTAGATGAAGTTGTCCAGTCCCTTGTTGTCGTAACACTTCACCGGCGTCGAGCGTCCAACCCCCCGGGGGTCCCAGCCGATCACGTCATAGCTTGCCTGCAGGGTCTTGCTCACGGCGAAGTTGAGGTCGTCGTGCACGAGGTCGTAACCGGATGCGCCTGGCCCGCCCGGGTTAACGAAGAGCGAGCCGAGCCGCTTGCCTGTCGCGGATGCCCGGGTGAGGGCGAGCGAGATGTCGGTGGCGCGCGAGGGATGATTCCAATCCATCGGAACGACGGCGGTTGCGCACTGCTGCGACTTGCCGCAGTCCTTCCAGGTGAGGGTCTGATGGTAGTACGGGGCCAACGCGGCGGGCACGCTCTCCCCGGTCGGCTTCGATTGGCTCGATGAGGTCGAGGCGCCGACGGTCGACGGCACGCAAGCGCTCAGCAGCAGAACCGCGGCAGCGGCGATAGAGAGGACAGAAAACCGACGGGCGTTTAGCAGTGGGGATCCTTCTGGGGAACCGTGCCATCAATGAAGAAGTTGTCCACTGCGTCGTTTACACACGAATTCGACTTGTTGTAGGCGGTGTGCCCCTGGCCCTGATAGGTCACGAGGTGACCATTTTGTAGTTCCTTAGAGAGCGCCTGCGCCCACACGTACGGGGTCGCTGGGTCATTGGTGGTGCCGACGACGATGATCGGGGCCGATCCCGCGGCGGTGATCGCCTCGCGAACCCGGGTCGGCGGGAATGGCCAGGACGCGCACGATGTGTCGTAGGCGAGTTGCGCGCCGAACACCGGCGCGACCTTAACGAGCTGCGCCGCCTCGGCCTGCAGCGTGGCGTCGGTGGTCGATCCGCTCGCGTAGTCGAGGCAGTTGATCGCGATGAATGCCTCGGTCGAATTGTCTTTGTAGGTGCCGTTTGCGTTGCGGCTGTAGTAGGCGTCCGCGAGTTGGAACGCGACGCTCGGGTCACCCTTACTCACGCTCGTGAACAGCTGGTTGAGGTATGGCCAGTTCGACGGGTTGTACAGCGGGAAAATGATCGCGTTGAACATGACGCTGCTCGTGAGTTCGCGCCCGTCGGAGTTGCGCAGTGGACTCGCGTTGAGGCCGTCGAGCAGCGCTCGAACGTCGCTCATCGAGGCGTCAACGCTTCCGGTGAACGGGCAGTCCTTTCCGGTCTTGCAATCGGCGAGGTAGGCGCGCAATGCGCTCTCGAAGCCCTTCGCCTGCGTTTCGCTCACCTCGAGGCTGGTTGTCTTGGGGTCGAGCGCTCCGTCGAGAACCAGATGCCCCGTCTTGTGCGGGTACAGCTCGGCGTAGGTTGCCCCGAGTAGGGTGCCGTAGGAGTAGCCGAGGTAGTTGAGCTTCTTGTCCCCGAGTGCCGCGCGCAGAAGGTCGAGGTCGCGCGCGGCGCTGTTCGTGTCGACGAAGCCGAGGAGGTTCCCGGTGAACTTCTGGCACGACGCGGCAAAACGTGCGCTGTTGGCGCGCTGATCATTGATCCAGGCATCCGACCCGTAGGGGTTCGTCGAGACGCCGAACAGGAAACTGTCCATCTGCGCGGGGTTGTCGTAGCACTTCACCGCGGAGGACTTATTGACCCCCCTCGGGTCGAAGCCGACGATGTCGTAACTCTGGCGCAATTTCGCATCCACGGCATAGTCGAGGCTGTCCTTAATGAAGTTGAAGCCCGAGCCGCCGGGGCCGCCCGGGTTCACCAGAAGTGAGCCGAGTGCGGTGCCGGATGCGGTCTTGCGAATCAGCGCGAGATCAATTGAACCCGACGCGGGGTTCGTCCAGTCCAACGGCGCCTTCGCCGTCGTGCACTGGAACTGCCCGCTTTCACACGACGTCCACTTGAGCACCTGGCTGTAAAACGGTTGGAGGTCGGCGGCAACTCTCTCGTTGGTTGGCGTGGAGGTCGTGCTCGGTGTCTTCGGCAGGAACGAGCCGACACAACCGCTCAGTGTCAACAGACTCAGGGGAAGCACAATCGCGAGAGCAGCAGCGACCACCGCGATCCGCGGAGTGCGGCGACGTAAATTCACTGCTGTCTCCTACCGGGCGGCCGCGATGAGCATCGCCTCGAGGGCGAGCGCCGGAGTGACGTTTCCCTCGATGCGTGTGCGCGCGGTCGCGATGGCGTCCATGGTGGCGAGTGTCTGGGCGGCGGTTGATGCCTGGCTCGCCGCGATGAGCTTCGAGTGGATGGCGAGGTTGATCGGCTCGGTGTTCACCCCGAGCTGCAGAAGCAACACATCGCGGTACAACGAGAGCAGGTCAACCATGATGCGGTCGATGCCGTCGCGCAGACTTCGGGTCGCCCGGCGCTTCTGGTCCTCCTCCATGTTCCGCAGTTGGGCGCGCAGGGCGGGCGGGATCGTGCCACCCGGTTCGATGCCGAGAGAACGAAGGGCGTGCTCCCTCTCCTCGGCGTCCCGTTCCTCGGTGATGGCCTTGGCGTCCTCACCGGCGATCTCGAGGAGACGTGCCGCGGCGACGACCGCGCCGGAGACCGAACGGATGCCGAGGGCAGTTTCGATGGTCTGCTCGCGCCGGCGCCGAGCATCCTCGTTGGTCGCGAGGCGGTGCGCCATGCCGATGTGGCTCTGCGCCTCCCGTGCCGCCCTGGTCGCCGTTGCGATGTCTACGCTGTCCCGGCGGGAGATGAGATCGGCAACCTCCGCGACATCCGGAATCCTCAATCGCACGGTGCGCACCCGCGACCGGATGGTCGGAAGGAGGTCGGCCTCACTCGGCGCGCAGAGAATCCACACCGTGCGCGGCGGTGGTTCCTCGAGGGCCTTGAGCAACACGTTGGAGGTTCGCTCCTGCATCCGGTCGGCGTCTTCGATCACCATGACCCGGTAACGGGATACCGACGGGGAGAAATTGGAGGTGGCGACGACCTGTCGCACGGACTCCATCTTGATGATGACGCCCTCGGTGGTGAGAACTCCAAGGTCGGGGTGGGTGCGCGCGGCGACCTGTCGGCGAGTCGCCTCGTCACCCTCCGGAGTGCCCGGGCTGAGCAGCGCAGTAGCGAAGGCGTAGGCGAGGTTGGACCGACCGGACCCGGGCGGACCGGTAATCAGCCAGGAATGGGTCATCGCCGAGTCGCCGATTGGCGAGTCGCCGAGGGTCGAGTCGGCCGCAGCGGCGCGGAAGATCGCGATCGCCTCCGGTTGCCCGGTCAACTCGTCCCACACGCTCATGCGCTAAGCCTAAAGGGCGCGACTGACCGGCGACCTCACGGCCTGAGGCTGGCCGGCTCCAGTACCCTCACCTCGGGCTGACGGCCATCCTCGGACCGCATCACCTCGAGCACCGCACCCTTCGGCAGAGCCGTCCACCGCTCCGGGTCGCGATCCCACCCGGTCGATGCGATCGTGACTTGAGAGTCCTCAATCGAGTAGTGCAGGTCGTAGGCGTCGTCGGCCACACCCCGCGCCCGCATCGCCTCCTCGTTGAAGTAGCTGTAGGCGTAGAGCGCCGTTGGCGTGAGCAGGAGGGCGTTCAATGCTTCGAATTGCGCACTGGCCATAATCCGGGCCGCGGCACGCGGAATGGCGAACTCCGGCTCGGCCTCGGCGAGTTCGGCGGAGACGAGCCGGAAGTACCGTTCGCTGTCGGTATCGCCATCGCATGGCCTGCCGCCGACCTCGGCGACGAGCCGGTCGAGCTCCTCAATCGGGCCGCACCAGCCATTGTGAGCGAACGCGATCTGTCCGTCCGTGAAGGGATGGGTATTGCCGACCTGATTCACCATGCCGGCCGATGCCCGACGCAAATGCAGAAGCGCGGCATCCGTCACTGTCCCTGTCATAGTTGAGGCGAACCGGTCACTGGTTGCCGCTCTCACCGGCTCCTTTTCGACGGTCAATCGGCCGCTATCGGTCCATGAGGCCTCGCCCCACCCGTCGCAGTGGCTCTCTGAGAGCGCGGAAAACGGTGCGAGGTTATCGCCGAGCATGTTGCGGAGCGAGCCGCTGCTGGACGAGACCACACCTAAGAGACGACACACGTAATTGCCCTGCTTTCGATCGATTTCTGGATGAGCTTGTCGGCGCGCTCACTGAGCGTTGAGCACGACGTCGTTCACGTCTCGGTTAACGCGGCGGACCCGACGGGATCCGGCGCCCCTGAGTACGTTTCGGTTTCGTCCCTGTCGTTCCTCGAGATACCGCGCGAGTTGCGACAGTGCGAGGTTGATGACGACGTAGATGAGCGACACCACGAGGTAGGTCTGAATGAGGTCATGCGTATACGCCGTGAGGTTCTCCGCCGATTTCATGAGCTCCGGGTAACTCGCGGCGTATCCGAGGGTCGAGTCCTTCAACAGGCTGATGATCTGGGTGACGAGGGAGGGGATGACGAGGCGAATCGCCTGCGGGAGCACGACCTTGCGCATTGCCTGAGAGCGTGTGAGGCCGAGTGCACTGGCGGCTTCCAACTGGCCGCGCGGCAACGCCCGGATTCCCGCCCGGAAGATCTCGGCCAGCACTGCGGAACTGCACGCGATGATGGGGATGACCAGCTTCCAGAAGACCGGCACGTTGATGCCGATCGCCGGCAGGCCGCCGACGAACACGTAGACGAGCAGCAGGAGCGGAATCGATCGGAAGAATTCGACATACGCGCCACTGAGCCGGCGGATGAGGCCGTTCCTCGAGAGCCGGCCGAGGGCGAGGAGAACGCCGGCCGGAATCGCCACTGCCGCGGACACGACGGTACAGAGCAGGGTCTGCAACAGACCGTTGAGCAAGAACCTCACGTACGGCCACTCGGTGAACTCGACCCACGAGTTCGGGTCGAGCTGTCCCGATCTCGCGAAAAGCTCGATCGCCCAGCCGATGGCGGCGACAATGAGGATCACGGTCACCACGGAGATGACCGCGATGCGGCGGCGGGCCCGCGGGCCGGGCGCATCAAAGAGCACGCGGTTGGCAGAACTCATCGGGAGATCGCCACCTTTCGCTCGAGCCGGCCGCCCAGGAACCCCATGCCGAGGGCGATTGAGGCGTACACGGCCGCCGCGGCAGCGAACAATCCGATCCCCCAGGCCTGGTGGAGATTGATGAATTGCGCGACACCGAGCAAGTCCATGACTCCGACCGCCGAGGCGAGGGAGGAGCCGAGCAGCACACCGATGAATACATTCACGAGCGGCTGGATCATCGACTGGAACGCTTGGGGCAGCACGACCGTGCGCAGGGATTGAGTGAACGTGAGTCCGAGCGCCCGCGCCGCCTCGGCTTGCCCGACCGGAACGGTGTTGATCCCGGTTCGGATCGCCTCGCAGACGAACGCGGCGTTGAAGAGAGCCAGGCAGATTGCCACGGTCGTGTAGAGGTCGAAGACGATTCCGATGTCGGGCAGCCCGAAGACAAACAGGATGAGCAGACACAACAGCGGGATGTTACGCAGCACCTCGACGTACACGGTGCCGACGAGGCGAAGCGGAGTGATCGGACCGATGCGAAAGACCGCAAGGATCGTTCCGAGCACCAACGCCCCGGCGAAGCCAATCACGGTCAGGCTCAGCGCGGTGCCGAGCCCGACCATGATTTGACCGAAATAGCTCGCTAACGTCGACACGCCGGCCGCCTCGCGCTGAAGCTCATTTCGTTCGCTCTGTCTCTGTCGTCAGTCGGGAAGGTCAGGATCCGGGAACGGACCCGATTGCGGGTGGTGTCGGCGGGTTTCCTGCGACCACCGTGCCGAGCGTTGACTTCCAGAGGCGAGCCCACGATCCGTCAGCCTCGATCTTCTTCAACCACGCGTCAACGAACTGCTTGGCAGCCGGATCGGCCTTCGTCACGCCGATTCCGTAGGGGTCGGTGGTGAAAGGCTTGCCGACAACCTTGACCTTCTTGTTTGCGACGGCGTCCGAAATGAGGATCGACTGGTCGATGACATAGGCGTCCGCTCGACCCTGCTGCACGGCCGCGACGCACTCGGCGTCCTGGGCGAAGAGCAATGGCTTCACGGTCGGGGCGGCGGACTCGAGCGCGGTGACGGCGGTGGAGTTCGCTTCGGTGGCCACGGTCTTGCCGGCAAGGTCGGCGACGCTCCTTATGTTCTTGTTGGCGGCGGCGACCATGATCGCGTCGCCGGACTGGAAGTACGGGCCGGCGAAGGCCACCTTGGTGGCGCGAGCCGGGGTGATGCTGTAGGTGGCGAACACGGCATCCACGGTGTTGTTTTGAATCAGCGTTTCGCGGGTATCGACGGTTGTCGTGGTGAGCGCGGTGTTCGGCTTGCCCGTGATGTATTTCGCGAGCATCTGAGCGAGGCCGGCGTCGAACCCAGTGGTCTTTCCGGTCACCGGGTCTTTGAGCGAGAACAGCGGCCCGGTGTCGATTCCTCCGATTCGGAGCACGCCAGCCGCCTTGATCTTTTTCGCCCAGTCGTTCTGGCTGACGAGCGACGCGGGCGCCACGGGGGCAGCGGCAATGGCCTTGTCGTAGGGGTCAGTCGGGGTGGCGCTCGCGCCGCCGGTCGACCCGCTGCTGCAGGCGGACAGGCCGATGGTGAGTGTTGCGACGGCCAGTGCGGCCACCGCCAACCGGGTTGGCGTGGACTTCGTGCGGGCAAATCTCATTCTGCGGGTGCTCTCTGTGATGGGGGATTAGTGATTGAGGATCTTGGACAGAAAATTGCGGGCGCGTTCGGTCGTGGGGGCGGTGAAGAATTCCTCGGGCGTTCCAATTTCGACCACGCGACCTTCGTCCATGTAGACGATGCGATCCGCCGCCCGACGGGCGAATCCCATTTCGTGGGTGACGACGACCATCGTCATGCCGTCCTTCGCCAGTTCCACCATGACATCCAGCACCTCGCTGACCATTTCGGGATCAAGGGCCGACGTCGGTTCGTCGAAGAGCAGGACCTTCGGACGCATCGCGAGTGCTCGTGCTATCGCTACTCGCTGCTGCTGACCGCCGGACAGTTCGGATGGGCGGCTGTTGACCTTGTCGGCGAGGCCCACCCGTGCGAGCAATCTCTTCGCGTCCTCGGCCGCGACATGTTTTGGAGTCTTTCGCACCATTACCGGCGCGAGCATGACGTTCTCGAGGGCCGTGAGATGCGAGAACAGGTTGAACGACTGGAAAACCATGCCGACGTCCGCGCGAAGGCTCGCCAGGGCCCGACCCTCCTCCGGGAGTTCGGCGCCGTCGATTGTGATCGTGCCCGCTTCGTGCTTCTCCATGCGGTTAATGCACCGGCACAGCGTCGACTTTCCGGATCCGGAAGCACCGACGATGACGACGACTTCGCCGGCCGCGACATCCAGCGACACGTCAGACACCGCGACTACCGCCCCAAACGATTTGGTCACGCGGTCTACGCGGAGCAATGGCACTGCAACTGGGGGCATGAACGCAAGCCTAGAAATGCCGGACTCGAAAAGCCAATAGACCCTTGTTTCAGATCCATCAACTCTCTTTATGCTTGAAACATGATCGAGACACGACAGCTGTTGTTGATTCAGACCGTCGCGTCGACCGGATCGTATTCGGCGGCCGGCCGAGAGCTTGGCCTGACGCAACCGGCAATCAGCTACCAGATGCGAAGGCTTGAGCAACAGGTCGGCACAGCGCTCGCCGTTCGGCGAGGCCGGCTGATGAGCCTCACCGCGGCGGGAGTCGCTCTTGTCGCCCAAGCGGAACGGGTGCTTGCCACCCTTCGTGCGGCCGAGGAGGAAATGGGACTGTTCGCCGGCCGCGACGTCGGCGAAGTGAGAATCGCGTCATTCCCGTCGGCGTCAGCCACGCTCGTGGCCGATGCCATCGCGGCGGCCACCGCCCTGATGCCGAGCGTCACCATCACTCACGTGCAGGCCGAGCCGAGCGACGCGAGACGCTTGGTCCGAAGGGGCGAAGCCGATATCGCCGTCACCTACAAGTTTGATCCATCGCCGTTCATGGAGCCGGAGGCGGCCTCGGCCGCCGAGGGCACCCTGCATCACGATCACCTGTTGCGGGACGACCTGTGGGTCGCACTGCCGTCCGGGCACCCGGCCGCGAAACATCCCCGGGTGCGGTTTGAGGAGCTGAAGGATGAAACCTGGCATCTCGCGAGCCCGCGGTTCGACGCCTTCGTGCGCAATCTGGCCGCGACCCAATCGACCACGCCCCACATCTCGCTCGCCCCCGACGACTACGTGACCGTGCAGGCGCTCGTCGCCCGCCGACTGGGAGTAGCCGTCATTCCGGGACTGGGGCTTGCCGCCCACCAAAACCCGCGGGTTGTCCCCCGGTTGGTTGAGGATTTTCCGAGCAGGCTCGTGCAAATGGAGTATTGGCCCGACCTGGCCCGGGTCCCGTCCATCGCCTCAATGATTGCGCTCCTGGGCGACGCTGCGCTGCGAGTCAACCTGCCGAAAGCTCCCGGCACCCTGTCACGGCGCGCCTCGACAAAACGCAATGCCATGAAGTCCTGAAGCGACCGCGTCGGTCAAGCGATCGTTAGACCAGCAGCGACCCGACCCGGAACCGGATGGCCTCGGCGATGCGCTCGATCGAGTCGGTGGCCGGCAATACGAGGAACCGCCGCGGTTCCTCGTCGGCGAGCCGCAGGAACGCGGCGCGCACCCGGGAGTGGAAGTCCGACTCCTCGGCCTCCAACCTGTCGTACTTGCTGCGCGCCTCATCCAGTCGCTCGCGGCCGATCGATTCGTCAAGATCGAGCAGGATCGTGAGGTCGGGCATGAACCCCTCGGCCGCCCACAGGGAGATGTCCCGGACCTCGATCGGATCGAGCACCCGCCCGGCGCCCTGGTAGGCGACGGAGGAGTCGAGGTACCGGTCCTGAATCACGATGTCGCCGCGCTCGACCGCTGGTCGCACCTTGGTGGCGATGTTGTGCGCACGGTCGGCGGCGTAGATGAGCGCCTCGGCCCGCGGGGCGATGTGACCGCGCCTGTGCAGAACGATCTCCCGGAGTTCGAGCCCGAGTTCGGTCCCCCCGGGCTCGCGTGAACGCACGACGGTGTGTCCCGCATCCGCGAGCCACTGGGAGAGCAGTTCGGCCTGGGTTGTCTTCCCCGATCCGTCACCGCCCTCGAAGGTGATGAACAGCCCGGTCACGATTGCGACTGCAACTGTTACTGCGCCAGGGTCGGCTCGGCAGGCGCCGGCTTCGTCGCCGCGGGCTTCGCCGCAGTTTTCTTGGCTGTCGTGGATGCGCTGGCCGTGGCCGTCGCCGCCGGCTTCGTCGCGACCGGCTTCTTCACGGCGGGTTTCTTCGCGGCCGGCTTCTTCGCGACGGGTTTCTTCGCGGCAGGCTTCTTGGCCGCCGGTTTCTTAGCCGGCGCCTTCGCCCTCGGCGTGGCCGGACCCTTCGCCCGCTTGTCGGCGAGCATCTGCACCGCCCGCTCGAAGTCGATCTCCTCGATCGTCTCCCCGCGCGGGATCGTCACGTTCGTCACCCCATCGGTCACGTAGGCGCCGAACCGGCCGTCCTTGATGCGAATCGGCTTTCCGCTCTCCGGATCCGCGTCAAATTCCTTGAGCGCACTCGATGCCCGGCGGGCACCGTACTTCGGTTGCGCATAGAGCTCGATCGCGCCGGCGAGGTCAACCTCGAAGATCTGGTCCTCGTCGGTGAGCGAGCGGGTGTCCGCACCCTTCTTGAGGTACGGGCCGAACTTGCCGTTCTGCGCCGTAATCTCTTCGCCGGTCTCCGGGTCCTGCCCAACGACCCGGGGCAGGTCGAGAAGGCGAAGTGCGGTGTCGAGATCGATAGTCGCCAGATCCATGGACTTGAAGATGGATGCCGTCCTCGGCTTGACGACGGCGACCTTCTTCGCCGCAGGCTTGCGCTTTGGCTTCACCGGGGCAACCTCACCGGTCGCCGGGTCGACCGTCTCAACGACTTCCTCGGCCGACGCTGCGACCTCCGCCGCCGCAGGTTCCGGGTCGACCTCGGTGACATACGGGCCGAACCGGCCGTCTTTCGCGACGATGTTCTTGCCATTGGTCGGGTTCACACCGATGATGCGGTCGACGACCACCGGGGCATCCACGAGCTCGTGCGCCTTGGCGACGGTGAGTTCGTCGGGCGCGAGGTCCGGCGGAATGTTGACCCGGCGCGGTGTCGTCTCCG
This sequence comes from Microbacteriaceae bacterium, assembly GCA_025464975.1. Lineage (GTDB taxonomy): Bacteria > Actinomycetota > Actinomycetes > Actinomycetales > Microbacteriaceae > Lacisediminihabitans. The sequence continues at coordinate 433,073 of JAODMT010000024.1, read as the reverse complement.
GCGCCGCCTCGGGATCACCGACCTCGAGGTACGGGCCGTACTTGCCGATCCGGAGGGTGATCTCGTCGTCGAGCCGGATGGAGTTGATCGTCTTGGCGTCGATCTCGCCCATGTTGTCGATGACGTTGCGAAGGCCGCGGTGCTTCGCGCTGCCGAAGTAGAAGCTGGTGAGCCAGTCGACCCGGTCCTGCTCGCCGCCGGCAATGCGGTCGAGGTCGTCTTCCATTCCGGCCGTGAAGTCATACTCGACGAGGTCGGCGAAGAACTCCTCGAGCAGCCGCACCACCGAGAACGCGATCCAGTTGGGCACGAGAGCGGTGCCGCGCGGGGTGACGTAGCCGCGGTCGATGATCGTCGAGATGATCGACGCGTAGGTCGACGGGCGCCCGATCCCCAACTCTTCAAGAGTCTTGACGAGGCTGGCCTCGGTGTAGCGCGGAGGCGCGCTGGTCTCGTGACCCTTCGCCTCGACATCCGCAACGGCGAGCTTTTGGCCGACGGTGAGCGGTGGGAGCTTCGCCTCGGCCGGCTCAGCAACGTCGTTACGATCCTCGTCCCGGCTTTCCTCGTAGGCCTGGAGGAAGCCGCGGAAGGTGATGACCGTTCCGCTCGCAGCAAACTCGGCCATCGTGCCATCCTGCACCGGTCCGGCGGTGATGACCACGGAGGCGGTTGAGCCCTTCGCATCCGCCATCTGCGAGGCGACCGTGCGCTTCCAGATGAGGTCGTAGAGCTTCCAGTCGTTTCCGCGAAGCACGCCTTCGAGTTCGCCGGGCGTGCGGAACGTGTCTCCGGCCGGCCTGATGGCCTCATGGGCCTCTTGCGCGTTCTTGCTCTTGCTTGCGTAGGTGCGCGGCTTCTCAGAGACGCTTTCGGGGCCATAGAGAGAACTCGCCTGCGCTCGAGCGGCCGACATGGCCTGCTGCGAGAGGTTGAGCGAATCGGTTCGCATGTAGGTGATGTATCCGTTTTCGTACAGTCCCTGGGCGACGCTCATGGTCTGCCGTGCCGAGAACCGGAGCTTGCGCGCGGCCTCCTGCTGCAGGGTCGAGGTGCTGAATGGGGCCGCCGGCCGACGGGTGTACGGCTTGGAGTCAACCGCGGAAACGAGAACGGAGACCGACGGGTCGCGGAGCGCGTCGGCGAGCGCGGTGGCCGCTTGCTCGTCGAGCGCGACGGCATCCGGCTTGCCGTTGGTCGATGCCTTGAGCCTGCCCTTGTCGTCAAAGTCCCGACCGGTCGCCACACGCACGCCACCCAGGCGAGCGAGGCGAGCCTCGAAGGAGGTGGATTCGGTGATCGCGGAGAGCACTGCGGACAGGTCCCAGTACTCGGCGGCGATAAACGCGAGACGCTCCCGCTCACGGTCCACAACGAGGCGAGTCGCGGCGGACTGCACACGCCCCGCGCTCAGGCCCGGGCCGATCTTGCGCCACAGCACCGGCGAAACCTCGTAGCCGTATAGCCGGTCAAGGATCCGTCGGGTCTCCTGGGCGTCGACGAGAGCCGAGTCGATGTCGCGGGTGTTGTCCCGCGCGCGCTGGATCGCTTCCTTTGTGATCTCGTGGAACACCATCCGCTTGACCGGAACCTTTGGCTTGAGCTCCTCGAGCAGGTGCCACGCGATCGCCTCGCCCTCGCGGTCCTCATCAGTTGCGAGGTAGAGCTCGTCGGCACCCTTGAGGGCACGCTTGAGATCCGCGACGGTCTTTTTCTTCTGGTCGGAGACGACGTAATACGGTGCGAAACCGTTCTCCACATCGATGGAGAATTTGCCAAGTGAGCCCTTTTTGAGCTCAGCGGGAAGGTTTTTCGGCTCGATGAGGTCGCGGATATGTCCAACCGAGGCCAATACCTCGTATCCATCGCCCAGATACTGGGCGATCGTCTTCGCCTTTGCCGGCGATTCGACTATGACCAGCTTCTTCGTGCCTGGCACCTGACTCCTTGCGTCAGCGGCTCTCGCCGCATACATAAATGATTCTGTTGGCATGCACGGTACTTCGATCGCGCTGCGTCTGGCTGTGCGTTGTTCAGATTGCTCTGTTCACAAATCAACCTCGCCCAGCCTAGGGTCGCTTCGGTGATGCTACGCACAGCCCACCGGCGATGATGGGCGTGGTGGTGACACGCACACCATACACACAGGACGCCCAAACCACGCCATTCCCTTCCCGACTGCTCACGGAACCCCCTCCTCGCGCTGGCCCGCGGTGGCCGTGGCGGTCACGGAAAACCCGAGCAGTCGGATCTGGGTGCGTACGGTAGCGCTGGTCACACTCACAGTGCAGGATCGCAGAACGGCGCCGTTTGCCTCGGCGACTATTGCCGCTGCCGCGCACGGCAGACCGGGCAGAGTGCCGACGGTAACGTCCGCCGCAGCGACGGCCGCCGCATCCGCCGCTCCGGCGACCTTCTGCTTCACGGCGAGCACGGCGCACAGTGGGAAGAGGAGCGTGAGCATGGCGGCTAGCGCCCCGATGATCGCGACCGCGAGAATCGAGCCGGCACCTCGGTCGCCTCTCATCGCCCGGCGCTCACCGCCCACCACCGAGAGCGCAACTGGAGGCGCGGACGGTAATGCCACGCAACACCCCAACGAGCGCGGAGCCGGGGGCCGAGGCCGTGACGCAGACGATGTCGCCGTGTTGCTCGACGCGCAATATGGAGTGCGGCACGAGACCCGCCGCGGCATCGAGGGAGTCACCGCGTGCCACGCTGCGGGCCGCTGCGGCAGCCGCATCCTGCAGGCGCACCTGTTGAGCCGCGAGTTGTATTCCCGTGAGGCAACACGCGAGCACGACCACTACCGCCGGCAGAACGGTTGCGAACTCCGCCGTGACGCTGCCCGCCTCGCCCCGCCGGCCGCTACCCGCCGAAGGTGAGTGCACGATGCACGAGATCGACGAGCATTCCGCGAACCTCGTCGCTGCGCAGGATGGCCACGAGGAGTCCGGCAAAGCCGACGGCCGCCATCGTCGCGATGGCGTATTCGGCGGTGGCGGCGCCTTCCTCCTCGCCGATCCAACCCTGTGCGTTCCGACCGCTCCGCCCTCGGTATCGATTCACGCTGTGTCGATTCGCGCCGTGTTGATTCGTGCTGTGTTGATTCGTGCTGTGTCGATTCGTGCTGTGTCGATTCACGATCTGTCTCGATTCACGGTTAGTCCAGCTGTTCTCGGGGAACTCGGCGAAGCCCCGAACTGCACCAATAGTCGGCCCCGGTAGCCGCGGAACGACCCGCGCGATCCGATCGGTGCACCGTCAGCCGAGCGACCCGACTGTGGACGAGATGACCGCGATGAGCAAGGGAGCAACAGCAAGAAGCATGAAGGCCGGAAGGATGCACAGCCCAAGCGGAAGCATGAGCAGCACACCGAGCGTCGCCGCCTTCCGTTCACCGTCGCTCCTGGCGATCCGCCGCGCCTCGATGGCTTCGCTCCGCAGCAGTGCCGCGGCGGGGACCCCGGCCCGGCTGGAAAGTTCGAGCACGTCGTCAATTGCCGCATCCGTGCCGTCAGGCGCAAGACCGCAGCGCTCCCTCGCCTGAACCACCACCTGCCGGGCGCGCGTGAGGGAGGTCCCTCCGGAAACTGCAATCGCCATCAGGTCGAGGCCAAGTCCCGGGGTGTGGTTCGTCGGTGTCGCGGCGGTGACGAGTCGCCGGTTCCACAGGCGTGCGAGCACCATGAGCACGAGGCCACTGCCAAGACAGACCAGCCCTGGGGCGGTCGTGACGAGGGCGCCGAGCGAATCGAAGCCGAGCGCAAGGGCGAACAGCATCCCGACCGCCGGAAGGACCATCACCATTCGAGCCGTCGCGACGGGTCCCGCGCGGGCGGTGGTCAGGTCGCGGGCGTTCTTCGCGAGAGAGCGAAGGGATGCCGCGAGCGATCCGAGCGTGGGAGCGAGCGGCGCCCCCGCCTCGGTCGCGACGAGCCAGGCGGCGGCCAGTCCACGCCAGGCCGGGTCGTTCCGACCGCCGGATGCCGCGACCGCAACCAGTGCGTCCGCGACCGCCGCTCCCCCGTCCGCCGCCCCGGCGACCGAACGAACGCGCTCGGCCATCGGTCCGGTAGCCGCGTCGGCAAGATAGTGCCACGCCGAAGCCGGCGCGACACCCGCCGCGAGCAGCACACCGAGGCGCTGAACCAGCGAAGCGAGCGGTTCGAGATCCTCAACCGGGCAACTCCTAGCCACCGGCGTCCACCACGTCTTCGACCATCCGCAGCCGATTGCGCGAATCGAGTTCGAATCGCCCGATCTGGGCGAGCCGTCGAGTATCGCGGTTGCGCTCGAGGTGCAGCACAGTGTCGATAGCGCTCACCGTCTGCCGGGCGATGGCCGTCGGGCTCATGCCGGCGAGAGCGCCGAGAGCCTCGATCCGCGCCGGAACATCGCCGAGCGAGTTGGCATGCAGGGTGCCCGCCCCACCGTCGTGGCCCGTGTTTAGCGCGGCAAGCAGCTCGCGGATCTCCGCCCCGCGACATTCGCCGAGTACGAGCCGATCCGGGCGCATCCGCAGCGCCTCACGAACGAGCCGTTCGAGTCCCAGCTGGCCCGTCCCCTCCAGGTTGGCCTGGCGAGCCTCCAGGGCGATGAAGTGGGGATGCGAAACGCGAAGCTCCGCGACGTCTTCGATCGCGATGATGCGGTCTCCAATCGCCGCGCTCGAGAGCAGTGCGGCGAGAAGGGTCGTCTTTCCGCTGCCACCGGCCCCGGTGATGAGCAGGTTCTTGCGCTCGGCCACGAGCGCCGACACGACGTCGAGCCGACCCGTGGAAAAGAAGCCGCGGGCGTCCAAATCCGTGAGGCTCAGTCGCTCGACGCGCGGCAACCGTATAGAGAGGAGCGTTCCTCCGGTGGAGATCGGCGGAAGCACGGCGTGCACCCGGATTCCCTCGTGCAGCCGAACGTCCACACACGGGCTCGTCTCGTCGATGTGCCGACCGCCGAGGGCGATGAGCCGGACCGCGAGTTCCCTGAGCTGCCCGGCGTCGAAGAGCACCCCCTGTTGACGAACGGCTCCGCCGCCGCGATCGACCCAGACCTCGGATGCGCCGTTTACGAAGACATCCGTCACCGCCGCGTCTGCAACGTAGGGTGCGAGCGGCCCGAAGTCGGGGAGCCCGGTTCGTGGTGAGGCGACTGGCCGGGCGGACGTTCCGGGACGCCGGGGCACGAACCGCTCCTCATCGAACGGTTCGCGCGCTGAATCGGTGAGCGACATCGCACGACCGTAACGCGGGGCCGCGGCCAGCCGAGCCTCGGCGGACTAGTGGCGTGCTGCCCAGCAGGTCGCTGACTGGGGAGGAGAAGTAGTGGCTGGCAAAACTGAAGTCCGCTAAACGTAGAGGGGCGGCGCCTGTTGGGGGGAACCGGCGCCGCCACAGCAACGCTGGATTGGGGGGAATCACTATGCGTTGCTTACCGGATTTGCATCCGACGCGTCCAGTTTACTCCGGCGACCCTGTCGCGCAAGAGGTGAGTGCACCGATCTCGCCTGACTCACAGGGTCACGAGAAATTGCCGCCGTGGCCCGCAGTCTACAATCGGAACCACGATTTCACGCGGGGTGCGGTGTGCCCGCGTCGGGCAAAAGGACACGCATGTCAAACCCATCAATAGACAACCTGATGCACGAGGAACGACGGTTCCCGCCGACCAAGACGTTCTCGCAGAACGCGATAGCGACGGCGGGACTGTACGAGGAGGCCAAGGCCGATCGGCTGGCCTTCTGGGCGAAGACATCCCGCGAGCTGCTGCACTGGCACAAGCCCTTTACGCAAACCCTCGACTGGTCGAACCCGCCGTTCGCCAGGTGGTTCGCGGACGGCGAGCTCAACGTGGCATACAACTGTCTGGATCGCCACGTGCTCGACGGCAACGGCGACCGGATCGCCATCCACTGGGAGGGCGAGCCGGGCGACAGTCGGTCGATCAGCTACGCGGAGCTGACCGCCGAGGTGAAACAGGCCGCCAATCTGCTCACCGGTCTCGGCATCGTCGCCGGCGACACCGTCGCCATCTACCTCCCGAACGTGCCCGAGGCCGCCGTGGCCATGCTCGCGGTTGCCCGCATCGGCGCCATCCATTCCGTTGTCTTCGGTGGGTTCAGCGCGGAGAGCCTCCGTTCCCGGATCGATGACGCTGGGGCGAAACTCGTGATCACCGCGGACGGCGGGTGGCGCAAGGGCAAGGTGAGCGCGCTCAAGCCGGTCGTGGATGAGGCCCTCGCCCTCGAGAAAGACTTCCCGCACTCGGTGCGGAACGTCCTTGTCTTGCGCCGCGGCGAGAATGACGTCGATTGGGTTGACGGACGCGACCTGTGGTGGCACGAGCAGCTCGAGGGCGTGAGTTTCGAGCATGAGGCCGTGGCCTTCGAGGCGGAGCATCCTCTGTTCCTTCTCTACACCTCGGGAACCACCGGCAAGCCGAAGGGCATCCTGCACTCGAGCGGCGGGTATCTCACCCAGGTCGCCTTCACGCACAAGAACGTCTTCGACCTGCATCCCGAGACGGACGTCTACTGGTGCACCGCCGATGTCGGCTGGATCACGGGGCACAGCTACTCGATTTACGGTCCGCTGGCCAACGGGGCGACCTCGGTGATCTACGAGGGCACGCCCGACTCCCCCCACCCGGGGCGCTGGTGGGAGATCATCCAGAAGTACGGCGTCTCCCTCTTCTACACGGCTCCCACCGCCATCCGCTCGTTCATGAAGCTCGGACGTGAGATTCCGGATGCCTTCGACCTGTCGAGCATCCGCGTCCTCGGCAGCGTGGGCGAACCGATCAACCCGGAGGCCTGGATCTGGTACCGCGACGTGATCGGCGCCGGAACTGCGCCGATTGTCGACACCTGGTGGCAGACCGAAACCGGGGCGATGATGGTCGCCGCGCTCCCCGGAGTGACGATTTTGAAGCCGGGGTCCGCGCAGGTACCGCTGCCCGGAATCTCCATCGACGTGCTCGACGAGGCGGGCCATCCGGTGCCGCCTGGCGGTGGCGGATTCCTCGTCGTGACCGAGCCGTGGCCGGCGATGTTGCGGGGTATCTGGGGCGACCCGGAACGTTTCGTTGACACCTATTGGAGCAAGTTCGCGGACGTGCCCGGAGGCCCGAAGTACTTCGCCGGGGACGGCGCGCGCCTCGACGAGGACAAGGACATCTGGCTGCTCGGCCGGGTGGACGACGTAATGAACGTGTCGGGCCACCGATTGTCGACGGCGGAAATCGAGTCCGCGCTCGTGTCACACCCGATAGTTGCCGAGGCTGCCGTCGTCGGTGCCGCCGATGAGACGACCGGCCAGGCCATCGTTGCGTTCGTGATCCTGCGGGCCGACCAGGCGGACAAGCACACGCCGGTGGAGGCAAGCGCGCTTCTTCGCGCTCATGTAGCCGGAGAGATTGGCGCGATCGCGAGGCCCAAGCGCGTGGTCGTGGTGGCCGAGCTGCCGAAGACCCGCTCCGGAAAGATCATGCGGCGGCTGCTGCAGGATGTGGCGGAGGGACGTGCGATCGGGGACACGACCACCCTCTCGGACGCGTCGGTGATGCAGCTGATCAGCGACGGGTTGACGCCGCCAGCGAGTTGAGTCGGTTTCTCCCCCGCCGTCGCGTTGAGGCCGTTTCGCCCCCTTCGCTACCGGATTCCGGGTTGCTCCCCATCGTTTCTCCGGAGGATTAAGCGAAACCGCCTACGTCAGCGCCAGCGCGCCACGTAATGATTGGGCGGTCGAACGCGCCGGGGCAAATGCTCCGGAAAAACGTGACTGCGGCGGCGCGGCATCCATCCCCCAACAGTCCGAGAATTGTGCGGGCTGTGCACCGGGTGCCCGCCGACCCGACGAGGCGGTGTCGGGACGCGCAGGCTGCGGGGTATGCGAGGATTCGATGCGGTTGCGGCACTGGTGATCCGATTGGGTGGCATCGCGACGCGACAGCAGTTGCGTGAGGCGGGTGAAAGCCCCAACTCGATTGCCTGCGCGATTCGAGCGGGCGTGCTCATTCGAGTGCGAAGGGCGTGGTTTGCCGTGCCGTCAGCCGAGCCGGATCGCGTCGACGCCGTCAAGCTGGGAGGGCGACTTGGTGCGTTTTCCGCGGCGGGAAGCCATGCGATGTGGCGAGGCATGGACCAGGACCTTCACGTCAGCTGGAATCCGCACGGCAATGTAGCTAAGCCGGGACGGACGCAATTCGGCTTCCCAGATGCCGATTCCACCGCCGGCAGCGGCCGCATCGTTTCGCACTGGAACGAGGGTGAGGCTAGCGATTCTCCCGACCTCTGGCGAGAGTCCGTTGTGCAGTTCCTCTCCCAGATTTTCCTCTACTCGGATACGGTCACCGCCATCGCTTCGTGCGACTCGGCGGTGAATAAGGGGCTGCTCAGTGCCGCCGAACTCCACATCCTGTTTGCACATCTGCCCTATCGGCTGAGCGCCTACGAGCACCTTGTCGATGGACGGGCTGACTCGGGTCTCGAGACCATCCTTCGGCTATGGCTGAGGTCGATTGGACTACAGGTGCGAACCCAGGTGAAAATCGGCCGCCACTATGTCGACCTCCTGGTCGGCTCTTCTCTGATTATCGAGACGGATGGCGGCGACTATCATTCCGATGATGCGCGGTTCAACAGCGATCGAATTCGCACCGCTGAGCTGCAGGCTCTTGGCTACACCGTCGTTCGACTGAGCTATCGAATGGTGATGTTCAAGTTCGGGCTGGTGGAACGGGTGATCCGGGAGCAACTCGCTCGCGGACGCCATCTCGACCCCGTGGCGCAGTGCCCCAAGGGCGTCCGCCAGGGTCCGTACCCGCAGCCGGCCCGGTTCTGCGCACTGACTCGGTGCGCGCTCGCGCTGTCCCCGCCTTGCCTGCCGGCACCGTCTTAGTGCCTTGCTCTGCCTTCCGGCACCGTCTGAGTGCCTTGCTGTGCCTTCCGGCGCCGTCTTCCTGCCTTGCTCTGGGTGCCTTGCTGTGCTGCCCGGTCCGCGCCTGGCCATCTGCCTGCCAGCACCGTTTAGTCGCGCTTCTCCGGAGGATTAACCCAATTTGCGCTAAATCGCGTCGATAAGGGGGCAAGTCACGCCTGAAATCAGAAACCTCCGGAGAAACAAGACAACTCACGCGGACGACGTAACACGGGAGTGCAACACAACTCACGAGGTGCGAACAACTCACGACGTGCGAACAACTCATGACCCGCGACACAACTCACGCCCGCGAAATAACTCACGAGCCGCGAAATACGGAGGGAAGCGCCGGTGAGTTCTGATCGCCGGCACCATTCCCACCGCGCTTCTCCGGAGGTCTGAGCCCAATCTGGGCGAAATCATTCCGAGAAAGGGGCTACTCCACAGCCAGGGGCAGAAACCTCCGGAGAAGCGAGTAATTCACGCGGACGACGCAGCACTGACTGCAACACAAACACGGCCTGCGACACCCGAAGGAAGATACAGCTCGACCGGAGCACGCGCGGAGGGAAAAGCAGCGCCGGTCAGGCGAACTCTACGATGAGCTCCACCTCGACGGGCGAGTCAAGCGGAAGAACCGCCACACCCACAGCGCTGCGAGAATGCACACCCAGGTCGCCGAAGACCTGCCCCAGAAGTTCGGAGGCTCCGTTGATCACTCCCGGCTGCCCGCTGAAGTCGGGGTCGGATGCCACGAACCCGACAACCTTGACCACCCGCGTCACTCGGTCGAGCGAGCCGATGACGCCCTTGACCGCGGCGAGGGCGTTGAGCGCGCTGGTTGCCGCGTAGGTCTTCGCGTCTTCGGCAGACACCGCGGCGCCTACCTTGCCTGTTGCGGGCAGCGCGCCGCCGATGAACGGCAGTTGGCCGGCGGTGAAGACCAGGTTGCCACTCACGACGGCGGGGATATACGCCCCGGCCGGTGCGGCAATCTCCGGGAGAACGAGTCCGAGTTCTGCGAGTCGCGCCTCAATTACCGACATCAGTTCTCATCCTCAATCTCGCGCTTCAAGTAGGCGACAAGGCCACCCTCTGGACCGCTGACGACCTGCACCAGCTCCCAACCATCCGATCCCCAATTGTTGAGTATCGCTGCGGTGTTGTGCACGATGAGCGGAGTGGTCACGTATTCCCAACGGGTCATTCCGGCGTCCCTTCAGGTTCCCAAGGGCGAACATCCCTTACCCTGATTCTATGTCTGCCCAAAAATTGAAGCCCTCCCGCGTGCTCGGAGGCCTCATCGGCCTCGTGGGTTTCAGTGTGCTCGCGGGGGTCTTGGTGACCGCTATGGTCACCCCGGCGATCGCCGTTACGAGCGCAACCGCACAGGGTTCAATCAACGTTTTCGAGAACCTGCCGGACACGATCAAGATCGGCGAGCCGTCCCAGCAGAACCAGATTCTCGGCTACCGCGGCGGGGTCCCGACTCTGATCGCGACGGTCTACCAGCAGAACCGCATCGTGGTCGACGACGCCAACGTGTCACCGTTCCTTAAGCAGGCAGCCGTCGACGGTGAGGACCGCCGGTTCTACCAGCACGGCGGCGTGGATGTTCCCTCGATCGCTCGCGCGCTCGTTCGCAACACGACGCAATCGTCGTCGGGCCAGAGCGGAAGCTCCACCCTCGACATGCAGCTCGTCAAGAACATCCTGGTTCAGAATGCGTTCACCACTCTGACGGGCAAGGCTCAGACGGCGGCCATCGCCGCCGCCAACGGTGCCACCATCGACCGCAAGCTCAAGGAGATGAAGCTCGCGATCGGCCTCGACAAGAAATACACGAAGAATCAGATTCTGCTCGGCTATCTCAACATCGTCGGCATGGGCGGTCAGACCTACGGCGTCGAATCGGCGGCGATGCAGTACTTCGGTGTGCACGCCAAGGACGTGACCCTCCCCGAGGCGGCAAGCCTCATCGCGATCGTGCAACAGCCGGTAACCCAGAATCTGTCCGACCCCAAGTACTACGCCGCGAACAAGGTGCGCCGGGATGAGATTCTCGCCGGGATGCTCTCGGCCAAGAACATCACCCAGAAGCAGTACACCGACGCCGTCGCGACTCCGATCGCCTCCTACGTGCATCTCACGCCCGCGAACAACGGATGCCGCACCGCGCCGAATGCCGCGCTTGCTGGTTTCGCGTGCGACTACGCCATCAAGGTCATCACCGCTCCGGACCTGTCAAACGTGAGCGGCGCGGCGCCAATCGTCGCGTCGCTTGGCTCGACCCCGGCTCAACGGATCGCCAACTGGAACCATGGCGGGTACAAGGTGCAGACGAGCATCGATCTCGATCTGGAGGCCACCGCTCAAACCCTGCTCAACCAGCAGGCCCCGCCAAGCGAGGCTCGCTTCGCGCTCGGAGCGGCAGCCGACACGGTCGAGGTCGGCACCGGTCGCATCCTCGCCATGGCCCAAAACAAACAGTTTGATGATGCGGGGGTTGCGCCGGGACAACCCGTCGACATCACTAAGACCGCGGTCAACTACAGCACCGATCAGCCCTACGGTAGCTCGACCGGATTCCCCACCGGATCCACCTTCAAGGTGATCGACCTCTCCAATTGGCTCGCGACCGGCCACGGCCTTAACGACGTGGTTAACGGCAAGGGCCCGCAGAACTACAAGAACTCCAACTTCACCTGGTCCTGCGCCCCGCAGATGGAGACCAGCGCCCCGTTCACGATGAACAACGACGGTGGCTCAGGCGGGGGCTCCATGACGGTGAAGAACGCGCTCATCAACTCGGTGAACAACGCGTTCATGAACATGGCCGAGAAGCAAGACATGTGTGGCATCAGGGACACCGCGGTCGCCATGGGCGTTCACCTCGCGAAGATGGTGGACCCGAACCCCAAGCTGAAGACGCCTCAAACCAACCCGATCAGCATGGTCCCGACCATGATCCTCGGCGTGAATGCAGTCGCCCCGCTCACTATGGCCGGGGTCGCCGCGACGGTCGGCGCCGGCGGCCTGCACTGCGACGCGACGATCATCGACAGCATCGTCGGCCCGACCGGCCAGAAACTCGCCGGGCAGGCGAAGACCTGCAACCAGGCGATCTCCCCCGAGGTTGCCGCCGGTGACGCGAACGCCATGGTCGGAAGCATGACCGGCGGAACAAGCACGGCCGCAAACCCTCGCGACGGAATCGCCATCGCCGGCAAGACCGGAACCTCCCCCAACACCGACCAGGACTGGGTGATGGGCACGACGACCAAGACCGCGACCGCCGTCTGGACCGGAAACGTGCAGGGCACCATCCCGCTGATCAAGTACACCAACCCGATTACCCGCGGGAACTATTACTCGACGTCTCGGTTCAACATCCTCAGGGGAATACAGAAGCAGGCGAACGCCACCTACGGAGGGGCAAAGGCCTTCCCCGTGGCTCCAGCCTCGATGCTCGCCGGATCGTCCGCCACTGTGCCGAATGTGGTCGGTCAGACGGCCACTCAGGCGCAGACGGTGTTGACGAGCCTCAAGTTTCAGTACACAAACGGCGGGTCCGAACCATCCGCACTGCCCGCCGGTCGCGTGACCAGAACGGATCCGGCCACCGGCTCGAAGGTCGCAACCGGCAGCGACGTCACGGTCTACACGAGTGACGGAAGCCTCGCGACGACGATGCCGAACGTAGTCGGCCTCACGCGACAAGTGGCGAATGCAACGGTCGCCTCCAACGGATTCGATCCGAACAAAATCGCCTACAACTGGGTGCCCGGAAACGCGCAGCCCGGTCAGAGCGACAGCGTGTGCATCGTGGCAAGCTCCAACCCAGCTGCCGGGGCATCGGTCGCCAAAACGGCTGCGGTGACCCTCACGGTTTACGGCAAACCGGACGGAAGTGCACCCCCGCCGGGACAGTGTCCCAACTGATGGCCGCCACGTCTCGCGGGTCCGCTAACGCGGCCATTGCACTCGGCGCCATCGGCCTCGGCACGCTGGCGTGGGGCACGCTTGTCGAACGCAACCGGTTTACCCTGCGCACCCACACGGTGCCCGTGCTCCAGGCCGGCGCTCGCCCGCTGACGGTGTTGCACCTGTCCGACTTCCACATGGCCCCCTGGCAACGTGCGAAGCAGGAGTGGATTCGCGGCCTCGCGGTCTACGAGCCGGACCTGATCGTCGACACCGGTGACAACCTCGGGCACCTGGATGGCCTCGAGGGAGTCGAGTATGCGTTAGAGCCGTTCCGCGGCACTCCCGGCGTGTTCGTCCACGGATCGAACGACTATCACGGGCCGATTGCCAAGAACCCGCTCGCCTACTTCACCGCGCCGTCGAAGGTGAGGCATCACAAGCCCAACCTCGACACCCGGGCCCTCAATTCGTTTTTCGAGGGTCTCGGTTGGCTCGATCTCAACAACACCGCCCGGGCAATGAGCATCAAGGGCTCGAGGCTCGAGTTCTTGGGGGTCAACGACGCTCACATCGGCTGGGATCGACTGGACAAGCTGCCTGGTGCGGTCGAGGAGATGCGCGAAAACGTCGGCTGGCAGGATGAGACGGGCGGACCCAATCCCGTCACGATCGGTCTCACGCACTCGCCGTACCAGCGCGTACTCAACGCGCTCGTCAATCAGGGTGCCGAGCTCATCTTCGCCGGACACACTCACGGTGGCCAGGTGTGCGTGCCCGGACACGGGGCACTCGTGACCAATTGCGACATCCCGCGGGACAAGGTCAAGGGGCTGAGCCTGTGGGAGCATGCCCGTCGAACCGCGTATCTGAACGTCTCGGCGGGCCTCGGAACCTCCATTTACGCTCCCGTGAGATTTGCCTGCCCGCCCGAAGCGACACTGGTGACACTCGTGGCCAAAGATTTCAGCTATTCTTGATGAGGCTCACGTGAAATAAGCGCGAGGCAATCGGGGTGTGGCGCAGTTTGGTAGCGCGCTTCGTTCGGGACGAAGAGGTCGTGGGTTCAAATCCCGCTACCCCGACAGTGGTTCATAAAACGCCTTCCTTCGGGAGGGCGTTTTTTGATTACCGGTGTCGACAGCCGGGCTGTACCCCCTAGTCCCCCTTATTGGGGACTACTCCCGGTCCGCCGCCGTGCCCTAGCGTCGATGGCGGGGCTAATCCCGAAGCGTGACCCACACGCTGGCCCCTCTTGAGGACCCGAATGCACATGCAAAAGAAGAATACTGTCGCGCCCGCCCGAAAGCGGCAGTGGGGATCTGAACGCAGAACCCTTCCGCTCCCAACAGTTCACGAACGCCCGAGCGACCGCAAACTCGTTCTCGGCCGCCTCGCGATCATCGCGACCATCGTCGCGTGGGTGGCGTATCTGCTGTCCACGATCATCCGCCAGTTCATCGACCAGGGAGGCAGCTTCCGCTTCACCATGGAGGCGGCCTCCTACCTGATCGTGGTGACCTTTCTCACCTTCTCCGCGCTGATGTATCTCATCGCACGGCAAGGCGCACTCGAACGCTTTCGGTCGCATTCCCGGGTTCCCCGGGCGGAACTGGACTCTCACTTCAGCACCCACAAGTCGTCCATCACAGTGCTCGTTCCGAGCTACGCCGAGGAACCGCAGGTCGTGCGCGCCACGTTGTGGTCAGCCGCGCTGCAGGAATATCCGTCCGTTCGCGTCGTGCTCTTGCTCGACGACCCGCCATTCCCCACCGCTCCCGCGGTCATCGATCGCCTCGACCGCACTCGCAAGCTCGCCGATGGGATCACCGCCGCGCTCAGCGAGCCGCGAGACCGATTCCGCTCGGCATCCGCTCGCTTCGACGCCGACTCGAGCGATGGAACGGTATCTGATGAGCAGGCAAGGGAGCTCGCGGCCCACTACGCTTGGGCGTCACACTGGCTGCAGAAGATGGCCGCCGAGGAGGAGCACACCGACCACGTCGACGAGTTCTTCTCCCGCCAGATTCTCATCGGCCTCGCCGATGACTTCATCCTCCTCGCCGATGCCCTCATGGCCGCGTTGGACGAGTCCGAGACTCCGACGCTCGACCGGATGCGGCAGCTTCACCGGCGCCTCGTCTGGACGTTCGACGCTGAGCTGCTGACCTTTGAGCGCAAGCGCTACGCCTCCCTCTCGCACGAGGCCAACAAGGCCATGAACCTTAACGCGTACATCGGACTGATGGGCGGCGCGTACCGAACCGAGGAGACGCCCGATGGGGAGATGCTCCGCCCGGTGTTCAGTGCGGAAGAGGCCGACCTCATCGTTCCGGACAGCGAATACTTGCTCACCCTTGACGCCGACTCTCTGCTTCTGCGCGAATACTGCCTTCGCCTCGTGCATCTGATGGAACAGCCGGACAACTCGCGGGTGGCAGTCACGCAGACCCCCTATTCGTCGTTCCGCGGGGCATCCACGCGCATCGAGCGTCTTGCGGGCGCCACGACTGACCTGCAGCACATCCTGCACCAGGGAATGTCGCACCTTGGCGCGGCGTTTTGGGTCGGCGCGAATGCGGTAATCCGCAAGCGTGCACTCGAAGACATCGTCGAGGTCTCACGAGAGGGCAACAACGAGGTGCGGCGCTACGTTCAAGACCGCACGGTCATCGAGGATACCGAGTCGAGCATCGACCTCGGGACCCACGGCTGGACGCTCGTGAATTACCCGGAGCGACTCAGCTACAGTGCGACTCCCCCGGACTTCGGCTCGCTGATCGTGCAGCGTCGGCGCTGGGCCAACGGCGGGCTCCTCATCCTGCCGAAGTTGTGGCGGCAGATGACCGAACGGCGCCGCGCCGGAAATCGCATCTCCCGCATCGAATTCATGCTTCGCCTGAACTACATGAGCTCCATCGCGTGGGCGAGCTTCGGACTCGTATTCCTGCTCGTCTACCCGTACGACTCCCGGCTCCTCAGCCCGCTGGTGTTGCTCGCGGCGCTGCCCTACTTCCTGGCCATGGCCAGCGACCTCAAGTCAACCGGCTACCGTCGGTCCGACGTCTTTCGCATCTACGGATTCAACCTCATCCTGCTCCCGGTCAATCTGGCCGGAGTTCTCAAGTCCCTTCAGCAGGCGATCACTGGCAAGAAGATTCCGTTCGTTCGCACGCCAAAGGTGAAGAACCGCACCGCGGCTCCCGTGCTGTACGTGCTCGCGCCGTACGCGATCGTGGCGTTCTCCGGTCTGACCCTGTGGCGTGATGTCGTTGACCAAAACTGGGGGAATGCAGCCTTCGCTGCCTTCAACGCGGTCTGCGGGACCTGGGCCGTCTTCACCTACATTGGGATCGGCAACTCCCTGGTCGACCTCTGGGTCGGCCTGACCGGCTGGCTCATGGTGGAGAAGAAGACGCGACCGAACGCGGTGGGCGTGCAGCAGCCCGAGACCGCACTCGACTGGCGATCCGTGCTGTATCACGGCCAGGTCGCCACCCTCCCCGTCAGGGCTTCGCAGCCGATTCAGACCAGCGAGACCCGGAAAGCAGCGTAAGAAAGACGATGCCAAGCTCAGAATCTACCGGCGCGCGCCGGCTGTCCATCGTCCGACTCTTCGTCGCCCTCGTGGCGACCGCGGCCATCGTCGCCGGCGCGGGCTTCGGCTACCAGTTGTGGGTGTCCAACTCCGCAAGCGCCACTCCCCGTGGCGGCTGGTTCGCCGCCTACGTTGACGTGACCGCCACCCCCAACTACGCGTTCGAGTCCCCCACGGCGAACTCAGGCAAGAACGTTGTGCTGTCGTTCATCGTCTCGGATCCCACCAACGCCTGCACGCCAAGCTGGGGCGGCGCATACTCGATGGATCAGGCTTCGGCGAGCCTCGATCTCGACCGACGCGTCGCGCGCTTGGAGCAGCTCGGCGGCGACGTCTCGGTGTCGTTCGGCGGCCAGCGCAACGACGAGCTCGCGAAAGACTGCACGAGCGTTTCGAAGCTGGAGGCCGCCTACACGAGCGTGATCGACAGGTACAACCTCACGACCATCGACCTCGACCTCGAGGGCGACAGCCTCTCGGATGCGGCCGCCGCGAATCGTCGAGCGACTGCGATCGCCGCGGTGCAGAAGGCACAGCGTGCCGCCGGAAAGAACCTCGCCGTGTGGTTGACGCTCCCGGTGGCGCCCACCGGTCTCGCCGTGGACGGACAGAACGCCGTGAGAACGGCGCTCAGCCACGGAGTCGACCTCGCCGGTGTCAACGCGATGACGATGGACTACGGGAGCTCCAAGGGAGTCGGGCAGTCGATGCTCGATGCAACGACGAGCGCCCTCACCGAGACACAGCGTCAGCTCGGTGTTCTCTACCGGCAGGCCGGGACGACGCTGAGCGACGCGACGCTCTGGTCAAAGATCGGCGTCACCCCGATGATCGGCCAGAACGACACCAGGGACGAGGTGTTCTCCCTCGACGCGGCCAAGGGCCTCAGCGCTTTCATCGCCGAGCACAAGCTCGGGCGCGCATCGATGTGGTCGCTCAACCGGGACCGCACCTGCGGGTCGAACTACGTTGACGTGAAGGTCGTGTCCGACTCGTGCAGCGGCGTCGTGCAGAGCAAGATTCGCTTCGCCGACGTGCTGTCAACGAACCTCAAGTCGCGCCCGTCGACATCCGCCGCCACTGTCACGACCAAGGAGCCGATCGACGCCAAGGCGCTCAAGGACGACCCCGCGACGAGTCCGTACCCGATCTGGGCGCAGGATGCCTCGTACCTGCAGGGGACAAAGATCGTCTGGCACCACAACGTATACGTCGCTAAGTGGTGGACGAGCGGAGACCTTCCCGACAACCCGGTGCTCAATTCCTGGGAGACGCCGTGGACGCTGGTGGGTCCGGTGCTTCCCGGCGAGACGCCGATTCCGGTGCCCACCCTCCCCGCGGGAACCTACCCGGACTGGTCCGGTGCCGCCGTCTACGAGAAGGGCGATCGTGTGCTCTTCGACGGAGTGCCATTCCAGGCCAAGTGGTGGAATCAGCAAGACAGTCCGGATGCCGCGTCATCCAATCCCGACGGCTCGCCCTGGGTTCCGCTCACCGAACAGCAGATCCAGCAGGTCGCGGGTAAGTAGGCCCGCATGGGTCGCTTATGCGAAGTCGGCGTCGGGACCGGAGCCGTAGGCGACCTCGGCCGGGGTCGCAAGCACGCGATTCCGGCCGCTGTTCAGCACGCCGCCACTCTCGTCGAGGTAGCACGCCCCGCACAGCGACTCATAGGTGACCTCCGCCCCGTCGATGGCGACCTGGTCCCCGTCAAAGACGAATTCCCCGTCGATCTTGCGGGCGTTGAACACGGCCTTTCGCCCGCACCGGCAGATGGTCTTGAGCTCCTCCAGCGAGTGCGCGATTTCGAGCAGACGACGGCTGCCCGGGAAGGCGACAGTCTGGAAATCCGTCCGGATGCCGTAGGCCAGCACCGGGACGCCCTCGATGATGGCGATTCGCAACAGGTCATCCACCTGCGACTCGGTGAGAAACTGGGCTTCGTCGACGAGCAGGCAGCTCACGTCGAGCCCGGTCGATTGCCTCACCCGTTCGCGTTCCCGCTCGAACGTGGAGTACACGTCGTCCTCGGGGGCGACGACGAAGTCGACGTCGCGCGTGACGCCGAGGCGGGAGACGATGCCGCCATCGCCCCTCGTGTCGATGCTCGGCTTCGCGAGCAACACCTGCTGACCGCGCTCCTCGTAGTTGTACGCGGCCTGGAGCATCGCGGTGCTCTTGCCACTGTTCATGGCGCCATAGCGAAAATAGAGCTTTGCCACTACCGGAGGTATCCGTCCTCGGCGGCCCTGCGGATGAGATCCGCCTTCTTGCTCGCCGGTCTGTTTGCTTTTGCGTACTTCTCGCGCACTCGACGCAGGTAGGTCTTCGCGGTTTCGTATTGCACGTTCATGTTCTGCGCTACCTCGGCCGTGCTACAGCCGGAGACATACAGTTTAAGCGCCTCGCCCTCGCCCGCACTCAGCTTGGGCCGGGACTGCTTAGCCGTAGCGCCCAGCGGGAGTGGTCGCCAATCCCTTTGCAGGTGTCCGCCGGGCTGCGCTCCCACGACCTTCCTGGCGATCTCCATCACCTCACGCATCGGCATCGACTTGGGGACAAAGGCGGCCGCCCCGGCATCAAGCGCCCGCTCCCGCGCCTCGCGGGTGTCGAGGCTTGAGATCACGATCACCTTGGCGCCAGCAGCACGGCAGGTGCGCACCCTGGCCTCGATAGAGATCGATTCCTTGAGCTGGAAGTCGATGAACACCAGTTCGGTCGGGAAATTCGCGCTGTGCACGAGTTGCAACCAGGTGTTGGCGCTAAGAACAAGGTCGAAATCGGGCGCGTTGGTTCCGATCCAGCTTCCGAGGCTGTCGAGCAGAATCTCGTGATCGTCGAGGATGGCGAGCCGCACCGGACGCCCGGCCTTGGCGCCGCCCGGGCTAATAGAGCTCATAGGAGAACCTTAGTGCGAGCATCTGCTGAGTGAAATCGACCTCAAGGTTGGAGAAGAGCGCTCTGATGATGGCGACATACGGCGCGAATCGCGTGCGCATGGATCGTTTGGGCAGCCTCACTGTGGCGCTGATGAGCGAATGACAGCGATCGTCGACCGCGACGAACACGATGCGAAGGTCTGCCCAATCGAACCCGGGCTGTTCGAGAAGCGCCACGAGCAGCGCGCGGATGGCGGTGCGCTGGTCCATCGACATGGCCGAGGCGACGTGATCCGGGTCGCTGACCACATCCCTGATCGAGCCGGGTCGCGGATCGTCGCGCTGGGTGAGCTCGATGATCGTCTCGATCCAGCTGCGATCCACCTCTTCGACCATCACTCGCCGGATGGCGTCCGCGATGTCGCGGGCCCGCTCCCGATCCTCCGGGCTGAGCTCGCGCTTGGCCAGCACCTCGGCAAAGAACGGGAGAACGTCACGATCGAGAATCGTCACCCTGTCCTTACGCACCGATCGAGCAATGCCGCCTTGGAAGTCACGCACCAGAGTGGCCGAGGCCTCCATCGATCGCTTCCTCCAGCGCTCGACGGCGACGACCGTGCCGTAAGAAAACGTGGCCGCGGACAGACACAGCGCAAGCATCGGCGTCACGGCAACGACGATGAAGGCGCTCGCGGGGGCCTCCGTGCTAAACGACCGAATCTGAAGCAGCGTGAGAAAACCAACGCCGATTGACGACAGGATGCCGGATGACGCAAGTTCCGTCGCCGGACGGTAGGGCGAGAGTGCCACGAGAACGAACCCGAGCGCAATCGGACCCCAGTCGTCCTGGAGGTGCGCGTCCACCCCCCAGTGGCTGACGGCCTCCAGGGCGATGGCGGCGAATCCGAGCGAGTGGGCAACGAGATGGGAACGGCCGGTCAGCGGAGCACGCGAAGGTTTGGAAGTCCATATCACGATGAAGCCGGCCATCCCGAGCGCAAGGAGGGCCACGACGGCGTAGGCACGGTTCGAGGTTCCGTCCAGGTTCAGCACCGTGACGAGGAAGGCATATCCGAACGCGCCGCCACATATCGTGATTGTGACCGGCCATACCCCGGTCGTCCCCGCGGGATCCAACTGTTGTCGGGTGCGCTCTGGCTCCACTAGTCGATTTCCGAGCGTGTCGCGGCCAGGGACTCGTGCGTCGGAACCCGAATCATGATGGAAGTGCCGCGGCCGGGGGTCGACCACACCTGGACGGAGCCGCCGACGGTTTCCATGCGCGCGCGCACGGACTGCTTGAGGCCGAGCCGATCGGCGCTTGTGTCGGATTCGGAGAAGCCGCAACCGGCGTCGATGACCATCACCGAGACCTCGGAGCCGGACCCGAAGACGGCAACCTCGGCCTTGTTCACACCGGAATGGCGAAGCACGTTGACGAGACATTGCCTGACAGCGAGACCCAGCGCAACCGAGCAATCCGGGCTGAGGGCGCACACGGCGTTGAGGTCACCGGTGCACTCGACCTCGAGCCCGTTCAATCGAGTCTCCCTGATCGCCGCATACAACGGGCTCTTCCGAAAGGCCAGGTCGGGTTTCGTCGACGCCTCGGGCGCCTGATCGATGAGCCACTCCTCCCCGGCTAGGAATTCGAGATCCCGGTGGATCTGGATTCGCAGCGTGGAATCCAATTTCGGCTCGCTCGACCCGGCTATCGCCGCGAGATGGCTGAGCACGGAGTCGTGCATGAGGGCGGCAGCCTTCACCTCGATGCGGTACCGCATGGCCGCGAGCTGCTCATCGAGCGCGGCGCGGTGCAGCATCGGCTGGGAGCGCCACGCGTTGCGGTGACTCAGGGTCACCAGCACAAGGATGGCGACGGTGGTGCCGTATGCCGCCAGAGCGCCCAGATCCGGTCGCACCGGATGCCGACTCACGTACTGCGCCCCGGCAAGCGCAACTTCGCCGGCGATGCAGCCCGCGGTGCTCCAGACCACGCGGAAAATCAGTCCGCAGGCCGGGCCGCCGACCATCACGAGCGCAATCGCCAGAAACGACAGCGGAAAGGCGCTGCTCTGTGGAACACTCGGATCGGTTTGGTAGAGGGAGACCACGATCCAGAAAGTACCGGCCGCTCCGGCGACGAGATAGACCACGGACAGGAGGATGCTCGGCCGTCGTGCGCTCAGGAAAAGCAGCCCGATCATGGCCGTTAGGGTGAGCAGTACCGGGGCGACGTTGTCATGCGGCCTCGCCGCCTGAAACCCGAGGGTGGTGAGCAATGTCGACCCGAGGCAGGTGTATCCGACCGCGTGGGCGGATTGAGCAAACGCGCGACTCACAACAAGAGGTTCCGCCCCTGATGACAGTGAGACGGACATGCGCATTCCCCTTAACCCGCGGCCAGAAACTCAGTATCGCACTGGAAACACGGCAGTTGTGCCCCCTAATGACGCCGTAATCGTGCGAAATTGCAGCCGTTTCGCGCAAAGTTGCGCCCGTTTACCCCCATAAGGGGGCCGCGCCGGTGTGAACGGTCACACTTTCGCGGGTGCCTGCGGCACTCTGCGCAGTCAGAACAGCGTGGGCGGATCTTGCCGAGGAGCAACCGTGCTGGCCAGAACCGTGCTGGCCAGAACGGGGTTGGTTGGACCCGTTGCGGGTGGACCCGCCACCCGCCCGAGAGCGGTGGAGCGGATCGCGCCGGTGGCGGCATCCTCTTTCCCCCGCTGCAAGCCGTGCGCCCGGATCAGCGGCTCGATTTTCGCCGCTAGCCAGCGCCGATAGTCCTTCGGCGCCGATGCACCGTTCGAATACATCTGCCGATACCGCGGCACAAGCTCGGGATGCTCCGCCTCGAGCCACGACATGAACCATTCCTTCACGCCGGGCCGCAGGTGCAGGGCGGTGTAGATCACCGTCGTCGCGCCGGACGCCTTGATCTGGCCGAGCGCCGACTCAAGGTGGGAACGCGTGTCGGTGAGGAACGGCAGAATCGGCATCATGAACACCGAACAAGACAGCCCATGCTCGATCGCAGCCGCGACGGTCGCGAGTCGCGCCGCCGTGGAGGGAGTTCCGGGTTCGACAGACTGCTGAAGCTCATTATCGAAGACGGCGATGGACATGGCGAGATCCACCGGGACCGCGTGACTGGCCTCGGCTAGGAGCGGCAGGTCGCGCCGCAACAGTGTCCCCTTGGTGAGGATGCTGAACGGAGTTCCCGAGTCGGCGAGCGCCGTGATGATGCCGGGCATCAGCCGGTAACGGCCCTCGGCGCGCTGGTACGGGTCGGTGTTGGTTCCGAGAGCGACGGGCTGGTGTTCCCAGCTCGGCTTCGCCAGTTCCCGCGCCAACACCTCGGCGACATTGACCTTGACGACGATCTGGCTGTCGAAGTCCCGCCCGGCGTCCAGATCGAGGTACTCGTGAGTGCGTCGAGCAAAGCAGTACACGCACGCGTGGCTGCATCCCCGGTACGGATTGATCGTCCAGCCAAACGGCAACGCCGTCTTCGGGCCGGGAATGTGGTTGAGCGCGCTCTTGGCCATAACCTCGTGGAAGGTGATTCCGGCGAACTCCGGCGTCTGCACGCTGCGCACCAGGTTGGAGAGCTTTACGAGACCGGGCAGCGCCGAGGGCTGCTCCGTTTTCAGCTCCTGGCCGCTCCACCGCATGCTTTAGTCGAACATATGTTCGACAGTCTGTCAACCGGCGTGCGCGTTGCGCCGGCGGAATCGGGTCAACCCCTAGCGACGAAAGGCCCATCCGGCCTTCACTTATAGCTGGACTACCACGTGCCACCGAGGAGGGGACGGATGACGCCGACAAGGCAGACCGAAATTGAACGAAAGTACGACGTGGAGCCGAGCACCGCGCTGCCGGACCTCTCCGGAATTGGGACGGTCGACGGCCCGCACACCGTGGAGCTCGAGGCAATTTATTTCGATACCGCCACGAACGATCTCGCGCGGGAACGCATCACCCTGCGTCGCCGCACCGGCGGAAAGGACGCCGGCTGGCACCTCAAGCTGCCATCCGGGACCGAACGCATGGAGGTTCATGCACCGATCGCGGACGCGCAGGGCTCCGAGGATCAGATCGGCGCGGTGCCGAACGAACTGCTCGACCCGGTGCGGTCGAAGGTGCGCGACCGCGAACTGAGCCCGGTTGCGCGCATTCGCACGCGGCGCACCATCCGCACCCTTCTCGACGACGAGGACGAACCGGCGGTGGAGATTGCCGACGACGACGTGTCGGCGACAGACCTGCGGTCCGGCATCGCGCGGGTGTGGCGCGAGTGGGAAGCCGAACTGCTCGGGGTGACCGACGACAACTTCGAGCAGCGGATGCGACTGCTCGAGCGCGTGGACGAGCGGCTGTTCGGTGCCGGCGCCAGCGCGTCGTCGAGCCGGTCGAAGCTGGCTCGAACCCTCGGTCGGGACTCGCTCGGAAACCCAGAGCAAACGAACGCGGAGCTGCCGAGCGACCCCGACGAACGCTCGGACGCCGCGCCCGACGCGTTCGGGCTCGCCATCGCGATTGTTCGATCGCTCGTGATGGCGCTGGGACGCGCAGACGGCGCGATGCGGGCGGACGAGCCCGACAGCATCCACGCGATGCGCACAATCGTGCGCCGACTGCGCAGCGTGCTCGCGTCCTTCGCCGACGTATTCGATCGCCCCGTCGTTGGTGACTTGCGCCAGCGGCTGCGCCGACTCGGATCGGTGCTCGGCGAGGCCCGTGACCTCGAGGTGCGCACAGCCGCGGCAGAGCACGAGCTCGAAAGCATTCCGCCGGAACTGCGCGATGACGAGTCGACGGCTCGCCTGGTCGAGGGCGACCGCGTCGCTTTCGGCGAGGCTCGGGATCGGGCGATCGCCTACCTTTCGAGTTCGCCGTACTATCGGCTGCTCGACGCTCTCGATGACTTTGTTACGGCCCCCCGCAGCCAGGAACCGGCGGTAGAGAAGCGGGCGGGCGAACCTTCCGAACGACTCGCGCGGCGCGCGCTGCGCACGGCAAGCAAGCGCACCGTCAAGCGGGCGGAGAACCTTCCGAAAACCGCGGATGCCGGCGACTACCTCACCGAGTTCCACGAGGTTCGCAAGGCGGCACGGCGGCTGCGCTACACCGCCGAGGCACTTCTGGAGGCGAATCCGCGGGAGACCGGGTCGAGCGTTCGACGGCTCGCGCGGCGGGCCGAGCGGGTGCAGGACATGCTCGGCGAGCACCGCGACGGCATCCTCTTCGCCGAACACCTCATGTTCGAGTCGAACAGGGCGCACGCCGCCGGCGAGAAGACGTTCGTCTACGGCGCGCTCTACGACAAGTCCGGGCGCGACGCAAACCTCGCGGTCGAGCGCATTTCCACCGCGATTGGCAAGATCGGCCGCTCGTTCAGGAACCTGTGAGCGCTACTTCGCGATCTCGAGCGCCTTCAGCGTCGACTTGAGGGTCCGGACGGCGAGTTTCGGGTCGTCGCTGAGCCTCTTCCCGAAGGACGGCACCATTTCGCGAAGCTTCGGCGTCCAGGCATCCATCTGCTCCGGGAAGCAACGCTCGAGCACATCAAGCATGATCGGCACGGCCGTGGAGGCCCCCGGGGAGGCCCCGAGCAGCCCCGCGATGCTACCGTCGGCCGCGGCGACGACCTCGGTTCCGAACTGAAGCACCCCGCCCTTTGCCTTGTCCTTCTTGATTACCTGAACCCGCTGGCCGGCCGTGATGCGGTACCAGTCCTTGGGATTCGCGTTCGGCATGAACTCGCGAAGCGCGTCGAACTTGGTCGACTTGCTTGCGACGAGCTGCCCGATGAGGTACTTGACGAGTGACAGGTTGGATGCCCCGGCCGCGAGCATCGGCACGAGATTGTGCAGTCGGATGGTGGCGAACAGGTCAAACCACGAACCGTTCTTGAGGAACTTGGTGTTGAACCCGGCGTACGGACCGAACATCAGGCTGGACTGCCCGTCGACGATTCGGGTGTCGAGGTGCGGAACCGACATGGGAGGGGAGCCGACGGACGCCTTGCCGTATACCTTCGCACGGTGGCGCGCGACGACCTCCGGATTGTCGGTACGCAAGAACTCACCGCTCACCGGAAATCCGCCGAAGCCCTTGGCCTCCTTGATTCCCGACTTCTGCAGCAGGGTGAGGGCGCCGCCGCCGGCACCGACGAACACGAACCGTGCCCGAACGTCCATCGGCGTGCTACCAACGTCGTGCACGACGTGCAACCGCCACAGGCCATCCTTCTGCCTGGTGAGGTTGGTCACCCGGTGTTCGGTGAGCAGGCTGGCGCCGTTTGCGGTGAGGTAGTCGAGCAGGCCTCGGGTGAGCGCCCCAAAATCGACGTCCGTTCCGACGTCGATTCGGGTGGCGGCGATCGGCTGGCTCTTCGCCCGTCCGGGGATCATCACGGGGGCCCAGGAGCGGATGACCTTCGGGTCATCCGTGAACTCCATGCCGGTAAACAGCGGGTGGTCCTTGAGCGCCTCCTGCCGCTTACGCAGGTAGGCGACGTTCTCCTCGCCCCACACGAAGCTCATGTGTGGCACCGGATTGATGAAGGCCTGCGGGTCGGGAAGCAGGTCCTTGGCAACGAGGTACGACCAGAACTGGCGGGACACCTGGAACTGTTCGTTCACCTTGACCGCGCTGGAGATGTCGATCGTGCCGTCCGACTTCTCCGGGGTGTAATTCAGCTCGCACAGGGCCGAGTGGCCCGTTCCTGCGTTGTTCCAGGGGTTCGAGCTCTCGAGGGCGACATCCGCCAGCCGTTCGAAGATCTGGATGCTCCAGTCGGGCTGGAGTTGCTTGATGAAGGCCCCGAGGGTGGCGCTCATGATGCCCCCGCCGATCAGGGCGACGTCGATGGGTTTGCCTGGTACGGTCACGATTCCAGTTTACGGTGGCTCATCCGGGCGTTTTTCCCATGCCGCGTCTGTCGCGGCCTTCCTCCCGCTAGGAAGCGACCGAGAGGTCCGCCGCCACGAGCTCGGCAATCTGCACGGCGTTCAGCGCCGCCCCCTTGCGGAGGTTGTCGTTGCTCACGAACAGGGCAAGACCGCGGTTGTTCGGCACGCCCTCGTCCTGCCGCAGGCGCCCGACGTAACTCGGATCTTTGCCCGCCGCCTCGAGCGGTGTCGGCACGTCCGTGAGCACCACGCCCGGAGCATCCGCGAGCAGTTCCTTGGCGCGGGCCACGGTGAGCGGGTTCGCGAACTCGGCGTTGATGGAGAGCGAGTGTCCGGTGAATACGGGCACCCGCACGCAGGTTCCGCTGACCAGCAGATCCGGGAGCTCGAGAATCTTGCGACTCTCGTTGCGCAGCTTCTTCTCCTCGTCGGTCTCGAAGAGGCCGTCATCCACGAGGTTGCCGGCGAACGGGACGACGTCGAACGCGATCGTCTTCGGAAAGGTCCCGGCGGCCGGGAAGTCGACGGATGACCCGTCGTGCACGAGGCCGCGCGGATCCTGTTCGATCGCCGCCTTTGTCTGGGCGTAGAGCTCCTCGCCGCCGGCGAGTCCGGCACCGGAAACGGCCTGGTAGGTGCTCACAATCAGTCGCTCGAGCCCGGCCTCGGCGTGCAGCACCTTGAGAATCGGCATCGCGGCCATCGTGGTGCAGTTCGGGTTCGCGATGATGCCCTTGCGGGCCTCGGCGATGGCGTGGGGGTTGACTTCGCTCACCACCAGCGGGACGTCGGGGTCCATACGGAAGCCCGAGGAGTTGTCGATCACGAGAACGCCGGCGGCGGCGAACCGCGGCGCCTGGCTCTTGGACGTCGAAGCGCCGGCGGAGAAGATCGCGATGTCGAGGCCGGTCGGATCCGCGATGGCGGCGTCCTCCACGACGATGTCCTGGCCCTTCCACGGCAGGGTGCTGCCGGCGGAGCGGGCCGAGGCGAAGTAACGGATCTCGGCGACCGGGAAGTCGCGCTCCTCGAGCAGCCGGCGCACCACAGCGCCGACCTGGCCGGTGGCGCCGACGACGCCGATTCGCACTGGTGTAACTGTCATCGTCCGGTCCCTCCGTGCACTTTTGCGACTTCTTCGCCGTCGAGGCCGAAGGCGCTGTGCACGACGCGCACCGCCTCGTTGATGGTGTCCGCCCGGGTGACGACGCTGATGCGGATCTCGCTCGTGGAGATCATCTCGATGTTGATTCCGGCCTCGAACAGGGCCGTGAATAGCTTGGCCGAGACGCCGGCGTTGGTGCGCATCCCGGCGCCGACGAGCGCGAGTTTGCCGATCTGGTCGTCGTATTGCAGCGAGTGGAATCCGACCAGCCGCTTGTCGTCGTCGAGCGCCTTCAGAACCCGCGCTCCCTCCGACTTCGGCAGGGTGAACGAAATGTCGGCGAGTCCCGTGGCCGCGGTCGAGACGTTCTGAACGATCATGTCGATGTTCGCGTCGGTCGCGGCGACGAGGGTGAAGATCTGCGCGGCCTTGCCCGGCACGTCAGGCACGCCGATGACGGTGATCTTCGCCTCGCTGAGGTCGGCTGCGACACCGGAGATGATTGGCTCTTCCACGCTTTCGCCTTCTTTCGGATTGACCACGAGCGTGCCCTCGTTGTTGTTGAACGAGGAGCGAACGTGGAGAGTAACGCCGTGCCGCCGGGCATACTCGACAGCGCGAATATACAGAACCTTTGCCCCCGCCGCCGCGAGCTCAAGCATCTCTTCGCTCGTGATCCGGTCGATCTTTCGGGCATTCGGCACAACCCGTGGGTCGGCGGTGAAAATGCCGTCCACGTCGGTGTAGATCTCGCAGACGTCGGCCTGCAGCGCAGCGGCGAGGGCGACGGCCGTCGTGTCCGATCCGCCGCGGCCGAGGGTCGTGATGTCCCCGGTTCCGCGGTTGAAGCCCTGGAACCCGGCGACGATGGCGATTGCCCCGCCGTCGAGGGCGGCACGGACGCGGGTGGGCGAGACATCCACGATTCTGGCGCTGCCGTGCTTGGCGTCGGTGATCAGGCCGGCCTGACTTCCGGTGTAGGAGCGGGCCTCCTGGCCGAGGCTCTTGATCGCCATGGCGAGGAGCGCCATCGAGATACGCTCCCCCGCGGTGAGCAGCATGTCGAGCTCGCGACCGGTGGCGAGTGGGGTTACCTCGTTGGCGAGGTCGAGCAACTCATCGGTGGTGTCGCCCATGGCCGACACCACAACAACGACCTCGTTGCCCGCCTTGCGGGTTTCCACGATGCGCTTTGCTACTCGCTTGATGCTCTCCGCGTCGGCGAGGGACGAGCCGCCGTACTTCTGCACGATCAAGCTCACGAAACTCTCCTGGGACTGATGTGGCCTGCGGCCTGTGGTCGGCACTTCTCCCGGCCGAATTTCTGATTCTACCGATTGAACGGGGACCGCTTCGCCGTATGACGCTAGTGCTCGACGAGCCGGCGACCCTCGAATGCCCGTCCGAGAGTGACCTCGTCGGCATACTCGAGGTCGCCGCCGACCGGGAGACCGGAGGCCAGTCGCGTGACCCGAAGGTCGAGGTGCATGAGCAGCCGGGAGAGGTACGTTGCCGTTGCCTCACCCTCGACGTTGGGATCGGTGGCGATGATCAGTTCGGTCACGACACCGTCGGAGAGTCGCTGCATGAGCGACCGGATGCGCAGGTCGTCCGGTCCGATGCCGTCGATCGGGCTGATCGCACCACCGAGCACGTGGTAGAGGCCCTTGAACTCGCGGGTGCGCTCGATCGCCACGACCTCCTTCGCCTCTTCGACGACGCAGATTGAGGCCTGCGACCTGCGCGGGTCACGGCAGATGCTGCACAGCTCCTGCTCGGTGACGTTGCCGCAGATGTCGCAAAAGCGCACCTTCTCCTTCACGGTCATGAGCACCTCGGCGAGGTGCGTGACGTCGAAGGTCTCGGTCTGCAGAATGTGGAACGCGATGCGCTGGGCAGACTTCGGCCCGATGCCGGGCAAACGACCGAGCTCGTCGATCAGTTCCTGAACTATTCCGTCGTACATGGTTACAGCTCCCTCGGTGCGACGCGAGGCGCGACGTCCTGCTCCTCGATGAAACTAGCCCCGAGAATTTCCCGCACCACGGACTCGCCGTAGCGCTGCTTGCCGTTCGCCATCGCGACGGGCGGAGCGCGTTTTGGTGCCGGAGGCTCCACCGGCTGTACGACCGCCGCCTTCCGGGCCACGACCTTTGGCGCCTCGGGTGCCGGCTTCGTTTGCGGCTCCGAGTCGGTGACGACCGCCGTCTCCCAGGTGATTCCGGATGGCACGGGGGGTTCGATGTCGGGCTCGGTCGGCTCCGGGGGCTCCTGCTGCACGCGTTCCTGCTGCACCGCCGGCTGCACCGGGCGGGCGCTCTCGGCGCGCGCGGTGAGCAACGGACGGAACCCGAGCACGTCGAACACGGCCTGTTTGAGGTAGTCGGCGACACCCTCACCCGGAGTGGTGCGCTGCTTGAGTGCGTCGACGTCGCCCTGGCTCGCGAAAGACAAATCGAGGATGGTGCCCTCGCGCAGGTCGAGCGGCTTGGCGGTGAAGACGACCATCCACGCGGTGCGCTTGGCCTTCTCGACCGCCTCGAGGATCTCCGGCCAGGCGTCTTTCACCTGCTGGAGGGTTACTACCGCGGGTGCGGTCTCGATACGCTCGCTGGCGCTCGCTACTCGACCCACAGACTGCTCGCTGGCGCTCGCTACTCGACCCACAGGTTCTGCTGGTCGAGTAGCGTCCGAAGGCCCTGCTGGTCGAGTAGCGTCCGAGGGCTCTGCAGTTTGAATGGCGCGAGGACGCGTATCGAGACCCGCGGATTCCGCAGGCGTGGTCTCGATACGCTCGCTGGCGCTCGCTACTCGACCCACAGACCGCTCGCTGGCGCTCGCTACTCGACCCACAGACTGCTCGCTGGCGCTCGTATCGAGACCCGACGGCTCCGCTACCCCGATCCGGCGCTCCAGCCGCTCCACCCTGGCGAGGGCGCCGCGGTTGGACTCGTCACTTGCCGGAATCAGCACCCGGGCGATCATCAACTCGAGATGCAGCCGGGGAGAGGTCGCACCGGTCATCTCCGTGAGTGCCGCGTTCGCGACATCCGCGGCTCGCGACAGCTCGGCTGTACCGAACTGGGCGGCCTGCACGGCCATGCGGTCGAGTTCCTCCTGCTGCACACCACGCAGCACAGCGGCCGCGCCGTCCGCGGTGGCGCTGACAATGATGAGATCGCGCAATCGCTCGAGAAGGTCTTCGACGAAACGACGGGGATCCTGGCCGGTCTGGATGACCCGGTCGACGGCAGCGAATGCGGCGGCGGCATCACGGGCGCCGAGCGCGTCGACGACCTCGCTGAGCAGCGCGCCATGGGTATAGCCGAGCAGCGCTACAGCGCGTTCGTATTGCACGGACGGCCCGTCGGAGCCGGCGATCAGCTGGTCGAGCAGCGAGAGGGTGTCACGAACCGAACCGCCGCCGGCGCGAACGACGAGCGGAAGTACCCCGGCCTCCACCTCGACGCCCTCGGAGGCGCACAGCGACTGCACGTATTCGAGCATCTGAGCCGGCGGAACCAGCCGGAAGGGATAGTGGTGGGTGCGAGACCGGATCGTGCCGATGACCTTCTCGGGTTCGGTCGTGGCGAAGATGAACTTCACGTGCTCCGGCGGCTCCTCCACGATCTTGAGCAGCGCGTTGAAGCCCTGCGCGGTGACCATGTGCGCCTCGTCGAGGATGAAGATCTTGTAGCGGTCCCGTGCCGGCGCGAACACCGCTCGTTCCCGGATATCGCGAGCGTCGTCGACGCCGTTGTGGCTCGCGGCGTCGATCTCCACGACATCCATCGAGCCGCCGCCGTCCCGGCTGAGTTCGACACAACTCGGGCACACGCCACACGGGGTGTCCGTCGGGCCCTCGACGCAGTTGAGGCAGCGGGCGAGGATGCGAGCCGAGGTGGTCTTGCCGCACCCGCGCGGCCCGCTGAACAGGTAGGCGTGATTGACCCGATCGTTGCGCAGGGCGGTGCGCAACGGATCCGTCACCTGAGACTGTCCGATGAGTTCGGCGAACGTCTCTGGCCGGTAACGGCGATACAGGGCTGTGACCACGGACCAAGACTACCCGGAGCCACCGACGTCACCCGGGGTGTTCGCCACAGGCTGCCAGCACCGGGAGGTGCCGCCCCGCGACAATCGCGAGCCGCCACCTCCCGGGCCGACAATGCTTCAAGCGGTCTCTTAGACCGTGATCGAATCGATGTCTGAAACGCTCTCGTTCGGCTGACCGATCGTGATCGAATTCACACCGGCCTTCAGGTGAACCATGATGTTTTGAGCCTGCGGAGTGCCCCAGTCATTGTCGTTGGAGCCGGAGAAATTCACCCCGAACTGCGGAATTCCGTTGACCGTGAACGTCCCCTGGCGGCTCGCGTCACCGTCGATGTAGGCAATGGTCATGAGGTAGTTCCCCTCCGCCGGAGCAGTAACCGACGTGAACGTCATCGAACTGTCACCACCGAGGTTTCCAACCTTTTTGCCCCCGGAGCAGCTCGCGCAATCAACGATGCTTGCCGTGCCAACGAGGGTATTCGTTGGTGCCTCGGCCTCGTAAAGCACGCGTCCGGCCTGCGGGGTTGTCAGCGAGAGCGGGGTGCTCGCGCCGGATTGCTTCGACCCGTCGACGACTGCGGTCACCGTTAGTTCGTACGGCTTCCCGGCGGTAAGTCCGCCTACGGTAGCGGTGGTTCCGGTGGTGCGAGCGACCTCTCGGTGATTCACCGAAACGCGGTATTCGGTCGAGCCGGCGCTGGTCGATGGGCTCCATGCGAGGTCGACCGAGGTGGATGTCACCGCCGTCGCTCTCACGTCAGTCGGCGTCGCCGCGACCTTCGCTTTAGCCGGGGTTATCGTCAGCAGCTGGGACCCGTGCGCTGGGAGCGTCGCGCCTACCGTGTCAGAAACCGTTCCGGTGTCAACGCCGCGCCAGACATCCCGCACCGAGGCGCGACCCGAAATGCCCACGTCAGACAGTGTTGCCGTGACCCGCGCCGGTGCGTCCCCCAGGTTGAACAACGCAACGGTCACCGAGCCGTCGGCATTGGGCGTGTGCCACACCTGCTGCAGGCTCTTCTGGCTGACCGGCTTCGCCGGCACCCCGGCCTGGTCAATCGCAATGACGTCTCTATTGGTCAGCAGGGAAAGCCCGTACGCGTCGAGCTTGGTGAGGTCGTCGCCCGAAAACAACGGCGCCTTTTCGATCGCCCAGAACGTGGCATAGCTTTGTCGTTCGGCATCGGTAAGCCCATCCATCGCGCCGTTGCCCACGTCAAGAGCGTCCAGATTGTTCCAGTGACCGGGAGCAGCATCACCGGTCCACTGCACCACGTCGTTCCAGCGCTGTCGCACTGACTGGTCCCATTTCACGAGCGTTCCGCAGTAGCACTCCACGTCGGTGTCGATGCGCCACCCGTTCGTGTTGGCCTTCCACACGTCGGCCTGCCGGTGGCTGAGCGCCCACGAGACGACGTACTGGATGGGGCGCCCGGTTGCCTTGAGCGCCCCCGACCACGCTTTGATGTCCGCGGTGTTGTCATAGTTTGGGCCGCCCTTGAATGAGCCGGGCCCAACACCGTCCATCTTGACGAAGTCGACGCCCCAACTGGCGAACAGACTTGCGATCGAGTTCGCATACTGTTGGGAGCAGGGGTTTGAGTAGTCGATCTTGTACGACATGTCCCAGCCGTTGGTGGTGCGCAGGTCCGGGTAGACAATGTCCTTCGTCGTGCAACCGGGCGCTCCATAGATCGGCGTTGTGCCATTGCGGTAGGCGTCCATCTCCAGCCCGACCACGGCGTAAATTCCGAGCTTTAGGCCAAGACCGTGCACGTGGTCGGCGACGGGCGCGATGCCGTTCGGGAACCGCGTGACGTTCGCGAGCGGGCGACCGTATTGGTCTGCTCCGTTCGACCAGAGGGCATCGATGTTCACATACTCGTAGCCAGAGGACTTGAGTTTCGCGGCCATGGCGTCCGCTTGCTCCATGATGTGTTGCGCGCTGATCCAGCTGCCTGGCCCGTCAACGTTTACGCCGGGATAATTGGTGGATTGCAGGCTCCAGCTGCTCCAGCCAAGGTAGGGCGTCGCAGCGATCGGTGCCGGAGCGGCATCGCTTGCCGGAGCGAACTGGCGGGCTGAAACCGCGGGCTCGGCCGCGCGAGCGGTAGTCGGCGCGATCAGCGCAGCGGAGGCGAGCAGCGCAGCGACAGTCACTCCTGCGATGCGGCTCTTCACCCCCATGAATGATCTCCCGGCACGAGTGACCCTCGTGGATGGTGACATGTCTATTCCTCCGTCGTCATCGACCAATGAATTGGCGACGTCGATTCGCGCTCCGGGAGTACGCGAAGTGTCGCCGTCCGGTGAGCCTCCCAGAATTAATTAGTTTCGTCAAGTAATTCGCTGCCGCGACGGTGTGCGATCCGGCGGCGCGCTGTAGATCGCGTCCGGGGTTCCCCGGACGGCGGCCGTGAGGCGGCTTCGGTCAGCGGTTGCGAACGGGAACAGCCTGCCGCACGACGGCGCGGATCACCGACGCGGCCGCGCCGCGAGCCCAGTCGTCGAAGGTGTGTGCCCTGGTCACGATGAGACAGCGGGCCGCGGCGCCGAACGCGTGCGCCGCGAATGCCTCGCGAATCCGCCGCTCGAACAGGTCGTAGTCCACGACCCCTTCCCCGGTGACGAGAATAATCGCCGGACCGACCAAATTCGCAAGCGCGGCGATTGCAGACCCGATGACGGTTCCCGCCCGGTCGAACGCCCGCGTGGCAGCCGGATCGCCCCCGTGGGCGAGGTCCACCGCTTGCTGCATCGTCAGATCCGGTAGGCCGGTGTCCCGCCGCACCGCGGCGAGAATTGCGCCCGAAGACGCCTCGGCCTCAACACACCCGCGACGGCCACAGGTGCAGATCAGGTCTTCGGAGGCGAGGGGAAGATGGCCGATCTCGCCCGCCACCCCGTGCGAACCTGCCACGACGTCGCCGTTGAGGTAGATCCCGCTGCCGATCCCGGATCCGATTGTCGCTATCGCGAAGGAATCAACGTCCACCCCGACCCCGAACCACTGCTCCGCGATAGTGAGTGCCCGCACATCGTTGTCAATGAGGATCGGCAGATCGATGCGGTCCTCGAGGAGCGCCCGAAGGCGCACACCTTCCCAACCAAGGAGCGGAGAATCACGCACGACTCCGTTCGCCGAGTCGACGTCGCCCGACACCGACACCCCGATTCCCGCGACTCTGTCCGCCTGGGTGCCAAGAGCGACCTGCAACTCGACGGTCAACGCGGCCACAGCCTCGACGACCGCGGCGACTGAATTGTCGACGACGGCACGATGTGCCGTGTGCAGTACGTCGGCCGTCATGGTGGTGGCGACCCCGATGACCTCGCCCGGGTTCACCTTGACGCCGATCACCAGCAGCGACATCGGAACCACGCTGAGCGGGTACACCGGACGTCCCGGAGCAAGGCCGCGCTGGGTCGCGATGTCCTCGTGAACGAAGCCGTCCCGGATGAGAGGGGCTACCGCCTTCGTGACCGCCGCTTGCGACAGGCCAACCGCGCGACCGATACCGATTCGCCCGATCGGACCGTGGGTGAGGATGCGCGTGAAGACATCCACACTCGCCCGCGTCCTCAGGGCGAAGGAGCGCGCAGCCGTTGGCTCGGTTTCCACTGTCGGCTCAGTCATGTCGGTGCTCCACAGTTGCCGCGGGGGTGGGATAAGTCTAAGAGGACACCGCCCGAGGCGGTCGGTCGCCGTACCCTTGTCGCATGAGAATCGTCATCGCCGGCGGCCACGGCAAGATCGCCATGCTGCTTTCCCGGCTCCTCGCCGAGGCGGGGCACGAGCCGATTGGGCTCATCCGCAATCCGGAGCACGCGGACGACCTATTGGCCGTCGGGGCGACGCCCGTGGTGCTCGACCTCGAGCAAAGCGACGTCGGAGAGGTCGCCGGCCTGCTCGGCGATGTCGACGCCGTGGTCTTCGCCGCCGGTGCCGGGCCGGGCAGCAGTGCCGAACGCAAGCTCACCGTTGATCGCGACGGAGCGATCCTCCTCGCCGATGCGGCCGGGGAGGCCGGGGTGCGACGGCTGATCCTCATCTCTGCGACCGGGGCGGATGACTTCCACGCGGAGTCCGACGACGTGTTTCAGGTTTACCTCCGGGCGAAAAGCGAAGCGGATGCGGTGCTGCGTGGCCGGGACCTCGACTGGACGATCGTGCGCCCCGGTGCCCTCACCAACGACGCCCCGACCGGTCTGGTCAGCATCGGGGAGACGGTTGACAGTGGCCGCATCCCACGCGCCGATGTCGCCGCCCTCGTCGCTCTGCTGATCGCGGAGAACGGCGCCATCCACAGGCAGTTCGAGGTGGTCTCGGGTGACACGCCGATCGCGGAGGCCGTGCTTTCGGTCTGAGCCTCCCCTTGAGCGGGGCGCTAGCCGACGAGGGCGAGGGTTTG
The DNA here is from genome assembly GCA_025464975.1 of Microbacteriaceae bacterium. Lineage (GTDB taxonomy): Bacteria > Actinomycetota > Actinomycetes > Actinomycetales > Microbacteriaceae > Lacisediminihabitans. The sequence continues at coordinate 397,264 of JAODMT010000024.1, read as the reverse complement.
GCGCGCGATCTCGAGCTCCTCGTTGGTCGGAATCACCAGCACGGCGACCGGCGACCCATCCGGGGAAATGTACCGAGCGTTCTTCGACTGCAGTTCGTTGCGATCGTGGTCGACCGAGATGCCGAGAAACTCGAGTCCCGCGAGGGTCCGTCGTCGAAGCAGCGAATTGTTCTCGCCGACCCCGGCCGTGAAGACGAGGGCGTCGAGCCCGCCGAGGTGCGCGAGGTAGGCGCCGATGTACCGTCGCACGCGGTGCCGGTAGACGGCGAGCGCCGCCTCTGCCACGTCGTCTCCGCCGGAGGCAGCCTCCTGCACGTTTCGCATGTCACCGTTGCCGCTGAGGCCCAGCAGGCCGCTCTGTCGGTTGAGTAGCGTGTCGAGCTCATCGAAGCCCAATCCGGCCGTCCGGTGAAGGTGGATGAGCACCGCGGCGTCGATGTCGCCGGAGCGGGTTCCCATCACGAGCCCCTCGAGCGGCGTCATCCCCATGCTTGTCTCGATCGACACTCCCCCGTCGATCGCGGCGACGGATGCCCCGTTGCCGAGGTGGAGCACTATCGTCTTCAACTCTCCGAGCGGTCGGTTCAAGAACTGTGCCGCTTGCTCGGAGACGTACTTGTGCGACGTGCCATGGAATCCGTATCGGCGTACGCTGTGTCGCTTGGCGAGTTCCGCGTCGATCGCGTAGGTGTACGCCGCGGCAGGCAGGGTCTGGTGGAAGGCCGTGTCGAAGACGGCAACCTGCGGTACGCCAGGCAGCGCCGCCTGTGCCGCTCGAATGCCGAGCAGGTTGGCCGGGTTATGCAGCGGAGCGAGAGCCGAGAGGTCATCAATCTGCTTCTCCACCTCCGGCGTGATCAGGGCCGCCCGGTCGAACAGCGAGCCACCGTGCACCACCCGATGACCGACGGCGGCGATGTTGTGCGCCGAGCCGAGTTTGTCCAGGACCTGCCGCATTCCCGTCTCGTGATCCGGCACGTCGGAGCCGGCCTCGCCGATCCGCTCGACGATCCCGTCGAGGGTGACACGCTCCGACTCGATGTCGAGCAGCTGGTACTTGATGGATGACGAGCCGGAATTGACGACGAAGATCTCGGTCATGAGGCGTTCGCACGCGTCACGGCGAGATCGATGGTGTGAGCCTGGATTGCCGTGATCGCCACGGTGTTGACGATGTCTTGCACGAGAGCCCCTCTCGATAGGTCGTTGATCGGTTTGCGCAGCCCCTGCAACACGGGACCGATCGCGACCGCTCCCGCACTGCGCTGCACCGCCTTGTAGGTGTTGTTGCCGGTATTGAGGTCGGGGAAGATGAACACGGTCGCCCGGCCGGCGACCTCGGACCCCGGCATTTTCGAGCGTCCGACCGCGGCGTCGACCGCTGCGTCGTACTGGATGGGTCCCTCCACTAGCAGGTCCGGGCGGCGTGAGCGCACGATCTCGGTCGCGTCCCGCACCTTGTCCACATCCGCTCCGGCACCGGACTCGCCGGTCGAATACGACAGCATCGCCACTCTGGGTTCGATCTCAAACTGCTGCGCTGTGGTGGCGGAGGAGATCGCGATGTCGGCGAGCTGTTCCGCGTTCGGGTCGGGGTTGATTGCGCAGTCTCCGTAGACCAGCACTCGGTCTTCGAGGCACATAAGAAAGACGCTCGACACGACGGAGACCCCCGGGTTGGTCCTGATGATCTCGAATGCCGGTCGAATCGTGTGCGCCGTCGTGTGCGTGGCTCCCGAGACCATGCCGTCGGAGAGCCCGAGGTGCACCATCATGGTGCCGAAGTACGAGACATCCGAAACAATCTCCCGCGCATCCTCGAGTCGCACCCCCTTATCGGCGCGCAGCTTGGCGTACTCCACCGCGAAGCGTTCCCTCAGCTCCGGGTCGCGCGGGCTGACCACCGCGGCGTTCGCAATATCGAGGCCGAGGTCGATGGCGCGAGCGCGGATGTCGCTCTCGTCGCCGAGAATTGTGAGGCGAGCGACACCGCGACGCAGCAGCGTGCTCGCCGCACGGAGGATGCGATCGTCGTCACCCTCCGGCAACACGATGTGTCGTTGCGCCGAGCGCGCGCGGTCGAGAAGGTCGTACTCGAACATGAGCGGGGTCACGACGTCGGAGCGGCTCACATCGAGCGACCGAAGCAAAACCTCGGCGTCGACGTGCTGCTCGAACAGCGCGAGGGCCGTGTCGTACTTGCGTTGTGAGTCGGCGGCGAGGCGCCCGCGGGTCTGCGTGATGCGCAGCGCGGTGTCGTAGGTGCCGAGCGAGGTCCGGATGATCGGGAGGGTGCTGTCGAGTCCGTCGATGAGCAGCTCAACCTGGGGAGGCAGCTCAAATCCGCCATTAAGGATGATCGCGGAGACGGAGGGGAAGGTCTCGGCCGCGTCGGCCATGAGCACGGCCAGTAGAACGTCGGAACGGTCGCCCGGGACGACCACGACACCTCCCTCGATGAGTCGGGTGAGCACGTTTTCCATTGACATCGCGGCGACCACCACGCCGAGGGCCTCGCGGTCGAGGAGGGCGGGGTCGCCGCTGAGGAAGGTGCCGTCGACGGCCTCCATGAGGGAACGAATGCTCGGGGCGATGAGGAAACGGTCCTCCGGGATCGCCCATACCGGCACGGCTCCCGCCTCTGCGGCGACCGCCGCGATGGTCTGGTCGAGCCGCTCAGGGTCGGCGCGATTGACGACAACCCCCAGCACGCCGGCGTGCGCATTGTCCAGCTCCTGCCGCGCGAGACCGAGAATCTGGCGGAGATCCTCCGGCGAGCGACTTCCGCGCCCGTCCGACTGTTGCCCTCCGAGAACGAGAAGCACCGGGGCGCCGAGATTGGCGGCGATGGTCGCGTTGAATCCGAGTTCGGTCGGGCTGCCGACATCCGTGTAGTCCGAACCGAGGATGACGACCGCATCGCACTGCCGCTCGACGGCCTTGAAGCGCGACACGATCTCGCTGAGCGCCGCCTCCGGGTTGGCGTGCACGTCGTCATAGCCGACGCCGACGCACTGCTCGTAGTCGAGCTCGACGCCGTCGTGGGCGAGCAGCATCTCCAGCACGTAGTCGCGCTCGTCGCTCGACCGCGCGACCGGACGGAACACCCCGACCCGCTCGGTCTCGTGGCTCAGCGTGTCAAGCACCCCGAGCGCGATCGTCGACTTGCCGGCGTGCCCTTCGATCGAGGTGATGTAGATGCTTTTAGCCACATCGCCAGCCTAGGCCGCCGGTCCTTGATCGGCTCATGTAAAAGACCCCTCGCGCACCCGCCAGAGCCCGGTTACCCTTGCTACGTTTCCGTCCTGGGGGAGTTGGCCTGGATGGCGCCACGCGAGGAGCCGACATGAGTTTACCGCGCGCGCTGCCGTTCCCAAATTCCCGCGATGACCACCGGGCCCGCTCCATCCCGTAAGATGCTTCATGGCCGTCGCCACAAACCGGCGTCGGTCCGCCAGGAGAATTCGCCTAGTGGCCTATGGCGCACGCTTGGAAAGCGTGTTGGGTGAAAGCCCTCGGGGGTTCGAATCCCCCATTCTCCGCGCAGTAACAGTCATGCCGGCTGAAAAGCCAGGCAGCAGGATGGCGCCACTGGGGGCGTGCCATCAGACTGTGACGCCATCGCGTCCGGTGTTCGGCGCTCGGGGAGATCGCATGCCAACAGTCGTTGGGGCACAGTCCGCGGAAGTGCGGGTCAGACCGCGTCGCGCCGTCTTGTTCAGCGGATTGATCGTGGCTCTTGTCGTGCCGCTACCGATCCTCGGAACACTCATCGGCCTCGGAGTCTCGGATGGATCGTGGCCGACCGCCGCCTACGGCGAAGTGCTGTGCGTGCTCGCCGCGGTCATTTTCTGGTGGCTATTCAGGTCCATCTGGGTGGCGGTTAGCGCTACCCACGTCAGCGAACGCGGCTTCCTCGGAAAGACGACGCACACTCCTCTTCCGGACGTGCACTCCGTGGTGTTGGCCTTCACGTACAGCGGGTCCTCGAGCGAGGTCCTGCCGCAACTGTTGATCCGGAACGCGAGCGACAGGCGCATCCTTCGTCTTCGCGGCCTGTTCTGGACGGAGGCGTCGATGCAGGAGGTCGCCGCCGCGGTCGGCATCCCGCTCACTCACGCTCCGGAGCCGATCACCTCCGCGCAGTTCTTCGACCGCTACTCCGGAGGTGCGTACTGGTTCGAGAATCGACCGGTGCTCGCGATCGGCGGCATTGTGATCATTCTCGCCGGTTGCGTCGCCTTCGTGCTCGGACTCATGCGGCTTCTCGGCCTTCCGATCGATGTCGACTAGCTCGGCTCTCCGTGCATCTTCGCCAGCGGTGGCCCAATCTCAGGCCGTGGCGCGTTCCTCGAGGCCCCAGCTCTGGCCGTAGCCGCCGTCGGCCTCCGGCCTCGCCATGAGTTCGAGAAACGGCCCAGCGTCGAATGCCTCCGGGCCAAGCACGCCGCGACCGGCCCAGACTCCCGTGGCGAGCAGTTCGAGCGCGATCACGGGGTTGAGGGCGGTCTGCCAGACGACGCACTGGCTCTCGTATTCCGCCATCGTCCACTCGTTGTCCGCGACGTGGTACAGGTACACCGCCCGGGGCGCGCCGTCCTGCCCGGTTCCGGTGACATAGACTCCCGCGCAGGTCTTTCCGGTCATCCGGGGTCCGATGGTCGCGGGATCGGGCAGCGCGGCCGCGACGACATCGCGAGGCGCCACCTCGACCGGACCGTTGCTTGACCGCACCCGAAGCGGAGTGGTCTGGTCGAGCCCCAGCTGGTGCAGAGTCTTCAGGATGCCGATGAATTCGTTGCCGAGGCCATACTTGAACGTCACCTTCTTTGCGTCGATCCAGCGCGGCATGAGCAACACCTCCTCGTGCTCGACGTTGACGCACTCGACGGACCCGATGCCCTCTGGGAATTCGAACAGCTCCGGCTCGCTGAATGGCTCCGTCGTGTACCAGCCGCGGTCCTTCTCCCAAATCACCGGCGGGTTGAGGCACTCCTCGATCGTGGTCCAAATGCTGAAGGATGGCGCGAAAATTTCGTTGCCGGCCTCGTCGCGGACCACGAGATTCGCGCCATCCCGCACGCCGAGCTCGGTAATCTCGGAGAACAGGTGGTCGGATGCGTACCGCGCGAATACGTCGCTGAGGCCGGGCTCGACCCCCATCCCGACTAGCGCAAGCCGGCCGGCCGTCTCCCAATCCGGCGCCTGGGCGAACTGGTCGTCGCCGAGCTTGATCCCGGTGCTCGAGTGCGGGTCGGTCGGATGCGGCTCGGAGAGACTCATGGCCATATCGAGGTAGTCGGCTCCCGCGGCGAGGGCCCCGGCGAAGACTGTCGGCACGAATTTCGGCTCGACCGCGTTGAGAACGTGCGTGATGCCGTGCTCGAGGGCGAGGGCTGCGACGCTGTCCGGGTCGGAGGCGTCGATTTGGGCGGCCACGAATCGCCCGTTCTCGACTCCCGGCGCTGCCGGTGCGCTGGCGGTGCGACCCTCGACCCACTCGACGGTGCGTTCGGCTCGAGCAAGGTCGAAGTCGCTCACGACACAGAGCTCGAAGAAGGCGTGTCGCGCGGCGATCTTGGCTATCGCATCCCCGACTCCACCAGCGCCCACCAGAAGGATTCTCATTGGTCAACGCTAGCGGCTCGACGACCGAAGCGGTCCGGCGATTCTTTGCGCGTCAAGTAGGTCGCGCACTCGACCCGCGGGTGGGTGGGTCAGGGCGCCAGAGCGAGCACCGACTTTGGCCGAACGACGAACCACAAGGCGAGCACCGACACGATCGACGTGCAGGCCATCACCGATCCCATGGGAACCGCATCCTGAATGCCGAACAGCCCGACGATGGGCGAGATGATCCCGGCCAGGCCAAAGTTCACCGCGCCGAGCACGGAGGCCGCCGTCGCGGCCTCGCCGGCATGGTTGACGAGTCCGAGAACCTGAACCAGCGGAAAGGTGAATCCGCACGCCGCGATGAAGAACCAGAGCGGGATGAGAATCCCGAGCAGCCCTACGTGAAGCGAGTCGAGAACGACGATGGTAAGCGATGCGACGAGCAGAACCGCGGTCGCGAAAGCGAGGATCCACTGCGGCCCGACCACTCTCGCCAGGCGCGAGCTGACCTGCACGCCGGTGACGATGCCGAGCGAGTTGATCGCGAACAGCAGCCCGAACTCCTGGGCGTTGAATCCGTAGACCTCCTGAAACAGGAACGACGACGAGGAGAGGTAGGAGAACAGTCCGGAGAAGCTCATACCGCCGATGATCGCCACCCCGACGAAGACCCGGTCGCGGAAGATCGCCGTGTACCGTTCCCGCACGTTGCTGTGGCCACGGTCGGCGCGTCTGGCCGGCGGCAGCGTCTCGACGATGAAGAACACGGCCGCGAGCACCACAATCACCCCGTACGCGGTGAGGAAGACGAAAATTCCCCGCCAGTCGACGAAGCGAAGCAGTTGGGAGCCGATCACCGGCGCGAGTACCGGCGCGAGCCCGCTCACGAGAGCGAGCCGAGACAGCATCCGGACCAGTGGGATTCCGCCGAATAGATCCCGAACCAGCGCCATCGCCACCACACCACCGGCGGCGGCGCCCATGCCCTGCAGCACGCGAAAGACCCCGAGCCAGAACACGTCGGGGGCGAGGGTCGCGCCGAGGCTCGCGCCGACGTGCAGCAGACTCGCGAGGATGAGCGGCGTGCGGCGACCGATCTTGTCGCTCCACGGACCGACGAGGAGCTGGCCAACACCGAAGCCGATGGTCGTCGCCGTGAGGGTGAGCTGGATGATCTCCGGGTTCACCATGAAGTCGCGCTGCAGCGCGGGGAAGGCCGGAAGGTACAGGTCGATGGTGAATGGTCCGAGCGCGGTCAGCGCCCCGAGCACAATGATGTAGACCAACCGCTGACGTGAACTGAGCGAGTCGCCGGGGTGAACGGTCGTGGTCACGGTGAGTACTACTCCTTGCGAGCGCGTGGCGGCAGAGCTCTCCCCGGGAAGGATTTCGCTTGGGAGGTGTCTGAGGGGACGGAACGACTCGTGGAAGAGTGTCGTCTCAATGTTAGCGACTGACGGGGCGAGCAACTGACGGGGGCAACCGACTGACGGGAGCCTCCGCGTGCGGCCCCGTAGCCGCCCTCAACGGGTAACCGGCCGGGTCGGCGAGCAGCGGCGCGAAGGCCAGTTCCCCGGCCCCGATCATGAGCAGGTCGGAGCCGAGTTCCGCGCGGCTGATCCGTACCCCTTCCCGCGACGCCTTGAGCGGCTGCTCGGCGAGAAGCCCGTCGAGGTGTTCGGGCGCGACCTCGTACAGGGCACCGAGAAACCCGCCGAGCACGATCAATTGCGGGTTAAAGGTGTTGGTCGCGTTTCGCAGAGCGACCCCGAGGAAGTCAAGTTGGCGGTGGACCTCCGCCAGAACCGCGGAATCGGTCGAGGCGACCAGCGCGGACTCGAGGTCATCCGCATCCGCATCCGCAAGGCCCAACAGGGTGAGCAGCCGCTCGCGTCGCACCTCCGTCTCGAGGCAGCCCCGGGCGCCGCAGTGGCAGACGACCCCGCTGCTGTTGACGAGCGTGTGGCCGAGTTCTCCCGCGTATCCCGCCGCGCCGCCGAGCGCCGTTCCGCCGGCAATGATTCCCCCGCCAATTCCGCTCGCGCCGCCGTTGAGGTAGATCAGCTCGGTGACATCCCGTCCGGCGCCAAAGGTGCTCTCCGCCATCGTGCCGAGGTGGGCGTCGTTAGCGGAGCGCACCGGGTATCCGGTGACCTCCGCGAGCAGTGCGGTGAACGGCTCCTCAATCCAGTTGAGATGCGGGGCAAGGCGCACCAGGCCGTCGCCGGTTCGCACGAGCCCGGGGATGGCTACGCCAATGCCGACGGTGCGATAGAGGGCGTCCAGCTCCGGCCGCATGCCGTCGATCACCGTCGCGCTGATCTCTACCGCTTCGACGACCGAGGGCGGATGGTCGGTGGCGTGCCGGACTCGCTTGAACACCGTACCGCCGAGCCCGATCACCCCGACGGTGACGGCATCGATCTCCGGGTTGATGGCGATCCCGACGATGCGCGGATTGGGAAGCACCACCGGGCTCGGCCTGCCGACCTGGTTGCTCGAGTCCGGATCGACCTCGACTACGAGCTCCCGTTCGACCAGTTCGGCGACAAGCGCCGCGACGGTGGACCGGTTGAGCGCGGTCTGCCTGGTCAGTTGGGAGCGTGACAGGCCGCGGTTGTGATGCACAAGCTCCAGAATGACCGACAGGTTGTGCCGCCGCACGTGATCATTGCTGTTTCCCCGCCCGGTTGGCTCTGTCATTTTCTCCACTTACTCAGGAAGCACGTGTGTCCGTACCAGCTCGGCGTACCAACGGCCGCTGTCCTTCACGGTCCGCTCGAGTGTTTCATAATCGACCCGCACAATTCCGAACCGCTTGGAGAAGCCGTAGGCCCACTCGAAGTTGTCCAGCAGCGACCAGACTAGGTATCCGCGCAAATCGACGCCACGGGCCCTGGCCCGGTGGACGGCGGTGAGGTGGCGTCGGAGGTAGTCGATGCGCTCGGGGTCGTGCACCGTCCCGTCGGTCACCGCATCGGGAAAGGCGGCGCCGTTCTCGGTGATCATGAGCGGCAGCTCGGGGAACTCAGTGTGCACATCCCAGAGCAGTTGCTCGAAGCCGCCGGGGGCGATGTTCCAGCCCATGTCGGTGTACGGGCCCTCCTGCGAGACGAACTCGACCCGGTCGGCTCCGGGCCACGCTGTGCCGGCCGCGGGCTTGTGACCATCGGCGCCCTGCCGCGCGCTCACCCCGTCCCAGATCCGCACGGCGGTGGTCGAGTAGTAGTTGACCCCGAGTATGTCGATCGGCTGGTGGATGATCTCGAGGTCACCCTCCTTCACGAACGACCAGTCAGTGATCGCCGCGGTGTCATCGAACAGGTCCCGCGGGTACTCGCCGCGAAGCATCGGGCCGGTGAACGCTCGGTTGGCAAGCGCATCGATCTGGCGCACCGCCTCCGGACCGGTCTCCCCGACGCCGCGCAGCGCGTGCACGTTGAGGGTGACGGAGAACTTCGGGTCGTTGGTGACCACGGTCTTGAGGGCGCTGATGGCCAGACCGTGGGCGACGTTGAGGTGATGGACGGCGGTGAGCGCATCTGCGTTGTTCGTGCGACCGGGCGCGTGCACGCCGGCCGCATAGCCGAGGTAGGCGGCGCACCACGGCTCGTTGAGCGTCGTCCAGGTATGCACCCGATCGCCGAGCGCCTCGCCGATCACGCGGGCGTACTCCTCGAACCGGTAGGCGGTCTCCCGATTGACCCATCCGCCAGCATCCTCGAGCGGCTGCGGGAGGTCCCAGTGATAGAGCGTCGCGATGGGCAGGATGCCGCGGGCGATCAGTCCATCGACGAGCGAGGAGTAGAAGTCGATGCCCGCCGGGTTCACGTCGCCCGAGCCGGTCGGGATGATCCGGGACCAGGAGATCGAGAAGCGATACGCCTCGAGTCCGAGCTCCTTCATCAGGTCGAGATCCTGTTCGAGTCGGTGGTAGTGGTCGTCGGCGACGTCACCGTTCGACCCGTCGGTGATCAGTCCCGGAGTGTGGCTGAAGGTGTCCCAGATCGACGGCCCCCGGCCGTCCTCGTCCCACGCCCCTTCGATCTGGTAGCTGGCCGTGGCGGAGCCGATCACGAAGTCCTTGGGGAAGATGAGACCGGAGTCCCGGTAGTCCTCATTGCCTACGCTCATAGCCGTATCTCTACCTCTCCAGAGCACGCTTTGTTGTCCCACACAACATACACGGGAACACCGGTCGAACTAGCAGCCGCGGACGATTCAGGTCGCCACACCCTGCGCCGCGGGTTGCGGGGTACCGTCGTCACCATGACGTCCGATCATGCCGCGATGGTCGATGCGACCAGACCCACTCTCACCGTGGTCATCCCGGTCAGGAACGACGCGGTCGCGCTTCGGCGCTGCCTCAAGGCGCTGTCCTGGCAGGCGCTACCGGCCGATGAGGTGGTCGTCGTCGACAACGGCTCTACCGACGACACCGTCGAGGTCGCGCGCCAATTCGGTGCACGAGTCGTCGCGGAACCGACGCCGGGCATCCCGGCGGCGAGCGCGACGGGCTACGACAGCGCGCGAGGAGACCTGATCGCACGCCTCGACGCCGATAGCCTTCCGCACCCGCGTTGGGTCGAACGGGTCCACGAGAGTTTCGCCTTCCATCCGGACATCAGCGCGGTCACCGGTGGCGCGTACTTCTTCGACGGCCCGCGGGCGCTGCGCGGACTCGCCGTGATCGCGTACCTCGACTCGTATTTCCTGCTCATGTACGCGGCGCTCGGCCACTTTCCGTTGTTCGGGTCCAATTGCGCGTTCCGCCGGTCGGTCTGGCTGGAAGTACGGGACGAGGTGCACCGCTTCGACCCGATGGTGCACGACGATATCGATCTGTCCGTGCATATCGGGCCGGTTCGACGCATCCGCTACGACCGACTCCTTCGCCTCGGCATCTCGATGCGTCCCCTCACCCACCCGAGCGGCATCAGGCTCCGGTTCCGTCGCGCCCTTCACACGCTGGACCTGCACTGGCCCGAGCAATTTCCGTGGCTGCGCTGGGGTCGAAAAATCAACGCAAGGCTCCGCAAACCGGTTCACCGCCGGGGCGGCCGGGCGTCGCGCTCTCGGTGATCGCCGGCATCCGAACCCTCAGTCCAGGTCGGGGATGCGTCAGTCCGGGTCGGAAAACAGATAGAACGAGCTGATGTGCTCGAAGTCACTGGCCGACTCGGCGATCTCGCGAACCAATTCCTCGGGGAAAGGCAGGGCTTTCACGCGAGGTACGGCTGCGGCAGTGGCCCCTCTACGTTCGACACTCTGCGGGAAAATTCTCGATGAGTAATGCCCTTGCTTAACCACGATCCACCTCTGGCGTTGCCTATTGTCGAATGACGTGTCACCGGGGTCTGGGGTTACAGCAAATAGGGTACGCGCGTCATTGTCTGCGGGATCGAGCAACCGCTGAGAATTCGCTGCCGAACGCTGGGAGAATGTCTCCGCCGGCGGTCCCACTACCAATGCGTCGGTGGCCTGGCTTCGTGATTCTTCAGGCCGGCGGTTCGCCGTTTCTCCTTCAGTTCAGCCTCGAAAAGGTGCCGCTTGCCCGCGACGAGTTCCTCCCGCGCTCCGGCCTCGGCGGCTGTGAACACGGAGTAATAGGTGTCGTCGTAGTCCTCAATCAGCTGAAATGTCCACCGTCCCTTCACGACATTCCGTCCGACCAGTTCCGTGTCGATGCGGTCGGCGAGATTGGTGTGGCCTGCCGCCCGAAGAAGTGCGACAGCCTCGCCGAGCGCAAGGTCGGCCGAGCCCGTCAGCCGGTGAAAGGCAAACAGGTGGCCGCGGGCCTGCTCGGTAGTTTCAAGCGCCTCCGAGAGCTTGCCGAGCGCTTCCACTGTCGCGTCGTCGACGCCCTCCGGACGCGAGTGTGCCGAGTCCGGCCCATCGGCTGGTACTGGGTTCATGGTGACCGCCGTTCCTCTGCCGTTTGTGCTCGTTCAGCGGGCGCTGAACGCCGCGTCGAACGCCGCGGCCGGGGGGTCGAAGGCGAGAGAGCGCACGAAGGCGAGGGCCTCGGGTGCGCCGACAAGCCGATCCATCCGGGCATCTTCCCATTCGACCGACAACGGCCCCGTGTAACCGATCGCGCTGAGCATTCGGAAGGCGCTCTCCCACGGCACGTCACCGTGCCCGGTGGAGATGAAGTCCCAGCCGCGGCGCGGATCGGCCCACGCCAGGTGCGAGCCGAGCCGGCCGTTGCGCCCGTTGAGCCGCTTCTTCGTGTCCTTGCAGTGCACATTCAAGATGTGGTCCTTGAAGTCCCACAGGAACCCCACCGGGTCGATGTCCTGCCAGACCATGTGGCTCGGGTCCCAGTTGAGTCCGAACTCCGGCCGGTAGTCGATCGCTTCGAGGGTGCGCTTGGTCGTCCAGTAGTCGTAGGCGATCTCGCTCGGGTGCGGCTCGAGAGCGAATCGCACGCCAACCTCGCCGAACACATCGAGAATCGGATTCCAGCGGTCGGCAAAGTCCCGGTAGCCGGCGTCGACAAGCTCCTGCGAGGCGGGAGGGAACATGGCGACGTACTTCCAGATCGATGAACCGGTGAAGCCCGTGACGGTCTTGGCGCCGAGCCGGGCCGCGGCGCGAGCCGTGTTCTTCAATTCCTCGGCCGCCCGGCGCCGAACGCCCTCGGGCTCCCCGTCTCCCCACACGCTGTCGGGGAGGATGTCGCGGTGCCGTTGATCGATCGGGTCGTCGCACACGGCCTGGCCCTTGAGATGGTTCGAGATTGCAAAGACCCTGAGGTTGTTCTTCTCGAGGATGGCGAGCCTGCCGGCGACGTAGTCGTCATCGGTCGCCGCCCGGTTCGGATCGAGGTGATCGCCCCAGCAGGCGATCTCCAGTCCGTCGTAGCCCCACTCCCCCGCGAGTCGCGCCACTTCCTCGAACGGCAGGTCGGCCCACTGGCCGGTGAAGAGAGTTATCGGTCGAGGCACTGTAGTTCTCCCGCTTCTCGAAAAAATCCTTCGGCGTTGAGCGTTCTCTCGCCGCCAGCAGTAGCCGCCCGCCGATTCGCCGGCGGACGGCTGCCGCGCCTACCGACTACGACTCGAATGCGGCCCCGATGTACTTGTCCACATTCTGCTTCGTGACGACCGGGGCATTCAAGCGCACCAACCGCGGCACCTCGTTCTCGACGAGGTCACTCAGCGCCTTGTTCTGTGCGACGAGGCGAGCGAGCCGGATTCCGTCGGCCGCCTGGGTGTGCGGGTAGATCACAGTCGCCTTGACCACCGAGTTTCCCGACTTGATCTCGCGCATCACGTTGGCCGATCCGGCGCCACCCACCATAAAGAACTCTTTGCGACCGGCCGCTTGAATTGCGGCGAGCACGCCGACCCCCTGGTCATCGTCGTGATTCCAAATCGCGTCGAGCTTCGGCGCCGCGGAGAGCAACTGGGACGCGGCCGCCTCCCCACCCTGAACGGTGAAGTCGGCTGCGACCCGGTTGGACACCTTGAGTCCGCAGTCATCCAGCGCGTCCGCGAAGCCCTTGCTGCGATCCTGGGTCAGGGGAAGGGAATCGATCCCTGCGATCTCCGCCACGAGGGCATTCTTCTTGCCCTTGAGGCTGTCGCAAATGTAGGTTCCCGCGCTAACCCCCATGCCGTAGTTGTCACCGAGAATGGTGACGCGAGCGGCGAACGTGCTTGAGAACTCGCGGTCGACATTGATCACGGGAATGCCGGCCTCCATCGCGCGAATTGCCACACCGGTGAGAGCGGCCCCGTCGGTTGGCAGCAGAACGATCGCGTCGACCTTGTCGTTAATAAACGTCTCAACTTGACTGATTTGCAGGTTCGCGTCGTTGGTTCCCTCCGCGACCACAAGGTCAACGTCCGGATATTTCTTCGCCTCGGCAATCGCCGAGGCGTTGATGGCTCCCAGCCAGCCGTGGTCGGCGGCCGGGCCCGAGAATCCGATCTTGATGGTGTCTCCGGTTGCCTCGTTGGCCCCGGCGGTGTTGCCGTCGTTGTTGCCGTTAGCGCCGTTCGTTGTTCCGTCGACGCATCCAGTGAGCAGGGCTGCCGCGGCGAGAGTCGCCCCCACAGCCAAGAGCAGCTTTGTGCGGGCGTTGCGTGTGGCCAGCATGTCGTGCCTCCTTGATTAGTGACGTGAAGTCATGCGCGCCAACCGGAGGATTGTCGGCGCAAATCGAGGCGGCCACACGGGCCGCCCCGACGTCACCACGTCCTCGTTGACGTTCACGCACCGTAACAGACCGGCGGTAACGGGCACCCAACCGCTCGCTGATCGTTGCGAAAAGGTGATGGAAGCCCGCTAACAGGGCGATTCGCCCTCCAAAGCAACCCGCTGCATCCCCTGAGGAAACCTGTTAGGTTGCGCTCATGATCAACGACGATCTGGGCCCACCACTTCTCGTGGTGCGCGGAATCACCAAGACATTCGCCGGTGTGCTCGCCCTCAGCGGCGTCGACCTCGAGATCGCGCGCGGCGAAGTACACTGCGTGCTCGGTCAGAACGGCGCGGGAAAGTCCACCCTGATCAAGACTCTTGCGGGTGTGTATTCCCCCGATGCCGGCGAGATTTTCTGGGAGGGCACGCCGGTCACCATCGCCGACCCGGTCGCGGCGATCAACCTCGGCATCGCGACGATGTACCAGGAACTCGATGTCGTCGATGGCCTGACCGTCGCCGAGAACATCTTCCTCGGCCACGAGCTCGACACCCTCGGCATGCTGCGCCGCGGCAGCGCGAATCGCGAAGCGCGTGCGCTTTTGGAACGCCTCGGCCACCCCGACATCTCGCCAGGTCGGGAGGTCGGCCAGCTCTCCCCGGCAAGCAAGCAGATCGTGAGCATGGCCCGCGCGCTCTCTCATGATACGAAGCTCATCATCATGGACGAGCCGTCTGCCGTGCTCGACTCCGAGGAGGTGAAGAACCTGTTCCGGGTGGTTCGCGAGCTCACGGCATCCGGAATCTCGGTCGTCTACATCTCCCATCGGCTCGCCGAGATCCGCGAGATCGGTGACCGGATCACCGTGCTCAAGGACGGGCGAAGCACCGCGAGCGGACTCGCGGCCTCCGAGACCAGTACCGCGGACCTCATCCGGCTCATGACCGGCCGCACGGTGGAGAACGTGTTCCCGAAGGCGGTTCCGATCTCGCCGGACGCTCCCGTGCTGCTCGAGGTCGATGGCCTCGCCGTTCACGGCGTCTTCGACGAGGTGAGTTTCACCGTTCGAGCGGGGCAGATTGTCGGTCTTGCCGGCCTCGTGGGGGCGGGGCGGTCGGAAATTCTCGAGGCCATCTACGGCGCCCGCAAGGCCAGCTCCGGACGGGTCTCGGTCGGCGGCAAACGATTGCGACCCGGCTCGGTTCGGGATGCCGTCGACAAGGGCGTCGGCCTCTCGCCGGAGGAGCGCAAGAGCCAGGGGCTCATCCTCGACCAGCCGGTCTACCGCAACGTGACCCTTTCCAGTTTCGGGCGCTTCGCCCGGCTGGCCTTTCTCAACGAGCGGGCAGAACGGAACGCGGCTCGGGGCCAGCTCGAAGCGCTCGAATTGCGCCCGGCCGATCCGGAGCGGGAAACCCGCACCCTCTCCGGCGGCAACCAGCAGAAGATCCTGCTCGCCCGCTGGCTCGTTCACGGCACGAAGGTGCTTCTGCTCGATGAGCCGACCCGCGGGGTCGACGTCGGCGCCCGGGCCGAGATTTACTCGCTGATTCGCGAACTTGCCGCCGCCGGGACGGCAATAGTGATCGTCTCGAGCGAGATCGAGGAGGTACTCGGCCTCGCCGACGACGTGCTCGTGATCGCCGACGGACGGGTGGTGCATGCCGCACCGGCACGATCCATTCGAGAGGACGAAGTCTTGGACCTCGTCATGAAAGGAAGCGCACCGTGAGTTCGCCCAACCTGCCGGTTGCCCCTCCGGCCTTCTCCGGCCGGGTCAGCGAGCGTCGTTCCATCCTCGCGAGGATGCTCAGCGGCCCGATCGGGCGAAACCTCGGGCTCATCATCGCGCTCGCCGCCCTCTACGCCGTCGGGGCCGTCACCGCCGGCGACCGGTTCACGAACATCGAGAACGTGCTGACCATCGTGCGGTTCGCGTCGATCACCGGGGTCTTGAGCATCGGCGTCACCTTCGTGATCATCGCCGGGGGAATCGACCTGTCGGTCGGTTCGGTGCTTGGCCTGGCCACGGTCGTTGCCACACTGCCGAGGGTGCAACTGTTCGTGGAGCAGACCAACTGGATCGTCATGGTGCTGATTGCGCTCGGCGTCGGCCTCCTGGCCGGCATCATCAACGGGGTCGTGATTGCCTACGGCAATGTCGTCGCCTTTATGGCAACCCTTGCCATGCTCGTCGCGGCTCGTGGTCTCGCCGAGATCCTGTCCAACCGCACCACCCAGATCGTACGGGTGCGGGGCTTCCTCGACTTCTTTCGCGCCGACTTTCTCGGGGTCCCGGTGCTGATCTGGATCTTTGTGCTGGTGGCTGTCGTCGGGTGGATCGTGCTGAACCGCACCACCTTCGGGCGCCGCACCGTCGCCATCGGCGGCAATCGCCAGGCCTCCAGGCTTGCCGGACTCAAGGTGAAGAGACATACCGTCGCGCTCTATGCACTCGCCGGATTCACGGCGGGAATCGCGGCGATCATGATGCTCGGCCGCACCACGGCCGGCACCTCGACGCACGGCACGCTCTACGAGTTGGATGCCATCGCGGCCGTCGTAGTCGGTGGCACACTCCTCGTCGGAGGCCGAGGCACCATCACCGGCACGGTATTCGGGGTGCTCATCTTCGCGACCCTCACCAACGTGTTCACGCAGAACAACCTGTCGACGTCGGTTCAAGCCCTCGCCAAAGGGGTCATCATTGTTGTCGCAGTGTTGCTTCAGCAGCGCTTCGCCACCCGAGACCGCACGTGAGGCTAGTGCCCCTCCGTTCCGACCCAGGCGCTTCCCTCGGCGGCACTTTGCTCGACCGCTCCGAGAACGCGCTGAACCTGGAGACCATCGGCGAAGGACGGTCTCGGCTGCCGCTGCTCCGCAATATCGACGACGAGATCCCGGACCTGGTGCGCGAACGGGTGGTCGTAGCCGAGGCCGTGCCCGGTCGGCCACCACGCGGAGGCATACGGATGCTCCGGTTCGGTCACCAGTATCCGCCGGAAGCCTTGCTCGCCCGCGGGATCCCGCCGGTCGTAGAACTCGAGCTCATTCATCCGCTCGAGGTCGAACGCAATGGCGCCCTCCGTGCCGCTGAACTCGAGGCGCAGGGCATTCTTGCGCCCGGTGGCGTACCGCGTCGCCTCAAACGCCCCGATCGCGCCGCCGCTCAGCTTCGCAGTGAACAGCGCCGCGTCGTCCACGGTTACCGGGCCGAACTCGTCTGAAGCCGTGCCGCCGAGACCGATCGACTCGCCAAGCAGCGGACGCTCGGTGACGAAGGTGTGCAGGATGCCGCTGACCGATTCGATGCTTTGGCCGGTGATGAATTGCACCGAGTCGACCGCATGCGCCCCGATGTCACCGAGGGAGCCGGATCCGGCGAGAGTCTTGTCGAGGCGCCACGTCATCGGCCCGCGCGCGTCGACGAGCCAGTCCTGGAGGTATTGCGCTCGAACCTGACGGATTTCGCCGATTCTGCCCTGCGCGACCAGTTCCCGAGCGAAACTGATCGCCGGCACGCGGCGATAGCTGAATCCGACCATGGCGAATACTCCGCGGCTCGCGGCCTCCTCCGCCGCCCGAGCCATCAGCTCGGCCTCTTCGACGCTGTTGGCAAGCGGCTTCTCGCACAAAACATGCTTGCCCGCGGCGAGCGCCGCGATCGCGATCTCTGCGTGGCTGTTGCCCGGTGAGCAGATGTCAACCAGGTCGATGTCGTCTCGCTCGATGACCCGACGCCAGTCCGTCTCGACCTCGATCCAGCCGTATTTGTCCGCTGCGGCGGCGGCCCGCTCGGCGTCCCGGCCGACGATCACCGACCGATGCGGCTGGCGCGGAAGGTCGAAGAAGCGTGGGGCGACTCGCCAACCCTGCGAATGGGCAGCACCCATGAATCCATACCCGATCAAGGCGATATTCAGATCTGGTTGCCGAGTTGCCATGTACTGCCTCTTCCTCGTCGATGATGCCGCGGTTCCTACTCTCTCGCCGATTCTCGCAATTGACCACCCCTGCCGGTTGGACCCCTGCCGATGACATCCAGCCTCTGGTTTTCCCCCACGGTCACACACTAATATGTTTGTCACCGCAACAAATCATCAAAGACGCTGACCGTTAGGAAACCCATGACTCCCCAACCCTCCCGCGACGACAAATTCTCCTTCGGGCTCTGGACCGTTGGCTACAGCGGCTCAGATCCGTTCGGTGGCCCGACCCGCCCGCCGCTTGATGTGGTGGAAGCGGTTACCCGACTCGCCGAGCTCGGTGCGTATGGCCTCACATTCCACGACGATGACCTCTTTCCGTTCGGCTCGACCGACGCCGAACGCCAGAAGCAGATCGACCGACTGAAGCAGGCTCTCTCGGACACCGGCCTCATCGTTCCCATGGTGACGACGAACCTGTTCAGCGCCCCGGTGTTCAAGGACGGCGGCTTCACCTCCAATGACCGTGCGGTTCGCCGGTTCGCGATGCGCAAGGCGATGCGGCAACTCGAACTCGGCGTTGAGCTCGGAGCGAAGACCTTCGTCATGTGGGGCGGCCGCGAGGGAGCGGAATACGACACGGCCAAGGACGTGCGTGGCGCGCTCGAACGCTACCGCGAGGCTGTCAACACCTTCGCGCAGTACGTCACCGACAAGGGCTATGACATTCGCTTCGCAATTGAGCCGAAGCCGAACGAGCCTCGCGGCGACATCCTGCTCCCCACGGTCGGACATGCCATCGCATTCATCGAGACCCTCGAGCGTCCCGAGCTGTTCGGGGTGAACCCCGAGGTGGGTCACGAGCAGATGGCCGGGTTGAACTTCACGGCCGGAATCGCTCAGGCGCTCTACCAGGGCAAGCTGTTCCACATCGACCTCAACGGTCAGCGCGGCATCAAGTACGACCAGGACCTGGTCTTCGGCCACGGCGACCTGCAGAACGCGTTCTCGCTTGTCGATCTGCTCGAGAATGGTGGGCCAAACGGTGGACCGTCTTACGACGGCCCGCGCCACTTCGATTACAAGCCGAGCCGCACCGAAGACTTCACCGGGGTCTGGGACTCCGCTGCGGCCAACATGCGCACCTACCTGCTGCTCAAGGAGCGCGCGGCCGCTTTCCGCGCCGACCCGGACGTGCAGGAGGCGCTTCTCGCCTCCCGTGTCGCCCAGATCAACGAGCCGACCCTCGGAGCCGGGGAGACGTACGACGACCTGCTCGCCGATCGCAGCGCCTTCGAGGACTTCGACGCCGACTCCTACTTCGGCGGAAAGGGCTTCGGCTTCGTTCGGCTCAACCAGCTCGCACTCGAGCACCTGCTCGGCGCGCGCTGACCATGACGCTCGTCGCCGGGGTGGACTCGTCCACTCAAAGCTGCAAGGTCGTGATCCGTGATCTCGACTCGGGTGCCGTCGTTCGGACCGGCCGTGCGCCGCATCCCGACGGAACCGAGGTCGACCCGGAGGCATGGTGGGACGCCCTGCGGTCGGCCGTCGAGGACGCGGGGGGACTCGACGATGTGGCGGCTATCGCGGTCGGCGGACAGCAGCACGGCCTGGTGGCGCTCGACGACGGTGGCCGGGTCATCCGCCCGGCCCTGCTCTGGAACGACACCCGGTCTGCGTCGGCAGCGACCGACCTGATAGCTGAGCTGGGCGCGGATGCGCTCGCGGCGCGCACCGGGCTGGTCCCGGTCGCGTCGTTCACCCTCACGAAGTTGCGCTGGATGCGGGACAACGAACCCCAAAACGCCGCCCGCATCGCCGCCGTCGCGCTACCGCACGATTGGCTCACCTGGCGGCTGCGCGGCTTCGGGCCGGACAACCCGGTTCTCGACGAGCTCGTCACGGACCGTTCTGATGCGAGCGGCACCGGCTACTTCGACCCCTCAACCAACGAATACGACCGGGACCTTCTCGAGGTCGCCCTCGGGCGACCGGTCGAAGGGGTCGTGCTGCCGACCGTGCTCAATCCGTCGGATCGGCGGACGATAGTCCGGCCATCGGCCGACTTCCCGGCCGATCTCATCGTCGGGGCCGGCGCCGGCGACAACGCCGCGGCAGCCCTCGGTCTCGACACTCGACCGGGCGACGTCGTGATCTCGATCGGAACGAGCGGCACCGTCTTCGGCGTCACTGAGTCCCCCGCGACCGACAGCAGCGGGACCGTCGCCGGATTCGCGGATGCCGCCGGCGCATTCCTGCCCCTCGTGGCGACGCTCAACGCGGCGCGGGTGCTCGACTCAGTCGCCGGGCTGCTCGGGGTGGACCACAACGAGCTCGCCGCCCTGGCCTTACAGGCCGAGCCCGGCAGCGCCGGTCTCGTTCTCGTGCCGTACTTCGAGGGCGAGCGAACCCCGAACCTGCCCGACGCTACCGCCTCGCTTCTTGGCCTCACCCTCGCCTCCGCGACCAGGCCCAACCTGGCAAGAGCCGCGGTCGAGGGTCTCTTCTGCGGGCTCGCGGACGGGCTCGACGCGGTGCGCGCGAACGGCGTGCTCGTCTCTAGGCTCCTGCTCATCGGCGGCGCCGCCCAGAATCCGGCGGTCATTGCCATTGCCACTCAGGTGTTCGAGGCGCCGGTGGTCGTGCCGGAGCCGGCGGAGTATGTCGCTTCGGGAGCGGCGGCGCAAGCAGCCTGGGCGCTCACCGGCGAGCGTCAGGACTGGCCGGTTGCACTCGTCTCGGCTCCACCCGTTGACTACCGCCCGGTGATTCGTCGGCAATACTCCGCGGTCGCCGGCTCCTAGCCGACCGACCGGGCCGACTCGCGCACGATGAGATGCGGGCTCGTCTTAACCGGGTGGGTGACCACCCGGCCGTCGAGCACGGAGGAGAGAGCACCCATCATGCGTCGTCCAAGCTCGGTAAAGTCCTGCCTTACGGTGGTCAGCGGTGGCGCGAAATGAGCAGCCTCCGGAATGTCGTCAAACCCGACGATGCTCACGTCGCCCGGCACCGAGAGACCGTGGTCGCTGAGCGCATGCAGAAGACCCAGTGTCATCTGATCGTTGCCGACGAAGATTGCCGAGAGCTCGCCGAGCTTGATCAGTTGCTCCCCGCACCGCCGTCCACTGTCCGCCGTCCAGTCGCCGTAAACCGGTGGCCGGATGCGCAGTCCGCGGCGGCCAAGTTCGTCCCGCCAGGCACGTTCACGTTCCCGCGCGTCGAGCGAGCCCTCGGGCCCGGCGAGGTGAACGATATCGAGGTGGCCGAGGTCGGCGAGGTACGACGTGGCGAGGGACGCGCCACGGTACTGATCGATGGACACGCTTGGAAAGCCCCCCTGGCCGCTCGAATCGGCAGTGACGAGCGGAATATCGAGTTCGAGTCCGTCGATCGCCTCGATCGACGCGTAGTCGGACGCGATAAGCACGATGGCCTCGACCCGCTGGCGGAGCAGCACGTCGATGGCATCAAGGATCGCCTGCCGGCTCGACTCGGACATGCTCGCGGTCACCACCTGGTACCCGTCCTGCCGTGCGGCCTGGTTGAAGGCGAGGGCGGTGCTTGCCGGTCCGTACAGCGGATTTCCCGTGCTGACCAGTCCGATGGTCCTGGACTTTCGCGTGGCCAGCGCCCGTGCCACCGAGCTCGGCCGGTACCGGAGCTGGTGAATCGCGTCTTCCACCCTCGCCCGGGTCTCAGGGCGAACCGTGTTCTCGTTGTTGAGTACCCTCGACACCGTCTGATGGGACACCCCGGCCAGACGGGCGACCTCCTTCATGTTCGCCACGATGGTCAGCTTAATGTTCGCCGGGATCGTCCCGCTCCGAGCCGTCGGTGGCGCAAGGTCACCGACCGCCGCTCCGACGCTTGTTGTAGACGTCGAAGGCGACAGCGGCTAGTAACACGAGCCCCTTGATGAGCGACTGGTACTCGGTTCCGACGCCGAGAATCGACATGCCGTTATTGAGGATCCCGATGATGAGACCACCGACGATTGCTCCGGTGACGGTACCGATGCCGCCGGTGACGGCGGCGCCGCCGATGAAAACGGCGGCGATCGCGTCGAGCTCAAATCCAGTTCCGGCGCTCGGACTCGCCAGGTTCAGCTGCGCGGTGAAGACGAGACCGGCGATGGCGGAGATGACTCCCATGTTCACGAAGAGCAGGAATGTCACTCGCTTGGTCTTGACTCCGGAAAGGGCCGCGGCGTTCAGGTTGCCACCGATCGCATAGATGTGGCGACCAAAGACGGAGCTGCGCATGACCGCCGTGTAGACGACGGTGAGCACGCCGAGCACGATGAGAACGATCGGAGTTCCGTTGTAGCTCGCGAGCAGGACGGCGATGAGCAGGATGAGCCCGGCGGTGAACGCGAGCTTGAGAACGAACCACCACACCGGCTCATCCTCGAGTTCGTATTTGCGGCGCGTGAGCCGCCCCCGGATCGAGGTGAGGACGAGCGCGATGATAGCAACGGCTCCGATGATCAGGGTGAGCGGCTCGTATCCGCTCGTGCCGAAACTGGGCAGGAAGCCCGAGCCGAGTGTGCGGAAGGAGTCGGGGAAGGGGGAAATCTGCTGATTCTGCAGCGCGATCTGGGCGGCGCCGCGGAAGGCAAGCATGCCGGCGAGGGTCACGATGAACGCGGGAATGCCGAAGTAGGCAATCCAGAATCCCTGCCAGGCGCCGACGAGCGCCCCGACAACGAGGCAGAGCACGATGGCGACCGGCCATGGAATGTGCCACTGGGTGATCATCACCCCGGACATCGCTCCGACGAACGCCACTACCGACCCGACCGACAGGTCGATGTGGCCGGCGATGATGACCATCACCATTCCGATCGCGAGGATGAGGATGTAGCTGTTCTGCACGACCAGGTTCGAGACGTTGATCGGCGCAAGGGTGATGCCCGCAGTGGCGATCTGAAAGAACACCACGATGATGATGAGGGCGATGAAAAGCCCGATCTGGCGCAACTGCCCAGTCAGGTAGCGGAGTGCGGAGCGGAACCCGTTCATTTGGTTGTCTTTTCCTGTTCCCTGGTCATGAATTGCATGAGATATTCGGCTGTCGCGTCTTTGCGAGAAACCTCAGAGGTGATTCGGCCCTCCGCGAGGGTGAAAATGCGGTCGCAGATGCCGAGGAGCTCCGGCAATTCGGAGGAGATAACGATGACGCCCTTCCCCTCGTCCGCCAGCCGGTTGATGATCGTGTAGATCTCGTACTTGGCGCCGACGTCGATGCCGCGAGTCGGCTCATCCAGGATCAGCACCTCGGGGTCGGAGTACATCCACTTGGAAAGGACGACTTTCTGCTGGTTGCCGCCCGATAGCTTTCCCGTGATGGCGAGCACGCTTGGCGCCTTGATGTTGAGGCTCTTGCGATAGCCCTCGGCGACCGTCGACTCCTTGAGGCTGTCGACGAAGCCGAACGCCGACGCGAGCTTGCCGAGCGTGGATCCCGAGATGTTCCTGGTGATGTCGTCGAGCAGGTTGAGCCCGTACCGTTTGCGGTCTTCGGTCGCGTAGGCCAGACCGTTCTTGATCGCCGCGGGAACCGACGAGGTGTCGATTCTTTCGCCACGTTTGTAGACCGTGCCCGAGATGTTCGTGCCGTAGCTGTGACCGAACACGCTCATTGCAAGCTCGGTGCGACCGGCACCCATGAGTCCCGCGATGCCGACGATCTCACCGGCCCGCACGGAGAGGTTCGCCGAATTGACGACGAGTCGGGACGAGTCGAGCGCGTGGTGCACCGTCCAGTTCTCGATCCTCAGCAGTTCGGCGCCGATGTTCGGCGCGTGCTCCGGGAAGCGACTCTCGAGATCCCGACCGACCATGCCCTTGATGATCCGGGCCTCGCTGACTTCGTCGGCGTGCATGTCGATCGTTTCGATCGTCTTGCCATCCCGGATGATGGTGACCTTGTCGGCGATCGCCTTGATCTCGTTGAGCTTGTGGCTGATGATGATCGAGGTGATTCCTTCGGCCTGGAGGCTTTTGATCAGGTCGAGCAGGTGGGCGGAGTCTTCGTCATTGAGGGCCGCGGTCGGTTCGTCGAGGATGAGCAGCTTCACCCGCTTGGAGAGAGCCTTGGCGATCTCGACGAGTTGCTGCTTGCCGACCCCGAGGTCGGTGACCTTGGTGACCGGGTTGTCGTGCAGACCGACCCGGTTCAGGAGCTTCGCCGCCTCGAGGTTGGTCTTGTTCCAGTCGATCCAGCCGTTGCTCTGCTGTTCGTTGCCGAGAAAGATGTTTTCGGCGATCGACAGGTAGGGGCTGAGCGCGAGTTCCTGGTGGATGATGACGACGCCGGCCGCCTCGGAATCGTTAATGCTCTTGAAGGCCACGGGGGACCCCTCGAAGGTGATGTCGCCCTCGTACGTTCCGTGCGGATAGACGCCGCTCAACACCTTCATGAGCGTTGACTTGCCAGCGCCGTTCTCGCCACAGATGGCGTGAACCTGCCCGAGCTCGACGGCGAGGGAAACTTCCTGCAGCGCCTTGACGCCGGGGAAGGTCTTGGTGATGCCGCGCATCTCCAGAATGTTTGTTGTCACAGCTTCTTCTTCCATGCGGGGAGGAGCGATGAAGCACTGGCGGCGGGAATGATCCCGCCGCCAGTGCCGGGGGGCGAACCTACTTGAGGTCGGCCTCGGTGTAGTAGCCGCTGTCGAGGAGAACCGTCTTGTAGTTGTCCTTGGTGACGACGGTGGGCTGGAAGAGGAAGGTCGGAACAACCTTCACCTTGTTGTCATAGCTCTTCGTATCGTTCACCTGCGGCGTCTTGCCGGTAAGGATGTCGTTGGCCATCTCCGCAGCCTTGTCGGCGAGCTTGCGGGTGTCCTTGTACACCGTGGAGTACTGCTGGCCGGCGATGATCGACTTCACCGAAGCCGCCTCAGCGTCCTGACCGGTGATGACGGGCAGCGGCTTGGTCGCCGAGCCGTATCCGGCGCCCTGGAGCGCCGAGATGATGCCGATCGAGAGGCCGTCGTACGGTGACAGCACGCCGTTCACGTTGGATCCGTCCGAGTAGGACTTCGCAACAAGGTTCTGCATGCGTGCCTTGGCCGTTGCCGGGTCCCACTGCTGGGTCGCGACCTGAGTAAAGCCGGTCTGTCCACTCTTGATGACGATGGTGCCGTCGTCGATGTACTTCTTCAGGGTGTCCATCGCGCCGTTGAAGAAGAAGGTCGCGTTGTTGTCGTCCGCGCTTCCGGCGAAGAGTTCGACGTTGAACGGTCCCTTCTTGCCGGTCGGTTTGCCAGCGGCGTCGAGAATTCCGAGGCCGGTGAGCAGGCTGTTCGCCTGATCCACGCCGACCTTGTAGTTGTCGAACGAGACGTAGTAGTCAACGTTCTTGTCGCCGGTGAGCAGTCGGTCGTAGGAAATGACCTTGATGCCGGCCTTCGCCGCGGTGTCGAGCTGGTCGCTCAACGACCCTCCGTCGATGGACGCGACGATGAGGATCTTCGCGCCCTTCGTGATCATGTTGCTGACCTGAAGCACCTGCTGCGGAATCTTGTTGTCCGCGTACTCGAGGTCGACCTTGTAGCCGAGCTTCTCGAGGTCGGACTTGACGGCGTCGCCGTCCTTGATCCAGCGTTCGGAAACCTTCGTCGGCATGGCGACGCCGACGAGAGCTCCCGTGTTGTCGCTGCTGGAGCTCGAGGTGGTGGTGCTTGCCCGGCCGCCGGAGCAGGCAGCAAGCGACAGCGCGAGCCCCACTGCCGCGACGCCGATAAGAAGCCTTCTTGTTTTCACTGTGAATTCCTTTCACTTACCCAATAGGACGTCGTTGTCATCTGTGGTGCTGTGCGAACACGTCCTCGTCCCCGTTGGACACGTTCCTCGCCGAGTGACCCGGCAAGTTCTTGGGCGCTCCTCTACAAGCCCTTCGCGAGCCGGTAGTACGCCTGGTTCCATCGCAATTCGCGAGCGAATTCGCGGAGGTTGGTGTTCCTGTCGATCACGACAAGCTCGTTCTTGGCGATCTCCGCGAAGTCCTCGAAAACCTCTAGGCCCACCGCGGTCGACATCACGGTGTGGTGGGCAGCGCCGGCGGTGAGCCAGGCCGCAGCGCTCGTGGCGAAGTCCGGCTCCGGCCGCCAGACGGCCCGTGCCACGGGAAGGTTGGGGAGCGGATGCGGCAGGTCGACGACTTCGACGACGTTGACAACGAGCCGGAACCGGTCACGCAGGTCGCTCAACGCGACGACGATCCCGGGTCCGGCATCCGCGTCGAAGACGAGCCGAACGGGGTCTTCACGGCCGCCAATGCCGAGCGGGTGCACCTCGAGTCTCGGACGCAAGGTCGTGAGAGTCGGACACACCTCGAGCATGTGGGCGCCGAGGATGAGCTCTTCGCCGGGAACAAGATTGTAGGTGTAGTCCTCCATGAGCGACGCACCACCGGGTAGGCCCGAGCCCATGACCTTCGCCGCGCGAACCAGCACCGCGGTCTTCCAGTCGCCCTCCGCTCCGAACCCGTAGCCGTCGGCCATGAGCCGCTGCACGGCGAGGCCGGGAAGCTGACGGAGGCCGCCGAGGTCTTCGAAGCTCGTGGTAAACGCGCTGAAACCGCCCGCCTCGAGAAAAGATCGCAGCCCGAGCTCGATTCGCGCGCCGTAACGCAACGAGTCGCGCCGCTCTGCCCCGGCCAGGAGCTCGGGGGCAACCTCGTATAGTTCCTCATACTCCGCCACGAGCGCATCAACGTCCGACTCGCTCGCCGCGTCCACGGCTTCGACCAGCTCGTTGACCCCCCACGTGTTGACCTGCACTCCGAACTGCAATTCGGCCTCGGTCTTATCGCCCTCCGTCACCGCCACGAAACGCATGTTGTCGCCGAAGCGGGCGAGCTTGAGTTGGTGCGTTGCCGCCCACCCCGCTGCGGCTCGCGTCCACGTCCCCACCCTTGTCGTGACCTCCGGGTTGGAAACGTGACCGACGACGGTCTTTCTCGCGACGCCCAGCCGGGTCTGGATGTAGCCGAACTCCCGGTCGCCGTGGGCGGCCTGGTTGAGGTTCATGAAGTCCATGTCGATCTCGGACCACGGCAATTCGACGGTGGCCTGCGTGTGCAGGTGAAGCAATGGCTTGCGCAGCAGGTCGAGTCCGGTGATCCACATTTTCGCCGGGCTGAAGGTGTGCATCCAGGCGACGACGCCGATCACGCTGTCGAGCGCGTTGACCTCGAGAGCCATCCGGCGAATCGACTCGGAGTCCTTCAGTACCGGCTTCCAAAGGACGGTCACTGGGATGTCGGTCGACGCCTCGAGGGCGCGCGCGATCTCCGCGGATTGCTCGGCCACCTGAGCGAGAATCTCCTCCCCGTACAGATTCTGGCTTCCCGTGACGAACCAGACCTCGAGAGTCTTGAGATCGGGGAGGATGCTGCGACTCATTTAAGTGCTCCTGTTGGGTCTTGCCCATAGACGTTTTGGTAGCGATCAAACAGTGCGTCGATCGAGTGCAGGGGGATCGGAATCGGTTCGCCGAGCTGCCGAGAGATGTGCACTGTTCGGGCGACGTCTTCGGCCATCACGGCGGCCTTGACCGCGTCTCTCGAGTTCTTTCCGACGGTGAAGACACCGTGGTTTTGCATCAGTACCGCCCGCGACCGATGGCCGGTGAGGGTCGCGACGATGCCGCGGCCGATCGAATCGTCGCCGATGGTGGCGAACGGTCCGACCGGGATCTCCCCTCCGAATTCATCCGCCTGCCCGGTGATCACGCACGGAATGGACTCGCCGCGCGCGGCCCAGGCCGTGGCGTAGGTGGAGTGGGTGTGCACGACGCCGTTGACCGCGGGCATGTTCCGGTAAACGTAGGCGTGAGCGGCGGTATCGCTCGATGGGGCGTGGTCGCCCTCGACAACCGTGCCATCCAGGTCGCACAGGATCATGTTCTCGGGGGTCAGATCGTCATACTCGACTCCGCTCGGCTTGATCACAAAGAGGTCAGAGCCGGGGACTCGGCCGGAGATGTTGCCGCCGGTCCAGATCACGAGGTTGTAGCGCACCAAGAGCTCGTGGAGTCTCGCGACATCTGCCCGCGCTTCGAGGATCGCCCCGGCGCGGTCGGGAGTCGGGGCGGTCACGAACGGCCCGCCAAGTCGCCGCGGTCCGTCTTCGAGGTGCGCTCGTCCGGGCCGATGGGTGAGGTGGTTTCGGGCCCCGTCGGTGCTGTCCTGAAACCGGCCCGACGAAGCGCCGCGAGACGGTGCATCACATCGTTCGTTCCGCGACCGAAGTAGTCGTGCAAAATCTCATAGTCCGCGTAGAGCGCGTCGTAGGCATCCGCCGCCGCGGTGTTCGGGGTGTACGCACCGCGGTTCACCCGGCCCATCGCCGCTCCGCCCTCGAGAACGTCGGCGTAGGCTCCGGCTGCGACGGCCGCGTGAATGGCTGAACCGAGTGCGGGACCCTGCTCGCTCGCGATTGTTGAGATCGGCATCCGCAGAACGTCGCTATAGATCTGCATCAGGCACGCATTCCGAACCAGGCCGCCCGCCGCGACGAATTCGGTCACCGGGACGCCGCTCGCGTTGAAGGTCTCGACGATCTTTCGCGTGCCGAACGCGGTCGCTTCGAGCAACGCGCGGTAGACCTCCTCGGGGCTGGTAGTCAGCGTCGTACCCACAAGCAGACCGCTCAGTTCGTGGTCCACCAACACCGAACGGTTGCCGCTCTGCCAGTCCAGCGCGATAAGGCCATGGCCGCCCACCGGCTGGTTCTTGACGAGATCGGTGAGGTGTTCGTGGATGCTCTTGCCCGCCGCATCCGCTGCCTCGAAGTATCGGGCGGGCACCTGGTTCTTGACGTACCACGCAAAGATGTCGCCGACGCCGGACTGCCCGGCCTCATAGCCATAGAGGCCGGAGACGATTCCGCCGTCCACGACGCCGCACATGCCCGAGACCTCGGTGAGCACATCGGAGTTCATCACATGGCACGTCGATGTGCCCATGATGGCGAGCATCTGCCCCGGTTCGACGGCCTGGGCGGCCGGCGCGGTTACGTGCGCATCGACGTTACCGACCGCGACCGCGATGCCCTCCGGAAGGCCGGTCCACTCGGCGGCGCAAGCGGATAGGGTTCCCGCGGCGGCGCCGAGCTGACCGATCTCGTGCGCGACCTTGTCGGCGGCGAACCCGGCGAACCCGGGATTGAGCGCGCCGAGGAAATCGACCGTCGGGTACTCCCCGTTCTGCAGGATTCCCTTATAGCCCGCGGTGCAGGCATTGCGAACGTAGGATCCGGTGAGCTGCCAGACGATCCAGTCTGCCGCCTCGACCCAGTGATCCATTCGCTCGTAGAGCTCCGGATCTTCCTCGAGCAGCTGAAGCCCCTTGGCGAATTCCCACTCGCTCGAGATCAGGCCGCCGTAGCGGGGCAACCATTTCTCCTTGCGCTCGGCGGCAAGCCTGTTTATCCGGTCGGCCTGTCCCTGGGCGGCATGATGCTTCCACAGCTTGACGTAGGCGTGCGGGCGGTCCGCGTACTCCGGCAGCTCGTTCAGCGGAGTGCCGTCCGCGATCACGGGCATCGGGGAGCTCGCGGTGAAGTCGGTGCCGATTCCGATCACCCGGGAGACGTCGATGCCGGATGCGGAGACTGCTTCGGGAACAGCGTGCTTGAGGACGTCGACATAGTCGGAGGGAACCTGAAGCGCCCAGTCGGGGGGAAGCGCGGCTCCGCTAGAGGCGAGCACGGTATCCATCACGGCATGTGGGTAGACGAATGTTCCGATGCCAAGCTCGGCCCCGTCGGAAACGCGCACCACGACTGCACGACCGGAGAGCGTGCCGAAGTCGATGCCGATGACGTACTGGTCTGCGGCCCCGCGCGTCTCGGCGGTTTCGCTGTGGTCGGCGGTTTCGCGCTGATCGGCGGTTACGCCGGGCGTGGGCAGACTCACCAGTGGACTCCTTTGTCGATCCCGATACCTCTATGTGACCGGTAACAAACGGCAGAATGTTACCGTTCACATCTTTCACGACAATAGCCCTGCCGCAGTCCGCGCGCAAACCTCATTTTTGGGCGGTCGGTTACGGCGGACCGCGCTTTGGCGACCACAGGTCGAGGAACACCGGCCGCCACGCGCAAGCGGGCAACGAAAAGGTCCGGCCCCGCCGAAGCGGGAGCCGGACCTTCGTGACCTACGAGGGCGTGACTACTTGGTCAGCGCCTCGAGGGTCGGGTTGTTCTTGTAAGACGCCGCGGCGTTGTCCTTCGTGACGAGCTCCGGCGGCAGGAGGTAGGTCGGAACGACCTTGACACCGTTGTTGTAGTCAGTCGAGTTGGTCGCCGGCGTCTTGCCCGCGGCCAGGTCCTTGATCATCTGGACGGTGTGCGCGACCAGCTTGGTCGTGTCCTTGTTGATGGTCGAGTACTGCTCACCGGTCATGATGAGCGGGATGGACGCGGCTTCCGAGTCCTGTCCGGTGACAACCGGCATGGTCGGGGTGGCCTTGCCCGCGTTCTTGATCGAGGTGATGATCGCGCGACCGAGGGTGTCGTTCGGCGAGAGCACACCGTTCAGTACCGTGTTGGCGTAGTTTCCGGCGAGGAGGGTGTCCATGCGGGTCTGGGCGTTCTGCGCGAGCCATCCGGCGGTTGCAGTCTGCTTGATGTCGGTCTGACCCGACACAACCTTGAGGGTTCCGTCCTTGATCTTGGGCTCGAGAACCTTCATGGCTCCGTTGAAGAAGACCGGAGCGTTCGCGTCATCCGAGGATCCGGAGAACAGCTCGATGTTGTACGTCTTCGCGTCGGGGAAACGCGCCTTCATACCATCGAGGAGAGCCTGCCCCTGCAGCTCGCCCACCTTCTCGTTGTCATACGCGACGTAGTAGTCGACGTTCTTCGTGTTCTCGATCAGGCGGTCGTAGGCGATGACCTTCGCACCGGCATCGTGAGCGGCCTTGGCCTGCGGGCCGAGCTGCTTGCCGTCCTTGGCTCCGATGACGACGACCTTCGCGCCCTTGGTGATCATGGACGACACCTGGTTGGCCTGTTCGGCGGCGGTGTTGGTGGCCGGCGCGTACTGCACGTCTGCCTTGTATCCGGCTTTGGCGATGGCGTCGGTGAAGAGCTGTCCGGCGAGAACCCAGTTCTCCGAGGTCTTGTCCGGAAGAGCCACGCCAATTGTGGATCCGGCCTTGAACCCGGCAGCGCCGGTGGTGCCGGTGCCGCTTGTGTCACGCGTGGAACAGCCCGACAGGGCCATCAGTGCGACTCCGGCGATTGCCACAGTCGTGATAGCGATTTTGCGCATGTGATTGATTCGCTTTCTCTTGTCTTGATTGTGCAATGGAACCGGGGACAGGCGTCGTCCCCAGCGACTACAGCTGAGTGATCAGTTCGGCGTAGTGGATTTGGGGCGCGAGGACTCCTCTGCGCTGTCGGTTGGGGCGACGGCTGGCCGTTCGAGCGGCTGCGAAGTCTGCGATCCAATCGGGGCTTCAGTCGAGGCGCGTCGGTTGCGAGTCATCATTCCGATGAGGGACGGTCGACCCTGCTTCTTGCTGTAGACGTCGATGCCGACGGCGATCAGCAGAACGAGTCCCTTGATGATCTGCACTCGGTCAATTCCGACGCCGAGCAGCTGCAGGCCGTTGTTCAGCACGGCGATTACCAGACCACCAACGATCGAGCCGACGATGGTTCCGATTCCGCCGGCGACCGCGGCTCCACCGATGAAGACGGCGGCAATCGCGTCGAGCTCCCAGCCGACACCGTCGCCGGGGCCGGAGGCGCCGGCGCGGGCCACGCCGATCATTCCCGCCACCGAGGCGAGGATCGACATGTTCATCATGACGAGAAAGTTGATCCTCTTGATCTTGACGCCGGAGAGTTCTGCGGCGTGCCAGTTTCCACCGACCGCGTAAATGTGGCGGCCGAACGTGGTGCGGCGGGTGACGAAGGAGTAGGCGAGCACAAGCACGCCGAGGATGATTCCGGAGACCGGGAAGCTCGTGCCGACTCGGCCACCGGCGAACAACAGGGTCGCGTAGACGACGACGGCAACGAGCAGCACGATCTTGACCACGCTGACCCAGAGCGGCGCCTTCTCGGAACCCATCTCGGTCTGGGTGCGGCGCGCACGCCATTCCTGAACGACAATGACGATCGCGACGACGAGTCCGATCAGGAGCGTGCCGTTGCTGTATGCGGTGTTCGGCCCGAAGTCGGGGATGAATCCGCCACCGATGAAGGTGTAGGCATCCGGGACCGTGACGCTCTGCGAGTTACCGAAGAACTGGTTCGCACCGCGAAAGATGAGCATGCCGGCGAGCGTGACGATGAACGCCGGTACGCCGACATAGGCGACCCACCAGCCCTGCCACGCTCCGATGACGAAGCCCATCACCAGACCGAGAATGATGGCAAGGGGCCACGGGAAGTGCCAGCTTGCCATCGAGGTCGCGACGATGATCCCCACGAAGGCGGCGATCGATCCGACGGACAGGTCGATGTGGCCGGCCACGATGACCATGACCATGCCGATCGCGAGAATCAGAACGTAGGCGTTCTGGTTGACCAGGTTGATCAGGTTGGTCGGGTCTAGCGTGAGCCCTCCCGTGGCGACCTGAAAGAAGATGATGATGACGACGAGGGCGCCGAGAATGCCGACTTGGCGTCCGCTCGATCCCGAGCCGAACATTTTTCCGAGGTCGCGGAAGCCCCCGGACTTCTTGGGTGCTGCTGTTGGTTCGCTCATGGCTGGGTAACTTTCTTCTTGGCAGAGGTCATGCTCTTCATGAGAGTCTCGGGGTCGGCCCGGTCGATCGGAATGTCGTTCGTGATGGCGCCCTCGAAGATCGTGTAGATCCGATCGGAAACACCGAGAAGCTCCGGCAGCTCGGAGGAGATCATGATGACTCCCTTTCCCTGCGCCGCGAGGTCCCGGATGATGCCGTAGATCTCGGTCTTCGCACCGACGTCGATGCCGCGCGTAGGTTCATCCAGGATGAGAAGGTCCGGGTCCGTGAACATCCACTTGGCCAGGACCACCTTCTGCTGGTTTCCACCGGAGAGCTTGTTGACGCCCTCGTCAACGGTCGGCGCCTTGATGCGCAGGCTCTTGCGGTATTGTTCCGCCGCCTTGTGTTCCTCGATGTCGTTCACGACGTCTCCGCGGGAGATCTTGGAGAGCTTGGCGGAAACGATCGAGCGCTTGATGTCGTCGAGCAGGTTCAGCCCGAGCGCCTTCCGGTCCTCGCTCACGTACGCGATTCCATTGTCGATAGCTTCGGACACGTTGCGCAACTGAATTTCTTTACCGTCTTTGAACACCTGACCGGACACGTACGTCCCGTAGGAGCGACCGAAGATGCTCATCGCGAGTTCCGTTCGACCGGCCCCCATGAGACCGGCGAATCCGACGACCTCGCCGCGCCGAACCGTGAAACTCGAGTTCTTAACCACCAGTCGTTCGGCGGCGAGCGGGTGGCGTACCGTCCAGTCGCGCACCTCGAAGAACACCTCCCCGATGTGGGGTGTGCGATCCGGGAAGCGGTTCTCGAGAACGCGGCCGACCATTCCACGGATGATGCGGTCTTCGTTCACCCCGTCGGTAGTCACATCGATTGTCTCGATCGACTTTCCGTCTCGGATGATCGTGATGGCGTCGGAGATGGCTTCGATCTCATTGAGCTTGTGCGAGATCATGATCGAGGCGATGCCGCGCCCCTTGAGCCCGCGGATCAGGTCGAGCAGGTGCTGCGATTCTGCCTCATTCAGTGCGGCGGTCGGCTCGTCGAGGATCAGCAGCTTCACCGACTTGTTGAGCGCCTTGGCGATCTCGACAAGCTGCTGCTTGCCAACGCCGAGGTTCTTTACCTGGGTGTCGGGGTCGTCCTGCAGACCGACCCGGGCGAGCAGCTCGATCGCGCGGCGCTTGGCCTCGCCCCAGTTGATTATGCCGAAGCTTCGCGGCTCGTTGCCGAGAAATATGTTCTCGGTGATCGAAAGCTCGGGGATGAGTGCGAGCTCCTGATGGATGATGACGATGCCGGCGATTTCGCTCGAGCGGATGTCCTTGAAGCGCGACTCGTGCCCCTGGAAGATGATCTCGCCCTGATACGTGCCGTAGGGATAGACCCCGGAGAGCACCTTCACGAGGGTCGACTTGCCGGCACCGTTCTCGCCGCAAATTGAATGGATCTCGCCTGCCCGCACCGTGAGCGAAACCCGGTCGAGCGCCTTGACGCCCGGAAATTCTTTTGTGATGGAACGCATCTCGAGGATGACGGGTTCATCAGCCATGTGTGGCCTCCACAGCCGGGAGGTGCGGGTTGTGTACGTTCACAGCCTGGAGGTGCGAGTTGTGTACGTTCACAACTGCGACGAATGCACGTGATTTCAACGCCGGACTACCTTGTCTCGTTAGGGGGCTGAAAGTGCCCGCTAACAGACTAAACCTTCTCAGCACTCTTGCAGTCAAGTTATGAACACAACAATGCCGTAACGACTACGAGTTGCGGGCGTCGGAGCGCTGAATAGCCAGTGCCGCGCCTCCGAGGGCCTCGGCCCTCTCGCCGAGGGACGAGACCACCACCCTTGTCGCTCCGCCGAGGCCCGGCATGCCATGGTCCCGGAGCCCCGCCCGAATCGGGCCAAGAAGCGCGTCGCCGAGCGCGGTGAGCGGTCCCCCGATGACGATGAGCTCGGGATTCAGCAGGTTTGCGACGCTCCCGAGCGCACGCCCGATGAGAAGACCGGCGACCTCGAGCACCTCGATGGTCGGAGCATCGTGACGCAAGCCGTCTCGCACGATCTCGGCCGTGCTGTGCGGTGGGTCGGCTTGCCCAGAGAGCGCCGACAGCATCGCCGAGGTCGACGCCACCGTCTCGAGACAGCCATTGTTGCCGCAGTGGCAACGCTCGCCGTTCTCCACGACGATCTCGTGACCGATTTCTCCGCTCACTCCGAGACTGCCATAGAACGGCTTGCCGTTGAGGATGAGGCCGGCGCCTATTCCGCTGCCGATCTTCATGAAGACGAGATTCTCGATCGAGCCGTGCGGCCCCCACGTGACCTCGGCAAGGGCGCCAAGGTTGGCATCGTTGTCGAACGACACCGGGAGGCCGAGGCCGTCCTCGAGGTCTTTGAGTCGCATCCCGACCCACTCCGGCAGGATGGCGCCGTGCACCACGGTGCCGGTGCGCTGGTCGATCGGGGCGGGAATGCCGACACCGACGCCGAGTACCGCACTGGGGACGAGTCCATGCTTCTCGAGAAGCCGGGAGAGCAACTTCGAAGCCGTGTCGACCCCGACTTCTGCCCTATACCCGAACGGCAGCTCAACCGACTCCTCGGCCACCACCCAGTACCCGACGGTCGCCACGACGATGCGCAAGTGACGACGACCGAAGTCGATGCCGATCGCCACCTTGCCGTTGTCCGCCATTCGCACCAGGAGCGCGCGCCGCCCCGAGCTGGTGGTTCGCTGCGTCCCGACCATTCCCGCATCGGCCATGACGTTCACGATGTTTGAGACCGTCGCGGCGGACAACCCCGTCCGGCGCGCCAGTTCGGCCTGGGTGAGCGGACCGTTGTCGAGGAGGCTGTCGATGATGCGCTGCTGATTGCGCTCGCGAAGCGCGGTCTGCGAGCCCGGACTCCGCACGATGCGCGGAGTCGAGTGCGGGTGCTGCCCCGACGTTGCTCGCATGCCTACGAGGGTGCATCATCCGACCGGTTGCCGTCAACAAATTAACGCAACCCGGCGCGACGTGAGCGAGTGCGGCCCGATCAGCGCTTGGGTGGGGCCGTCGACTTTCGCAGAATGAGTTCCGGCCGGATCTGGTCGTGCGTCCGGTCGCGCTGCCCATGCAACTCGTCGAGCAGCAGACCGATCGACCGGCGGCCGATCTCCGCGAAGTCCTGGCGCACCGTGGTGAGCGGAGGCCAGTAGTGTGCGGCCTCCGGCACGTCATCGAAGCCAATCACGCTTACGTCGCCTGGAACGTCAAGACCCGCGTCCCTGAACGCGTGAATCAGCCCGAGGGCCATGAGGTCATTGGCCGCGAACACGGCGGTGAAGTCCCGAAAGCGGGAAAGCTCCTGCCCGACCTGGTAACCGAACTCCGCTGTCCAGTCGCCAAGAACGGGCGGGCGAAAGTCGAGGTCGCTCTCGATCATCTCGTCGAGGAATCCGCTCATTCGAGCCTCGGCCTCGATCCAGTCCTGCGGGCCGGCGAGGTGGACGATGTTTCGATGGCCAAGGTCGATGAGGTGGCGTGTGGCTAGCCGTGCTCCAGCGACCTGGTCGACAGACAGGCTTCGCTGGCCGTCGCGACCGGTGGAGTCGAGGGTGACAAGGGGAAGGCTGATCTCTAACTCGCGAATCGCGTCGAACACCCGCACCTGCGGCGCGATAACGATGAGGCCCTCAATGGCCTGGCTGATCAGATACTCCAGCCGATCCCGGATCGCCTCGTAGTCACTCGTGGCGAGGCTCGTCGTTGTGATCAGGTAGCCGGACTCCCGGGCGGCCTCTTCGATGGCCTGAAGACTCGTGGCCGGCCCGTATGTCGCCACTTGCGAAGTGAGCACGCCGATGGTGCGTGAGCGGCTCGTGACGAGCGCCCTTGCAGCCTGATTTGGTCGATAACCCAGCTGCTCGATGACCTCGAGCACTCGATCCTTGGTGCTTTGCCGGATGTTCACCGAGTCATTGAGTGCCCGGGAGACGGTCTGATACGACACGCCAGCGATCCGCGCGACATCGCGGATGCTCGGGGCGCGAACCTTCGCTTGTTCCATGGATGGTGGTATCCGGATTCGTTGCGGGCCGCACGGTCGATTTCGTGTACGGGATCCCATTATCGCGCACCAACTGGCTGATGCCCTATCGGCCGACATTGCGCCAGCGCGGGCGCAGGGGAAGACCTCTCGTGCTGCCCGACCGACATATTCTCAAAATGGAATACCAGGCACCTGCCACGTCGACATCCGGGGCGGGTCAGCCGCGCCCCGCCGCGCACCGAAAACGCAGGAGAAACACCACCACCGAAAGGAAAACCGGCGAAACACGCCCTCCCACGGTGAATGTCCTGCGTTTTCGGTCACGCGGAGGCACCCACCACGGGACGGGAGGCGACGACGAGCGGGATACGGAGTTAGAGGGCGTTGACCCGATCGAGCGTCGAGAGCAGGTCGGAGAGGAGGTCATCCACTCCCTCGATACCGACGGAGAGGCGCGTGACATTGGCCGGAACCTCCAGCGCGGTTCCCCGCACCGACGCATGCGTCATCTCCGACGGGTAGCTGATAAGCGACTCCACGCCGCCGAGGGACTCGGCGAGTTGGAACAGTTCCGTCGACTCGGCGAAGGCGCGCGCTGCGGCCGCTCCCCCGGTCAGTCCGACGGAGATCATCCCGCCGAACGCCCGCATCTGCCGCGCGGCGATCTCGTGGCCGGGATGCGTCGACAGTCCGGGGTAGTAGACGCGCTCGACCGCCGGATGCGCGACAAGCGCCTCGGCGATCGCTTGCGCGTTCGACGAGTGGCGTTCCATTCGCACCGCGAGGGTCTTGATCCCCCGCGTGGTGAGCCACGCATCCATCGGTCCGGAGACCGGCCCGACGGCGAACTGCAGGAAGCCGATCTTCTCCGCGAGCTCGTCGTCGTTCAACACGACCGCGCCACCGAGCACGTCGGAGTGACCGCCGAGGTACTTGGTCGCCGAGTGGGTGACGACGTCGGCGCCGTCCGCGAGCGGGTTCTGCAGGTAGGGCGAGGCGAAGGTGTTGTCGACAACGACGAGCACGCCGGCGGCGTGCCCGATCTCCACGAGGGCGGCGATGTCGCTGATTTTCATGAGCGGGTTGCTCGGCGTCTCCAGCCACAGCACCTTGGTGTTCGGCCTGATCGAGGCGCGGACGGCGTCGAGGTCGGTCATCTCCACGGTGTCGAGCCCGATCCCCCACGGAACGAAGACCCGATTGACGAGACGATGCGTCCCGCCGTAGACATCGTTGCCCATGATCACGTGGTCGCCAGGGGCGAGCACCGCGCGGAGCAGCGTATCCTCACCGGCCAGGCCGGAACCGAAGCTGAAGCCGTGCTTGGCCCCCTCCAGGTCGGCGAGAAGCGTCTCGAGCGACGTACGGGTGGGGTTGCCGCCTCGCGCGTACTCGTAGCCGCCCCGGAAGCCGCCGATGCCATCTTGCACGAAGGTCGAGGTCTGGTAGATCGGCGGGATGACCGCGCCAGTGGTGGGGTCGAAGCTCTGCCCGGAATGGATGGCGCGGGTGGAGAAATCGTGGGAGGAAGGCAATTGAGTCGATTCTTCTCAGGAGTGGACGGCAGGGTCGGTCAGTCGGACAGGAACGTGAGCAGGTCATGGCGAGTGACCACGCCGACCGGTTTCCCATCCTCGGTGACAAGGAGGGCATCGGAGTCGACGAAGGCGGACCGGGCCGCGCTCACCGGCTCGTGTACCCCGATCAAACCGAGAGGCGCCCCGATAAATTTCCCGATCGCGTCGGTCATGCTCGCCGCGCCGCTGAACACTTCCTCGAGGAGGGAGCGCTCCTCCACCGCGCCGACCACTTCGCCGATCACGACGGGCGGCTCGGCCGACAGCACAGGGAGCTGCGACACCCCGTATTTGGCCATGATCTGGATGGCGTCGCGCACCGTGTCCGTCGGGTGAACGTGCACGAGCGCAGGCAGGCTTCCCGTCTTGTGTCCGACAACGTCGGCCACTGTCTTCTCGGACGAGACCTGTGTGAAGCCGTAGGACTGCATCCACTTCTCGCTGAACACTTTTCCGAGGTAACCCCGGCCGCCGTCCGGCAGAAGCACCACCACGACGGCATCCGCGGGGAGGTCCTTCGCTGCCTTGAGCGCCGACGCGACAGCGAGACCGCTTGAGCCGCCGACGAGCAGTCCCTCCTCGCGGGCGAGTCGGCGCGTCATCTCGAACGACTCGGCGTCGGAGCACGCAATGATCTCGTCGACGACGCTCGCGTCGTAGGCCTCGGGCCAGAAGTCTTCCCCAACTCCCTCGACAAGGTAGGGACGCCCCGTCCCGCCGGAATAGACGGAGCCCTCCGGATCGGCGCCGATGATCTGTACCGCCGACTGCGACACCTCCTTGAGGTACCGGCCGACCCCGCTGATGGTGCCGCCGGTGCCGACCCCGGCGACAAAGTGCGTGACCTGACCATCGGTGTCCCGCCAGATTTCCGGACCGGTGGTTTCGTAGTGGCTGAGCGGTCCGTTGGGGTTGGAGTATTGGTTCGGCTTGAATGCCCCGGGAATCTCCCGCGTGAGCCGATCCGACACCGAGTAGTACGACTCCGGGCTGTCAGGTGCGACGGCGGTCGGTGTGACGACGATCTCTGCCCCGTAGGCGAGCAGCACGTTGCGCTTCTCCTCGCCGACCTTGTCGGGAAGCACGAAGACGCAGCGGTAGCCGCGCTGCTGCGCGACGAGCGCGAGGCCGATTCCCGTGTTGCCGGAGGTCGGCTCGACGATGGTTCCGCCGGGTCCCAGCAGCCCCTCGGCCTCCGCGGCGTCGATGATCCGCGTGGCGATTCGGTCTTTCGACGAGCCTCCCGGGTTGAGATACTCCACCTTGACGAGCACGGTCGCGGCGATGCCGTCCGTCACCCGATTGAGCTTCACGAGGGGGGTATTGCCGACGAGGTCGATGACGCTATTGGCGAACTTCATAGTCCGGCCAATCTACCAGCGGGCCCCGGGGTGTCGGCTCTCTGTGACAAGGCGACGGTGTCGAGGGCGGCACAAGCGTGACGGGCGATCAGTGCTGAGTGACTTGCTCCGAATACAACCGCGCGTACACGCCATCGGCGGCGGTCAACTCGTCATGGGTGCCCTGCTCCACGATGCGACCACCATCGACCACGAAGATGACGTCCGCCGAAACGATCGTCGACAGGCGGTGTGCGATCGCGATGGTCGTCCTCCCGCGGGAGGCCGCATCGAGGGCCTCCTGCACGACACGCTCGGAGATGGAATCGAGGGCGCTCGTTGCCTCGTCGAGGATCAGAACTCTCGGATCCTTCAGGAGCACCCTGGCAATCGCGATCCGCTGCTTCTCGCCGCCGCTCAGCCGGTACCCACGTTCCCCCACGATCGTGTCGTAGCGATCGGGGAAGGTGTCAATCGTGTTGTGGATGTTCGCGGCGCGGGCGGCCGACTCGAGTTCGGCATCCGTCGCTCCCGGTTTGGCATACCGGAGGTTTTCGGCGATCGTCGCGTGGAACAGGTAGGTCTCCTGGCTCACGATGCCGATGTTGGCGACGAGTGAGTCCTGCTCCAGCGAACGCACGTCATCGCCGGCGAAGAGCACGCGACCGCTCGTCGCGTCGTGAAAGCGCGGGACCAGGTAGGACACGGTGGTCTTCCCTGCCCCGGACGGTCCGACGAACGCGGCGAACTGGCCGGGCTCGATGCGGAAGGACAGCCCCTTGAGGGTCGGCGGCATCGCGGGACCGGCATCCGGGTACGAGAAGACCACGCTGTCGAATTCCACGAGGCCGAGCCTCGACTCCACGACCGGGTGCGCACCTGGCGCATCGACGATGGCCGGCCGCAGATCGAGGTACTCGAAGATCCGCGCAAACAAGGCCTGAGAGGTCTGCAGATCGAGTGCGACGCGCATGATCCCGAGCAGCGGAAACATCAGGCGAGCCTGCACCGTGGTGAACGCGACGATCGTCCCCGCGGTGATGTCGACGTTGTGAAAGAACAACCAGGCCGCGCAGAGGTAGATAACCGCGGGGACGATGGCGAGGAAGATCTGCACCATGGCGAAGAACCACTGGCCGCTCATCTGCTCTCGAACCTGAAGACGAATCTGATTGTCGTTCTCGTCGCTGTAGCGGCCGATCTCGGCATCCTGCTGATTGAAACTCTTGGCGAGCAGGATGCCGGAGACAGAGAGGGTCTCTTGCGTTATCGCCGTCATGTCGCTCAGCGACTCCTGGGTCTTGGTTGCGATCTTTGCCCGCACCCGGCCGACCCGGCGCTGCGCGATCACGAGAATCGGCATGAGGATCACGGCCACGATGGTGAGCTGCCAGGACAGCACGAGCATGGAGACGAAGGCGGCGGCCACGGTCACCGTGTTGCCGAGCACGCTTGAGACCGTGTTCGTGAGCACGTTGGCGACGCCGCCGACGTCGTTCTGCAATCGGGACTGGATGATTCCGGTCTTCGTGCGCGTGAAGAAAGCCATTTCCATCCGCTGCAGGTGGCCGAACAGCCGTACCCGCAGCGCACCCATGACCTTGTTACCCACCGTCGCCGTGAGGTAGGTCTGCCATACGCCGAGCGCGGCCGAGGCCACGTAGATCGCGACCATCAGGAGCACTATCTGGAGCAGCACCGGGAAGTTGGGCTGGCCGGACTTGGGAAACAGCCCGATGTCAAAGGCGCTCTTGGTGAGCAGAGGCGGCAGCACGGTGAGGCCGGCGCCGATGATGACGAGCACGACCGTGACGGTGAGCGCGGTGCGATGCGGTTCGAAGAGGACGACAATGCGCCGAAATAGGTTGGGGATCTTCGGCGCCTCGGCATTGGCCGCCCGCTGGGCCTCGGGATCGCCGCCGCTCACTCGTCCGCGCATCCCGCCCCCGCCGCGCATGCCACCGCGCATTGCGGCGCCCATGCCGCCGCCGCCACCGCGCATTGCGGCGCCCATGCCGCCGCCGCCGCCTCTCATTCCACTCACCCGTTCACCTTACGCACCGTCGGCCGGTGGTCCGCTCGCAATTCGCGCTGGGCGCAACCGGGACGCTGCCCTCTGCTCCCGGCGACGGCGTTAACGACGAAGGGCGCCGATCCCCGGGGGGATCGGCGCCCAACATCGCGTGGTGATTACGCCACAAGTAGGGACCGTGAGGGTCGCGTACTACTTGAGGGTGATCGTGGCGCCGGCCTCTTCGAGCTGAGCCTTGGCCTTCTCGGCGGTCTCCTTGTTGACACCCTCGAGCACAACGCCCGGTGCGCCATCGACGACGGCCTTCGCCTCGCCGAGTCCGAGGCTCGTGAGCGCGCGGACCTCCTTGATGACCTGGATCTTCTTGTCGCCGACCGACTCGAGAACGACGTCGAAGGAATCCTTCTCCTCGACCTCTTCAGCCGGAACGGCGGGTCCGCCGGCAGCCGCAACGGCGACGGGGGCGGCTGCGGTGACCTCGAAGACCTCTTCGAACTTCTTCACGAACTCGCTGAGCTCAATGAGGGTGAGGTCCTTGAATGCGGCGATCAGGTCGTCGCTGGAAAGCTTTGCCATGGTATTTCTCCTTGTTTCTTGAGTTGTATATCAGCCGCGCTGTCTAGTCCCGTACGGGATTAGGAGGCGGAATCCTGCTTCTCGCGCAGCGCATCGACGGTACGGACCGCCTTCGACAGCGGTGCGTTGAACAGGTATGCCGCGCCGAACAGCGAAGCCTTGAAGGCGCCGGCAAGCTTGCCGAGCAGCACCTCTCGGGTTTCGAGATCTGCGAGCTTGTTGACCTCTGCCGGGGTAAGGGGGTTACCGTCGAAGTAACCGCCCTTGACGATCAGCAGCGGGTTTGCCTTGGCGAAGTCGCGAAGACCCTTTGCGACGGTGACCGGGTCACCATGCACAAATGCGATGGCGGACGGGCCGACGAGGTCGTCGTCGAAAGACGTGATCCCCGCAGCGTTCGCCGCAATCTTGGTCAGCGTGTTCTTCACCACGGCGTACGTGGCGTTCTCACTGAGGTTTTTGCGCAGCGTCTTCAGCTGAGCGACAGTGAGCCCGCGGTACTCGGTGAGCAGAACGGCGTTGGAGTCGCGGAACTTGTCCGTGAGCTCGGCAACCGAAGCTTCCTTGTTCGCCATGGGGCTCCTAGTGATTTCATTGGTGTTGCGCAATTTCGTGGCTACGGACCGCACGCGCTTCGCGTTGCGAAGGCGGGTCACCCAACAAAAAATGCTCCGGCGCAAGCGCACGGAGCAGGACCGAAAAGTCTCTCAATACACCTGCGCAGGTCTTCGCTTGAGCGAACCTTGGATCGGGACTGTCTCTCAGTGATGAGCGACGGCACACCGATAACCGGCGGTCTTTGGCTTCGCATAGACTACGTCACACCGGGGGCCGGCTGCAACTCGAGAGGAGTCGCAGCCGGCCCCCAGTGATTCTGGCTGACGCCGCTGTTAGACGTGGTCGCGCCAGGAGTGCTGCGGGTCGTACCCGAGCAACCGGCGGGCCTTTTCGATCGACAGCAGTGTTTCGCGCCCGTCGAGCGGTCGGGTGACCGGAACCGAGGGGAAGACAGTGGCGGCGAGTTCGGCGCTCGGCCGGCTCATCACCGTGTCGGGCGAAGCGATGATGTATGCCTCGAAACCCGGCTTGCTGGTCTCGAGGGCACGCTCGACCGCTAGTGCCCCGTCGCGGGAGTCGATGTAGCCCCACAGGTTCCACCTGCGCAGGGACGGGTCGGCGTCAAAGGCGGGGAATGCCGCATAGTCCGCGACATCCATCACGTTTGAAAAACGCAGCCCGCTGATGCTCAGCTCGGGATCCCAGCGCACAAGCTTCTGGGCGAGCTGCTCCTCGAGGTGCTTGGTGAGCGAGTAGATGCTCTCCGGGCGGGTGTCGTACTCCTCATCCACGGGAAGATACGGCGGCGGGGTCTCGAACGGGAGTCCGAGCACAGTCTCGCTCGACGCGTAGACGATCTTCTTGATTCCCGCACGACGGGCGCCCTGAAAGACGTTGAAGGTCGCGTTCATGTTGTTGTGGAACGTCGCCGAATCGGGGAGGATGCCTCCGGCCGGCGCGGCCGCAAGGTGCACAACGGCGTCGAGGCCGTCGTGGCGGTCGTTGATGCCGAACAGCGCATCGATGGTCTGTCCGTAGTCGGTGAGGTTGATCTGGGTGAAGCCCGGTCCACGCTCGCCGACCACATCGAGAGCGTGTACGGAATGGTTCGAGTCGCGAAGACGCCGGACGACTGCGCGTCCCAGTTTTCCGCTGGCTCCGGTCACAGCAATTTTCACAAATTTTCCTAACGATTGGGTTCCTGACAAGTTTGTCACCCAGCGGGCTACTCCGCGACAGGACCTTCGGCTGGCGCGCTTGGCGCTTCGATCTCGCCGCGGGCTACGGCGCCGGTCTCGAGTGGCAACGCGACCCGGAACTGGGTGCGACCCGGTTCACTCTCCACCGCGACCATGCCGTCGTGGCCCTGAATTACGGCGGTGACGATCGCGAGCCCGAGTCCCGTGCTACCGGCCGCACGCGACCGGGATGAGTCGGCTCGGGCAAACCGCTCGAACATGACCGGCTTGACTTCGTCGGGAACGCCCGGACCGTCGTCGGTGACCGTGACGACGGCGAAGTCTTCCTCCATGCCAAGGGCGACGACGACCGAAGATCCGGCCGGCGTGTGCACCCGCGCGTTCGCGAGAAGGTTCGCGAACACCTGATGCAGCCTCGCGTCATCGCCCGGGATGATTACGGGTTCCTCCGGCACGTCGAGTGCCCACTCGTGATCCGGGCCGGCCGCATGCGCGTCGCTCACCACGTCGATGAGCAGCCGAGACAGGTCGATCGGCTTGCTCTCAAGGTCGCGGCCCTCATCCAGTCGGGCCAGGAGAAGCAGGTCTTCGACGAGCGAGGTCATGCGGGTCGCCTCGGACTCGACCCGGCGGATCGAGTAGGTGACGTCATCCGGAAGGTCGTGGTTTCCGCGACGGGAGAGCTCGGCGTATCCGCGGATCGACGCAAGCGGCGTGCGCAGCTCGTGGCTGGCATCCGCGACAAACTGGCGCACCTTGTTCTCGCTCTCCTGACGAG
Source organism: Microbacteriaceae bacterium (assembly GCA_025464975.1). Lineage (GTDB taxonomy): Bacteria > Actinomycetota > Actinomycetes > Actinomycetales > Microbacteriaceae > Lacisediminihabitans. Next base: position 352,744 of record JAODMT010000024.1, on the reverse strand, counting down.
CGGTGAGGGCCGCCGCGATGTGCCCGAGCATGCGGTTGATGGCGGAACCGACCTGCCCCACCTCGGTGCGCGGGTCGGCGTCCTCGTCGGGCACCCGCTCGGCGAGTGCGACCTCACCCCGATCGAGCGGCAGCTCGGCAACCCGCGTCGTCGTGGCGACGACCCGTTCAAGCGGACGAAGGGCCACCCGTACGATTCCGGCGCCGGCGAACGCGATGCCGACCAGCCCAACCGCCGTGACCGTTGCGATGACAAGCGAGAGTTGAAGCAGCGTCGCCTGCATGTCGCCGAGCGGCAGGCCGGTGATCAGGTCGGTGTTGGAGAAGTGGTTGGATTTGACCCGATAGTTGCCAAGCGAGGTCAACGAGACCGTGTTCGGGCCGCTCTTGGACGACACCGACAGGATGGTGTCTTGCTGGGCACGCGAGAGCGGCGCAAGCTCACCCACCTGCCCCTTCACCCCGCCGTACACGGTGCCGTTCAATACAACGGCAATCAGGGTTCCCGGCGCCTGCCGCGCGACGGCAGCGAGAAACTGGTCTTGGGAGAGAGCGCTTGGCTGCCCGAAGCTGAACGCGCCCTGCGACCGGCCCGTTGCCGCAGTCAGCTGATCGTCGAGGCGTTGCGTGAGAAAGGTGCTCAGCGCGAGCACACTGACCGTGCCAATGACGATGGCGACGGCAGCGAGAAGACCCACGACCGCGAGCACCAGCCGCTTCCGCAAAGACCACCGCGGTCGATCGGCGGCAGCGGCCGCCAGCCGCTTTCGCAGTGACCACCACCGCGGTCCCGCGGTTGTGGTCATCCAGCTGCCTTGATCATGTACCCGACGCCGCGAACGGTGTGAATCATCGGTGTGGCACCGGCGTCGATCTTCTTGCGAAGGTAGGAGATGTAGATCTCGACGATGCTGGATCGGCCACCAAAGTCGTAACTCCACACCCGGTCAAGAATCTGGGCCTTGCTCATCACCCGGCGCGGGTTGCGCATGAGGAAACGCAAGAGCTCGAATTCCGTGGCGGTCAGCTCGATCAGGCGACCGTCACGGCGAACTTCATAGCTCTCCTCGTCGAGCACCAGGTCGCCGAGGCGAAGCAGCGGGTCCGACGAGTCAGCGACCACGATCGATGAGCGGCGGATGAGTCCCCGCAAGCGGGCCACGAGCTCCTCGAGACTGAACGGCTTGGTGACATAGTCGTCGCCGCCGGCGGTTAGTCCCGCGATGCGGTCATCGAGCGCATCCTTGGCGGTGAGGAAGAGAATCGGGGTGTCCTGCCCGTCATCGCGCAACCGTTTGAGAACCTGCAGCCCGTCGATGTCGGGCAGCATCACGTCAAGCACGACGACATCCGGCTGGAACTCGCGGATGAGGCCGATGGCGGCTCGACCCTCGCTCGCCGTTCGCACGTCCCACCCCTCGTAGCGAAGAGCCATGCTGAGCAGATCGCTCAGCGTCGCCTCATCGTCGACAACGACGACTCGAACGGGGGAACCATCGGCACGGCGCAGTTTCGGGCCGGCCGGTTGACTGGACGAGGTTGCGGAATTGAGAGAAGTCACATCTCCTACTATGGCGATTTTTCTATGAGAAGCCTATGGGGCAGCCATACCTTTGCTGAGGTCGGCTGCCGTGGCTCGCCGTCGGCGGTTCGCGGCAGCCGGTGCCCGTGAGGGGGACAATGGAGGGGTGACCGTCGTGCAGCCAATGCTCTCCCTGTGGGACGAGCCTGCTCCGGATCACCGCGATCGCATCGTGGCACGAGCCGCCGACCGCGTCGCGTGGCTGCGGGCACGCAGCCGCGGGATAACCGCGACCGACGTTGCACGACTGTCCGGGGCGGCATCCGTGCAGGCTGTCGCACTCGAAAAGATCCACGGAAACGGGTTCGGCGGCAATGCCTACACCGATCACGGACGCGCGCGCGAACCGGAAATCGCGCGCTGGGTCCACGCCCGCTACGGGATCGTGTCGAGTGACGCCCTGTTCCACGCTGCCGGCCAGACCGCGCACCTAGCCACCCCGGACGGGCTCTCCGTCACGACCACCGGCTCGCTCGAACTGGCCGAGATCAAGACGACCAGTTCCGCTTGGCGATCGATCCCCCGCTCGTACCTACGCCAGGTCTGGTGGCAGCAGTATGTGCTCGGCGCGGACCGCACCCTCCTCGTCTGGGAGCAACACGACGACTTCGTTCCGACCAACGCCGAACCGGAATGCCGGTGGATCGATCGCGACGAAAACGAGATTTACCTGCTAGTGCAACTCGCCGATCGGGTGCTCGACTTGGTGCGGCGAGAACGCTCCCGCTGACACCGCCGAGCGCCAGCTACTTCAGGGCTAGCGCGCCGCCCGCATCGCCATGGATGTCGCCGGGGTGCTCGTGCTGACAACCCGGCGTAATCGCCCAGTCATCACCAGGCCGAGCACAAGCAACCAGGCGAGCGCGATGGTGGTGGCCGCGAGCTCCAGCCTGCTGCCAATATTCGTGTGAAAATTCAGCAGCGACGATATCCCGCCGGCCCCGGCGATTAGCGCCACCGCGACCCCGCATGCCCGCGAGAACCGACCGAGCCGCCGGTTGCCCTCGGCGAATGAGATCTGCAGCATTGCGACGCAGGCAGCGGCGAAGGCGATGACCGCGACGACGGTGTGAATGAGGTCCTGCCAGGAGAATTCGGCCCCAACGGGTAGCGGGCAGCCCCGGGTACAGGTGACCTGAGAGTCAATGAAGAAGAACCCGCAGCCCAGCCAGATCGAGATCGCGGGCGTCCAGGTGGCCAGGATGACCACGCGGGAGCGGATGTCCCGCGCCGCGTACGCGATCAGGCTGCCCCCGACCGCGATGAGCAGCAGGGCGCCCTCGAACCAGCGTGCAGTCGGCTCCCCCGCTGCGCCCAGTTCGCTCACGTACATGTCACGGCCCTGGATGATTCGGGCGGCCCAAATAATCACGACCGCGCAAAGCACCGCAACCGATCCGGCTACTGTGGCGAGCATTTCGAGATTCGCACGCCGGGCAGCGGACAGGTACGGGAGAGCCATGCCCTGAATGCTAGTCACATAGTTTGCATTCAGTTGACACCCCCGTAACACCTGCGAATCATTGGACGCTTAGATTGCGAACATGACGACTATGCGGGCCATGGTGATCCAGGCCACTGGAAAACCGGAGTCGCTCACCCTCGCCGACCTTCCCCTTCCCGTCACCGTGGACTCGGAGGTGCTCGTCAAGGTCATCGCCGCCGGCGTCAACGCGATCGACGCCAAGACGCGAGCGGGCAGCGGCAATGCGGCCGCAATCGCGAACTATCCGGCGGTGCTCGGCGCCGACTTCAGCGGGATCGTGGTCGCCAGCCCGTACGAGGCGTCCCCCTTTCAGCCGGGCGACGAGGTGTTCGGCATGGTTCCGGTACCCCGCTTGGCCGGCACCTACGCCGAGTTCGTGAGCGTGCCGACGATGAACCTCGCCCGCAAACCGCCTCGGCTCACCCATATCGAAGCCGCCGGGGTTCCGCTCGCGGCGCTGACCGCCTGGGGACTCGTGGTGGATCTCGCGAAAACCCACGAGGGGCAGCGCATCCTGATCCATGCTGGGGCGGGCGGCGTCGGTCATTTCGCCGTTCAGCTCGCCGCTTATTTCGGCGCCCACGTCATTGCGACGGGATCGCACCGCAACATGGCCTGGCTGCGTGAGCTCGGCGCGGCCGAGGTCATCGACTACCAGTCGACGCGATTCGAACGCGAGCTGAGCGGGGTCGACGTGGTTGTCGATCTGATCGGCAACACCCACGACGACACGGGCACGCGATCTCTCGAGGTGCTTCGGCCGGGCGGCCTACTCATCAACGCCCCCAGCGGGAGCTGGCCGACGGTGATCGAGGATGCCGCGGCGGCCGGCGTGCGCGCGACGACCTACAAGGTGTCCCCCGACGGCGCAACCCTCGCAGTCATCGGTCGGCTGCTCGAATCCGGCGACGTTCACGTCACCGTCGACCGGGTGTTCGACCTCGAGCAAGCAGCTGAGGCTCACGCCGCGCTCGAGACAGGCCACACCCGGGGCAAGATCGTGTTGAACGTCTCCGGCCTCTAGCTGTTCCGAGGCTCACGCGTCAGAAGACGAGCTCCCGCACGAAATCATCCTCGGTCTTGCCTCCGACAAGAAACTTCTTCTCGCCGACGATGGTGAACCCGTTCTTCTCATAGAACCGATTGGCGCGCGCGTTCAGCTGATTCACCCCGAGCCACATGCCGGCGACGCCCCGCCCCCGGGCCGCTGCAAGGCTCGCCGCCATGAGCGCCGCGCCGACGCCGGCGCCGTGGTGACCCTCGAGCACGTAGACCTTGCTCAGCTCCGCCGCGGGGCGAACCGACACCGCCGCCGCCGCGTCGTCATCGGATGGCTCGCCGAACACAAGCATCGTGTAGCCGGCCGGATCGCCGTCCACCTCTGAGATGAGCAGGACGCGCGCGGGATCGGTGAGGTATTCGGCGAAGCTCGCCTCGGACAGCGTCGTGCCGATGAAGTCGGCGATCGCCTCCCGAGTCGTGCCGGGAGGGCAGGCCAGGGCGAAGGTCGCTGCCGCGATCCGGTGCAGGAGCGGGGCATCCGACCGCGCTGCCGGACGAACGGTGGTTGCCATGGGTATCTCCTCGGATTGCACTGGATGGCCGGCGCAGACGCGCGGGCGGGGGATGCAGAAAGGGCCCGCCGAGGCGGACCCTTTCCGTTTCACGCGGTGGTGTTGTTACAGAACGTTGACGTCCAGCGGGATGCCAGGACCGAAGGTGGTCGTGACGGTGCCCTTCTGGATGTAGCGACCCTTCGCCGAGCTCGGCTTGGAGCGCACGATCTCGTCGAGGGCAGCCTTGATGTTCTCTTCGAGCTGCTCGGCCGGGAAGGCCGCCTTGCCAACGATGAAGTGAACGTTGGAGTGCTTGTCGACGCGGAACTCGATCTTTCCGCCCTTGATCTCGTTGACCGCCTTGGCGACATCCGTCGTCACGGTTCCGGTCTTCGGGTTCGGCATGAGGCCGCGCGGGCCGAGCACCTTTCCGAGTCGACCAACCTTGCCCATGAGCTCCGGGGTGGAGACCGCGGAGTCGAAGGAGGTGTAACCGGCGGCGACCTTCTCGATGAGCTCGTCGCCACCAACCTCGTCGGCTCCGGCGGCGATCGCGGCGTCAGCCGCCGGACCGGTCGCGAACACGATGACGCGGGCGGTCTTGCCGGTGCCGTGCGGGAGGATGACGGTGCCGCGAACCATTTGGTCCGCCTTGCGCGGGTCAACGCCGAGCTTGAGGGCGACCTCAACGGTGGAGTTGAACTTCTTCGATCCGGTCTCGCGAGCGATTCCGACGGCTTCGTTGGGCGAGTAGAACTTGCCCTCTTCCATCTTGTCGACTGCGGCGCGGTATGCCTTAGATTTCTTAGCCATTATGCGTCCACCGTAATTCCCATAGAACGGGCGGTGCCCGCAATGATCTTCTCTGCGGCCTCGACGTCGTTTGCGTTGAGGTCAACCATCTTCTGCTCGGCGATCGAACGGAGCTGGTCCTTCGAGAGTCGACCGACCTTCGAGGTGTGCGGGGTTCCGGATCCCTTGGCGACGCCGGCGGCCTTCTTAATGAGCTCGGCGGCGGGCGGGGTCTTCAGGATGAACGTGAACGAGCGGTCCTCGTACACGGTGATCTCGACCGGGATGACGTTGCCGCGCTGCGACTCGGTCGCGGCGTTGTACGCCTTGCAGAACTCCATGATGTTTACGCCGTGCTGACCAAGCGCAGGCCCGATGGGCGGTGCGGGGTTAGCGGCGCCGGCCTGGATCTGAAGCTTGATCAGACCCGTGACCTTCTTTTTCGGTGCCATGTGATTTCCTTTTCTGTTCGAGTGTCCGTTGCCGGACGCTCTCCCGCCTCTCCGGCCAGTCCGGAGCGCGGTAGTCGATGTGGTGGCCTCAGCGGCCTATTCCATTAAAGCTTGGTGACCTGATCGAAGCTGAGCTCGACCGGAGTCTCGCGCTCGAACAGCGAGACGAGCACGATGAGCTTGCCGCTCTCCGGCTTGATCTCGTTGATCGAACCCGGGAGACCCGCGAACGAACCCTCCTTGATGGTGATGGTCTCGCCGATCTCGAAGTCGACCTCTTGCGGGATGGACCGGTTGACCGCCTTGCCCTTGGTTCCGGCCTTCACCGGCGCCTCGACGATCTGCACAAGGCTCTTGAGCATGTTGAATGCCTCTTCGAACCGCAGCGGGGTCGGGTTGTGGGAGTTGCCGACGAACCCGGTGACGCCCGGGGTGTGTCGCACGACCGACCAGCTGTCTTCGTTGAGATCCATCCGCACGAGAACGTATCCAGGGATTCGAACGCGAGTGACGAGCTTGCGCTGGCCGTTCTTGATCTCGACGACGTCTTCCATCGGCACCTCGACCTGGAAGACGTAGTCCTCCATCGCCATGGACACCTTACGGTTCTCGATGTTCTGCTTGACTCGCTTCTCGAATCCCGCGTACGAGTGGATCACGTACCACTTGCCATAGGCGTTCTTCAGCTCGCGACGGAACTCCTCGTACGGGTCGACCTCGGCCGGCTCGGCGTCATCGGCTTCGTCCACGGCGCTTTGCTCGGCCAGTTCCGACTCAATCTCGGCCTCGAAGGCGTCGTCGAACGGAACGACCTCTTCGGACTCGCCCTCAACGAAGCCGACCTCGTCCTCGGTCGCCTCGAACGCGGCTTCGGCCTGATCGGGCGAGTTGATATCGAACGCGGTGTCGACGACCGCGTCGGCTTCGGGATCGTTTGCGGCCTCGACGGCGTCGAGCGCGGCATCCAGGTCAGCCTCAATGTCGTTAGTGTCACTGTCGTCCTGATCGACGACGTGAAGTGCGGAGGCTTCGGCAGATACGACGGATGACTCGTCGGAGGCCAACTCGTTGCCCTCCTGCGCTTCGTCCTCCTCCGACGATTGCTCGGCGGCAGTCGCGAGGTCGATGTCGTCGCGCTCAGTTCCAGACACTTTGAATCCCATTTCCGTTTCTTGAGGTTTGCCACCGGCGTCAAGCACCAGTCACGAGTGGGAAGCAGCACTTCCCGTGCGAGTAGCGCCCGCTATTTCACTGTTCCGAATACATATTGCACAGCGAAGGCAAAAATGTAGTCGAGCCCGTACACCAGCGCCATCATGATGATCACGAAGATCAACACGACGCCGGTGTAGCTGAACAATTCCTTGCGGGTCGGGGTGACGACCTTCTTAAGTTCGTTGATGACCTGTCGGATAAATAGGACGAGTCGACCAAAGGGACCACGGCTTGCGCCGCGCTCCTTTTTGGCGTTGGCGACGATGTCCTCGCTGGGCTCGTCCACGACTTTTTTCGCCACGTCATTTACCTTCCGGAAACTGTTTGTGCGCCCCGACTCGTGTTTTCGTCGGAAACGCCAGTCCAACTGCCGATCCGTACTGGTGCACGAACCGAGCTGCAGGGCGGACAGGACTTGAACCTGCAACCTGCGGTTTTGGAGACCGCTGCTCTACCAATTGAGCCACCGCCCTTCGCAATCGAACTCGGCTCACTTCGCACTCCGGTTACCGGGGTTCGCCCTGAAAAGGGCATACGAAATGATGGCAGAATTCAACTACCTGGGTCCAGTCTAGGCGACCTTGTGCGGGGGCGCAAAGCTGAGGCGAGTCGACTCGGCCGATACTCGGCTGCCTGACTCCCGAACGCCGGCCTCGTCCCCGCGGGCGCTACAGCAACTTGCGTTCCAGCGCCCACGCGGTCAGTTCGTGGCGTGAGGAGAACTGCAGCTTCCTCAGCACCGCCGACACGTGTGTCTCCACCGTCTTGATCGAAATGAAGAGATTGGCCGCGACCTCTTTATATGCGTAGCCGCGCGCGATCAGGCGCATGACCTGGAGCTCCCCCGCCGAGAGCCTGTCGAGTTCCTCGCTCGTCTCGGCCTGCTCCCCGGCCACCGCCCCGAACGCGTCGAGCACGAATCCGGCCAGGCGTGGCGAGAACACCGCGTCCCCGGCCGCGACGGCGTGGATGGAGCGAGTGACCTCCGCGCCGGAACTTCCCTTGGTGAGGTAGCCGCGCGCCCCAGCTCGAATGACTCCCACCACGTCTTCGGCCGAATCCGAGACGCTCAGGGCGAGGATCTTGGTCGCTCCGAGAAGCCCCGCGCTCCGACGCAACACCTCGGTTCCACCGCCGCCAGCGCCTCCAGGAGGGTGCACGTCGAGCAGCACGACGTCGGGGACAAGCTCCGCGATCAGCGCGACGGCCGAATCGACGTCGGCCGCCTCACCGACAACCACCACAGAGTCATCGAGGTCGGCGCGCAGGCCGGACCGGTAGATGGAATGGTCGTCGACGATCACCACCGACGCCCGCCCTCCTGCGACAGGCCGCGCACCGAAAGATCCGGCAATGCAGGAGTCCGCCCCACCGCGCGAGTGACGCGTCGATTTGCCCGGGGCTTAACCACAGGCCGCGCTAAACGCAACCCCTGTCCTCTGCTTTCAGCGCGGGTACCGTGATGAGCTTCAGCCACACAACTGCCACTAAGGAGTTCCTATGCAGGGGAAATTGATGTTTGCTCTCGGCGCCGCGGCGGGCTATGTCTTCGGTACTCGATCCGGTCGCAAGGGTTACGAGCGCCTCAAGTCACAAGCGAGCAATCTGTGGTTAAACCCTCGCGTGCAGGAAACGGTGTCGACCGTCGGCGAATTCGCCAAGGACAAGATTCCGGTGGTCGGGGGGACAATCGCGGACGCGTCGCAGAAGCTCACCGACCGGGTGCGGTCGGACTCCGGAGCGCACTCGGCCTCGTCAGGCGGCACCGCCGACGGGCCGCCGACCGCGCCGTCAACGAATTCGCCGGGAACGAACTCGGGGATGGCCGGCGCGACATCCGGCTCGCCGTCATTCAGCAACCCGCTGCTTCCGCCGTCCGCCGAACGGTAATCAATGACCGAGACCCTAGACGGAGCGCGGCGTCCACGGCTCCTCGACCTCGTGGCCAGCATCCCGCGTCAGGTATCGCGACTGGTGCGGGACGAGTTGCGAGCGGCGCAGGCTGAGCTGACCACCAAGCTCAAGGCCGCTGGCGTCGGCGCCGGCCTCCTCGCCGGCGGCTTGGTGCTGCTCCTGTTTGCAATCAACGCCCTCCTCGCCTCCGCCATTCTCGGCCTCGCCATGGTGCTTCCGGCCTGGCTGTCGGCGCTGACCGTGGGAGTCGTGCTCGCGATAATTGCCGCCGTCCTTACTCTCGTCGGAGTGCGAAAACTCAAAGCGGGCGTGCCGCCCGTGCCGACGGAGTCCATCGACAGCGTGAAGGAAGACATCAGGACGGTGAAAGGAACAATGTCATGACGGACAGGACACCGGAGCCCTCCGGCTCCGCCGGGGTCGATACCGTGCGGCTTGACGCCGATCGCACCCGTGACGAGTTGGAGCGGACGCTCAATCAGATCGAGTCGAGGCTCGCCCCGAAGGAACTCTGGAAGTCGGTGACGCTGGCGTTCAGGGAGCGCCCGGTACGCGCGGCGGCCGTGAGCGGCGGAATTGCCCTTGCCATCGGTGGTCTCATCACGCGCGCCGTGAGGCACCGGAATGGCTGAACAGCCGGGGCAGCTCGCTCGTGAACGGGACGCGAGCGCCGCAAATCCCGATGATCCGCGCAAGCCTGATTCACCGAATGACATCAGCAAGCCGTCCTGGAAGTACGTCGTTCGTAAGACGGCGCGCGAATTCAGCAGCGATCAATGCACCGATCTCGCGGCCGCACTGACCTATTACGGCACGCTCGCCCTCTTCCCCGCGATGCTCGCGTTCGTCTCGCTCCTCGGGCTCTTCGGCAACGCCCAAAAGACGACGAATGCCCTGCTGAATCTCGCTCAGGGTCTCGTCCCGGCCTCCACGCTTAACTTGCTGCGTCAACCGATCGAGAACCTGACGAACTCGCCGGCGGCCGGCGTCGCCCTCATTGCCGGAATCGTCGGCGCACTCTGGTCGGCATCTGGATACGTCGGAGCCTTCGGCCGGGCCATGAATCGCGTCTACTCAATCCAGGAGGGACGGCCGTTTTGGAAGCTTCGGCCGATCACTCTCGCCGTCACGGTTCTGGCCGTTGTGGTCGCAGTGCTCGCAGCGGTGATGATCGTGGTCAGCGGTCCCATCGCATCCCGGATCGGTTCGGTCATCGGCGTCGGCGGATCCGTGCTCGTGGTGTGGGACATCGTGAAGTGGCCAATAGTCGCACTCCTCGCGGTGCTCCTCATCGCCGTGCTCTACTACGCCACGCCGAACATCAAACAACCGAAGTTCCGTTGGATGAGCATCGGCGCTTTCGTCGCGCTCATCGTGTGGGCGCTCGCATCGGTCGGCTTCGCGTTCTATGCGGCGAACTTTTCCAATTACAACGCGACCTACGGCTCCATCGGCGGCGTCATCGTCTTCCTGCTTTGGATTTGGATTTCCAACATCGCCCTGCTTTTCGGGGCCGAGCTCGACGCCGAACTGGAGCGAGGCCGGCAGCTGCAGGCCGGAATCGAGGCGGAGGAGACTATTCAGCTTCCCCCGCGCGACACGAAGAAGAGCGACAAGGCGGCGGAGCAACACGCCAAAGACATCAGAGCCGGCCTGCGGCTCCGCCGTACCCGAGGTAGAAGCGCGAACCCTGACAAAGAAGCGTCGTCGGTCGGTCGGTCCGGGACGGACTCCGGCGATTCCGGCCGTTCCGGCGAGGACGGCTCCCGGGACGAGGCAGAACGCGGCAGCGCGGATGTCCGCGGAAGATACGCTGCGCGTGGAGGGTCGAGAGCGCTCGAGCCGGACGAGGATTCACGGGACTCGGAAGCCTCCTCGGCAGGGTCGTCGAGGAGATCCGGCTCGAACTGAGACCCCGCCCGATCGAGCACGATCCGGCCGGGTCTAGAGGTGCACACCGACGAGGACCGGCTCGGGCTGCAGCACCACCCCGTACGCTGCGAGCACCCTGGTCTGCACGTAGCGGGCGAGTTCGGCGATCTGCAGCGCCGTTGCGCCGCCCGTGTTGACGATGGCGAGGCTGTGCTTGCTTGAGATCGCGGCGTTCGAACCGGGAAGGCGGAACCCGCGAGTGACCCCGGCTCGCTCGATGAGCCACGCTGCGCTCAGCTTCACGCCGCGCGATTCCGCGCGTAGCGGCGACCCAAGATGTGCGGGCGAGTAGGCCTCGAGCGGCGTGATGACGGCGGGAGCATCATCCGGGGCTACCGTCCAGCGCGGCACGTCGGCCGGCAGGGATCGGGCGAATCCGTCGCTCACGATCGGATTTGTGAAGAAGGATCCGGCACTCACCGAATCCGGGTCGGTCGGGTCAAGAATCATGCCCTTGGTCGAGCGGAGGGCGAGCACGGCCTCGCGCACCTCCGCCACCGGGAGGCGGTCGCCGACCTGCGCGCCGAGCGCCGCTGCGAGCTGGGGGTACTGGATCGGGTCGCTCAGCGCACCGGGATTCTCGGATAGCCGCAGCGTGACAGCCACGACGATTCCGGGTCGGCCGCCCTTGAGCACCGAGCGGCGGTAGCCGAGGCCGAGTTCGGCGCTGGACAGCTGAACGAGATCTCCGCTGAGATAGTCGAGGAACTCGATGGAGTCGAGCACGGACGACAGTTCCTGGCCGTACGCCCCGATGTTCTGGATTGGCGCAGCTCCCGTCGATCCTGGGATTCCGGACAGGGCCTCGAGACCGGCGAGTCCGCGGCCGACCGTGTAGGCGACCAGATCGTCCCACGGTTCGCCGGCCTGCACACGGAGCGTCACGCCCTCGCGCGCCGCAAGCTTTTCGATGCCGCGCGTCACGATGCGGATCACGGTGCCGGGGACTCCATCATCGGAAATGACGACATTGGACCCACCACCGATGGCAATCCAGTCGTCACCGCTCGCCCACACCTCGCGTGCCACCGCGACCAGATCGTCGGCGCTTGCCGGTTCGAGCAACTCGTCGGCAGGCCCCCCGACACGGAGGGTGGTGAGTTCGGAGAGGTTCATCGTTCAATCGAGCCTTACACGCACTTGCGCCTTGCCGAGCACCGTCGAACCATCGAAGGTCACCGTCAGATCGATGCGCGCCCCGGCGGCGTCGACGGCGCCTACCTTCGCGACTACCGTAACGGCCGCGCCCTCCTCGGCATCCACCGGCACCGGTCGGGTGAAGCGCACCTGGTAGTCGAGAACCCGGCCGGGGTCGCCGAGCCACTCGACGACCGGCTGTACTGCGAAGCCCATGGTGAGCATGCCATGCGCGAGCACGCCGGGGAGCCCCACCGAGCGGGCAAAGTCGTCGCGGTAGTGGATCGGGTTGAAGTCGCCGGATGCTCCGGCGTACCGGACGAGGGAGTCGCGAGTGAGCCGAAACTCCGACTCGGCAACAACCTGACCGATCTCGACGGTGTTCATTCGTCTCCCCTGACCACGAGCGTTGACACCGCTGTGACGACATGCGAGCCGTCCGCGGCAAGGATGACGGATTCGGCGGTCACCATGGAGTGCCCCCCGAGCGACTTGATGCTCGACACCGCGAGCGTCGCCGTGAGTTCGTCGCCCGCGACGATCGGGCGGGAGAAGCTGAAGCGTTGGTCGCCATGCACGACTCGGGAGAAATCGATCCCGGCGTCCGGCTCGGACAGCAACTGGTGCAGGGTGAGCTCCTGAACCACGACGGCGAAGGTCGGCGGCGCAACCAGGTCGCTGTAGCCGGCGGCTCGAGCGGCGGCGACATCCTCGCTCAGCGGGCTAGTCGAGAAGACGGCGCGAGAAAACTCGCGGATCTTCTCGCGACCAACGAGATACGGGGCCGTTGGGGGGAAGGAGCGCCCCACAAGACCGGGGTTTACTGTCATTCAGGATTCCTTGGGCTGGGTCGAACAGGCACAGCGTCGAACAGGCACAGCGAAAGCTTAACGACAAAGCCTCGGCGCACCATCTCCGGTGAGCCGAGGCTTGTGTCGTTCGTGAAACCGAGTCGATCCTTAGACCGGTCGATCTCTAGACCGAGTTGCTTACTGGCAGCTGTCGCACTGCAGGTCGTCCATGGGGTCCACGGGAACCGAGTAGCCGCCGATGCTGTTGTCGTTGTCCATGTGGGCCTCCTAGAAATCTGGTGAAGTTTGTCTCAGCCGCTCCGATCGCCGATCGGCGCCGCTGCATGTTCCCACTATATAACCGGAATGACACTCCTGTCATTCCACTACATCTAGTGTTTCGGGCGTGTCGCGGACTTTCTTTTTCACCATATCCCGCACCCCCGACATTTCCGGCCGCCAGCCGGCGCTGCGGCGCACCTGAACCACCCCCCGCGGAATGTCCCGGCCGCCGACATCGCCCCGGTGGTCGCCCGAAAACGCAGGAAATTCACCACCACCGCGCCGTCGACAGACGAGATGCCACCGTGAGGTGGTGAATCTCCTGCGTTTTCGGTATCGCGGGGCGATATCCGATTCGTATTCCACAGGCGCGTTATCAATTTGAGATTTATCAGGCGGTCTGGGCTAACCTGTCCGGATGACTTCTTACGCCGCGAAGCTCAGCGCCCTTGTGGCTGCGGGAGCCCTCATCGCGACTGTGGCCATTCCCGCCTATGCCGGTTTCGGCACGGCAGTCGCGGCGCCTCACCGCACGGCAACGGTTCAAACCATGACGATCGAGTCAACTGTGGCCATTCCGGCCGCCGCTCGGGACGGCTACTCGGTGACCAAACCGAAGCCCGTCGTCGTGGCGGCGCCCTCGATCGCCGCCGGCGCAACCGGTCGTTCGCTTAGCAATGCAAACCGCTTCAATGCCAGCATGATCAATCCGCCAGCCCAGGCCTATAGCGGAGCGGCGGTCATTCAATACGCCGCACAGTTCGTCGGAAAAGTCCCTTACGGGATGGGCAACACCCCGCAGACCAGCTTCTCTTGCGACGGTTACACCCAATACGTCTTTGCCGCCTTCGGAATCAGCCTCCCCCGCGGAGCCGACCACCAGGCACGTCTCGGGGTGCAGATCAGCAAGGCCAACGCCGTCGCCGGTGACCTGGTCTACTGGCCCGGACAACACGTTGGCATCTACGACGGCGCCGGCGGCATGTACAACTCGCCCACCTGGGGTCGCTACGTCGAACACGTGTCGAGTCTGTGGGGCAACCCGCTGTTCATCCGTTTGACGGTCTAGCCTTCCCGAATCACGTTCCGGCCCCGCTGAGTTTTCGGCGGGGCCGTTTTTCGTGGATCGACCTTTCGAAACGCGTCGCGTATTCGCCGCACCCGGTCTACCGTGTGCGGAACATCCAGCAACGTCGAAAGGATATGGCAATGGCACGAGACAAAGTTCTCAAGAATGCAAAGAAGCTGACCAGAGTGGCGAAGAAGCAAATGGATGGCTCTCGCAAGAGAGACGACAAGGCCGACAAGAAGCTGGTCAAAGCCGCCAGGAAGCGAGCGAAGGACGCCCTTAAGGCCCAGCGGGTGATCCAGAAAGATCGCGCCCGCAAGCAAACCGCGCGGATCAAGGCACGAAACGCCAGGGCTCGAAGCCTGGGTCAGACCAGCAGCAGACCAGGCAAGGCTACGAGCGGTCGGCCCCGCAAACAGAGTCGCAGATTCCGGATGTTCGCGGGCAAGTCGCGCTAGGGCTCGCCCATCATCAGGCCCTCGATGGTGTGCTTCTGTCTTATCGGCTCGAGCACGTCCACCACCGGGCAGTCGAGGTGATCCCGAACGCGCTGCGGCAACCGCTCCCAATACGGGCGTGAGACGGCGAGGTCATGCTTCTCCGCCCCGGCAGCCCCGGGAGCGATGACGCCGAGCACGAGAACCGGTCGCGCATTCGACGAGAGGTTCTGGGTCCCACGGTGAATCGTCAGGGCCGAGCGGGCCGAGAGGTCACCCATCTTCGGGAATTTGCGAACGGCTCGCGCTTCGTACCGTGGATACAGCGACCTCGGCGGGAACATGTCGTGATCGAACTCTTCGGACCAGTCCCACTGGGTACCCGGAGCGATTTCGAACGGCCCCATGTCTTCGGCGGTGTCCACCGCCGTCGCGTTGAACGCGAGGGAGCTCAGCCGCTTGTCGCGCCGCGTCTCCTCCGGCATGGGGAAGTCGCGGTGCCACGGTTGGTTCTGCGCTCCGGCGAGGGGGACATCGAAGCCGAGCTCCACGATCTGGTAGTTCGGTCCGAGAACCGCCGCGCAGAGCGAGCGCACCCAGGGATGCTCGACGAGCTCGACGAACCCGCGCATCTGTTCCGGGTGGATCTCCACGTAGTATCGCTTCGGGCCGCGTCCCACGGCCCCGTTCGGCCGCGCGAGCGCCTCGGCGAAGGCGACGTCGATGTCCTCCGCCAGCTGGCTTGCCCACGCCCGAGAGAAGGCGTCACGCTTCGCGACTATCCCCTCTCGGTAGAGGGCGGATACCTGGTCGGCCGTCTCGTCGTCCACGCCATCCGGCACCGGGATGATCGCGGGTCCCTCACTAGTCAGCGTCTCCGACATGTCTCCTCCTCGAGTCCGGGCGGTGCGACAAAACGCTGAGATCAGGCTACAAAAGCGACATCACATCCGACAGTCCCCGAGCCGTCGAATTTCGCCGCAATTGGATGGGCGGCGATAGTGCTCACTGTTGCGGGCCGCGACACCCGTCACTTGAAGCTGCGCGATCGCCGCAGCTTGCTCGAGGAACTGGTACGCACCTGGTCGCCGCCGTTCGCCCCCCCGTCCGCAAGCAATGGTGGCCGGCGTACCCATCGACGGTGAGGTGCGAGTAGGAGTCACCGCGCAACTGAAGGGCAACGCGGTCCTATCCCTTGCCCGATTGCTCCGCCCACTGTTCGGTGAGCATCCGTGGCCACCGACAATTCGCGCGATTGATGTAGCGGGCGCACGGGCGTAAAATTCGACTGTTGTCGCGTCAGCCAGACGTTGGCACCGGGGGACGGCAGCACAACCCATGACGACCCTTGGAGGTCAGCATGAAAGCAGTTGTGTACGAAGGCCCGCGCACGGTGAGCGTAAACGACGTACCGGACGCCCGCATCGAGCGGCCGACCGACGTTCTGGTCCGGATCACCACCACGAATATCTGCGGCTCGGACCTCCATATGTATGAGGGCAGGACGGACTTCGAGACCGGCCGCTGGTTCGGGCACGAGAACATGGGCCAGGTCATCGAAGTCGGGGACGGCGTCGGCAAGGTGAAGGTGGGCGACTACGTCGTCGTTCCGTTCAACGTCTCCTGCGGCTACTGCAAGAACTGCGAGCGCGGCTCCACCAATTACTGTCTGACCGCGCAGCCGAAGCAGGAGTGGGCCGGCGCCGCTTACGGCTTCGCCGACATGGGTCCGTGGGCCGGCGGCCAGGCCGAGTTGCTCCGGGTGCCCTGGGGCGACTTCAACTGCCTGAGGCTGGGGGAGGACGCCGAGGAGAAGCAGAATGACTATGTGATGCTGGCCGACATCTTCCCGACCGGCTACCATGCCACCGAACTGGCCGGCGTCAAGCCGGGTGACCAGACGGTCATCTACGGCGCCGGGCCGGTGGGCTGCATGGCTGCATACTCGGCAGTGATCAAGGGCGCAAGCAAGGTGATGGTCGTCGACCGGCACCCTGACCGGCTGAAGAAGGCCGAGGAGATCGGGGCCATCCCGATCGACGACTCCGCCGTCGATCCGGTCGAGGCCGTCAATGAGATGACCATGGGGCTGGGCGCGGACAACGGCTGCGAGTGCGTGGGCTACCAGGCCCACGACCCCGACGGGAATGAACACCCCGACATGACGCTGAACCGGCTGGTCAAGTCAGTCCGGTTCACCGGTGCCATCGGCGTGGTCGGCGTCTACATCCCGCAGGACCCAGGTGGGCCCGACGAGCTGGCGAAGCGCGGCGAGGTCGCCTTCGACTTCGGAGAGTTCTGGTTCCGCGGCCAGACGATGGGCAGCGGACAATGCCCGGTGAAGAAGTACAACCGGCGGCTGCGCGATCTCATCGCTGGCGGCAAGGCGAAGCCGTCCTGGATCGTCAGCCACGAGCTGCCCCTGGACCGGGCATCCGATGCCTACGAGCACTTCGATAACCGTGACGATGGCTGGACGAAAGTCGTTCTGCACCCAAGCGGTGCCTGACAGGATCCTGACGCGGAGGCGAACTGAACAGCTGACCTCCTGGCTGAGCATTCGCACTCACTCGCGAAACGCTGGAACGCGGTCCGCCGACGAGTAGGGGGCACAAGGCCTGGCAGTCCTCGGGGATCATCGAGGACTGCCAGGCGGCGGGCCGGCGGACAACTTCGCGGTCAATCAAGGCTGGAGGACAACTTCTTCGATGTCGCACCTTGATCGCAAGGCTCTGGTCTCGGCCGTTATCGGCCTCATGATCGCGCTCGTCCCGGTGTTGCTCGGTGCTCCCGAACTCGCGCCCTTGATCGGATGGGCCGTCGCCGGCAGCGTCTTCCTGGTTTGGGCGTGGGCTAAGGCGTGGCCTGCTGGTCCGGAGGACACGGCCGAACTCGCACTCCTGGAAGGTCGGTCTCGACGGCTCGTTGACTCCCTCATCATCAGCGCAACATTCGTCAGTCTCGTGGCGGTGGTCTTCGCATTGGTCCGCAGCCAGCAAAAGGACCCCATCGGCGTCGCCGCAGCGATCCTCGCCGCTCTCGGCGTGGTGGTCGCGTGGGCTCTCGTCAACACGGTCTATGCGTTCAAATACGCTCGGATGTATTACCACGACGAGCGCCATAGCTTCCGCTTCAACCAGGACGAGGATCCGTCGTATAGCGACTTCGCCTACGCGGCCTTCTCCATCGGCATGGCGTACAACGCGAGCAACGTGAACGAGTCGTCCACTCCCTCCCGCCGGATCGCCCTGGGGCACGCCTTGCTCGCCTACTTCTTCGGCACCTTCGTGGTCGCAGTGGCGATCAACCTGGTCACCAGCCTCGGCAAGTCCAGTTAACCGCAACACCCGGTGGGTGATGCGCTGTGACGTCGAGCTGTTCGAGGGCAGCCGCCGCAAGACCCAGTCAGGCCATGCCGTGGCACGGCTTGAACGGAGTTCCGTCCGCTATACGGCACGGAGCCGACGCGCTGCCGCGACGGGAGAGCCACGGCCTGCCGGGACGCAAGCGAGCACAACAGGGCGTTGCACAAAATCCAGACTTAAACCGGAGTCTAGAGCGAAGGTGGGTGGCAGCTAGCAAAAAGAGGAAGCTCTCTGGCCAAGGAAATGCCTGGTCAAAGGGTATTCATTTGTAGCGAGGGCGGGACTCGAACCCGCGACACCACGATTATGAGCCGTGTGCTCTAACCACCTGAGCTACCCCGCCGGGACGTCACCGGAGATCCGGGGACGAGAGCCCCCTGTGGGAATCGGACCCACTACCTCTTCCTTACCAAGGAAGTGCTCTACCAATGAGCTAAGGGGGCGAAAGCAGCGCGCGAGTCACCCCACGGCCGTTTTGGCACCGTTAGAGAATAGCACCCGCCGGGAGGTGTCCAGCGCGGCCAACCTGCCACCATGTGCATTTGACGCCTATATGCATGCCCTAGGGTTTTCGGATGGCACAGAGCTCTTCAGACCAGCGTGGCACCGAATGGTGGCGATCGGCCGTCATCTACCAGATTTACCCCCGGTCGTTCTCTGACGGGATGGGGCAGGATGGCCTCGGAGACCTCGTCGGGATAACCGAACGGCTTCCCGCTCTCGTCGACCTCGGTGTCGACGCGGTGTGGCTGTCGCCCTTCTATACATCCCCGCAGAAGGACGCCGGCTACGACGTCGCCGACTATTGTGACGTCGATCCCATCTTCGGAACGCTTGCCGACTTCGAGGCGATGCAGCGCAAGGTTCACGAACTCGGCCTCAAGCTCATCGTCGACCTGGTCCCCAACCACACGTCCGACCAGCACGCCTGGTTTGGGGCCGCCCTCGCAGCGCCGGAGGGAAGCGCCGAGCGGGATCGATACATGTTCCGCGACGGCTCCGGTCCGCATGGCGACCTGCCACCCAACAATTGGCAGTCGGTGTTCGGCGGCGCTGCCTGGACCCGTGTCACGCGCCCGGACGGCACCCCGGGCCAGTGGTATCTGCACCTCTTCGACACGTCCCAGCCCGACCTCAACTGGCAGAACTCCTGGGTGCGGGAGCAGTTCCGCGACATCCTGCGGTTCTGGCTCGATCGCGGCGTCGACGGGTTCCGGGTGGATGTCGCGCACGGTCTCATCAAGGCCGAGGGGCTCCCGGACTACACCCCACCGGCCGACGCCGGAAGCATGGGCGGCACGCTGGGGCTGGAGCCGGAGATCGAAGGTCACGCCGAGGTCGATCCGCCCACCCCGCCCTACTGGGCCCAAGAGGGAGTGCACGAGATCTACCGCGACTGGCACCGGGTGCTCGAGGAGTACGGCGGCGACCGGGTGCTGTGCGCCGAGGCATGGGTCGAGCCGCTGGCAAAGCTCGCCAACTGGGTTCGCCCCGACGAAATGCAACAGGCGTTCAACTTCTCCTACCTCGAGACCGCGTGGAACGGACCAGCGTTGCGCTCCGTCATCGCCGACTCGCTCACCGCCTTTTCCAGCGTGGGCGCGCCGAGCAGCTGGGTGCTCTCCAACCACGACGTGGTTCGCCACGCCTCTCGACTGGCGCTCACCGAAGACAACCCGCAAGGCCACGGCATCGGCCCGAAGACCCTCGGCAAGCCGGTTCGCGCCCTCGGGCTCCGCCGCGCCCGCGCCGCAACCGCCCTCATGCTTGCCCTTCCGGGAAGCGCCTACATCTACCAGGGCGAGGAACTCGGCCTGCCGGAGGATGTCGATCTGCCCGACGACGCGAGGCAAGACCCCACTTGGTTTCGCACCAATGGCACTCGCTATGGTCGCGATGGCTGCCGGGTGCCGATTCCGTGGGAGGCCGCCAAGCCGGACTACGGGTTCAGCCACGTTCAGCGCAGCTGGCTGCCGCAGCCGACCGACTGGGGGCCGTACGCGCGCGACTCGCAAGAGGGATTGGATGGCTCGACGCTCGAGCTCTACCGGTCGCTCCTGTCCGCTCGTGCCGCGAATGGGCTAGGACTGGGCGAGATCGAGTGGTTAGACGGCTACCCGGATGACGTCGTGGCGTTCCGCAACGGAGCCGTGACGGTGATCGCCAACACCGGTGAGGCCGTCGTTCCCCTTCCCGCTGGTGAGGTCATGCTCTCCTCGGAGCCGCTCGGTGTGGGTGCCCTTCCGGGCGACACGACGGTCTGGCTTCGCGGCTAGAGCGGCGATCAGTTCGCGTTGGCCTTCAGCCACGCAAAGGGATCAACCGGGGTGCCGTCGAGGTGAATTTCGAGGTGAAGGTGCGCCCCGGTGGAGGCGCCGGTGCTGCCGACCTTGCCGATCTCATCCGTCACCTTGACTGACTGCCCCGTCTTCACCCGCACGCTGTTGTTCATCATGTGCGCGTACACGCTGGTTACCCTCTGGCCGTTGACCACGTGGTCGATCCAGACGTTGTTGCCGAGGCCGCCGGAATCGGATTCCACCTTGCTGACCACTCCGTCGGCAATGGCCTGAATTGGCACCCCGGACCCGGGGTTGAAGTCGAGCCCCTGGTGAAAGGTTGAGCAGAACCCGCAATTCGCCACGTGACGCGGGCCGAATCCACTGGTGATCGGCACCGAAACCGGGAACGGCCATTGCACGGTGCCAAGGGGGTTATTCGTGTATCTGGTGCTCCGGGCGGCCGCGACGTACTTGGCCGCGATCTTCTGAACGAGAGAGACGACGGTGTACGCGTCCCGCGTCGGCTTCTCGACAGCGACGCTTTCTTCCACCTGCAGTCGTTGGAACGACACGCTGTCGGTCGATTGTCGGATGGCGGATGGCGCGGCGCCGAAGAATGCGTTGGCCGGAAGCGAGGTGGAGACGAGAAGCGCGGCCGCGCCCGTCATCGCGCCGAACGTCATCAGTTTGCGCAGCACCCGCCGTGACCCGCCGCGACGGGGCGAGCTGGCCGAAGGAGCAGCGGAGAGTGACTTCCTCGTCGCTCGGTGTCCGGAGCGCGCTCGGCGTCGCACCAGCGGCGATGACTCGTCGTTGGACCGCACGGGTTAACAGACTCCCGATGGCCGTGGACGCTCGACCGAGGCAGGTGACTTCGACATGTCGGGCTCCTCACGGCTTTGTCGACTCAGCAACTTCCGAACCGGGACGTGAGTTCGGCATTCTGCGGATCTACCGGAACCCGGGCAGGTAACGATTTCGTAAAGCCTAGCCAAACGTGAGTGAAACTACTACCCGACGACCGCGGCTAGCCGTCAGTTGGCGTTGGCCTTCAGCCACGCGAAGGGATCGACGGGCGTTCCGTCAAGGTGGATCTCGAGGTGCAGGTGGGGTCCCGTCGCATTTCCGGTGCTGCCGAGCAGACCGAGCGGCTGGGCCACCGTAACCTGTTGCCCTACGACCACCTTGATCGATCCGGAGATCATGTGCGCGTACAGACTCTGCACCTTCTGACCGTTGATCACGTGGTCGATCATGACGTGATTACCGAACGGACCGGTGGTTCCCGCCTGGCTAACCACTCCGGCTGCGATGGAGTCGATCGTGGTGCCAGCCGGTGGGACGAAGTCGACACCCTCGTGGAAGGTGGAGCAGAAGCTGCAGTTGGCCACGTGCCGGGCGCCGAAGCCGCTGCTTACCGGAACGGGATCCGGGAACGGCCACTGAATGGTGCCGTTGATGTCGTTCGTGTACAGGAAGCTCTGGTTGGCGTTCTTCATCCGCGCCTGCGCGGCGATGTTGACGACGGTATACGCGTCACGCACCGGGGCAGTCTCCGCGATGCTGTCGGAGACGGCGAGTGACTGCCCCTGCACCTTCGAGTGCGCGGGCAGGCCTGCGGTCGACGCATCCGCCGCCGAGGCGTGCAGGGCGACGGCCGGGAGGGATGTTGCCACGAGCAGCGCACCGGCACCGAGCATCGCGCTGATGCTGACGATCTTGGGCAGAAGGGGACGCTTTGCTCGCTTCGCCGCGACGGCGACGGTAGTTGGCGTGGCGTGGCGCAGCGCCCGCGGTACCGGGCCGGATGACTTGGCGGCCTGGCTCGCCCGTTCCCGCAGCTGGCGCCGGGTGGGAAAAGCGTCATTCGACGGGCGCGCCGATCCGTCAGCCGCCGTGTCAGTCGCTTTCAGGTCCCAGTTGAATTCCGACACGCCTATCGGACCCCGGCAGGGGTCGTTCGTGCGAGGGCGTGCGGGCATGGGGTAGTGCAGTTCACAGCGGGAAATTCCTCCGACAATGGTTCTGGCGTGAAAGCACGCACCGACCAAATGTGGTTTTACAAAACGACAGGCCGTCGTTTGATAACGAATCTATAAAGGATAGGGCACCCTTCGGCATTCGCCAAAGCCCCCGATAGGGGGCGGGCGTCAGGCACCAAGCTCGCGGAGCATCCGCTGCAGGTGATCGGCGATCGTCGGAGCCGCGGCGAATACCAGGTCGCGCGAGTCGGGTGCGCCACCCTGGAGGCTGACCGTGGCGCCGGCCTCCCGCGCTATCAAAGCACCGGCGGCGTGATCCCAGGGCTTCAATCCGCGCTCGAAGTAGCCGTCGAGTCGGCCGCAGGCCACGGCGCAGAGGTCGAGGGAGGCGGTGCCCATCCGGCGCACGTCGCGGATTCGACTCACGAGGCCGGCAAGCACGCGCGCCTGGTCGGTGCGGGTCTCGGCGTTGTAGCCGAATCCGGTTCCTACGAGAGCCTGAGACAGGTCGACCGGGCTGGCCGGATGAATCTGTCGATCGCCGAGGAACGCGCCGGCTCCATCCGCCGCGGTGAAGACTTCACCGATCGCGGGATTCACCACCACGCCGGCCAGTGCCTGCCAGCTTGCCGGCTCTGGTTCGCCTTCGACGACGGCGATGCTCACCGCGTAGTGCGGCAGTCCATACAAATAGTTCACGGTTCCGTCGATCGGGTCCACGATCCAGGTCAGTCCGCTGGTTCCTGTCGCCGCCCCGCTCTCCTCGCCGACGAATCCGTCGTTCGGGCGTGCGTCGGCGATGCGGGAACGGATCAGCGACTCGGTCTCCCGGTCCGCGAAGGTCACGATGTCCTCGATCGACGATTTGCTCGCCGCGACCTGCACTCCCTGCGCCCGCCGTGCCCTCGCGAGCTCACCGGCCTCGACCGCGATGCCTCGGGCGATTGTGAGCAATTCGGAGCCGGCGTGTGAGCTAGTCGTCATGAGGCAGGCACTCCTTGGTGGTCGTCGACCGTTGCGGAACAAAACAAAAGGCCCGGTCTGTGAGAACCGGGCCTATCGAGCCGCGAACGGCGCTGGTGTGGCAAGTGCGAGATTCGAACTCACGAAGTCTAAGACGGCTGATTTACAGTCAGATCCCTTTGGCCACTTGGGTAACTTGCCATGCACGCCTCTAGGAACTCTTCGAGCGCGCCACTTAAGAATACAGGGTCAAGTGGGTGAGAAAAATCCCCAACGGGCTGTTCGTCGAATAACGCTCAGTGGCCCGATTTGCTTTCATACTGCGTGGCGTAGTGGATGATGTCGGAGAGATACCGGTTCGAGTGGTTGTATGCCAACACGGCCTTCCGCCAGCCGGCCTCCGTGCCCATCTTCTGGCCCCCGGCGCGACACAGGTAGTGCGCCGCAGCGAGTGTGGCGTCGTCGATGTTTTGCGGATTCTGCACACCGTCGCCGTTGCCGTCGACATGCCAATTGCGCCACGTCGCGGGGATGAGCTGCATCGGACCGACCGCCCGGTCGATGGTCGCGTCGCCGTCGATGGTCCCCCCGTCCGAATCCGGGATGTTGGCGAAGGCACCGCCGGAAAGCGGCACCCCGAAAATGGCCGGAGTCGCATCGCCATCGGGCGCGATATCGCCGCCGAAGATTGTGCCGTGTCGAGATTCGACCTCTCCGACAGCGGCGAGCGTGTTCCAGCCGATACCGCAGCCGGTTTCGGAGTTTGCAACGGTGATGGCCGCACCGGCGTACGCCTCGAGGGCACGCGCCGGAATGCCGGTCGATTTCGCGGTGGCGGCAATCCACGCAGCATCCGCGAGCCCGGCCAGCCCCGCGCCAACCGGATGCGCGGCTCGCACCAGGGGCGCCTCGCCGGCAAAGGTCGGCGACTGGCTCCTCGAGTTCCCGCCATCCGGCTCCGAAAGGACGATGATCGCACCAACAACCACGGCGGCGGTTATAACGCCGCCGGCGACGATGAGCGACACTCGGAGAAATCTCATTGCCTTCCATCATCTCGTGAGTCGACCGTTAAACTGCTGGCATGGCAGACCCAACTTTTGACATTGTGAGCAAGGTCGACAAGATGGAGGCCGATAACGCCCTTCACCAGGCACAGAAGGAGATCGCCCAGCGCTACGACTTCAAGAACGTCGGGGCCGAGGTCGACTGGAGCGGAGAGAAGCTACTGCTAAAGGCCTCCTCGGAGGATCGCGTGAAGGCGGTGCTCGAGGTCCTCGAAGCGAAGTTCATCAAGCGGGGCATCTCGTTGCGCAGCCTCGATTCCGGCGAACCCTACGCCTCCGGCAAGGAATACCGCATCGAAGTGTCGCTCAAGAACGGCATCTCCTCCGAAGACGCGAAGAAGGTATCGAAGCTCATCCGCGACGAGGGACCGAAGAGCGTCAAGTCACAGATTCAGGGCGATGAGCTGCGGGTCACGTCCAAGAGCCGCGACGACCTGCAGTCAACAATGGCACTGCTCAAGGGTGCCGACCTCGACATCGATCTACAGTTCGTGAACTTCCGCTGAGCGGCCGCCGGGTGCGACCGCGCGCGCGGCAGGAGACTCGTGCGCCAAGCGACTCCAGTGCGCCGCGGCGGGCTCCGCTCGCCGTCCCAAAACGCAGGACATTCACCACCTCGTTGCCCATTTCGCGCGGAAGAACGCCATCTAATGGTGAATCTCCTGCGTTGTGGGCACACGACGTGGTTGGGCCGCGATGATCGCCGCTATCACCTCGAATCCCTATTTCACGATCGTCGCGCTCGTTCTGGACATCGTCATCCGCGTCTTCGCGATCGCCGTGGTTCCGCGCAACCGCAAGCCGCAGACGGCGGCGGCCTGGCTCATCCTGATTTTCCTTCTGCCCTATGTCGGCATCATCCTGTTCTTCCTGATCGGTAGCACGAAGCTGCCGCGGCGCCGCCGGGAGAAGCAGCTCGAGATCAACCGGTACATTCTCGAGACAACGGACGGAATGGATCGGGTCATCCGGGACGCCAGCTTCCCCGTGTGGCTCGAGCCAATCGTGGAACTCAATCGCACGCTCGGGTCGATGCCGCTCGTCGGTGGCAACCGCGCGAAGCTCTTCTCCGAGTACAACGCGTCACTGGAGGCGATGACCGAGGCGGTCGACCGGGCGAGAAACTTCGTGCACGCCGAGTTTTACATCGTCTCCTTCGACACCTCAACGACCCCATTCTTCGACGCGCTCGAGAATGCGGTTAAGCGCGGCGTCACGGTTCGGGTGCTGCTCGACCACGTCGCCTCCCTTCGCTCCCCCGGATATCACCGCACGATTCGAAAGCTTAAGAAAATCGGGGTGGACTGGCGCATCATGCTGCCGGTTCAGCCGCTGCGCGGACGCTTCCAGCGACCAGACCTCCGCAATCACCGAAAGCTGCTCGTGATCGACGGTGTCGTCGCTTTCACCGGATCGCAGAACATGATCGACCGAAGCTACAACAAGCGGGGCAACCTCAAGCGCGGTCTGCGCTGGAAGGACCTCATGGTGCGTTTCGAGGGCCCGATCGTCGCCGGGGTGAACGCCCTGTTCGTGACCGACTGGTACAGCGAGACCGGCGAGCTGCTGCTTCGGGAGACCGATCGGGTGTCGGACGAGAGAACCGAGCAGGTTCTCGACGCGCAGGTTGTGCCAAGCGGGCCGGGATTCGAGCTCGAGAACAACCTGAGGATGTTCAACGCCCTCGTGTACAGCGCCCAGGAGCGCGTGATCATCACGAGTCCGTACTTCGTTCCGGATGACTCGATGCTCTACGCCATTACGAACGCTGCGTATCGAGGGCTCGACGTGCAACTGTTCGTCTCCGCCGTGGCCGACCAGCCGGTCGTGTATCACGCCCAGCGAAGTTACTACGAGGCGCTGCTGCGCGCGGGTGTTCGAATCTGGCTGTATCACGCGCCGACGGTGCTGCACGCGAAGCACTTCACCATCGATGACGAGGTCGCGGTGATCGGATCGAGCAACATGGACATGCGCTCGTTCAGCCTGAACTTCGAGATTTCGGTCATGGTCCGCGGTCGGTCGATTGTTCAGGAGCTTCGCGTTCTGGAGGGGCACTATCGGGAGGAGAGCCGCGAATTGCTGCTCGAGGAGTGGCTCGATCGTCCGCTCCGATCCCGCGTGCTGGACAACACGGCGCGGCTCACTGCGGCGGTGCAATAGGCGCGACCGTCGCGGCCGCTAGCATCGGCAGATGCATCGAAAGCCCGTGCGCCGGCTCCTCGCCTGGTTGGTCGACCTCGCCACCATCACGGTTTGGGTGGCGATCACCGCGGCGATCGGTGTGCCACTCTTCCTCGCCACCGGGGTCCGGACAGCCGACCCAATTGTCGCCAATCTGATTGGCGCGGCCGTGATGGTCATCCCCGTGACGCTCGCTTTGTCCTGGCTCGATTCCGGGTCGCGTCGCGGCTCCGTCGGCAAGCGCACGCTCCGGATCTCGGTCGTCGACCGGACCACGGGCCTGCGCGTCCCGTTCCGCCGTGCGCTGCTTCGCACAACGCTCAAGGTCGCCGTCCCGTGGCTCATCGGCCACGCCGCCGTCTATGCCATCGTGTTTTCGAGCGCTGTCGGGCAGCTTCCGCCCTCGGTATGGGCGCTCACCGCCGTGGCGTACGTTATGCCGATCGTGTACGTCGTGTTCCTGTTCGTGGGGTCAGGTCGCACCCCGTACGACCGGATAGCCAGAACCGAGGTGCGGGACCGGCGTGAGAAGCCCGAGCGCCGCCGAATAGGCGAATCAGGGCAGGCGGATCACCAGGTCCGCTCGTGAGCGAGAGGTGACGATCTGCACGGCGTTCCGTTCGTCGGAGCCCCGAACTATCGCCAGAGCGTCCATTTGAGACTTGCCGAAGCGGCGATGCCGGGCGAGCAAACGCTCGCGCCGTTGGCCATCGTCCCCCTCCAGGTACCACGCCTCGTCGAGGAGCGGGCGGATGTCCCGCCACACCGGTTCGGTCGACAGCAGGTAGTTTCCTTCGGTGATGACGATCGGCACCTCGCGCGGCACCCGGATCGACGCGGCGATCGGTTCCTCGATCGCTCGGTCGAAGTCCGGGGCGTACACGACCCCTTCTTCACGGGACCGCACACGGCGGAGCAGGCTCAGGAAGCCGACGGCATCGAAGGTGTCGATGGCTCCCCGGCGCAGAACCTGGCCGGGCGTGCGCAGCGCAGACGTAGCGATGTGGAAGCCGTCCATCGGTACGACGACCGCCCGGTCAACGCCGAGCGCCGCGCCGAGGTCAACCGCGAGGGTGGATTTGCCCGCGCCCGGCGCGCCGACGATCCCGACGATGAGCCGCTCCCCCGGCACCTGGAGCCGGCCAAGCCGGTCGAGTAGGCGCGACAGGTCGGATCCGAGCTCCAACGCCTCCTGGCCGGCGTCCATGGCCGGTCACACCGCCGTTCGCGAGACCCTGACCATCTCGTGGCGCGGCACAACCTTGATCCGTGCCCGACCGGCGACCGCCCCGAGCGACTTCTCGAACTCGTCGAGGGAGTGCCAGCCGTTTAGATTGGTGTATTCGACGCCGCGTTCGTCCAGAAGATCGACGACCGACTGCTCGTCGGGATGAGCGGGGCTCCACCAGTTCGCCTGGTCGTTGAGCACGTGCCTGATGGTCTCCATCGCGTCGCTCTTCGTGTGACCGATGAGGCCCACCGGGCCACGCTTGATCCACCCGGTGGCGTAGACGCCGTACAGCTGCTGGTCACGGTCGTCGAGAACCTGGCCCTCCCGGTTCGGGATGACGCCACGCTTCTCATCGAACGGGATTCCGTCGAGCGGGGAACCGAAGTACCCGACCGCCCGGTAGACGGCCTGCACCGGAATCTCCCGGATCTCTCCGGTGCCTCGAACTCCCCCCATGCCGTCCGGCTCGGTGCGTTCGAAGCGGAACGCCTCGACCCGTGACTCGCCCACAACCTCGACCGGCTTCGCGTGGAAGTGCAGGTGAAGCCGGCGGGAGGCCGCTCCGGTCTCGCGGGCGCGCCACTGAGAGAAGACCTTGTCGATGACCAACACCTGTTTGTTGCTCGTGATGGCGGCCTTCGATGCCTCGTCGTAGTCGAAGTCCTCGTCGTGCACGATCATGTCGACGTCGCGCAACTCGCCGAGCTCTCGAAGCTCCAGCGGGGTGAACTTCACCTGCATTGGCCCACGACGGCCGAAGACATGGACGTCCGTGACCGGGGATGCGGCGAGCCCCTCGTGCACGTTCGCGGGGATCTCGGTTGGCAGCAGGTCCTCGACGTGTTTGGCCAGCATCCGGGCGACATCGAGGGCGACGTTTCCGTTGCCGATCACCGCGACCTCGGTCGCCTCAAGAGGCCAATCGCGCGGAACGTCCGGGTGTCCGTCGTACCAGCTGACGAAATCCGCGGCGCCGAAGCTGCCGGGCAGGTCGATTCCCGGGATGTCGAGGTCGGCATCCCGAACCGCGCCGGTTGAGAAGATGACGGCGTTGTAGTGCGCCTTGAGGTCGTCGAGCGTGACGTCGCGCCCGTAGAGCACGTTGCCGAACAGGCGGATTCGTCCGGTATCGAGCACCTCACGCAGCGCCCCGATAATGCCTTTGATGCGGGGGTGGTCCGGAGCGACGCCGTAGCGGACGAGACCGTAGGGGGCCGGAAGCTGCTCGAAGAGGTCGATCGAGACGTCGAAGCTTTTTTCCGCCTTCAACAGGATGTCGGCCGCGTAGATTCCAGCTGGCCCGGCGCCGACTATGGCGAGTCTCAATTTCGTCATTCGTGGCCTTTCGTTGATGCGGATTCGTAGGAGCCCGGTCGGCTCGGAAGTGTGCGGCCTTGCCGCGATCGCCTACCGGATTCTCCGGTCGGCCGAGGGCGGATCAGTTGGAGCGTTCGACGACACTCTCCGCGAAGCGCGTCAACGCCTTCTTCACCGGACCGTCCGGCAGCGGGTCGATGGCCTCGACGGCCTCGCGCGCCCACCGCCGTGCCTCCTCGAGCGTCTTTTGGGTGACGGCATGCTCCCGCAGCTCGGCGATACCCGCGGCAAGGTCAGCCTCTCCGGGGCTGGACTGGGGCAGAGCGTCGACGTCGTGTTCGATCCGGGCGAGCAGATCGGCCGCGGCGGGATCGGTTGTCGCGAGGTCGCGCAGGTACAGGAGAGGAAGTGTCGAGACTCCGGACCGCAGATCCGTCCCCGGCGTCTTCCCCGTCTCCACCTCATCGGGGGCGAGGTCGATGACGTCGTCGATGAGCTGGAATGCCACGCCGATCTTCTCGCCGAAGGTCATGACCGGTGCGCGGTATTCCTCGGGCGCGTTTCCGAAGATGACTCCCATTTCGGCGGCCGCGGCGATGAGCGACCCGGTCTTGTCGGCGAGCACCTGGATGTAGTGGGCAATCGGGTCTTCGCCGTCGCGCGGTCCGGTGGTCTCGTGGAGCTGCCCAAGGCACAGCCGCTCGAATGTGTCGGCCTGAAGAATGATGGCGCGTTCGCCGAGGCCGGACATGAGTTTGGAGGCCCTGGCGAACAGCAGGTCGCCGGTCAGGATGGCGACCGAGTTGCCCCAGACGCTCTGGGCGCTGGGAACGCCGCGACGCAGGTTTGCCTCATCCATCACGTCGTCGTGGTACAGGGATGCGAGGTGGGTGATCTCCAGCGCCTCGGCCGCCGCGACCACCTCTGCATTGGTGCCCGTTCCGAGCTGCGCGGTGAGAAGGGTGAGAGTGGGGCGCACTCGCTTTCCCCCAGCCTCCAGCAGGTAACGACTGGTGACGTCGGCGAGGTTGTCGGCAAACGACATCTCGCGAAGGAGTCCGGCCTCCACCGCATCGAGTCCGTCTTCGATGGCCGTCGCAAATCGGCGCTCGCTCGCGGAGGAGAAGAACTTTTCACCGAGTCCAAGCGCAGAGTTCAGCGAATTGGCATGGCGAGTGAGAGGCACGCTGGGAGTCACTTGTGTTTACCTATTCGTCGGTAATCGTCTCGAGGCCCTAAGGCTTCGGAGCCGCCGTGCCGTCCGGACTGGGTTCCGCGAGCGTCGGATCGACCGGCTCCGGCGCCTTCGGCGCGGTGATGGTCGGCGCCGCGGAGGCCGTGGCCGGTCTCTTGGTTCGGGGTGCGCGGCGGCCGGAGACCCGTGCCGGCTTGTGGCCGCGGTGGAGCGCAACAACGCCTGTGGTGAGGTTGCGGTACGCGACCCGGGTGAATCCGGCGCCACGGATCCACTGGCTGAGAGTCACCTGGTCCGGCCAATCCCGGATGGAATCGGCGAGGTACGTGTACGCCTCCGGATTGGAGCTTGCCGCGCCGACTATCGACGGCATGAGGTACCGCATATAGGCACCGTATCCGGCGCGGAAGATCGCCCGCGCCGGCTTGGAGAACTCGCAGATCACGAGTCTCCCGCCGGGTTTGAGCACGCGATACATTTCGGCGAGAGCTTTCTTCGGGTCCTCGACATTGCGAAGCCCGAAGGAGATGGTGACGGCGTCGAACTCGCCATCGGCGAAGGGAAGCGCCATCGCATCCGCCTGAACGAAGGTGATGGTCGGATGCTTCTGCCGCCCGACCTCGATCATGCCGGGGGAAAAGTCGGCGGCAACCACCTCGGCGCCGCTCTTGGCCAGCGCGGCGGAGCTTGTTCCCGTACCGGCGGCGATGTCGAGGATGCGTTCGCCGGAAAGCGGGGCGACGGCGCGGGTCGTGGCGAGGCGCCAGATGAACGAGTTGCCCATCGACAGCACGCCGTTCGTGCGGTCGTAGTGCTTCGCGACCCCGTCGAACATCTCTGCGACCTCTTCGGGTTGCTTACTCAGATCTGCCTTCGCCACCCCCCAAGTGTAGTTCAGCCGCGCCGTGGGTCAGCGGGGCCCGGGGGAAGCCGGGATAGTGTTGATCGAGTGACCGAATCAGATCCAATGCGCGGTCGATCGCCGGTATCCCCACTCACTGTCGAGACTACGGCGACCCCCGACCTCGGCCCGCTCGTGCCGATGCTTGAGCCGTCGAATCCCCTGCTCTGGATGCGACGCGGATTCGGACTGGTCGGCATCGGTGAAGCCGTTCGGCTCGAATTCAGCGGGCCGAACCGAATGGCGGATGCCGCGGTGGCGTGGCAGCGAATAGTCGCCGACGCTACCGTGACCGATCCTCTCAAGCAGACCGGGACCGGACTGGTCGCCTTCGGCAGCTTCGCCTTTTCCGACAACTCCGCGAGGTCGAGCGTTCTCATCGTGCCGTCTCTCATCATCGGCCGCGACAAGGGCCAGAGCTGGGTGACCCGCGTCTCTATCGGGGTTCTCCCGACGGTCAGCGTGCCTCCGCTCATCCCGCCGCCACTCATCCCATTTGGCGAGCAATATCACGTGGCTCTTCACCCCGGCGCGCTCGCATCGGATGGTTACCGCACGGCGGTCGGATCCGCGGTCGACCGGATTCGCAACCACGAGCTCAGCAAGGTGGTGCTCGCCCGCGACCTGGTCGGCCAGCTGCCCGAGGGGGCGGACGTGCGCCGGATGATCGACGTGCTCGCGCTCGGCTACCCGGACTGCTGGACGTTCAGCGTCGACGGGTTCATCGGCTCCAGCCCTGAAACGCTGGTCAGCGTGAACGCGGGATCGGTGACCGCCCGGGTGCTGGCCGGTAGCGCCGCGCGCGGACTGGACGCGGACTCTGACCAGGAGGCCGCCACCGCTCTGGCGACCTCGGCGAAGGATCAGGACGAGCACCAATACGCGGTGCAGAACGTGATCGCTTCGCTTCGGGTGCACAGCGCCGACGTCATGGCGAGCGAGATACCGTTCACCCTCAAGCTTCCGAACCTGTGGCACCTGGCAAGCGATGTCGAGGGCGACCTCACCGACGGGTCGACCTCCCTCGACCTCATCCAGTCCCTGCATCCGACGGCCGCAGTCGCGGGGACCCCGACCGCCGACGCCCTTCGTCTGATCGACGAGCTCGAGCCGTTCGACCGCGGCCGCTACGCCGGGCCGGTTGGGTGGGTCGGAGCGGACGGAGACGGCGAGTGGGCGGTCGCCTTGCGCAGCGCTCAGTTCGAGCCGGACGGCCGCCTCACCGCCTACGCCGGGGCCGGTATCGTGGCGGATTCGGTTCCCGAGCGAGAGCTGCTCGAGACCCGGATGAAGTTCCGGCCGATAGCCGAGGCGCTCAACTGACGCTGGGCCAGGTGTAGCGCGGTCAGGACGCCGCCAGCCGCGCCTTCTCCGCCTCGACGTCATAGTCGGCCGGTGGCCAGGTCAGGTTGCGACGTCGCAGCGCGTCGAGAACGAGCTGCTGCACAGCGACCCGCGCGTACCACTTGTGGTCGGCCGGAACGACGAACCACGGCGCATCCGGAGTGGTCGTCTGCTCGATCGCCCGCTGGTAGGCCTGCTGATATTGCGGCCAGAACGCGCGTTCCTCCAGGTCGCCTGGGTTGTATTTCCAGTGCTTTCGCGGGTCGTCCAGCCGCTTCTGGAGGCGAGCCTTCTGTTCGTCCGGGCTGATGTGCAGCATCACCTTGATGATGGTGGTGCCCGCCGCCGAGACCTCCTTCTCGAAGTCGTTGATGAGCGAATAACGCTGCTCGATCACCTCAGGGGTTGCGAGACGGTGCACCCGGGCGATGAGCACGTCTTCGTAGTGGGAGCGATCGAATACGGCGAGCATGCCCGGCTGCGGCAGCTGCTTGCGAACCCGCCAGAGGAAGTCGTGCTTCAGCTCCGCGCTCGTTGGCTTCTTGAACCCGAAGGTGTACACCCCCTGCGGGTCCATCCCCCCGATGACGTGCTTCACGATGCCGCCCTTGCCGGCGGTGTCCATCGCCTGAAGCACGAGCAGCACCGATCGCGTTCCCCCGAAGCGGCTCTCGGCCCACAGACGCTCCTGCAGCTCCCCGAGCTCCGGCTTGCCCGTTTCGAGCATGCGCCCGCCGGACTTCCGGCTTGCCTGCAGGCCTGGCGTCGAGGAGGGGTCGACGGTCGCGAGGGCAAAGCCATCGCCGGCCAGAAGCAGTTCGGAAGGGTCCGCGGTCCACGTCGATCGGTTCATGCGGAGGATGCTACCCCCGGCCGGCGGCGGCCTCCCCCAGGCCGGGGCGCACGGAACGCTATCGAGGCAGCGACACCTCGATGAGAAACTGGCCGTCGGTCGCGGAGAGCGCCTCGCTCAGCTCCCCCCGGTTGTGCACCCTCCGATACGTCCAGCCGTACGCCGCGGCGAGCGCGGAGAAGTCGGCCTGGTGCGGGGTGTAGAGCACGCGATCGAAGGCATCACGCGGCGCCGTTTCCGCGACCTCGAGGTCGTCGAAGATGGTGCCACCGCCGTCGTTGCCGACGATCACCTGAACCCGCGGCCGACGCTCCCCCAGACCGAACAACAGCGAACCGGCGTCGTGCAAGAGGGTGACGTCGCCGAGCAGTACTCGCGTTACCCCGGCCTGCCCATCGCCGTCCTGGCTCGCGACGGCGATACCGACGGCGGTGGCGACGGTCCCGTCGATTCCGGCGAGCCCCCGGTTGGAGTGCACCGATATCTTCTTGCCTGCAACGTTCTCGTCCACCGCCCTGATCAGGCGGGACGCCCCGAGCACGAGCCGGTCGTGCGGCCAGGTTGCCTGCCAGACGGCGATGGCGAGCATTCGCCGAGTCACCGTTTCGCGGAACGCTGCGAGCTGTTGCCGGCCGAGGTTTCCCGGCCGATCGTCCAGAGACCGATCGGCCGCCGATGCCGCTTCCCCCTCACCGGAGAGAATTTCGCGGCTCGAGTGAACCCAGCTTCCGAGCCAGGCTCGACCGGCGGGAGAGGCGTCGGGCTCCCCGTCATACCGCACCGCCGACGAGATGGATGCCGCGCGGTGCCCTGGGTTGTACGCCTCGGAACCCGGCCCGCTCACAACCAACACTTCGACATCCGGCCTCTGCAGCAACGCCGGGATGTCTCGACTCAACGTCGGATGCCCGAACACAATCGCCCGCCGCACCCGACCACCGAACTCCGGGCGCCGCAACAGCGCACGGTAGGCCCCGACCAGGTTCGGGCCGAACCGGGCGCCGCTCGACGCCTCCGCGAGCAGCGGAACGCCGAGGGACCGCGCCAGTTGTTCCGCTCGGGCGCCTGCCCCGGCGCCGGCGATGACCACGGTGTGCCCGGCCTGGTCGATCGGCAGCCCGACGACGGCGCCCCGCTCCGGCCACTCGTGCGGGGTGAGGGTGGAAACCTCGGTCACCGGGCCGGACAGCGGTTCACGGAACGCGAGATTCAGCTGCACCGGGCCGGCAGCGCCGGAATGACCGGCTGCCTCGGAGTATGCCTCGTGTGCCAGCTCGGCGGAATAGTCCGGGCCAAACCCGGAGTCGTGAGGCGCTTCGACGTCGCGGATCCACTCGACGGCCGACCCGAACAACCCGACCTGATTCGTGGTCTGGTTGGAGCCGATGCCGCGCAACTCGGCCGGTCGGTCGGCGGTAAGCAAAATGAGCGGCACCCCGGAGTGACGGGCTTCCAACACGGCGGGATGCAGGTTCGCGACCGCCGTTCCGGACGTCGTGATGACAACGACCGGAAGGCCGGACTCGATCGCGAGGCCCAGCGCGAGGAATCCCGCTCCCCGCTCGTCGATTCGAACGGTGAGTCGCACGAGGCCCGCACTGTCGAACGCGGCGGCGGCGAGGGCGAGTGCCTGAGATCGAGAGCCGGGGCAGACAACCACGTCGCGCACGCCGCGGCGAATCAGCTGCCCCAGAAGTGCAACCGAGAAGTCAGTCGCCGGATTGCCTATCACTTGTCTTTCGAGTTGTTCTGGTCGTCGTCCAGTTCGGCCAGCCGCGCCTCGAGCTCCCGAATTCGCTCCTCCCGCCGCTTGTCCTCGCCAAGCTGGCGAAGAAAGGCGGGGTCGTCATCCGGTCCGTGATTGGAGTGCCGCACCGGGGAACGGTCAGCGCGGTCCTTGCCAATGAGGAGCCACAGAATTCCGCCGAACGGGGTGAGAATCACGATGAGAACGAGCCAGAGATACTTCGGCAGCGCGCGCACCCGCGAGTCCTCGGTGCGGAGGCAGTCGATGAAGGCGAAAATCGTAAACGCAATGAAGAGCACTACGAGAATCAATTCGAGCCTGGCCATGGGCAAATTGTAAGCCGGTATCCTGCGCACCGCCGACGAGAGTTCAGGAACGGGCGCCTAGACTTGTTTTCGTGCATTCTCGCCAATGGATCCTCTACTCGCTCATTCGAGTTGGAGTGTTCGCTGTCACCCTCGCGGTGCTCATGTTGCTCGGCGTAAACGTGTACATTGCCGCCATAGGCGCCGCGATCATCGGGTTCTGCGTATCGTACCTCTTCCTTGGCAAACAACGCCGAGACCTTGCGACGACCATCGACCGGTACCGCAACCAGAAGGTCCGCGACGACGACAATGACGTCGAAAACGAGGCGCTCGATCGCGTCGACCCCGACCTCCCGTAAACCAGCCAGAGAACAACCGGCCAGAGCCCACGTCGACCGGGCATCGACCCGCTCGGGTCTAGAAAGCGATCGCCGCGGCGAGGCTCAGACCGAATAACAGCGCCGTGAGGCTCGTGAGCTTGAGGGCGAGGATGAATTCGGGCGCCGTCTTTCCGGTCAGTGTGATGATGATCGCGGGCACGGCGGCGAGCAGCGTGAAGTACACCAGCGGTGCCTTCGTGTA
The DNA here is from genome assembly GCA_025464975.1 of Microbacteriaceae bacterium. Taxonomy (GTDB): domain Bacteria; phylum Actinomycetota; class Actinomycetes; order Actinomycetales; family Microbacteriaceae; genus Lacisediminihabitans. Next base: position 316,779 of record JAODMT010000024.1, on the reverse strand, counting down.
GAACAACACAAAGAACACGAGGATTAGGTACGGGACGACGACGAGGACCGCGAACAGCGCCCGGGCCGCCCGCAATCCGACGAGCACGGCGAGAGTCCTTTTGCCGGCGGCCTTGTCCTGGGCGAGGTCGCGAATGTTGTTGACCATCAGCACGGCGCACGCGAAGAGGCCGGCCACCGTCGCCGACAACCAGCTCTCGATGTTGACGGTGCCGACCTGGGTGTAGGTGGTCCCGACGGTTGCAACGAGGCCGAAGAACACGAAGACGAACAGCTCGCCCAGACCGTAGTAGCCGTACGGGCGTTTGCCGCCCGTGTAGAAATACGCGGCGACGATGGCGACGGCGCCCACCACGATGAGCCAGTAGTACTCGCTCGTGACGACGAGCGCGAGTCCGGCAACGGCACCGAGCGCGAAGAATACGAGCGCGATCACGAGCACGGTCCGCGGCTTGGCGGCACCGGATCCGGTGAGCCGAGAAGGCCCGACCCGGTACCTGTCGGTGCCACGAACCCCGTCCGAGTAGTCGTTGGCGAAGTTCACGCCGATCTGCAGGAAGACCGCGACGGCAAGGGCGAGCAACGCCCTCACCCAGTGCCACCCGCCGTCGGAAAGGAGGTGGGCGGAGGCGGTGCCGAGAGCCACCGGAGCCACCGCCAGTGGAAGGGTACGAAGCCGTGCGCCGCCGATCCAATCGCGAGGCGTGGCCTTTTTCACCACGACGCGGGGCTTTCGGCCGCCGGGGCGACCACTCGCGCCCTTCTCGCGCCCGCCAACCGTGGTCGGATCGATGCGTCGCTGAACGGGTCTTCCTGGATTCGGCACGGACAAATCCTACTGACCACCGGCTGAAACGCCGCGTGAGGCCGCGAACGCGGTGAGGGAGACCCGGTCGGGCTTGCCGCTGGAGAGCAGCGGGACACTCTGCACCGTGACGATCGCGATGGGAGCGGATGCTCGCCCGAGCCGGGCGACGACCGTCGCCTTGACCGATTCGAGGGTCGCTCGCCCGGAGGAGAACACGACCGGGACTTCGCCCCATTCGGCGCTCGGCGCCCGAACCACCACCGCATCCTGCAGGCCGGCAATCGAGCGGACGACCTCCTCGACCGCGTGGAGCGATACCTTCTCCCCTCCGGAGATGATCACGTCATCGAGGCGGCCGGTCACCCGCAGCACTCCATCGTCAATGGTGCCGGCGTCGCCGGTGCGATACCAGCGCAAGCCGTCGTGCACCACGAATGCTGCGGTCGTGGCTTCCGGATCGTCGAGGTAGCCCTCGGCGAGCATCGGCCCGGCGAGCTCGACCTGGCCATCGACAATGCGAACCTCTGCACTTCCGATCGGCACTCCGTCGTACACGCACCCGCCGGAGGTCTCGCTCGAGCCGTACGTTCGGGTCACGTTAAGACCGAGTTCGATCGCGCGGGACAGCAGTTCCGGCGATGTGGCTTGCCCACCGACGAGAATGCGGTCGAGTCGCCGCAGCTTGGCGAGCACTTCAAAATCCTCGCCGGCGGCCTCGACGAGTCTCGCCAGTTGGGCCGGCACCAGCGAGGTGAATCGCAACGGGGCGTCCATCAGCACGGTAGCGGCGGCGAATTCCTGCGGGTCGAAGTGGCCGAGCGGCATGACGATCGGGTCGGTGTCAGCCGTTATCGAGCGAACGAGTACGTTGATGCCGGCGATGTAGTGGGTCGGCAGGGCGAGCAGCCATTGCCCCGGGCCGCCGAGGGATGATTCGGATGCCGCCGCGCTCGCGAGCAAAGCATCGGCGCCGAGGGCGACCCGCTTTGGCCGCCCGGTTGACCCGCTCGTCTCGACGACGAGTGTGATGCGCTGCTCCACCTCGGGCGGCACCGGGCGGGACGGCGTACCGGGGAGCACCGCCGGGCCGCCCGCGAGGGCATCCCGCAGCGCGGCGAACACCACCGCGACATCGTCGGCCGGCACGACGGCGAGCGCGCGCGTCATCAGAACTGCCAGGGGTATGGCGACCAGTCCGGTTCGCGCTTTTCGAGGAATGAGTCGCGGCCCTCGACGGCCTCGTCCGTTCCGTACGCCAGCCGGGTCGCCTCACCGGCGAAGACCTGCTGGCCGACGAGCCCGTCGTCGACCGCGTTGAAGGCGAATTTGAGCATCCGGATGGCCGTCGGAGACTTGCCCATGATCTCTTCCGCCCACTCGAGCGCCGTGGTCTCGAGCTCGGCATGCGGCACGACGGCGTTGACCGCTCCCATGTCGAGGGCTCGCTGCGCGTCGTATTCCCTGGCGAGGAAGAACACCTCACGAGCGAACTTCTGCCCGACCTGTCTGGCGAAGTAGGCACTTCCGTAGCCCCCGTCGAAGGAACCGACGTCGGCATCCGTCTGCTTGAATTTGCCGTGCTCGGCGCTCGCGATGGAGAGGTCGCACACGACGTGGAGGGAGTGGCCGCCTCCGGCCGCCCAACCCGGGATCACGGCGATGACGACCTTTGGCATGAACCGGATGAGGCGCTGGACCTCGAGGATGTGCAGCCGTCCGGTCTGGCCGGGCTGTTCGGCACCGGAAGAGGCGGCGTACTGGTAGCCGTCCCTTCCGCGGATGCGCTGGTCGCCCCCGGAGCAGAAAGCCCACCCGCCGTCCTTGGGACTGGGGCCGTTCCCGGTCAACAGAACCACACCGATCCGCGGATTCATCCGCGCGTCGTCAAGCACTCTGGCGAGCTCGTCGACCGTCTGCGGCCGGAAGGCATTGCGCACCTCGGGCCGGTCGAAGGCGACGCGCGCGATGCGCCCGGTGGTGTCGTGGTGATAGGTCACATCGGTGAGGGCGTCGAAGCCCGCAACCGTTGCCCAGCGAGACGGGTCGAACAGCTCGGAAACCATGGCTCAAGCCTACGAGCCACCGAGCACGCCAAGTAGCCAGATCTGCACGAGCGGGTTCGCGAGCACGCTCAGCACCGCGGCAATGAGGCCGAGTCGGCGGCCGTCGTGACGGAGGGCGCCCACCAGGCCGAGCAGAAACGAGCCGACCGATAGCCCGATCACCACCTCGGCCAGAATGCGGGCGGTCGTCCAATGCCCGTCACCGCCGACCGCGATGGCCACCGCCTCGACCAGGACGAGGGCGATCGCGAAGCCGAGCGCCCACAGTCCGAGCGAGAGACGAGTGACCGACTCTCGCCACCGGCCGGCGGCGGGCTTGCGAGCTGGCGCCAGGCGCGGAGGGGCGGGAAGCGGATCGGCCATGCTGGATTGTATCGGCGGTGGTCGGGTACAGACTGGTCTCATGTTGCCGCCGCTGACCGACATCCTGTCCACTCTTCGAGTTGTCTCCATTCCGATGCGTCAGCGGTTCCGCGGTATCGACTCTCGCGAGGTCGCACTGTTCGAGGGTCCGGCCGGCTGGACCGAATTCTCTCCGTTCCTTGAATACGACCACCAGGAATCGAGCGCGTGGCTCGCCGCCGCAATCGACTTCGGGTGGCAGCAGAACCCCGCGCTCTTCCGGTCTTCGGTGCGGGTCAATGCGACGCTTCCCGCGGTTTCGGCCGACCGGGTCGCGGCCGTGCTCGACCGATTTGCCGGCTGCAGAACGGTGAAAATCAAGGTGGCCGAGCCGGGGCAGGACCTCACGGATGACGTCGCGAGGGTGACCGCCGCGCGCGAGTACCTCGGCCCGGAGGGCCGCATCCGCATCGATGCCAACGGGCTGTGGAACGTGGACGAGGCCGAACACGCCATCCACGCGCTCGCATCGCTAGACCTCGAGTACGTCGAGCAGCCCTGCGCGAGCGTGGAAGAGCTCGCCGAGATTCGCAAGCGGGTCAAGTACATGGGTGTCCCGATCGCGGCGGACGAGAGCGTTCGCAAGGCGGATGACCCGGTGGCCGTCGCGCGATCCCGGTCGGCCGACCTGCTCGTGATCAAGGCTCAGCCGCTCGGCGGCATCCGGCGCGCACTCTCGGTCATCGAGCAGGCCGGGCTTCCCGTTGTCGTGTCGAGTGCGCTCGAGACCTCGGTCGGAATATCGATGGGGGCCTTCCTCGCCGCATCGGTCGCCGACCTGCCCTACGACTGCGGACTCGCCACGGTGAGCCTGCTCGGAGGCGATGTCACCGCCGATCCGCTTGTCGCCAGCAACGGTGCGATCGAGGTACGACGGGTGACCCCGGACGGCGAGCTGCTCGACCGGTTCGCCGCCGGCGCCGACCGCGGTCACTGGTGGGCCGCGCGCATCGAGAGCTGCTACCGACTGCTGGAGGGCTGAGCCCGCGGACTAAGGCGGGCACCCGGAATAGACGCGCGCGTGTCCGCGTTACCGGCCAATGCGTTTGCATACAGACATGCACGCGGATAGAGGATCGGGCCCGGAGGCACAGTATGACGCAACAGATCCAACTCGGAGTCGACACCTTTGGCGACGTCACCAACGACAGCGAGGGAAAACCGCTCGGCTACGGTCAGGTCTTGCGCAACCTGCTCGAACAAGCCGTTCTGGCCGACGGCGTCGGTCTGGACTACATCGGGGTGGGCGAGCACCACCGCAAGGAATTCTCCGTCTCGGCGCCCGAGGTCGTTCTCGCCGCGATCGCCGCGCGCACCGAGAACATCCGGTTCGGTACCGGAGTGACCGTGCTCAGTTCGGATGACCCGGTGCGGGTGTACGAGAGATTCGCCACCCTCGACGGGCTGTCGGGCGGCCGAGCTGAGATCACTCTCGGCCGCGGATCGTTCACCGAATCGTTCCCTCTCTTCGGTTTCGACCTCACCCGGTACCAGGAGCTCTTTGAGGAGAAGCTCGAGCTGTTTTCCGAGCTTCGCACGCAGCAGCCCGTCACCTGGTCTGGCGCAACCCGCAGTTCGCTCAGCGATCAGTCCGTCTTCCCGAGGGTCGACGACGGCCTGCTGACCACCTGGGTCGGCGTGGGCGGCAGTCCGGAGTCGGTGGTGCGTACCGCACGGTACGGTTTCAATCTCGCTCTCGCCATCATCGGCGGTGAACCGGCTCGATTCGCCCCCTACGTCGACCTGTTCCACCGCGCTCTCGCCCAGTTCGGCCAGCCCACCCCAATGATCGGCGTGCACTCCCCCGGACACATCGCCGAGACCGACGAGCAGGCACGGGAAGAACTGTGGCCGCACCACTCCGAGATGACCAACCGCATCGGCAGGGAGCGCGGGTGGGGTCCGATGAGCCGGGAATCCTTCGAGCACGAGGCGGACACCGGTTCGCTCTACGTCGGATCGCCGCAGACCGTCGCCAACAAGATCGCAACAACCGCCAAGACCCTCGGGCTGGACCGCTTCGATCTCAAATACAGCAACGGCACCCTCGGCCACGACAAACTCATGAAGAGCATCGAGCTCTACGGCACGGTCGTCGCACCGCGGGTCCGCGAAATTCTCGCCGAAAGCTGAGCGCCTGCGACCGGTCCGGTGGCTGATTCCCGCAAGTGGTGACTAATCCGCGAGCGGGTGTCACACTCTTGACATGGCGAAGAACAAGAAGAAAAGCGGATCGAAGAAAAAGGAGAAGGCCCAACGGGCGGGCACTCTCGACGAAGCGTTGACCCACGTGCTCAAACACGCCGCGTCGGCCCTCCGCAGCCGGATGACCGAGGAGCTTCGGCCGCTCGACCTCACAGCCGCGCAGCACTCCTGCCTTGAGCTGCTCGGCCGGAGTCCGGGTCTGTCCAGTTCCGACCTGGCACGGGGAGCGTTCGTCAGCCGCCAGTCTATGAACCTCGTCCTCCGCGGTCTGCAGGAGCGTGACCTCGTCACGCGTCCCGACGTCGCGCCCCAGGGCAGGGCGCTGCCGACCCGGCTGACCCCCCACGGCCGGGAGGTGCTCAATGCGGCTAACACGGTCGCGCGGGCGGTCGAGAAGCGGATGATCCTCGCCGTGCCGGAGAAACGACGCGTGCGGTTCCGCGCCGACTTGGCCGCATGCGCGGCGGCCCTTTCCCCGGGAGAATGATTCCCGCGCCGGCCTACAGACCGGAGTAGGAGTGCAGTCCCTTGAAGAACAGGTTCACGATGGTGAAGTTGAACATCACCGCGGCGAAGCCGATGATCGCGAGATACGCAGAGCGTGAACCGCGCCAGCCACGAGTGGCCCTGGCGTGGATGTAGCCGGCGAAAATGGTCCAGATGATGAAGGTCCAGACCTCCTTCGTGTCCCAGCCCCAGTAGCGGCCCCACGCGTGCTCGGCCCAGATTGCGCCGGCCATGAGGGTGAAGGTCCAGAAGACGAAGGCGACAACTATCACCCGGTAGGCGAGGTTCTCGAGCTTCTCGGCATTCGGCATGGTGTCAAGGAAGCGAAATCTGTTGAGCTTGTTGGCCTCGCGACGGGCTTGGATCAGCTGCACCATCGACAGCCCGGCGCCGATTGCGAAGAACGCGGTCCCGAGCGTCGCGACGAAAACGTGGATGACCAGCCAGTACGACTGCAGAGCCGGCGGAAGCGGAACCACGTTGACGTAGAAGCCGACCGTGCCGAAGCCGAGGATGATGAGGGAGAACCCGGTGATGAAGGCACCGAGGAATCTCAGGTTCTGCCACACCTGAACGAAGATGAAAACGCCGACCATGATCGCTGACGCGGTGAGCGAGAACTCAAACATGTTCGCCCACGGCACGCGATGGGCAGCGACCCCGCGGAGCACGGTCCCCCCGACGTGCAGCACCCAGCCGAGAACGGTGAGCGCGAAAGCGACCCGCTCGAATCGATTGGAGCGGCGCTGAACGGTAGCCGGCGGCGCCACCACCCGCTCGAGGGTCGCTGTGGCTCCGGAACGGCTCATCTGACCGACGTGGGTGCCCGCGACGACCGCCGCAGCCGGCCCTTCCGCGGACCGCTTGGCGAGGTCGAGAGTGAATGCGATGAAGGCGAAGAGGTACACGGCCATTGCCGAATAGATCGCCGTCAGGGAGTACATCGACAGAGTTTCGGTCACCGTGTCAGCCTAAGCCCGAGTTGCTGGGAATGTTTTTCCGCGATCGCCCGGACAGCGGCATCCAGACCCGGGTCCTCGCCGCGCGCGAGCCCGGCATATTCGAGGCGTATCCGCCCGTCCCCGAGTTCGACGGCCTTGATCCAGACTCGACGACGCGGGATGAACAGTGAGGTCAGCAGTCCGAGGAGTACGCAAATCGCGAAGAACAACACCCAGCCCTGGGTCGGATCGCGATGCACGTCGAGCGAGGCGAATCTCGGGACGCTCTGCTCGAGGTTCGATGGGTCCGATTTCGGGGCCTTGTTGTCGAATGTCACCGAGCCGAGCCCTCCCGGAATCTTGGCGGTCTGACCGGGCTTGAGCCGCAGCGCCTTGGTCCCATCGAGGGCTGTCGGGCCCGCGAGTTCCTTCATCCCATCGGTGTTGAGCGTGTAGACCGACTTCGGTTGCCCCTTGTTGATGCCGAGGTCACCCGAGTACAGCACCAGCGAGAGCACCGGATTCTGCAGGTCCGGGTACACCGAGCCGAGAGTTCCATCCGCCGCCGCCGCTGCCGTGGGGTAGAAGATCCCGCGCATCCCCACCTGACTGCTGAGCCCGTCCGGTACCTTGACGATGCCAAGGGACGTGAGGTTCGTGTCCTGGGGGAGGAAGGGGACCGGCTCCGAGTACACGACCTTTCCGTTCGGATCGCGCACCGTGATCGATGGTGCGTAGCCGTTGCCGAGCAGGTAGATCTGGTTCCCGCCGATCTGCAGCGGGTCGTTGACCTTGATGACGGACTTGGTCGGGGTGCCGGCCTGATCGTAGGTCGTGACCTTGGCCGTGTAGTCGATCGGCTGCCCGTAGGCGTCCTTGTTCTGCTGCTCATACTTGGTCGTGAAGCTGTTGAGGATCAGACGGTACGGAACAAGGGCATCGTCGGTGAAGAAGCGGCCGGGGTTGAACGAGTCGAAGGTGAGTCGAACGTTCGCGAACGCCTGACCGACCACGAGAACCTTCTGGCCGGTGTAGCCGAATCCTCCGCCGATTCCGACGGCGAAGAGGATGCCGATGAGCGCGACATGGAAGACCAGATTTCCGGTCTCTCGTGCATATCCGCGTTCGGCCGAGGCCGACAGTTCCCGTCCCTCGAACAGCCTGACCCGGTATCCGCCCTTGCGCAGGACCGCCCGAGCGGCCCGAATCGCCGACGCCGCCGTGATCGGGTCGCCCGAGGCATCCGTCTCCCCGGGAACGACCTCGAACGCGCTGAAAGCGGCGAGGCGATCGAGGCGAGCGGGAGTCTTCGGGGGCGGGGAGGCGAGAGCCTTGACGTGGTGGGTGGCCCGCGGGATGACGCAGCCGATGAGCGATATGAACAGCAGCAGATAGATGGCCGAGAACCACGCCGACGAATACACGTCGAACAGCTGGAATTTGTCGAGCACCGGGGCGAGGCTCGGATTGGTGGAGAAGTAGAGCGTCACACCGTTGGGGTCGGAGCTCCGCTGCGGAAATAGCGACCCGGGCACGGCGGCGATCGCGAGCATGAGCAGCAGGACGAGTGCCGTGCGCATGCTGGTGAGCTGCCGCCAGAAAAACCGGAGGTAGCCGATGAGACCGAGGCTCGGCTGAGCGATGCCTGGCACCTTGGGTTCCGGCGCCGGGGAGTCGAAATGATCAGAGGGGCGACTCATAGCCGACGATCACCCCCTGCAATTGTGAAATGAATATTTGCCACAGCCCGGAGACCATGAGAATTCCGATGGCGATCAGCAGCGACCCACCGATGACGTTGATGACCCGGACGTGGCGTTTCAGCCATGCGACCGAACCGGTCACCCAATCGAGGCCGAGCGCCACGAGCAGGAACGGGATGCCAAGGCCGACGCAATACGCGACGCCGAGCAGCACTCCGCGCCCGGCGTTCCCGCTGCCGGCACTGAACGAGAGTACCGCGGTGAGGGTTGGTCCGATACACGGCACCCACCCGAGAGCGAACACGACGCCGAGCAACGGTGCCCCGGCCAGTCCAGCAGTCGTGCGCCACCGCGGTTTGAAGTCGCGCTGCATGAAGCCGAACTGGCCGACAAAGACAAGACCCATGAGAATCAGGACGGCGCCCGCTATTCGGGTGATGAGACCGAACCAGGGGATGAGAAGCGCGCCGGCCGCGGCGGCGACCACGTTGAGCGCGATGAAGACGACGCTGAAGCCCAGCACGAACAGTGCCACGCCTGTGAGCAGCCGTCCGCGCTGTCGTGCGCCGCGCACGTTCCGCTCAGCCGGCCCGGCGAAACCGCCGATGTAGGCGAGATATCCGGGCACGAGAGGAAGAACGCATGGCGAGGCGAAGGTGATGAGCCCGGCCAGCAGAGTGATCGGAAGCGCGATGGCGAGATTACCGCCGAGCACCAGCTGGGAGATCGGGTTGTCCACTAGTTGCCTTCGGCAAGAGTGTCGGAGATCAGGGTGTTGAGGATCGACGTGGACTGGAGCTCCCCAACGATCCGCGCGGCGATGCGACCCTTTTTATCCAGCACGAAGGTTGTGGGGGTGGCCGTCGGCGAGACGGCTCCGGCGAAGGCGATCCGCACCGCGCCGCTGTCCACGTCCATGACCGACGGATACGTGACGTTGTGTTCCTTCTCGAACGCAAGCGCGGCGGCGGGCTGATCGAAGATGTTCACCCCGATGAACGAGACGCCCTTTTGCTGGTACGTGTCGTACAGGTTCTGCAGGATCGGCGCCTCGGCCCGACACGGGGCGCAGCTCGCGTACCAGAAATTCACCACGACGACCTTGCCGCGGTAGTCCGACGCCTTGAGCGGCATGCCGTCCTCGGTGGTCGAGCTGAAGTTGACCGGCTTGGCGCGATTGGCCTCCTTCACGAGGACCGGAACGCCCGAGTCATCCGTGTAGTTGGTTCCGCTCCCGCTTCCGTAGGCGCTCGCGAGGTTGTCGCTGCTCGAGCACCCGCTCAGGAGGAGCATTCCGACCAGGCCGATGGCGGCTGCCGACGCCAACAGTCGTACCCTCATACCGCACCCGTATCGATTGACTTGGCAAGCAGTTCCGCGGAGGGATCCTGGTAGCCGACTTCGACGAACCGGTCGCCCTGTTTCTGAAGAGTGGTAATGCTCGAGAGGTGGCAGCGCCGCTTGCGCGGATCGTGGAAGAGCTTTTGCCCGGCGACCGAGCGCTGCACCATGACGATTGGCATCTGATGGCTGACCATGACGACCTCTCCGCCGTCGGCCGCGGCCCACGCGTCATCGATGGCCGCGAGCATCCGTGCCGCCACGCTAACGTACGGCTCACCCCAGCTCGGCTTCCAGGGGTTGATCACCCATGGCCACACCCGTGGCTTCGTGAGCACCGCGGGTCCGAACTCGAATTTCTCGCCCTCGAATCGGTTGAACGGCTCAATCAACCGGTCGTCGGTCACGATGTCGACGTCGAACCTCTCGGCCCAGGGTTTGGCCGATTCCTGAGCGCGAAGCAGCGGGCTCGCATACAGGGCGGAGACGGGATGACCCTCGAGTTCGGCCGCTACGGCGTCCGCCATTCGGTAGCCGAGAGGGGACAGATGATATCCGGGTAGCCGCCCATAAAGGATGCCCCGAGGGTTGTGTACCTCGCCATGTCGCACGAGATGAATGAGGGTTGCGGCCACCCGCCCAGTCTACGTTTTGGTTCGCTGCCAGAAACCCGTGAGAGCGGCACGGCACCGGTTGAATGCGGCGGCGCTCCTGTCGTCTCGCCGCCCGGCCACGCGACGGCCTCGGATGTCGCCGGTGTCAACCCGGCTAAACTCGGGGACCGTGAGCGAACGCACCCTGATCAAGAACCTTGCCGCCTCTGTCGACGGCCCCGTGTCGGTGTCCGGGTGGGTCGAGACAGTCCGCGACCAGAAGAAGGTGCAGTTCGTCGTGCTGCGCGACGAATCGGGAGCCGTTCAGCTCGTGCACCCGCGGGCGTTCGGGGAGGACGGCGCTCCGCTCGACGACGCAGTGGCGGACGCGATCTCCGCCCTCAGCCAGGGGACCTTCCTCACCGCCGCGGGTGAACTCAAGCACGACGAGCGGGTGAAGCTCGGCGGTGTGGAGATCAAGCTCGCCAACGTGATCAAGGGCGGCGTGATCAAGGACGGCGTGATAACCGACGGCACAGGCACCGCCGGCGTGCTCGACATCGCTTCTGTGGCGATCGCCGAGACTCCTATCGCCCCCGATTCCGGCATCGACAAGCGAATGGATTGGCGCTTCCTCGACCTGCGTCGCCCGGAGCAGAATCTCATTGCTCGGGTGCAGACAACGTTTGAACACGCGCTGCGAACCTATTGGGTCGAGAACGACTTCGTCGAGATCCACACGCCGAAGCTCATGGCGAGCGCGAGCGAGTCGAAGGCCGAGCTGTTCGAGGTCAAGTACTTCGAGGGCAAGGCGTTTCTCGCCCAGAGCCCCCAGTTCTTCAAGCAGATGGCTCAACCGGCGGGCTTCGGCAAGGTCTTCGAAGTCGGCCCGGCCTTCCGCGCGGACCCGAGCTTCACGAGCCGTCACGCGACCGAGTTCACGAGCATTGACTCCGAGGTCAGCTGGATCGACAGCCACGAAGACGTCATGACCCTGCACGAGAACCTCCTCGTCGCCGGGTTCGCCGCGGTCAAGGCGAAGCACGGCGAGGAGCTGAAGGCCCTCTTCGACATCGACGTGACCGTTCCAAGCACCCCGTTCCCGCGCATTCCTCTTGCCGAGGCGAAGCGGATAGTGGCGGAGCGCGGCTACGAGGTCCCCCGACACGACGACGACATGGATCCGGAGGGCGAGCGCCAGATCTCCGCATACGTCGCCGAGACGTTCGGTCACGAGTTCGTCTTCCTCACCGACTACGCGTCCAGCATCCGGCCGTTCTATCACATGCGCCACGAGGATGACCCGGGGCTGACCAAGAGCTACGACCTCATCTTCAACGGGGTGGAGATCTCCACCGGGGCCCAGCGCGAGCACCGCATCGAGGTGCTCGAGCGGCAGGCGCGCGAGAAGGGTCTCGACCCGGAGGAGCTCGGCTTCTACCTCGACTTCTTCCGCTACGGCGTGCCGCCGCACGGCGGGTTCGGCATGGGGCTCAGCCGCGTCATGATGCTCTTGCTTCACCAGGCGAACCTGCGGGAGGTCACCTACCTATTCCGCGGACCGACGCGACTTCTCCCCTAGATCGGGGTCGGCGCGCCCCTCGCGGTGCTGTACCGTGACGGGCATGAACAACGAAATCTTTGACCCTCGCAAGGCCGCCGTCGAGGCCGGGCGAGCCCTTCAGTCGATCCTCGACTCGCACATCGAGTTGCTTCTGCGCGGGACGGATCAGGATGACGCGGCCGTCGAGGTCGACCGTGAGCTGTGGGAGGCGGTTGGCGCCTACGGCGAGGCTCTCGACGAGCTGTACGACGGCGAGGACGAGGACGAGGAATCGGAGTCCGACGAGCTCACCTTCACCGTTCGCACCCGCTACGACTACACGGTTGTGGACGAAAAGGCGTTCCTGTCCGCCGGCAAGGGCGTCAGCGACGCTGTTTCCAGCCTGCTCGAGCGGGCGGGCGGGCGGCCGCTGAACGCGCTCGAGGTGCCGGCGCTCGAAACCGGAAGCGGCATCCTCACCGTGCACCTGAACGACGAACTGCTCGTGTCGCAAGACTTCCTGGTCGCGGACGAGCCGACCGACCTTCTGCTTGTCGCCCCGAACGAGCGCCTGCAGTACGTGCTCGACGAGCCCGTCTACGACTCCCGAGCCGAGGCGGAGGCGGCCGCTAAGCGCCGGGAGTAACCTCTCAGACCAGAAAGTCCACGCTCGATTTGAGCGAGACCAGCGGCCGGATGATTTGAGCCACCGCGACATGGTCGGGGTGCACCTGGTACGCCTCAAGCCCGTCCTGGTCGTCGTAGTCTGCGATGAGCACGAGGTCCCAGTTCGTCTCCGGGTAGGCGATGTTGGAACCTACGGTCAGGCTCCGAATCTCCCGGATGACGGCCGGAAGGCTCGCGAGAGCCGTCGTGATGGTTTCGGCGTCGGCGGCCTTCGTTGCGTTGTCCTCGGCTGCGAGCTTCCATGAGACGACGTGTCTTAACAAGTTTCAGACCTCCAATAGGGCGGCGCGCAGCCGTATTGGGTCCACGCGCCAAATGTTGTGGACGCGCCCATTGATGAGCACGACCGGAATTTCTTCCGCATACCGGTCGAGGAGATCCTGATCGTCGAAGATCGAGAGTTCTTGAATGGTGATGGAAGGGGCCGCCGGATCGCCGGCCAGCTCAGCGGTCACGGAGCCGATGGCCTCGCGCGCCGTGTCACACAGGTGGCAGCCCGGCTTGCCGATGAGGGTGAGGACTACCGTTGACACCACTCAAGCCTAACCAAAGCTCCCTGTGCGGATCGGCAGGTCCACGCGCACAAAAACGTAAGAGCCGGGCCAGACGGCCCGACTCTTAACGTTACGAGTCGTACTTTCGAGGACTCTACTTCTTGTTGCGACGCTGGTGGCGAGTCTTACGAAGCAGCTTGCGGTGCTTCTTCTTCGCCATGCGCTTGCGACGCTTCTTGATTACGGAACCCATAAAAACCCTCACTGATTCTTGAACAGACGACCGGGTCCGTTCAGAACCGCGGAAAAATTGCCTCGGGCTATCCTACCGGGCCGCGTGTCGGCTCGCTAACCGCCTGAAGTTATCCGACGTCGGTGACGTGAGAATCGATCGCGGCGGCAACGGCGGATTCCGGCACGCGAAAGGAGCGGCCGAAGCGAATCGCCGGAAGATCACCGGCGTGCACCATGCGGTACACCGTCATCTTGGAGACCCGCATCATGTCGGCGACTTCCGCGACGGTAAGAAAACGCACCTCAGAGAGATCGCGTGCCATTCGGGTGCCCCTTAGGTTGAGCGGGTTTGCCAGCTTCGCACTCGATCGCTCGCGTTACCTGAGTGCTAATCGGTAACTGTAGGGGCTAATGTGACTCGCCTGCAACCGGTTCCCGATCCTCTTTTAATCCGAGCCTCTTCTTGATCGGTTCAATGACCCGGTGCTGGACTCCGCTGGAGGCGCCCTGCAGCCTGGCCGACGCTTCCGCAGCCCTCCGGCCGATAGCCGTGCCGGCCTCGGTCGGGTGATTAAGCGTCTCCGCGGCCCGACGAAATGTCTCGGGAACCTGCGCGCCGGACCAGGCCGCGAAGACGGTGGATTCATCGTTCAGTCCCCCGTCGAAGTCCGCGCTGAGGAACGGGATCAACCAGTCCTCGAGGTCCTCGAGCGGGCTGGTGTCGAGACTGTAGTACCGGTGCTGACCCTCTTCGCGCACCGTCACGAGATCGTGATCGCGCAGCACCTTCAGATGCTTCGAGACCGTGGGTTGGCTCAAGCCAAGTTTCTCTACAATCTCGCCGACGCTGATCTCCCCGTTGCGGGGCTCGGATGCGACGTACCGATCGAGCAGGACCTTCAGCAGGTCGCGCCTGGTCGGGTCAGCAACCACGTCAAAGATGTCAGCCATGCCCACAGGCTACCGGCCCCGGCGCGTCAGCCGGCAGCGAGTTCTCGCGCGCGCTCAAGTGCGGCTGCAGTCGCCCGCGCGAAGGTCGCCGAAAGGTCCGCCTTCTCGAGCTCCCAAATGGCGCGTTCCGTCGTGCCCTTTGGGCTCGTCACCCGTCGGCGGAGCTCGGCAGGATCCTCTCCGCTCGCCGCAAGCAACTCGGCCGCGCCGAGGAACGTTCCGTTCACCATTGTTGCGGCCTCGCTCACCGTGAAGCCCAGAGAGACCGCGGTGCGTGTGAGCTGTTCGATCAGGTAGAAGACGTACGCCGGTCCGGATCCGGAGATCGTGCTCAGCGCGTCGATCTTCTCCTCGGGAATCTCGAGCACCTCTCCCACCGTCTCGAACAGCGAGCGAATGAGCGCGACATCTTCGGCGCTGGCTCGCGAACCGGCGCTGAGGCCGGTTACGCCGCGGCCGACAAGGGCGGGAGTGTTGGGCATTGCCCGAAGTACGACGCTCGGAATGATTCCCTCCATGGTGCCGATGGTCACCCCGGCCGCCACGCTTACCACGATCGCCTCGGGGGCGAGGGCGGGTCGGATCTCCCGGAGCACGTCGGGGACCATCGTTGGCTTGACGCCGAGCAGCACGACTCGGGCGCCAGTGACCGCGGTTCGGTTGGCATCCGGATCGTCGTCGAGCGCGAGTGAGGTGACCACCTCGGACCCGAGGGTTGCCGCCTTCTGCGACGTGCGGTTCGTGACCCGGATGCCGCCCTCGACCGTTACCGTCGGCGAAAGCAATCCGGAAAGGATCGCACCGCCCATCGAACCGGCTCCAATAATGGCAATCGTCGGCAGTGTGCGCATGCCTCATCTTAGGATTGACCGCATGAGCACCGAGGGCAGCAAGAAAGCGATCATCGCCGCAATGTTGGCAAACCTGGGCATTGCCGTCGCAAAGTTCATCGCGTGGGGCATCTCCGGATCGAGCTCGCTTCTTGGCGAAGCAGTCCACTCGCTCGCCGACACAGGGAACCAGGTCTTGCTGCTTCGCGGGGGATCCGTCTCAAAGAAGCAGGCCGACGCCGCGCACCCGTTCGGCCACGGCCGGGAGCGCTACGTCTACGCCTTCGTGGTGTCCATCATCCTGTTCAGCGTTGGCGGCGTCTTCTCGCTCTACGAGGGAATCGACAAGCTCCAGCATCCGCACGAATTGCACAACGCGTGGCTGCCGATCACCGTGCTCGTCGTGTCCATGGTGCTCGAAGCCTTCTCGCTTCGCACCGCCGTTCGGGAGTCGAACCACTCGCGCGGCAAGCAAAGCTGGATCGCGTTCGTGCGCCACGCGAAGGCGCCTGAGTTGCCCGTCGTTTTGCTCGAGGATGTCGCTGCTCTCACCGGCCTCGCGTTCGCGTTCATCGGGGTCATCCTGACCGTGGTGACCGGCAACAGCATGTTCGACGCGCTCGGAACGGTCGCGATTGGCGTGCTGCTCGTGCTCGTCGCGATCGTTCTCGGCGTCGAGACCAAGAGCCTGCTCGTGGGAGAGGGCGCGAGCTCCGCCGACGTCGAGAGAATCCGCGACGCGATCAACGCCGAGGCGAACGTCGAATCGCTCATCCACATGAAGACCCTCTACCTCGGTCCGGACGAATTGCTCGTCGCGGCGAAGGTCGCGTTTCCCACCCGCATGAAGCTCGGCGATGTTGCCGCGGCGATCAACGGGCTCGAGGCCCGGGTGCGGGAGGCCGTTCCCATTGCTCGGGTGATCTACATCGAGCCCGACGTCTACGTTGCTCCCGGCGACGGAAACACGTCCACCGAAGCCATCGTCATCAGGGCCGCGGACTAGACAGTGCCTCGCACCGCGCTCGTGTTGCGCCACATGCACATCGCACACCTCGGCAACCTCGAGGCGACCCTCCTGAATAGCGGATACAAGATTCGCTATCTCGATGTGACGACCGACAATCCCGAATCGCAGCCCGAGCCTGATCTCGTCGTTGTGCTCGGCGGAGACATGGGCGTGTATGAGAAGCTGGCCCACCCGTTCATCGACCGAGAGCTCGACTATTTGCGGGCTCGACTGACGGCCGCGCGGCCGACCCTCGGCATCTGTCTTGGAGCCCAACTCATGGCCGAGGCGCTCGGCGGCGCCGTGGAAAAGGGGCACAGCGTTGAGGTCGGGTTCCGCACCGTCACCCCGACGACGGCCGGTCTCGATTCACCGCTGCGGCATGTTGCTGGCGTTCCCATGATGCAGTGGCACGGCGACACCTTCCGCCTGCCGGCCGGCGCAACCCGCCTCGCGAGCTCCGAGGCTTACAGCAACGAGGCGTTCTCGATCGGCGGTTTCGCACTTGGCGTGCAGTTCCACCCGGAGCTCAGCGCCGAGATGTACGAACACTGGATCACCGATGGCGCGGCGGAGCTCGCGGCGCTCGGCATCGACGGGGAAGCGCTTCGCCGGGAGGCCGAACGGAACGGACCGGCCATGGAAGCGGCCTCCGTCGCTCTGTTCAGCGAATGGCTCGCCGCGCTGAACTGACAGGCGCTGGCCCGACCGCCGTCAGCGCCGCTCCTCGAAGAAGTCGAGGAGCAACCCGGCGCACGCCGCCTCTTCAACGCCGGCGAACACCTCGACGCGGTGCGGCAACCGGCGATCCCGCAACAGGTCGTAGACCGAGCCAACCGCTCCGGCCTTCTCGTCCCACGCGCCGAAGACCACGACGGGAATCCTCGCCAGGATGATGGCGCCGGCGCACATGGCGCACGGTTCGAGGGTCACGACGAGCGTGGTTCCGGTGAGGTGCCAGTCGCCCAGAGCCGCGGCGGCCGCGCGTAATGCCAGAATCTCGGCGTGCGCCGTCGGGTCCTGGCGCAGCTCGCGTTCGTTGCGCCCCTCACCGATCGGCGTTCCGCTCGCATCGAGAACGAAAGCGGCGACGGGAACATCGCCGTGCTTCACCGCTAGCCGCGCGCTCGCGACGGCCTCGAGCATCCGCTGGGTGTACAGGGACGGGACGACAGACATGGCACCCTTCTGCTCGGCTACATTGAGCCTATGCGAGTCCACGTTGCCGACCACCCGCTCATCACGCACAAGCTCACGGTGCTGCGGGACAAGAACACGTCTTCGCCGACGTTCCGCTCGCTCACCGAGGAGCTCGTGACACTGCTCGCCTATGAGGCGACCCGGGATGTCCGCGTCGAGTCGGTGATCGTGCAGACTCCGGTCGCGACCGCCGAGGGACTCGCCATCAGCAGCCCGCGTCCGCTCGTCGTGCCGATCCTGCGCGCCGGCCTCGGCATGCTCGAAGGAATGGTGAAGCTCATCCCCACCGCGGAGGTCGGATTCCTCGGCATGGTGCGCAACGAAGAAACGCTGCAGCCGGACATCTATGCCGAACGACTGCCGGATGACCTCTCCAACCGCCAATGCTTCGTTCTCGACCCGATGCTCGCGACGGGCGGTTCGCTCATCGCCGCCATCAACTACCTCTTCGAGCGCGGCGCCGTCGATGTAACCGCGATCTGCCTGATCGCCTCCCCGGAGGGACTCGCGGCGGTCGAGCGGGCGACCGAGGGACGCAATGTTCACATTGTGCTCGGCGCCCTCGACGACCGGCTCAACGAGGTGGGATACATCGTGCCAGGCCTCGGCGACGCGGGCGATCGGCTTTACGGCACCGTCTAAGCGGCCATTCTGCGCGTTCACCGGGCAGCACTTGACTTTCCGCCGCCGAGTGCAAGATAGTTGCAGTATGACTTTGAACGTGCACGCCCTGATCGGCCTTGGGGCCGTCAGGACTGCCGCCATGATGGTGCCGTCCCGCACCGACATGTGTTGTCGAATGTGTGCCTAACCGGCCACTCCTTAGTCGGGCTCCTCATTCCGCAAGAGCGAGAACAAGCCCCAGGACGCGCGCTCCTCATATCGAGCATTCGTCCTTTAGCAGTACCTGAAGCATCCCGAAGGATCACACCTCATCATTAGAGGCCCTTCACCCCTCCCAAGGAATTCGACCAATGTCTCTTGCATCTATCGATCTCGTTCGGCCAACCGCCTCCCGCCGCCTCAACTCGGTTGCGCCTGTGGCACCAACCCCCGTGGTTGTCCCGGCGCCCGAAGCCCCATCACGCCTTCGTGCCGTGCCGGCGGGCACCGAGGCGCGCGGCTTCGTACTGTACGTGGGCGTCGACGAACTCAAGGCCGCTGAGGCCGGCACCGACCTCGGCGCCATTGTTGAGGCGCTTCGGCGTCTGACCCGAGAGCTCGTTCCGACATCCGAGACCCACGCGGCCGTGGCACTCGCTCCGCAAGGCGCGGGGGGCCGGGATGTCGACGTGGTCAGGCTCGCCCTCCAGGACCCCTCCGCGCTCGCGAAGCACCGCCAGCAGGTCGAGCCAGATGAAAAGCCCCGCGGCGGCGTGGTTGTTGACCTGTCACGCAAGCGCGTCATTCTCGACGACGAAACTGCAGCCCTCACCTACAAGGAATTCGAGCTTCTGCAGTACCTCGTCTTGCGGGAGGGCCGCACCATCGCTCGCGCGGAGCTGATCTCGGCACTGTGGTCGGCCGGGGATGACGACGCCCCGAACGAACGAACCATCGACGTTCACGTTCGACGGCTGCGCTCCAAGCTCGGAGCCTACGAGGACATCGTGCGGACCGTGCGCGGGGTCGGATATCGCTTCGACCGGCACGCCGACGTCGCGATTCGCCATTCCAGCACGCCAAGTCCCGACGTCTTCTGAGCCCGGCCAGGGCATCCTCAGTTCTGCGGGCTCTCGCGGAGGCAACCTAGAGCGCGGTCGGCGCCTTTTTCGAGTCGGCCGACGCCTTGTTCTTGGCGAGCGCGTCACGCTCGGCGAGCAACGAGTTGAGGGTGACGTTCTCTAGCCCGGGACTCACGACGTCGTTGAATGGACTGTCCAGGCCGGTCTTGGCGTGAACGGCCGCGGCGTACGCGCTTGCCGTTGCCTGCAGCTTCGCGCCCGCCCGCTGCGACTTCTTCAGGGATACTCGGCTGCCGCCGACCGCCTCCGCGTGCTTGCGCAACGCCTTAATGAGGTCCTTCAAGGTGGCATCGATTTTCTTGGACATTGCATCATTCTTGCGCATCGAGGATGACGGAACGTGAGTGACCCGACCGGGACGTCTCTCTCCGGGCGGCAACTCAGCCTGAGGTCGCCGCCAACTCTGCTGCCCTCGTTCACCAGATGGCCACCTTCGCGACACGGCACGGCTACGTGTGTTTCTTACGGTTTCTAACACCCGTTAGTTTCCTAGACGGACGCCATGGAGGAGATCACAGAATGACCCGTAGGACACACCTCGCGGCCGCGGGCGCCGCCATCACGGCGATCGCCCTGCTCGCCGGCTGCAGCGCCAGCCCATCCACCACCACGACCGCCGCCACAGGTGCGACGGTAGAGCCCCTCGTGCTCTACGCTGCCGAGGCGTACGACGCCAATATGGCCAAGGCGTTCACGAAGGCCACGAACATCCCGGTCAAGGTCGTCGATGACAGCACGGGTCCTCTGCTCACGAAGGTCGCCGCGGAGAAGAACAACCCGCAGTGGTCGCTCCTGTGGGTCGATGGGGACACGGCGTTCGCCTCACTCGATCGGCAGCATCTCCTGCTCGACTACGCGCCGAAGGCATCCTGGAACATCGTCGGCAAGGACTTGCTCCCGAGCGACAGCAGCTATACCCCGACCGGCACGACGGTCATGGCGGCACTGATCTACAACTCGGCGAAGGCTAGTAGTGTCCCCGGTTCCTACAACGACCTCCTCACCGCTCCATCCAGCGGAAGGGTCGGCATGAACGATCCTTCGCAGTCGGGGCCGACCTACCCCTTCATCGCGGGGGTCATGAATCAGCTTGGCGGGCAATCGAAGGGCATCGCGGCCGGAGAGGCCTACTTCACGAAACTCAAGTCGAACGGGCTGAAGGTGTATCCGACAAACGGTGACACGCTTCACGCTCTTGAGACGGGGCAGATCAACTACGGCCTGATCCAGAGCTCCGCGGCGACGGGTGAGACGGTCAAGGTCAAGCCGACCGCCGACTACGCGCCCAAAGTCGCCTACTTGCCCAAGTCGACGCTGCTTCCCAGCGTGATCGGCATTGACAAAGGAGCAAGCGCGACTCAACAGGCGGAGGCCAAGAGGTTCGTCGACTTCGCCGTGTCGCCGGCCGGACAGAAGGTCATGCAGGCAGCGGACCTGAGCGGGGATTCGCTCTTCTGGCCGGTCGTCAACGGGGTGACGGCGCTGAGCCAGCTGCCGGCCTTCCCTGCCGCCTACCAGCGCATCGATCCCACGTACTGGGGTCCGCTGCAGTCGCGGGTGGTTACGTGGTTCGACGCGAGCATTAAGTAGGGCGAACGGCAATGGTCGTCATCTCCAGCGAGCGCAAGACGGACGAGGTGTTCGCGCGACGCGAACGGGTGAGAGCACGGGGACTGAAGCCGGCATGGCTCCGGATCAGTCCGCTGACATTCTTCTGGCTCCTCATCGTGGCGATCCTCATCGTGCCGATCGTGCTCTTCCTGGCGGTGGCGGTCAGCCCGCGCCTTCTCGGCCAGGGGACGCAGTGGTTCACGCTCGGCGCGTTCGCGACGGCTCTCAACGGGCCCCTCCTCGTCGGTGTGCTCCATTCCCTGGCGATCGGGGTTTCGACGGCAGTGCTGTCTGCCGCGATCGGATTCGGACTCTCCTGGGTCGTGTTGCGCACCGATGCCCCAGGCCGGCGAATCTGGACTGGCGTCGTCTTCGCGTTGTTGCTCACGCCGTCCTACCTGATCGCCCTCGGGTGGGAGCGGTTGCTCGAGCCAAACGGTGTTCTGCAAGTTCTCGGCTACGACCCCGCCGCATTGCGAGCGATCTTCTACGGTCCTGTGGGGATCGTCGTTGTGCTCACGGTAAAGGGCATCCCCTTTGCCTACCTTGCGATCTCGAACGCCATGCGCGGGCTTGGCCACGAATTTGAGGACGCGGTTCGCGTTCACGGGGGAGGGCCGATTTCGGCGGTCAAAATGGTCGTCACCTTGCTTGGGCCGGCAGTCTGGTCGGCGCTCGCGATCGTCTTCGCCGAGTCGGTGAGCGACTTCGGCGTCGCGTCCACCCTCGCGAATGACGCCCACTTCCCCGTGGCGACCTACATCCTTTACAACGCGGTGCAGGCGTTCCCCGCCGACTTCCCCGTGGCGTCCGCGGTCAGCTGGGTGCTACTCATCCTCGTGGTGCTGGCCCTGGTTGCCCAGGGTCGTGCGCTGCGGGGCAAGAGCTTCCGTGTGCTCGGGGGCCGCACCAAGCCGCTCGTTCGACATCGGTTGTCGTTGGCCGGGCGGGTATGGTCCGCCGTCGCCCTCGGCGCGCTGCTGATCGTCTCGCTCGGAGTGCCCGCATTCGGCGCAGTATCCGCGTCCCTCATCGACGGACTCGGTTCGCTAGGCGGCACACACCGGTGGAACCTCGCCAACTACCAGCGGGTCATCGGCAGTCCCGACCTGACCCAGCCACTTCTCTATTCGGCGGGGCTCGCGGCGATCACGGCGACGATCACTCTGGTGCTCGCCGTCGTCTGCGCAAGACTTCTTGCCAACAAGGGGGCGAGCCTCGCCGGACGGGTGCTCGATTTCGTCCTTATCGCCGCCGTCGCCCTGCCCGGGATCGTCTTCGCGGCCGGCTACATCTTCGCGTATAACCTTCCGCTAACCAACAGCGTCGGGATTCATCTGTACGGAACCACCGCGTTGCTTGTGCTCGCCTACCTGGCGACCGCGCTGCCATCCACCTCGCGGGTACTCATCGGCTCGATGAGTCAGATCCAGGAGTCGATGAGTCAGTCGTCACGCGTTCACGGGATCGGCCAAGTACGCACCTGGCTTTCCATCGTGCTCCCGATCACAGCACGTCCACTGCTGTCCGCGTGGCTGCTGACCTATACCGCCACGCTGCTCGAGCTGCCGGTGTCCCAGCTTCTCGCGCCGCCGGGCTCACAGCCGATTTCGGTCGGCATCACGAGTGCGCTCGGAAAATATGACTTTGGCGGCGGGACGGCAATGGAGGTCCTCGCGATTCTTTCCGCCCTCGCCGTTGTCGGCCTCGGCTACCTCCTATTCACCCTGCTGGCGCCCGCCGGCTGGCGACGCATCGGAAGGGCCCAATGACCGGGATCATGCAACTCGACAGGGTGGAATCACCGGAGTCGACCCGTCCACGGGGTCACGAGGTCACGATCCGCGGAGCGCGAAAGAGCTACGGACGGACGGATGCCCTCGGCGGCGTCGACCTGGAAATCGAGGCCGGCAAATTCATGGTGCTGCTCGGGCCATCCGGGTCTGGCAAGTCGACCCTGATCCGCGGAATCGCGGGCATCGAGCGATTCGACTCGGGCAGCATCAGCTTCGGGTCAACTCCGATCAGCGACGACCGACACCACGTTCCAGCCGAACGCCGAGACCTGTCTATGGTCTTCCAGGACTATGCGTTGTGGCCACATCTGACTGTGCAGCAGAACGTCGCATACGCCCTTCGTCGACGGCATCTGGGAACCGCCGCAAGGCGCGCGAACGTCCTCGAGACGCTGGAGCGGGTCGGGCTGTCGAGCAAGGTCGACAACTACCCCAGCGAGCTCTCCGGGGGCCAGCAACAGCGTGTCGCGCTGGCACGAGCGCTCGTGGGCAGCCCCGCGCTGTTGCTATTCGACGAACCGCTGTCAAACCTCGACGCGGATCTGCGCGAACGACTCAGGGTCGAGATTTCCACCTTGACCAGGGATTCGGGAGCCACAGCGCTCTACATCACGCACGACCAGGCCGAGGCGTTCGCCCTCGCGGACGAAATCGGTGTGCTCAACGGCGGCCAGTTAGAGCAGCTGGGCACGCCCGAAGAAATCTTCCGTCGACCCGCCACGCGCTTCGTAGCTCAGTTCACGGGCCTCGCTGGCGCCTTCGCGGGAAGGCTGGTCGGCGAGCGAGCCGGGCTTTCTCGGGCGCGGGTTGGTGACCACGAGCTCTCCTGCACGGCCGGCCCCGGCGCCTCAGCCGGGACGCGGATCGATCTGCTGATCAGACCCACCGCGACGAGTCTTGTCGACCGGGAAAACCCGCGACTGGATGCAATCCCCGGGGTAGTGGTGGACGTGGCATACCGAGGTCGCGGATACGAGCATGTCGTCGAAACCCGGTATGGACGCCTGGCATCTGTCTTCGACCCCCGGTCATGGTCCCGCGGCGGCGAATGCTCCATCGTCATCGATCCTGCCGGATGCGTCGCCTTCCCGGCGACGAAACACGCCATAACCTAACAGCTGTTATACTTTCAGACAAACACAACAACCACAGGAGAACACTTAGATGAACGACGGCGCCCTTTTCCTCGCAGTCTTCCTCGCGTGCGCGGTCGAAGCCGTCGAAGCGACGACGATCGTGCTCGCCGCCGGAACGGCGCGCAACTGGCGATCGGCGGTGACCGGGGTCCTTGCCGGGATCGTCGTGCTTGCTGTCGCCGTGGCGATTGCCGGGCCAGCGATCTCTCTCCTCCCGCTCGGTGTGCTCCGCGTGGTGGTCGGCGGACTCCTTCTCGTCTTCGGACTTCAATGGATTCGAAAGGCAGTTCTCCGCGCGAGCGGATACAAGGCGCTGCATGACGAAGAGAAGATCTATCGCGCTCAGCTGGAGCAGGCTCAGAATGTCAGCACCACAGCGCGCTTCGGTGTGAGCGATTGGTACGCGTTCACCCTCTCCTTCAAGGGCGTCGTTCTCGAAGGCCTTGAAGTCGTGTTCATCGTGCTCACGTTCGGAACGAATCAGAAGAACCTCCCTTTGGCCGCCCTCGCGGCCGGACTCGCGGTCGTCGTCATCGTTGCGCTCGGCGTCGCGGTCCGCGGGCCCCTTTCCCGGGTTCCCGAAAACACGCTCAAGTTCGTCGTCGGGATCATGCTCACGGCCTTCGGCGTGTTCTGGGGCGCCGAGGGTGCCGGTGCCGTCTGGCCCGGCGCTGACGCATCGCTCCTGTGGCTCGCACCGGCCATCGCCGTGTTCTCGCTCGCCCTCGTCGCAATTATGCGCGCGTGGCGCATCCGTCACGCGACGAAGCACACGGTCTCGACCGCGGTCGAGTCCGTTCAGTCCGCGACGCCTACCGAATCCGCTCTGCGTCCCGCCGCACCAGCCGCATCCCCTGCGGGTTCTGCGCCCACGACCATCGCCGAGCCGAAGACAACCAACGTGCTTGTGACCCGCCTGCGGTCCTTCGGGATGTTCTGGTACGACTTCGTGATCGGCGACGACTGGCAGGTAGCGGCCGGCGTGGCCATTGCGATCGCGCTGACGTTCCTGCTGAGCGAGAGCACGGGCGCCAGTTGGGTCCTTCTGCCGGTTGTCGTCGCGCTGCTGCTTCCCTACAGCATCCGCCGCGCCTTGCGATGAACCGGGTGTGCCGCGCCGCACGATTGGTTGCAACCAACCCCGCGCGGGCAGCACGCCTAGTGCCCCTCGGGTTCCTCCGCGTAGACGCGCGAGGCGTACGCCTCGAGCGCATGCTCGCACTGAAGTAGGGCCGCCTGAGCCTCGGATGCGCCGGGTGCGCCGAACTGATCGCGGGCTCTGACCTTCTCGAGCCAGTTCACCAGTTTGGTGTAGTCGACCTCATTCTCCTCGAGCTCCGCGTACGTGAAGTGCGACTTCTCGTACTCCTTCTCGAGTTCACCGAGGAACCCCTGGCAGCGGTCCACTATCTCTTCGTATTCCTCCGAGCGCGCCGTCAGGAACGTCTCGAGCACATTGGATTCGCCGACCAGCACAGAGCTGGACATCAGGATCGCCGTCCCGGACATCTGGAGGATTTCGTGGCGGAGCTTGCGGAGAGCGCGTTCGTTCGCGCTGCCGGCCGGGAGCGCAGCCACGGAGTTTTGCAGGTAAACAGCACCGAGTGCCTTCAGCCTGCGCCACACAGTTGCCCGGAGTCGTGTCGGTTCGGACGGGATCCGATAGATCAGAACGAGCCAGTTCTGCGGAGATTCTCGGGCTTGGTCTTCGTCAACGGGCTCTTCGGTCACGCCTAGATCCTAGCGAGCACCGTCGCCTGGGGCCGTCCACGAGGATGAGTATGTGGAGGCGAGCGCGAGCGCCTCCCCGCCGGTCAGGTAGCGTGCGGGCTTCTCGCCGAGCAGCAGGAGCAGCTTGCACGCTTCTTCCAGTTCAATCGCGGCTTCCACAGCGGCGGCCATTGTCGAGCCCGACGTGATCGAACCGTGGTTTTGCAGGAGAACCGCGCCGAACGGGAAGCCAAGGTTCTCGATGACTGCCGCCTGCGCTGAATCACCCGGGGCGGCATAGGGAATGAGCGGAGTCTGGCCAACGCGCATTACGAAGTAGGGCGTGATCGGCGGGATTGCGCTCATCGTGCTCCACGGTTCGAGGCACGACACCCCGACAGCGTAGGTCGAATGCAAGTGCACAATCGCTTGCGTCTCCTCGCTGCGGCGATACATGGCGCGGTGGAAGGGGTACTCCTTCGACGCCTTTGGTCCGCTGACAAGGTTGCCGTCGAAGTCGAGCACCGACAGCTGTTCCGCGTCGAGGGCGGCGAGATCGCTGCCGGTCGGGGACATCACGATGGCATCGCCGACGCGAACGCTGAGATTGCCGGATGAGCCGGGGCTGAGTCCGAGCGCAGCGAGCCGGCGTCCCGCCGCGACGAGTTCGTCGACGCCGGTCATGCGAGAAGTGACCAAGCCGAGGTGAACATGTCTTCCGCTCCGAAGTTGCCCGACTTGAGGGCGACGTTCACGGCCACACCGTCGGCGGTGCTGCCGGCACTCCACGCGACACCAGGAGCAATGGCGGTGCCGATCGTGATGCGTTCGATGCCGAGTTCGGAGACCACACGACCCGACGTCTCGCCGCCCGCGACGATGAGGCGACGAGCACCGAGCCGCACGAGTCCGGCCGCGATCGCGGCAAGCGCCTGTTCCACAAGCTCGCTGGTGCCGGCCGGTACGTTCTGCGTATCGGCGAGCGAGTCGACGGAGTAGAACAGTGGCGTCGCATCCGCCTGCTCCTCATATACGCCGGTCGCCCAATCGAGCAACGAGGCGACCTCCGCATCGAAGCCAGCACGCAGGGCGGGCAGGTCGAGCTTGCGCCACGGCACGGTCAGTTTCGCGTGGGCCACCTGGGCGCGTGTTTGCTGCGACGCGCTGCCGCACAGGGTCGCGCGGTATCCGCCGGCGGTCGGGATGTCCCTAGCGTCGGCGGATCCCGCGTCGTGCAGATACCCCATCGCGAGCCCCGAGCCGCCGGTGACAACGCGTAGGCCGCTCGTCGCCTCGGCGATCGTGGCGAGGTCGAGCTCGGTAATCGCGTCGACGACAAAAAGCGTGCGCTCTTCGCCCTGCGCGACGCGATCGCGCAGGGCAACAGCCCCCGCCCGAACGACGTCGAGCGGAACCAACCCCACCTTGTTGACCGTCTGCGCCGAGAGCAACCGCGGCACACTCGAGTCCAGCATCGGCGTGAGCGGATGATTGCGCATTGAGCTCTCGCTGAGCAGGTCACTCCCGACAAAGAGGTGCCCCTGGTATACCGTTCGCGCCGCCTGCGGGAAGGACGGAACGACCACCGTGATGGCCTCGCCGAGTTCGGCCATCACGGCGTCGACAACCGGACCGATGTTGCCCGCTGGCGTCGAGTCGAAGGTCGAGCAGTACTTCACGTAAATGCGTTCCGCGCCGATCGACTCGAGGTACCGCAGCGACCGCAGGCTCTCGTCGACGGCCTGCTCGACCGGAGCAGTGCGTGTCTTGAGGGCAACCACGACCACATCCACGTCAGACGCGTCAGGCGTGTCCGATCGGGCGGGGTCAGGAGCACCGAAGATCACAGTTGTGCGGAACCCCTGGGAGACAAAGTTCGTCGCCAGGTCGGTCGCTCCGGTGAAATCGTCGGCTATGCAACCCCATAAGGGCATGGTTGGTCCTCTCGATTGAATCTGTTCAATTCAATGTGTCGGGGAAGCTTCACTGTGTCGGCGAAGCTTCCTCCGGTTTGGGGTCTACTTCACGGGCTGGGCTACCTTCGACTTTGCCGCGAGTTCAGTCTCCTCGATCTTGGCACCCTCGCCGCGAAGCGGGCTCATTGCCGTCTCGGGGGCGAAGATCGCGCTGAGCAGCGAGATCACGGCGACCACGATGATGTAGATGGAGACCATCCAGGCGGACCCGCCTGCTGCCGCAACGAGCGCACCCGCGATGAGTGACGCCGGACCGCTGGAGATCACGGAGCCGATGTTCGTCGAGACTGCGAGCGCACTGTACCGGGTGCTCGGAGGGAACATTTCGGCGAAGTAGGAGGTGTGTACCGAGTACATAGCCGAGTAGCCGACGCAGAACCCGATGATCAGGGCCAGCGAGATGAGGACCGGGTTCGCCGTCTGGATGAGCCAGAAGAACGGGAATGCGAACGCGATGAGGAACGAGATGCCGAAGATCAAAACGGGGCGTCGGCCGACTCGGTCCGAGAGCGATCCGAACAGGTACTGCGCGGGGACGCTGAGAACCGCGGCGATCGAGGAACCGATCAGAACGGAAGTGCGATCGACATGCAGCTGACCGGTGGCGAATGCGACGACGAAGGTGAAGCAGATGATCGCGAACACACCCTCGATGAGCTTGATGCCGATCACGCGAAGAACTGACTTGAAGTCGTTACGGAACAACGTCACCAACGGGTTCTTCACGATCTCGTTGTTTTCCTGCATCTTGGTGAAGCTCGGCGTCTCGCCGATCTGCTTGCGAATGATGAGCCCGATGACGATCAGAGCCACGCTGACGAAGAACGGTACTCGCCAGCCCCAGGTGATGAACTGCTGTTGCGGCAGGGTGGAGACGAGTGCGAACGCCGCAGTCGAGAGTGCGATACCCGTGCCGTTTCCAAGCTGCGGGAAGGTGCCGTACTTGCCGCGCTTGCCGTCGGGGGCGAATTCGATCGCAACGAGGGTCGCGCCGCCCCATTCTCCGCCGGTGGCGAAGCCTTGCAGCAGTCGGCAGACCACGAGGAGGATGGGTGCGAGAATGCCGATCTGTCCGGCCGTTGGCAAGCAGCCGACGATGAACGTGCCGGCCCCCATCATGAGGAGCGTCGTGATCAGCGTCTTCTTTCGCCCGATCTTGTCGCCGAGGTATCCGAAGAAGATTGCGCCGAATGGGCGCGCGACAAATCCCGTTCCGAAGACCGCGAACGCCGAAAGCACGCCCACAATCGGGGAGGCTCCCGGGAAGAAGAGGGGGCCGAATACCAGTGCCGATGCGGCGCTGAAGACGAAGAAGTCGTACCACTCGATCGCGGTTCCGATGAAGCTACCCCAACCGACTCGTCGCAGCTCTGCCCTCGAGATAGTTGTTGGTGTGGATACTGCTGATTCGTGCATCATTGCGCCTTTCAGATCGCCTTTGATTGCCTGTGCGGGGGCCCTACTGCCACAACCGCGTAATCCGGATTCCGGTGAGCCCGGGAGTTCTGTCGACGAGCATAGTATAGTTTCGCGAGGTTGCAAATAGTATGGTGACCAATACTAAAGCGGCTTGCCGGCGAATGTCGCCAGCCGCCACCACGAGACAAGGGAGTGCGGGATGGCAGTCATGTACACAGGGGGCGCGGGACGGGTTGGCACGATCCTCCGTGCCGGCCTCGAAGGCCGATATCCTGAGGTTCGCCTATTGGTCATGGAGCCGGGAACCGAACTGCTGACCGGTGAGACCGAGTTCGTCGGTGACCTCGCCAACCTCGATCTTCTCACCGAGCTCTGCAGCGACGTCGACACGATCGTTCACCTGGGTGGCATCGCCGACGAACGTTCGTTCCCGCTGATCCTCGAGAACAATATCGTCGGCACGTACAACCTGTTCGAGGCTGCGCGACGTGCGAACGTGCGTCGCGTCATCTTCGCGAGTTCAAATCACGCGATCGGCTTCTACCCGTCGGACACAAAGATCGACAACGAGGTTCTCCCCCGGCCGGACTCGTATTACGGCGTGTCCAAGGCCTTCGGCGAAACCCTCGGTCGCCTCTACCACGACAAGTGGGGCCTCGAGGTGGTGAACCTGCGCATCGGGAGCTTCCGAGAGGCACCGGACGACGTGCGACAGCTGAGCACCTGGCTCAGTCACCGCGACGCAATCTCGCTGATGCAGCGATCAATTGAGGCGCCGGACGTCGGCTACCAGATCGTCTACGGTGTTTCGGCCAATACCCGCAATTGGTGGGAGAACGAAGCCGGGATGAAGGCACTGGGTTGGCAGCCTCTCGACAACGCCGAGTCCTTTGCCGATCAGTTCGCCGGACAGACCCCGCCGGAGTACCAGGGTGGAGGATACGTCGATCCCGACTACACCGGAGGCCTCTGGTGAGGACTGCCGCACACCTAAGCCGCCGGCCGGCTCCGGCGTTTTCC
This sequence comes from Microbacteriaceae bacterium, assembly GCA_025464975.1. Lineage (GTDB taxonomy): Bacteria > Actinomycetota > Actinomycetes > Actinomycetales > Microbacteriaceae > Lacisediminihabitans. Next base: position 286,856 of record JAODMT010000024.1, on the reverse strand, counting down.
CCCGACGCCACAAACTAGAACCACAAGGAGTATTTCGATGTACGACGCCCATCCCCTCGCTCACGGATTCCCGATCAAGAGCGCATTCCACGGTGGCTTCGGCTGGAGCAGCGTAAACCTGTTCCGCACCGAGGACCGTGTCGTGATCGTCGATACCGGCTCGCCCGCGCACGGAGGGATGGTGCGGGCCAACCTCGCGGAACTCGGCCTCACCGCGGCCGACGTGACGGACGTTCTCCTGACCCACCTCCACTGGGACCATGTCGGCAACATCGCAATGTTCCCCGAAGCGACGGTGACCGTGCACCAGGTGGAGTACGACTGGGCGACGAACCACCCCGAGCCGGACGCGGTCTTCCTCTCGAAGCCGTACCTTGACTATGTGGCCGCGTCAGACCAGCCGAAGAACTTCCTCACTGGCATGGACGAAGGCGGAGAACTCTTCCCGGGCATCTCCTGGTTCCCGACGCCAGGGCACACGCCCGGTCACATCGCGTTCCGCGTCGCGACGACCGAGGGCGGCGTCCTCCTCTCCGGCGACTCGGTGAAGAATCGGGTCGAGCTGTTCACCGGCGTTCCCGACCTGTCGATGGATCTCTCCGCAAGCCAGCGCAGCATCGATACGGTCCGTGCGATCCTGACCGCCGACAGTTCGATCAGCCTGCTGCCGGGACACGACAATCGGCTCCGGATGGTCGATGGCGAGGTTCTCGACGAAGGCCCGACGCTGCGTGAGATCTTCACGGTGAACTTCGACGGCAGGGAAGGTCCGGTCAAGGTCGAGCTGGACGAGAAGGGCCTCACGCCCATCGCCTAGCGAAACTTTCGAAGCGTCCGCGCCCTGGAACTATGGTTCCGGGCGCGGACGCTTTTTGTGTGCCCGCTGATCGAGCGGAGGTGTATCCGCTGATCGAGCTTGTCGAGATCTCGACAAGCTCGATCAGCGGTTGCGAGGTCAGTCGACGACGAAGGAAAGGGTGCTGATCCCGTCGATCCCTGCCGTCACGACATCTCCGTGCGCGAGAGCACCGACGCCCGCCGGCGTACCGGTGAAGATGAGGTCGCCCGCCTTGAGCGTGATGGTGCGTGAGAGAGCGGCGATGATCTCGGGGACGCTCCAGATCTGGTCGGAGAGATCGCCCTGTTGGCGCGGCTCGCCGTTGACCTCGAGGTGAATCCGCCCGGCGTCCGGGTGGCCGATCTGTGCCACGGGCACGATCGCTGAGCTCGGGCCCGAGGCGTCGAAGCCTTTCGCCATGTCCCAGGGCCGGCGCATCTGCTTCGCCTCGTCCTGAACGTCGCGCCGGGTGAGATCGATCCCGAGCCCGTAGCCCCAGACGTGCTCGAGCGCGGTGTCCGGGGAGATGTCCTTCCCGCCGACACCAACGGCTACGACGAGCTCGACCTCGTAGTGCAGATCCGACGTCAGGGGCGGATACGGCACGTGCCCAGGCGCGACATCGTCGAGTGGCAGCCCCTCGTCGATGGCGTACACGGCGTCGGTCGGCTTCGAGAAGAAGAACGGCGGCTCACGATCGGGGTTTGCGCCCATCTCGCGAGCGTGGTCGCCGTAGTTTCGGCCGACGCAGTACGCGCGCCGGATGGGAAAGCGTTCATCGGACCCGGCGATCGGGAGTCCAGGATGCGTAGGTACGAGGGGAATGGCTGTCATGAGTTCTCTCCGAACGGTGGTGAACCCTCGCCGCAATCAAGAAGCGCCGCTGCGGCGAGGAGCAACGGCGCTTCGAACCTATTCCTACTAAACCGTGGGGAGCTGCAGGCCCTCCGCGAGGTACGCGTTTTGCGCCAGCTCCGCGGTGAGGAACGCGTGGAGCGCGTGAGCCCCGGCCGAAGCAGCACCAATCGAGGTTCGCGCGACGGAGAAGTCGGTGTAGCGCTGGACCGCTTCCGGGAGCGGTCCGACGACGGTGATGCCTGGAACGAAGCGGAGCTCGCTCACCTGCTGGATGGCGAGATCGGCGCGGCCGTCGATGATCGCCTCCGCCGTGAATCCCTTCTCCAGGATGGTCGCCTTTGCGTTGACCTCATCGGCAATGCCGAGCTTCTCGATCAGGGTGGCAAAGTAGATCCCGCTCTGTCCGGTGCGCGAGTACGCGACCGAGCGAGCCTCGAGCAGCGCCTCGGTGAGATCAAGAACCGTCTCGATCGGATGTGCGGCCTGTCCCTCGGCGACGCCAATGCCAATGCCGGTTCGAACGAGCGGAGTGATCGATCCGGCAAGGAGGGTGCCGGCGGGAAGGCTCTCGAGGGAGCCGGTGGTGGAGATGATGACCTCCGGCAACTCCCCTGCGGCAATACGCTGCATGAGCACGGTCGTCGGGTCGAACACGGCGTCCACGGTCCACTCTCCCTCGGCGGCGAAGGCCGGGATCACGGTGGCGTCGAGCGAGCCGCGAACGACTAGGGCACTCCATAGGGAGACCGCGGCGGGGCTGGAAGAAGTGGTCATGGTGTGTGTCCTTACAATCTCGAGGGAAGCGTCGTCGGCTCGGATCGCGAAGGTCATTCACCGTTGAGCTTCCAGAGTCTCTACCGACGTAGCGCTAAGAAGTTGACTTCAATTACTATAGTATCTCAATACCGTCATCACTATAGTATTTAAGACCGTGCTCCGCGCACAGCGTTGTCGAGAGCCCCGAACAAGGAAGTCATCCCATGAAGAGCCACGTCATTGTGGCCGGCGCAGGAATCGTCGGCCTCTCCACCGCGTACGAGCTCGGACGACGCGGTCACCGCGTCACCGTCCTCGAGAAGGAGGCCGCGGTTGCCGAGCATCAGACCGGCAACAACTCCGGCGTGATCCACTCCGGCCTTTACTATAAGCCGGGCAGTCTGAAGGCGACGATGGGCCAGGCGGGGTCGCTCTCCATGAAGCAGTTCGCCGAAGAGCACGGCATCACCGTGGACATCTGCGGCAAGCTTGTCGTTGCTACCGATGCCTCGCAGATCCCCGCTCTCGAGGAGCTGTACCGTCGTGGCCAGGCCAACGGCGTGCCGTGCCGGGTCATCAGCCCCGAGGAAGCCCGCGAGTACGAGCCGCATGTCCGCACCGTCTCGGCGCTCCGGGTGGAGTCGACCGGCATCGTCGACTATCGCGGCGTCTGCGAAACGCTGCGCCGCTTGATCGAGGAGAACGGCGGTCAGGTGCTCTTTGGCCAGAAGATCGTCGGAGTCGCCTCGAAGAACGACGGAATCACGGTTACGACGAAGTCGGGCGAGTACCGCGGCGACGAGTTCGTCAACTGCGCCGGCCTGCACAGCGACCGCGTCGCGCGGCTCGCTGGCCTCACCCCGAAGGTACGGATCATCCCCTTCCGCGGCGAGTACTTCGAGCTCACGCCGCAGGAGTCACACAAGGTGAAGGGCCTCATCTACCCGGTCCCGGATCCCGAGTTCCCCTTCCTCGGCGTCCACTTCACTCGCATGTTCAACGGCTCCGTCCACGCCGGCCCTAACGCCGTGTTCGCGCTGGCTCGCGAGGGCTACAGCTGGCTGCAGATCAACCCGCGCGACGTGATTGACAGCGCCCTGTGGCCGGGTCTCTGGATTCTCGGCAAGAAGTTCTGGCGCACCGGGATTGACGAGACCCTCCGTTCCTTCTCGCAGAAGAAGTTCCTTGGCAGCCTCCGCGAGCTCATCCCGGACCTCTCGGACGACAGCCTCGTCCCCACCCATGCCGGTGTTCGCGCCCAGGCGATGAGGCGCGACGGCACTCTCGTCGACGACTTCTATTTTGAGCGCGCGCCTCGACAGATTCACGTCCTCAACGCCCCGTCGCCTGCCGCGACCGCGGCTCTGGAAATTGGCAAGCGCATCGCCGACGAGGTAGGAGTTTCCGTATGACCACCGAGACCGAGCCACGGCGCTACACGCCGGAATCACTGCGCGCACAAATCCTCGAAATCCTGGGTGCGTGGGGCATGCGGGCCGATTCCGCGGCGACCACCGCCGACATCATGGTCGACACCGACCTCTCGGCAATCGACTCCCACGGCGTCTCGATGCTCTCGATGTACGAAAAGTTCCTGGCTGACGGCCGTCTCGACCTGACCGCCGAGCCCGAGGTCGTCGTGGATGGCCCCGCCTTCGCTGTCGTAGACGGACATCACGGACTGGGGCACCCGACCGGCATCCGGTCGATGCAACTCGCAATCGAGAAGGCGCGCGCGGGCGGGATCGGCATGGTGGTTGTGCGCAACTCGCTCCACTTTGGCGCGCTCGGCTTCTACGCTCGCCTGGCCTCCGAGCAGGGGCTTCTCTCGATTGTCACGACGACCACGCGAACGCCGGTGACCTCGGCCACCGGTGGCACCACGCCAATTCTTGGCACCAACCCGATCGCCTTCTCCGCACCGCGGGTGAACGGTGAGCCATTGCTCGTCGACATGTCGACGAGCGTTGTCGCCCTCAACAAGGTGAAGGCGTATGCGAACAAGGGAAAGACCCTTCCGGAGGGCTGGGTCTTCGACCGGGCCGGCGAAGCCGTCACCGACCCGTCGCTCGCCTACGATCTCCTGACGAAGCTCGGCGCCACAATCAGCCCGCTCGGGGGACCGACTCCCGAGACCGGTGGCCACAAGGGCTTCGGCCTCAGCCTGATGTCGCAGGTCCTGAGTGCCGCCTTGTCCAACGCCGCGGGCCCGTTGCAGTCGGGGGATCGCGACAACATCGGCCACTTTTTCCTGGTGATCGACCCGGAAGCGCTGAACCCTGGCGGACAGACGGCAGAGAACGTCGAGCATCTCCTCAACGCAATGCAACTGAACGAGAACGACGTCAAGGTCCCCGGCGATCCCGAGCGCGAAGCACGACGCGAACGAGGCGAGAACGGCATCCCGATTCCCGCGGCCCTGTTCACCACCATCAGCGATATCGCCGGTCGGGCCTCGGCACCGATAGTGCTCGCCGAGATTGCCGGGCCTACGTCGAGCTGATCGATTTTCGGTCGGCGAGGGCACGGGCTGCGGCTCCCTCGATGTGTGCGCGCATCGCTTGGGCGGCCCCGTCCGCGTCCCTCGCCTCGAGCGCTTCGATAATTTGTCCGTGTTCGATCATGGTGATTGCCGCGGTCCTCGAACTCGCCTTGGCAAGCAGCCGGAACCGACGCACCTGGCCACCGATCGCCCGGTAGGCCGAGTCGAGGAACGGGTTGGCCGAGTGCTGGGAGATCAGCCCATGAAAGGCGTCGTCCGTGCGCCAGTGCTCACTGAACGATTCGGCTTCGACGGCCGCCGACAGGTCATCGACCGTCGTTTGAAGTTCGGCAAGGAACTCGGGTGTAACTCGACGCGCGGCCTCGAGGGTGACCGCGGGTTCGATAACCAAACGCGCTTCCATGAGCTTGACCAGCTCGAACTCGCTAAACAATGGCGCGACCCGGTAGCCCTTCAGCGGCTCACGGGTCACAAGGCCGGTGTGCTCCAACCGCGCAAGAGCTTCCCGTACGGGGGTCTGGCTGACATCGAAGTCGCGGGCGATGGACGGGATGTTGAGAGGTTGGCCCGCATCCCGTGCGCCGACCATGAACTGCTTTAGGAGCAGATCGTAGACGGTGTCGGCATATGTAGTTCCCGGCTCTCGACGGCTCGCCATGGTATCTCCCTCTTGACTATATTATTCACCCTATCGGGGGAATCCGGATGAAAGTGAGGATCCGCCGGTAAGGGCCAAATTTGATCGCTCGCTATATGATTAGCGGTCTCGCTATACTATTGAAGACGAGTAGTAGCGTCAGCGCGTCCGTCTGCCGGATATCCGGAAAAGGGCGGATCCAGAACGGAGGAAGACCGATGACGGCTTTGAACTTTGATGCCAATCTCAAGTGGCTGTTCACCGAGATCGACTTCCTCGAGCGCTTCGATGCCGCGGCCGCGGCCGGGTTCACCGGCGTCGAGTACGCTGCGCCATACCCGTACACGGCGACCGAGTTGAAGAAGCGTCTGACGGATGCCGGCCTCAAGCAGGTACTGATCAACTCACCCACCGGGCAACCCGGAACCCCCGAACGCTCGGGCATCGCCTGCATGCCCGACAAGGTCGCGCAGTTCCGCGCGGACTTCGAACTCGCCCTCGAGTACGCCGTCGAGCTGGAGAGCGACTTCATCCACGTGATGGCCGGAATCCGTCAGGAGGGCGTCAGTCGTGATCGCGCGTTCGCCCGCTTTGTCAGCAACATCATCTGGGCATCCGAGAAGGCCAAGGACACGGGTGTCCGGATCGTGCTCGAGGCGCAGAACAAGCGCGACGCACCCGGGTTCATCCTCGACACCCAGGCGCACGCCGCCGCCGTCGCCGAGGCCGTGGATGCCGACAACGTGGGCATCCTGTTCGACGTCTACCACGCTCAGATCGACGAGGGCGACCTCGTGCCGAAGCTGCAGGCGATGCTGCCGGACATCTTCCATATTCAGGTCGCTGATCCCCCCAGTCGCCACGAACCCGGCACCGGCGAAATCAACTACCGGACGGTCTTCGACACCATCCGCGCCTCCGACTACGCCGGCTGGATCGGCTGCGAATACGAACCCGCCGGCGACACCGCCGCGGGACTCACCTGGATTGAGGAGTTGACCCGATGACGCTCGCGACAGACACCCCGCGCATTGCGCTCATCCACGCCACGCCGGCGGCCATCGCCCCGGCCGTCGCGGGAATGAACACGGTGTTCCCCGGAGCCGAAGTGTGGAACATCCTCGACGACAAGCTCCTCCCGGACGCAGACGCGCAGGGTGGCGTCACTCCGCACCTCGCCGAGCGGATGACGCGCCTGATCGATCTCGCCCTCGCCGAGGGCGCGGCCGGTGTTCTGCTCACCTGTTCGATGTACGGTTCGGTGGCCCTGGCGACCCAGGCGGACGTTCCCATCCTGGCCCCCGACGAGGCCGCGTTCGAAACCGCCCTCGCCGGCGACTACGGCACGGTGCTCCTCGTCGCATCCTTCGAGTCGGCACTCAACGACTGTGTGGCGCGATTCGCCGAATTCCTGCAGGCGAATGGTTCGGCAACCAAGGTGGTCGGAGAAACGGTTCCCGCGGCGTTCGTTGCCACGAAAGCCGGCGACGTCAGCGCGCTGACCGAAGCACTGATCGAGGCGGCAAAGCCCTTCGTCGGCTCCGTCGACGCGGTGCTGCTCGGCCAGTACTCTCTTGCTCCCGCGGCCGCAGCCATGGAGGAGGCGCTCGGACTTCCGGTGATCTCGGGCCCACAGGCCGCAGCGCTCAAGCTGAAGTCGGCGGTAACCGCGCAGATTCAGTGACCCTGACTGGAGAAAGGGCGGCGGAGCCAGAATGTCTGACTTCGCCGCCCTTATCTTTGCCGGGATATTAGCTACTCCACTGGAGCATTCTGTCTTTCGGCTATTGCGCGAGGAAGGCCAGGAGCGCGGCATTGACCTCGTCGGCATGCGTCCACAGCAGGCCGTGTGAACCGCCCTCGATCTCGACGTAGGTCGCCTCGGGAAGCAGCTCGTGAAACGGCCGCGCCGTGGAATCGATGGGCACGATGTTGTCCGCCGTGCCATGCACGATCAGCGCCGGTATCCCCGACGCCTTCACCTTCTGCACATCGCCGCGGAAGTCGGTCAGCCAGGACGGCACGACGGCATACGCCGCCACGGGCGCGCTGCGAGTGGCGACGACCCAACTGGCCTCGACGGCATCCTCGCTGATCCGCGATCCAAGGTTCTCATCGACGTTGTAGAAGCCCTTGTAGAAGTTGCGGAACCACGCGAACCGGTCTGCCTGCGCGGCTTCAATGATTCCGTCGAAGACGGCCTGGGGCACCCCGGACGGGTTGTCGTCGGTCTGGAGCAGGAACGGACCGAGCGACGCGAGGAACGCGACTTTAGCAAGTCGCTTTGTGCCGTAGGTCCCGACGTATCTGGCCACCTCCCCGCTGCCCATCGAGAATCCGGCGAGCACCACATCCGTGAGGTCGAGCTCAGTAAGCAACGCATTGAGATCGGCAGCCAGGGTGTCGTAGTCGTAGCCGTCAGCGGTCTTGCTCGACTGGCCGAATCCTCGGCGGTCGTAGGCGATGACCCGGTATCCTGCCGCCAGGAGGACCTTGGTCTGTCGCTCCCAGGAGTGTGCATCCATCGGATAGCCGTGGATGAGGACGATGGGCTGGCCGGCCCCTTGGTCTTCGTAGTACAGCTCGATGTCTGTCGAGTTTTCGGTGCCAACCGTGATGAACGCCATGATGTCTCCTTGTTTTTGGTACCCACCTATCTTGGAGACTCAACCCTGGGCGTTCCGCGGGTGAATGCGGTGAGCCCGGTGATAGGCGCTCCGGCGACGACCTGGCTTGCTCGTCGTCGGCCTGGCTTAACGTTGCCCAAATTTTCCATAAATAACGAAATGATAACTAGCGCTCCGTTATCTTGTCGTTATATAGTTCAAGAGCAGAAGTTGTTTGCTGTGGCAGCTTCCGCGAATGTGATTGCAGGACACTCTTGGTGCAAGGGAGAGGGTCGGTTTCTAGCCTCTGAAACCGACCCTCAATCCCGTTAACGAAGACTTTTCGTCCCACACTTCGCCAGCCCGCGCACGCGTCATTCGGCGGTGGTCGCCCTGCCCACCCGTGACGTTCCGTAAAGTGGATCGGGTGGGAGGAGACCCGTGAGCGACAAGACCGTGGCAGTGGCCGCGTGGGAGGCCCTGTTCCGCGCCCAGGTGTCCGTGATGCGCTATCTGAACGCGGAGTTCCCGAACGCGGAGCTGTCCCTCAACGAATACGACGTTCTGTTCAATCTTTCCAGGCAGCCCGGCCGCCAATTGCGGATGAAGGACCTGAACCGGCACCTGCTGCTCACCCAACCGAGCGTGAGCCGGCTCGTCGACAGGCTCACCGCCCGAGGGCTGCTCGCCAAGAACCACGATCCCGATGACGCCCGCGGCGTGATCGTCGCGCTTACCGACCAGGGATTCGACCTGTTCCGCCGTGTGGCCCGTAGTCACATCCAATCGATCGCCGACCGGGTCGGGGGAACGCTCAGCCCGAGCGAGCTGGCGACCCTCACCGCGCTGTGCGACAAGCTGCGCCTCGCCGACCCGACCTAACCCAAAGCTGTACGGTCCGGGCCGCGATTCGTGCGATCCGAAGAGCCCACTTACAAAGCCGCCAAGGGCTGAGTACTGATGATGTCATGCCGACGCACGGGACCCTTCACTACCCTCCCTCGATCGTGTGGCTGCGTGACGACCTTCGGATCGCCGACAACCCAGCCATTGCCTCAGCGGTGGACCGCGGTGCTCCGCTTGTGGTTCTCTACCTTCTCGACGAGGAGTCGCCGGGAATCCGGCCGCTCGGCGGGGCGGGCCGATGGTGGCTGCACCACAGTCTCGAAGCCCTCGCCACTGGGCTATCCGCGCTCGGTGGCACTCTCGTGCTGCGTCGGGGCGCCGCCGCGAACGAACTTCCCCGGCTCGTGAACGAGATCCACGCCGGAGCCGTTTTCTGGAACCGGCGCTACGGAGGCCCCGAACGAACTGTGGATGCCGCCCTCATGACGAGCCTTCGAGAAGCCGGCCTCGAGGTGCACAGCTTTCAGGCCAACCTGCTTCACGAACCATGGACCGTCACGACGTCATCCGGTGGCCCGTTCCGCGTCTTCACCCCGTTCTGGAACGCCTGCCTCGCCGCGCCGCACCCGCGTGACCCGCTCCCGGCGCCGAATGAGCTCGCGGGAGTGCCGGATGTTGCCGGCGATGCGCTCGACGATTGGAAGCTGTTGCCGACGCATCCGGACTGGGCCGGCGGACTGCGCGAGACGTGGGTGCCGGGCGAGGCGGATGCCAGCCGGCGGCTCGAGCAGTTCGCCACGGAAGACCTCGCCGACTACGACGCAGCTCGGGATTCCCCCGGCGCGAATGCCACTTCCCGCCTCTCCCCCGGACTTCGGTTCGGCGAGGTCAGCCCGTTCCAGGTGTGGCACCGGGTGCAGCGCGGCGAGCTGTCCCCGGAGGCCCGACACAGCGCGGCAAGATTTCTCGGCGAATTGGGCTGGCGCGAGTTCAACTGGAACATCCTCTATCACCGGCCCGACCTTCACGAGAAAAACTTTCGGCCGGAGTTCGACGCGTTCCCCTGGCACCAGGGCGAAGGCCGCGACCTTGAGGCGTGGCAGCGCGGTCGAACGGGCATTCCCCTGGTCGATGCCGGAATGCGGCAGCTGTGGCAGGTCGGGTACATGCACAACCGCATCCGCATGGTGACGGCATCCTTCCTGATCAAGAATCTCCTCATCGACTGGCGCGTCGGCGAGCGCTGGTTCTGGGACACACTGGTGGATGCCGACCCGGCGAACAATCCGGCGAACTGGCAGTGGGTGGCCGGCTCGGGTGCGGACGCGGCGCCTTACTTTCGTGTCTTCAACCCCGTTCTGCAGGCCGAGAAGTTCGATAAGCACGGTGACTATCAGCGAACCTTCGTTCCCGAGCTCGGGAGCGCGGCCTACCCCAAACCGATAGTGGACCTCAAGGAGTCCCGGGCGCAGGCGCTTGCGGCCTACGAGCAGGTCAGGCGGGCGGGCGGCCACCAACAGTGACCACGGCAATCGACGCGGCCCGAACGCCGGCCTCCGCGGCGGAGAAGACTCCCGCGCCAGACGCATAAGTTTCGAGGAACCCGGCGGCGAAGGCGTCTCCCGCCCCGGTCGGGTCGGCGATCTCGATCGGGATGGCGGGGACCGTCAGCGTCGGCTGGCCCCGTTCGGCGACCACGACCCCCGCGGTGTCCAGGGTCAGCGCCACGATGTGAAAGCGTTCCGTGAGCCGTTCGGCGACGGCGACCGGGTCGGTGAGACCCGTGAGCAGCCTGCCTTCCTCGAGGTTGGGGAAGAACAATTGCGCGCCGTCAATCGCCGCGAGAAATTCCCCGGCCCCGAAGTCCTTGAGAAAGCCAGCCGAAGCCGGATCGACCGAGACGACCACGCCTCGTCGACTGGCCCGGGAGATCAGTCGGCGAAGCGGCGCCTGATCCGATTGCGAGAACACACTGTAGCCGGTGAAGTGGATGAGGCCCGCTCCGGCGAGCATCTCGTCGGTCACGGCGTCGGGGCTGAGGCCGGCGTTCGCACCACCCTCGCTGAGCATCGTGCGCCGCTCGCCCTGCACGATGATCACTATCGCGCCGGTGGGGTGTGTCGGGTCACCCTCGAGGTGCGCCGTCACCCCGGCGGACCGAAGCAGAGCCGTATGTCGGGAGACGTCGTCGGCGCCGACTATGCCGACGAAGTCGACTGCGCCCCCGAGCGATCCGATCCAGGCGGCGACGTTCGCGGCGGAGCCGCCCGCCCGGTTGCGAATCGACGATGGCGTGTCAGTGTCCCACCGGATCGGCCCGTTTGGCACGACGACGACGTCATCGATGACATCGCCGAACACGACGATCCGGCGCCGATCAGCTCGCTGCCCATCAGCACGGTGCCCATCAGCCAAGGGAGCTCCACTCGACGGCGATCTGCCCGGCCAACCGGATGTTGCCGCGCGCGAGGTCCAGGTTCACCTCGAGGCTTCGCCCCTCGGATGCGTTGACGATGTGAGCGAGTAGGAACGGCGTGACGGCCTTTCCCGTAATGCCTGCCTCGGCGGCGGCATCGAGCGCCCCGGTGAGCACCCGCTCGTGCTCCTGCGGGTCCCACTGCTGCGCCTTCGGAACCGGGTTGGCGATCACGATCCCCTGCCTCCGGCCGAGCTCATCCTGGCTTCGCATGATCGCGGCGATCTGGGCGGCCGACTCGACCGACCAGTCGATCGAGTACGCCGACTCGGTGAGCCAGAAGCTCGGAAAAATCGTGGTGCGGTAGCCGATCACCGGCACGCTCAGGGTCTCAAGTCGTTCGAGGGTCGCGCCGATGTCGAGCACCGATTTCACCCCGGCGCTGACTACCGTGACCGGAGTTACGGCGAGCGTTGTGAGGTCGGCCGACTCGTCGAACGTGCCACTTGCGCCGCGATGTACGCCGCCAAGACCGCCGGTGGCGAAGACCCGAATACCGGCCAGGGCGGCCAGGTGAGCGGTAGCGGCGACCGTCGTCGCTCCGGATGCGCCTCTCGCGGCGAGCACCGGAAGGTCCCGCACGCTCGCCTTGGCCAGGTCATCCATGGCGATCCGCCGGATACCCTCGGCGTCGAGTCCGACGCGCGCGATGCCGTCGAGCACGGCGATGGTGGCCGGAGTCACACCTGCCCCGCGGAGGATCTGCTCAAACTCCTGCGCGGCGGCGTGATTGCGTGGCCGCGGCAGACCGTGCGAGATGATCGTCGACTCAAGGGCGACGACCGGGTGCCCGTTCGTCAGGGCGTGCCGCACCTCGTGGGAAACGACCAATCCCGGTGCAGTGCCTCGGCTGCTCATAGTCGATCAGACTAGCGGCGCATCGATGAAACGGTGAGGGAACCCATCGAGCAGCACCCCCAGAATTGGGACATGAGGTAATACCAGTTATGCGCTAGAAATTACCTAGTCAAAGATGCTTACCCCGCAATCTCGGCCGTTTTCCCGGGCCTTCCCAGCCCGATTTACCCGATACCGCCGATTCCTCTCGGTGGCCCACCCGACAGGACCGAGTGTTCGCTCATCGCGCCCCTTCCGCACGCCGCTCGGCCAGAACCTCACGGAAGCGACTCGCGTTCGTCGTAGCTGCTGTCGCGGGTATCGCTGCTCTCACTCTGACTTCGGTAACGGCCGCCTCGGCGGCAACGGCGGCGCAGACGGTCTTCGTCACCGACAGCTTCACGGGCGCGTCCATAGCCGGATATATCAAACCGGCCGCACCCGCCAGCTCGAACGTCGCGTGCCTCACGGCGGGCTCGGACACCGCGGCGACACCGGTTCCAGGATGTTCCACGCCAGCGGTCGATACGGGCAGCTCGGGAGCACTGCGTCTCACGAGTGCTACCCAGTGGCTCGAGGGCGGTGTCGGTGCCACTCAGTCGGTACCGATCTCGAAAGGCATCGACGCGCACTTCGACTCCTACCAGTACGGTGGCAGCGGCGCCGACGGCATCGTCTTCTACCTCGCCGTCACCGACCCCTACAACCCGCAAGTGCCGACATCGATCGGACAAGCCGGCGGCTCCCTCGGCTACTCGGCGAGCGGCAGCGGAACCGCCGCGAAATCGGGACTCGACCACGGATACCTCGGACTTGGCCTCGACAACTGGGGAAACTACGTCACCTCTGGCTACGAAGGCGCCGGCTGCACCCCCTCGTCACTGTCCACGACCCCAAGCGTGACGGTCCGTGGCCCCGGCAACGGAACGCAGGGATACTGCCTCCTCGGCCAGGACACCTCGATCGGAAGCAATGCACTGCACGGCACCGACCGGGCGAGCTCCGACGTCCCGGTCGAGGTGATCATCAACCCGTCCAACGCGATCGTGAATTCCGCGGGCACGTCGAAGCTGACTTCCGCGTCTGTCGCGGCAGCGTCCTACGCCATCGTGTACAAGATCGGCACCAAGGCCCAGACGATGCTCACCGGCCTCTTGCCCAACCTCAAATCTTCTACCTACATCCCTGCCTCCTGGTACAACCCGTCCACAGGGCTTCCCTACAAACTGACCTACGGCTGGGTCGCCTCCACCGGCGGAAGTACTGATATCCACGAGATCAACAACTTCACGGCGCAGACCCTCACCGGGCCAGTCCCGGTCCTTGCCGCGACCTCGAGTGTGTCCACCGGCACCCCGTCGAGCGGCTCTACAGCCACCTACACGGTGAAGCCAAGCGTCACGGCGAGCGGCGGATCCGAAAGTGAAAACGTGCAGGTGACCACGACCTTCCCGGCCGGCATCACCCCGCTCACCTACACGGGAACTGACTACACCTGCACGATCAGCGGGCAGGTGGAGACGTGCACCTACACCGGCACCACCGCCGCAGGCGCGTCCCTCCCGGCGCTAAGCCTTCCGTTCACAGCCGCCGGAAACCCCGGTGCAACGCCCTTGTCGATTTCCTCGGTCGTCGCGTCCACGGATGCGACCGTGGTCACGACGTCGTCCACCGTCACTATCGGGAAGGTCCTGACAACGACCGCCCTGTCCCTCGCACCGACCTCCCCGACGTACGGCAGCTCGGAGACGTTCACCGCCACAGTCTCACCGTCCGCTGGCACCGGAACCGTGGCATTCACCGATACCACGACCGGGGCAACCCTCTGCGCGACCGCTCCCGTGACCAACGGTATCGCCACCTGCACCGCGACAACCGCGGGACCAGCCGGGTCTCATACGATCACCGCGACCTACTCCGGCGACACCACCTACGCAACGTCGACCGGCACCACCACTGCAGTCACGCAGTCAGCGCCCTCCACGATCACCGTGGCCGCATCGCCTGCGACGGTCAAGTATGGAACACCGACAACCCTGAGCGCGGCGGGCCTTCCCGCTGGCGCGACCGGGACGGTGAGCTTCGCCGACGCCGGTGGAAACATCCTGTGCACCTCCACGGCTGCCACGCACTCCTGCGCGACCTCGAGCACTCTCGCCTCCGGTAGCTACGCGGTGACCGCCGCTTACAGTGGCGACGCGAACTATGCCGCCGCCACCAGCACCATCCCCGCGCAGCTGACCGTCACCAAAGCCTCCGCACCCGCGCTGGGTGCCACCGTCGACACCCCGTCTGTCCCCTTCGGCTCCACCGGGACCTTCGACACATCGGGTCTGCGGGCGGGAGCCACCGGAACGATCACGTACACGACCGCCGACGGAACTATCCTCTGCACCGCGACCGCGCCAGCCACCTCGTGCGCCTCTTCCTCTGGACTGTCCGCCGGCTCCTATACGGTCACGGCCACGTACTCCGGCGACGCTAACTACACCGGAGGCAGCAGTGCCGCCATCTCGTTCACCGTCACCAAGGCCGCGGTCACCATCACCGCCACGGTCAACGGCGGCCCCAACGCCGATGCACCGTTTAGCACACCGGCCACTCTGGACACCTCGGGGGTCTCGACCGGAGCCACCGGCAGCATCCAGTACACCGACCAGGGCGGCAACATCCTCTGCACGGTCACGCTTCCTGCCACGTCCTGCGCGACGGCGGCTGACCTGGCCGCTGGGACCTATCACGTCACCGCCACCTACCAGGGCGACGTCAACTTCGATCCCGCCACCACCACCATCACCGCGGACCTCACGGTCACGAAGGCGAGTGCCCCAGCGTTCCAGGCAACGGTCGATGACACGCTTGTCGCGACAATCATCCACGGCGCGACCGCCACGCTGACGACCACCGGTCTGGCGGCGGGCGCCACCGGAACGATTGCCTACACAGCGGCGGACGGCACCGTGCTCTGCACGGCGACCCTGCCCGACGCGTCCTGCACCACCGAGCAGAACCTACCCGGTGGAACCTACGCCGTCACCCCGCACTACAGCGGCGACAGCAACCACCTGGCGGCCAACGGCCCCCGCTTAAGGCTGACCGTTCAGGCCCAGAGGTCGGCGATTGTCGCCGGCACGACTGTCGACAACGCCGGATCGACCACCACGCTCACCGCGACCGGGATCCCCACGGGAGCGACCGGAACCATCACGTTCACCCTGAATGGGACACTCCTCTGCACCGCCACCCTTCCTGACAGGTCCTGCACCACCACCGCACTCGGCTCCGGAACGCACTCGGTCCTCGCCGCATATTCGGGCGATGCGTCCTACGCCGCGAGCCGAGCCAGCGTCACGGTCACCGTGCCAGTGAAGGCCGCGGCGCTGGCATTCACGGGATCGCCGCTCCCGATCCCCGTCATCCTCAGCCTCATTGTGGCGCTGCTGGCGCTCGGTCTCCTGCTGGTCGCTGCCGCCCGACGACGCCGCAACCAAGAGGGCTAACACCTGACCCAGCGGGACTCGCTGCTGTCTTGCCCTATCGGAGGACGGCAGCGAGTGTCGTTTTTAACGGCGACCCGGAGCTAGAAGGCGCTCGGGACGGCGGTCACCCGAGTGCCGTGGCGCCAGACGGCGCTCGTGAGCGGAACGCCCGGTCGGTAGGCGAGGTGCGACACCGAAGGCGCATCGAGCACCTGCAGATCGGCGATGGCTCCGACCCGCAGCGAGCCGACCGAATCGACTCCGTCGTCCCGAGCAACCGACCGTGCGGCCCCTCGGGTGGCCGCCCACACCGCCTCGGTGACGGTCAGCCGCATCTGCAGCACCGCGGTCGCCACGCAATACTGCATCGACGTCGTATACGAGGTACCGGGGTTGCAGTTCGTCGCGAGCGCGATGTGCGCCCCGGCATCCAGCAGCGCTCGAGCCGGGGCGAGCGGCTCACGGGTCGAGAGATCGCAGGCCGGAAGCAACGTCGCGACGGTGGTCGAGGAGGCTAGCGCGTCGATGTCGGCGGCGGCAAGGTGATTGCAGTGGTCAACGCTCGACGCGCCAAGCTCGACGGCGAGCCGCACCCCGTCGCCGTGACCGAGCTGATTGCCGTGCACCCGCAGCCCGAGCCCCGCGGCCCGGCCGGCGAGCAGGACCGCCCGCGACTCCTCCGCATCAAACGCCCCGGTCTCGCAGAACACGTCGATGAAGTCGACGAGCGGGGCGACGGCCTGCAACATCGGTCCAGTCACGAGCCGAAGGTATTCATCACGGTCGATTCCGCTCGGCACGATGTGCGCGCCAAGGAACGTCACGACATCGGCGACGGAGGATGCGGCTCGCGCCGACCGGGTCTCGCTCTCGAGGTCGAGACCGTAGCCGGTCTTGGTCTCCAGAAACGTGGTTCCCTGTCGCAGTGCCTCTGCGGCGAGTCGCTTCGCGTTGGCAACAAGCTCGTGTTCGGATGCCTCGCGGGTCGCCGTGACCGTGGTGCCGATCCCGCCGGCCTGATACGCGTGGCCGGCCATGCGGGACTCGAATTCGGCGGACCGGTCGCCGGCGAACACGAGGTGGGTGTGCGTATCCACCCATCCGGGGAGCACCGCGCGACCGCCGACGTCGGTGCGGGAGTCGGCGTCCGGGGCCCGACTCGCCGACCCGATCCAGGCGACGCGGCCGTTCTCGATGACGAGCGCGGCGCCCGGCAGGCGGGTCGATTCGCCGGATCGCGGTGCATCGTTGGTGGTCAGTTCACCAATCCCGGTGATCAGCTCAGCGGTCATCGACGGACCCTCCTTCAGGGGAAAAAAGTTCGGTCAGTGCCGCGAGCAGCAGGTTCTCCGGCCGGCGGCCGAACGTGATTCCCTCGGCCGGGACCAGGCGACCGCGATCGGCGGCGAGTCTGCCGCCGACGATGACCCGCTCGACATCCGACGCCGTCGCCGTCATGGGCAACTGGGCCGGCCGGGATCCGACCGTGCGCAGACTCGTCGCCGCGACTTCCACGAGGTCGCACGGGTCGCCAACCGCCAGGCGGTGGTCGCCGAGACCGAGCGAGGCGTACCCCGTCGTGCTCGCCGCGGCGAGAAGCCGCGCCGGGTCGAACCTGCCGCGGGAACCGGAGGCGAGGCGCTCACCGGCCTCGAGTCCCCGCATCTCCAGAAACGGATCGATCACCGCGTTCTGGTCGGATCCGAGGGCGATCGGGGTGCCGGCGTCGGCGAGGGCCCGGGCCGGCCCGATGCCGTCCCCGAGGTCGGCCTCGGTGGTCGGGCAGAACACCACGGTCGCCCCCGATTCGGCGACGATCGCACGGTCCTCGGCGGTGAGGTGAGTGGCGTGCACGAGGCTGGTCCGCGGTGAAAGGGCACCGGCGTCGGCCAGCACACCGACCGGGGTGCGGCCGTACGCGGCGAGCGAGTCGCGGTTCTCCCGCGGCTGCTCTGAGACGTGAACGTGCAGCGGCACATCGTCCGGCAGGCCGAGCACCGCAAGCCGGATGTCCTCCGGCGGTACCGCGCGCACCGAGTGGATGGCCGCGCCCAACGTCGTCCGGTCGCCGATCGTCTCCCGCAGGGAGTGCCAGCGGTCAAGCCAGGCCGCGGTCGTCCCATCCCCGAACGCGCGCTGATCCGGTGCGAGCTGCTGGCCGATTCCACCCGCGAGGTAGAGGGTGTCGAGCAGGACCAGCCGGATTCCCACCTCGGCTGCCGCGCGGGAGATGGCGAGTTCCATGGCATGCGGCTCCGCCCACGGGGTGCCATCCGGTTGGTGGTGCACGTAGTGGAACTCTCCGACGGCGGTCCACCCGCTCACGAGCATCTCGGCGAAGACCGCCCGAGCCAGTGCGAGGTAGCGAGTCGGGTCCAGAACGGACGCCGCCCGGTACATCGACTCGCGCCAGCGCCAGAAGTCGCCGCCGTCGGAGTGGGTGCGACCCCGCAGCACCCGGTGAAACGCATGCGAGTGCGCGTTCCCCATGCCGGGAACGACCGTGCCAAGCCGGACATCCTCGTCCGCCGGGGCGGCTGCCCGCTGGATGGCGGTGATCCGCCCGTCGCTGCCGAACTCGATCCGCACCGACGGCTCGGCGACGCCGTCGATCACAACGGTGGAGCACCAGTAGCTCATAGCACCGACCGCAGCATTCTCTCGAGCGCGGACACACCAGCGACGCAGTCGGCGGCCTCGGCGAACTCCTCCGGGGAGTGCGATATCCCGGTCGGGTTTCGCACGAACACCATCGCGCTCGGCACGACGGCGGCGAGCACCCCGGCGTCGTGCCCGGCCCCAGTTGAGAGCCGCGGGGTGAAGATCCGCGGCGTGGCGATCGACGGAGCAGCGACCAGCGGCGTGCCGCCGAGCGCGACCGAGAGGTCTTCCGCGACGGTCGGGTCGAAGGTGACCACGCCCGACCAGGATTCCTCGGTGACCTCGAGCGAGCATCCGGTTACGGCGAGCGCCAGCCGGATTCGCGCCTCGATGTCGGCGACGAGGTCGCGCGTCTGCTGGTCGGATGGCGCCCTGGCGTCGAGCCACGCGATCACTCTCGAGGCGATGACGTTGGTCCCCCCGGGAACCACCTCGAGGCGACCGACTGTTGCCCGGGAATCGGGAGAGGCGACGGCCGCTTCCGTCACGGCGAGGATCGCGCGTGCCGCGGCCACCATCGGGTCGCGTCGCTCGGCCATCGTCGTCGCCCCCGCGTGGTTGCCCTGGCCGGTGAAGGTGAGCCGCCAGCGACCGTGCGCGAGGATCGAGGACGCGATGGCGAGCGGAGACTGGAGGTCGATCAGGCCGCGGCCCTGCTCGACGTGGAGTTCGATGAAGAGTCCGACCCGGTCGATGGCCTCGCGATCGACGCCGAGTCGACGGGGATCGAGCCCGGCGAGAGCGGCCGCCTCGGCGAGAGTCACGCCATCCCGGTCGACGAGAGAACGAGCCCGATCGGCGTCGATCGCGCCTGTCAGCAACCGGGAGCCGAGGCAGGCTACCCCGAATCGGGAGCCCTCCTCCTCCGCGAAGACGACCACGGCGACCGGACGGGACGGTTGGAATCCCGCGTTCTTGAGACTCGCAACCGCATTGAGGGCGCTCACCACCCCGAGCGGGCCGTCGTAGGCTCCGCCGCCGGGCACCGAATCGAGGTGGCTGCCTGTGACGACGGCGTTCTCGCCCGGCTCACCCCACCAGGCCCACAGATTGCCATTGCGGTCCGTCTCGACGTCGAGCCCGATCCGGGTTGCTCGCTCGATGAACCAGGCCCGCAACTCGAGGTCGGGACCCTGCCAGAGATGCCTGGAGTAGCCCCCGCGCGCGGCATCCCGACCGACGTCGGCGATCTCATCGAGGCCGGCGAGCATTCCGTGCGCGAGCATGCCGTGATCGAGCAGGGCCACCTAGCCCTCCCACATCGGCACGCGAAGGCCGCGTTCCCGAGCGACCTCGGCCGCCCGCTCGTAGCCGGCGTCGACGTGCCTCATGACTCCGCTGCCCGGGTCGTTGGTGAGCACGCGTTCGATCTTCTGCGCCGCGAGCGGCGTTCCGTCGGCGACGACCACCTGACCGGCGTGGATGCTTCGGCCGATGCCAACCCCGCCGCCGTGGTGAATCGACACCCAGGTCGCCCCGGAGGCCGTGTTGAGCAGCGCGTTGAGCAGAGGCCAATCGGCGATCGCGTCGGAGCCGTCCGCCATCCCCTCGGTCTCCCGGTACGGGGATGCGACGGAGCCGGAGTCGAGGTGGTCGCGACCGATCACGACGGGGGCGGACAGCTCGCCGGAGGCCACCATCTCGTTGAAGCGCAGTCCGGCGAGGTGACGCTCCTTGTAGCCGAGCCAGCAGATGCGGGCAGGCAGGCCCTCGAACGAGATCTTCTCCCCGGCCGCCGTGATCCACCGCCTGAGCTTTTCGTCATTCGGAAACAGCTCAAGGATGGCGCGGTCCGTCGCGGCGATGTCGGCCGGGTCGCCCGAGAGCGCCGCCCAGCGGAACGGCCCCTTGCCCTCGGCGAAGAGCGGACGGATGTAGGCCGGCACGAAGCCGGGGAACTCGAATGCGCGCTCGCATCCGCCGAGCAGTGCCTCAGCCCGGATCGAGTTCCCGTAGTCGAAGACCTCGGCCCCGGCATCCTGGAAGTCGACCATCGCCTGCACGTGTTTGGCCATCGACGCGCGAGCACGGATGGTGAACCCCTCCGGATCGGCTTCGGCGAGCGCGTGCCACTCCTCCACGGTGACCCCCTCCGGCAGGTAGTTGAGCGGGTCGTGCGCGGAGGTCTGGTCGGTCACGATGTCAATCGGCACACCGCGGGAGAGCAACTCCGGGAAGACGGTTGCCGCGTTGCCGACGAGGCCGACGGAGAGGGCGCGCCGGTCAGACTTCGCCGCCGCGACCCGCAGAAGCGCGTCGTCGATGTCCTCGGCGAGCTCGTCGAGGTAACCGTGGTCGAGCCGACGCCGCAGCCGCGTCTCGTCGACGTCGACGATGAGCACGACGCCCTCGTTGAGGGTCACCGCCATCGGTTGGGCGCCTCCCATCCCTCCGGCGCCCGCTGTCAGGGTGAGGGTTCCCGCGAGGGTGCCGCCGAATCTCTTGGTGGCGATCGCGGCGAAGGTCTCG
This sequence comes from Microbacteriaceae bacterium, assembly GCA_025464975.1. GTDB lineage: Bacteria > Actinomycetota > Actinomycetes > Actinomycetales > Microbacteriaceae > Lacisediminihabitans. The sequence goes on along the minus strand of JAODMT010000024.1, from coordinate 265,890 downwards.
TAGGTGCCCTGCAGAATCCCCTGGGTACCGATGTAGATCCACGAGCCGGCCGTCATCTGCCCGTACATCGTGAGCCCGAGCTCCTCGAGTCGGCGAAACTCCGGCCAGTTCGCCCACTCTCCGACGAGGTTCGAGTTGGCGATGAGCACGCGCGGTGCCCATTCGTGGGTGCGGAACACGCCGACCGGCTTGCCGGACTGCACGAGAAGCGTCTCGTCGGACTCGAGAGTCTCGAGCGTTCGCACTATTGCGTCGTACGCCTCCCAGTTTCGTGCCGCCTTGCCTGTGCCGCCGTACACGACGAGCTTTTCCGGGTGCTCGGCGACCTCTGGGTCGAGATTGTTCATGAGCATGCGCAACGGTCCCTCGGTCTGCCAGCTCTTGGCGGTGAGGGTGTTCCCCCGCGCGGCTCGGACAACGCGCGGCGCGTGAAGGTCGATCATGGTGTTCCTCTCCAGAATCTTTACGACTAGTCGGGCGGGTCTAGTCCAGCGCTCCGAGCCGGGCGACCGCGGCGGCAAGGATTTCGCCGCTCTGCACCGCGGCGACGACGGCCTCGATCTCGGGCGACAGGAAGCGGTCGGGTCCGGGTCCCTCGATCTCCTCACGCACCCGGTCGAGCACGGCACCGGTGCCCGGCCCAGGCGCCAGCGGCGCACGCAGGTCGAGAGCGCGCGCCGCGGTCATCACCTCGATGGCGAGCACCCGACCAAGGCCGTCGATGGCCCTGCGCAGCTTGCGGGCGCCGGCCCAACCCATCGACACGTGGTCCTCCTGCATGGCCGACGACGGAATCGAGTCGACCGAGGATGGCACGGCGAGCCGCTTGAGCTCGGAGACGATACCCGCCGCGGTGTACTGGGCGATCATCAGGCCGCTGTCCACTCCGGCATCCGAAGCGAGGAAGGCCGGCAGCCCGTGGCTGCGGGCGGGATCCAGCATCCGGTCGGTGCGCCGCTCGGACATGCTCGCCACATCGGCGACGACGATCGCGAGGAAGTCGAGCACGTAGGCGACCGGGGCGCCGTGAAAGTTACCGTTCGACTCCACCCGCCCGTCGAGCGTCACTACGGGGTTATCCACCGCCGAGGCGAGTTCCCGCTCGGCCACGAGCGCGGCGTGGTCGACGGTGTCGCGGGCGGCCCCGTGCACCTGCGGGGCACAGCGCAACGAGTAGGCGTCCTGCACGACGGTGTGCCCCGACCCACGATGGCTCGCCACAATCGGCGAATCGGCGAGCATGCGCCGGATGTTCGCGGCCGACAGCCGCTGACCGGCCTGCGGTCGCAACGCGGCAAGGTCGTCGGCGAACACCGCGTCCGTTCCGAGCAGCGCCTCTACCGACATGGCGGCGGCGACGTCCGCGGACGAGAGCAGGATGCGCAGGTCGTGGATCGCGAGGCTCAGCTGGCCGAGCATCCCGTCCGTGCCGTTCACGAGAGCGAGCCCCTCTTTCTCGGCCAGCAGCACCGGCTCGATGCCGGCCGCGGCGAGGGCCTCGGCCGCCGGCACGAGGATGCCGGATCGGTCGCGCACCGTTCCCTCTCCCATCAGGGCGAGCGCGCAGTGCGCGAGCGGGGCGAGGTCGCCGGAGCAGCCGAGCGAGCCGTATTCGCGGACCACCGGGGTGATCCCGGCGTTGAGCAGTGCGACGTACGTCTCAACGGTCGAAAGCCGGATGCCGGTGCGGCCGGTGAGAAGAGTGGAAATGCGAAGCAGCATGAGAGCCCGCACGCTTTCCCGCTCCACCTCGTCGCCAGATCCCGCGGCGTGGGAGCGGATGAGGCTGCGCTGAAGCTGCGCGCGCTTGTCGGCGGCGATATAGGTGCTCGCGAGGGCGCCGAATCCGGTGGAGATGCCATAGTGCGGCGATTCGTCGCTCGCGAGAGCGTCGATCATGCGCCGGCTCGCGGCCACGGCGGCCCTCGCGTCGTGTTCGATGACCACGGGCGCGTCGAGCCTGGCCACGGCGACGACGTCGTCCACCGACAGCGGGCCGATTCCCACGCGGATGGCAGCGGGGTGCGCAGGAGCGTCCAAGAGGCCGGGCAGGAGTGACATGGCTCAATCTCACTCCCCGAATGCGACGATTGTGGCGCTCTTTGGGGGCTAGTGTCTCGGATATGAGACACACCGACGTGCCGGCCTCGCGCAACACCCTCCGCATTCTGGTGCACCTCGCCGCCCAGCGCGGACCCATCGCCGCGTCCACGCTCGCGACCGCGCTCGAGCTGCCGCGCTCAACGGTCTACCGGTTGCTCGGGGTGCTCGAGGACAGCGGATTCGTTCTGCATTTTCCCGAGGAGCGCCGATTCGGAATCGGCATCGCTGCGTTCGAACTCAGTTCGGGGTTTTCCCGTCAGGAGCCACTCACGCGCCTTGGGCATCCGATTCTCGCCTCGCTCGTCGACCACATCGGCGAGAGCGCCCATCTCGCCGTTCTCCACGGCCGAGACGTGCTCTATCTCATCGAGGAGCGGGCCCCGCGTCGACCGACCCTCGTCACCGACGTGGGGGTGCGACTGCCGAGCCAGTTGACCGCGAGTGGCCGGGCGATGCTCGCCGCCCTGCCGAAGTCTCAGGTTCGCGCACTCTTTCCGAATCGGGACGCTTTCGTGGCGCGGGAACGCCTAAGCACCATCACCCGGTACAGCGAATTGCGCCGGATTCTGGACGAGACGGCGGCGAGCGGATTCGCCGCCGAGGACGGAGAGGTGACCGAGGGCATCTCCTCGGTGGCCGTCGTGGTGCGGGACCATGCTGGCTGGCCTGCCGCCGGCATCGCCGTGACCTTCTCCCGCTCCGCAATTGGACCGGAGCGTTGGGCCGAGCTTGCGGCCGAGATCCACCCCTACGCGGCCGAGCTGTCGCGACGGATCAGGGGGCGTTCGGATGCCCGATAGCGACGGTCGGGAAAGTACGATTAGGGGGACCCCGAGCAGAACAGGTATAACCACATGCCCAGATTTGACCTCTCGATCGAAGAGCTCCGCGCCTACCGCCCCACGCTGAGCGAACCGGCTGACTTCGACGAGTTCTGGACCTCGACCATCGCCGAGGCTCGGGCGCTGGACTGGGCGCCGCGCATCCAGAGGGTCGATTCGCTGCTGTCGAGCTTCGACGTCTTCGACGTGGAGTTCGCGGGGCACGGCGGCGACCCGATCAAGGGCTGGTTCGTGCTGCCCGAGGGCGAGGGCGACCTGCCGGTCGTGGTCGAGTTCATTGGCTATGGCGGGGGCCGCGGGCTCCCGCACGAGCGCCTGGCCTGGTCCGCGGCCGGGTACGCGCACTTCTTAGTGGATACCCGCGGGCAGGGCGGCGAGTGGGGCGCCGGCGGTGGCACGCCAGACCCGGTCGGGTCAGGCCCGGCGGTTCCCGGCTTCATGACCCGGGGAATCGATGACCCATCCTCGTACTACTACCGCCGCGTCTTCACCGACGCCGTCCGTGCCATCGACGCGGTCCGCGGCTTTGACCGGGTTGACTCAAGTCGGATAGCGGTGGCTGGCATTAGCCAGGGCGGAGGAATCGCCCTGGCCGTGGCGGCGCTCGTCGACGACCTGATCGCCGTGATGCCGGATGTTCCGTTCCTCTGTCACTTCGAGCGCGCCGTCGGGATGACGAATACGAGTCCGTACTACGAGATCGTGCGTTACCTCTCGGTGCACCGCGAACTCGTGGAGCAGACGTTTCACACGCTCTCCTACTTCGATGGCGTCACATTCGCCAAGCGAGCCACCGCTCCAGCGCTCTTCTCGGTCGCGTTGCTTGACCCGGTGTGCCCGCCATCAACCGTGTTCGCCGCCCACAACAACTACGGCGGGAAAGCAAACATCGAGGTCTACCCGTTCAATGAGCACGAGGGTGGTCTGGCGCTTCAGTGGACTAGGCAGGCCGCCTGGCTCGCGGACCTGGTGCGGGAGTCATCCCCTGCCATCGCTGGCTAGGGCTGGATCAGGTGCCGGGCTCGAGGAAATCGTAGGCAGCAAGGAGTGCCTGGCTTCGATCCTGCACGAGCCACATTCCGTGAACCTTCGTGCCGCTGATATCGATCGGGTCGTGAAGCAATGCCGGAGGCTGGCCGTACTGGTTGATGCTCAGCAGTACGGTTGCCGGCGGAACGGCTAGATCTGGACGCTGCAGTGTGACGGCGATCCGAACCGGTTGTCTCATGCGCTTCCTTACACAGGCCAAACCAGGAAAGTGAAAGACCTCGGGGTATCGCCGGTGCGACATGATCTGCATTGCACTCTACCGAATTGGCGTCGCCGGAGGTTGGGTCGGTCTGTCCCCAATTCAGGGCGCTAACCCACCCTGACGTCTCACACGAGGCGAACCTGACACCGCTACAACAGGCGAGCCAGCCATAGCCCGAGCAAAGCGGCACCAACGGCGGCGACCAGCATTCCGACACTGTTGAGCAGTCCGGCGGCGTAACGGCGGTCCTGGATGAGGCGCACCGACTCGAAGCTCGCGGTGCTGAAAGTCGTATAGCCGCCGAGCAGCCCGGTTCCGATGATGAGCTGCCACTCGGCCGGTAGCACGGCGGCGGTGGCCAGTCCCGTGATGAGCCCGAGCAGAAAAGAGCCGGTCACGTTGATTATCGTCGTACCAACCGGGAACCTGATCTTCAGCCGCGCTTTGACCAGGCCGTCGACCAGCAGGCGGAGGGCGGAACCGAGCCCGCCGGCGATCGAAATGAGAAGGAACGCGAGCGGGGTCATCCGTGTCGCTTTCGAGCCACCGGGCCGGAACGCGGGCGGTGTGCCGCGGTCGCGAGCGCGATCCCGGCGAAGGTCGCTAGCCCACCGAGCACAACAGTGGCGAGGCTGTACGCAATCCCGGCGGCCGGTTGCCCCTCGGTGAACAGCAGACTCGTCCCGGTCGCGAGCGCGCTGTAGGTGGTGAATCCGCCCAACACCCCGGTCCCCACCAGTAGGCGCACACCGCGGCGGGTGCCCTCATCCGCTCCGCGCCGCATCAGCGAGTCGAGCAGCAGGCCGAGCGCGAAGGCTCCGACCACGTTGATCGCCAGAATGATCACGGGCACTCCGCCCAGAGAGGGAACGGTGAGACTAAGCGCTTCGCGCGCCGCGGTACCGGCCACCCCGCCGAGGGCCACGAGCCCGAGATAGCGCCATCGAAGGTGCGGCGGCCGAGCGGGTGCGCCCGTCGCGCGAGAAACGGGCCCCTGACTATTGAGTTCGCGATCGGGCGGTGTGTCGGGGATGCTCATCCGATGAGGCGTTCCTTACTGATTGCTCTCGGCCCGCTGCGCGAGGCGAGACACTAACACTGCCCTCACCCCAACCTCCATGGCAACTCCTCATCCGAAGCCACCGGCGTGAGCGGAATGACGACGACCGGTTGACGTTGCCGATGCGCCAGGTGGGAGGCAACGGATCCCGTGAAGAATTCTTGCACCGTCGCCCGCGCGTTCGCCCGCCGGCTGCCGACCACGATCATGATCGGCTGGATCGCGGCGCTGAGGTGTTCGAGCGCCCGGGCGGGCTGGCCGGCGAGGTCGCGGGTCGACCAGGTGACGCCGAGCGGGTCCAATAGCCTCCCGATTTCGGCGGCATATCCCTCGGGAAACCCCGCATCCTCAACATCCGCGAGGTCGGGATCGAGCGGCATGGACTCCACGATGCCGTCGGGACCCTCCTCGGTGACGTACCTGCTGCTGTCCGCCCACGCGCACACCAACTCCGCACCGAACCGCTCCGCGAAGACGGCCGCGTGCCGGATTACCGACTCCGGCTGCCCGGGGAAAACGCCGACGATGATTCGGGGCGTGCGATGTTCGCTCATGATGCCCTCCTTGGGCGATGAATCTAGCGCATCGCGGCACGCTCGCAGCGAAGTCCATCGGAATCGGCAGCGGCTTGTCTGGACAGCGCCGTTGTCACGGGAGTAGGTTCGGCGCAATTAGCTAAATCACGCTGCTCCCGCCAGCCGTCACGGCGCTGGCCGTCGCGATTCCCCCATCGCGATTCGCACGCCGCGATCGCCCGTCGCGTGAGATCGGTGCCGTTCCTTTCGACGCGCCTACCAAGTGTCACCCGGTTGGCACGCCTGATTGTCGACACTCTCTATTCCGAAAGGCTCGTTCCGATCGACGAAGGAACCCCGCGGGACCGGCCCAAGACGAAGGATGAGAAATGAGCACAACACACTCGACCGCGGTCCTCGTGCATGGCGCATATTCGCACTCAGGCCGCCGGACCTGCGTGATTCAGGTCCCATTCGACCGGAACGACCCATCATGACATCTACGAGTAGAGGCGTTACCGCTCGCCGAGCGACCGGGGGGCTCTTCACCGTTGCGGCCCTCGGTTTCGCCGGCGCCGCCACAGCACTTTCCGTGGCGTTCGGCTGGCCTGACATTCTGCGGGAACCCGCCAGCGTGGTGCTGCCCGCTTTCGCAGCCGGGGGCGCTGGTTTGGTCTGGATCTGGTTTGCGACCGCCTGGACCTACGGGATACTCGCTGTTCCCGTCCTGCTGCTCCCAGCCGTTCTTCGCCTACGGGATAACTCGGCGTTGCGGGTAGCTACTTATGCGGGAGCCGCCTCGGTTCTGCTTTCCCTCGTCGGGTTCCTGCGCTGGGTCTTCGTTGTACCGGCGCTCGCCCGGGCCTACGTCTCGGGAGACGCGACGACCAAGGCGGCAGTGGATGCCGCCTGGACCGCCCAGCACCAGTTCGGCGGCGCCCTGCTCGGCGAGCATCTGGGCCAGTTGCTCATCATTGCCTGGTCGATCACCATCAGTGTGATCATCCTGCGCACTCGCGTGCTGCCTCGTTGGTTGGGCTTTTCCGGACTCGCCGTAAGCCTGCTTTACCTGCTGAATCAGGGCGACATCCTTGCCACTGCCGTTCCCGGGTTCCCGGTCTGGGACCTCGCCGGGCTGATCGGCAGCACGGTCTGGGGACTCTGGGTAGCCGCCCTGGGCATCACCCTCCTGGTTCGCCGCATTCCTGACCGGCGTTCAGCGAGTCCCGGAGACGTCGACGGCCCGCGAACACGTCTGGACACAGAGCATGTGCCATTCACCCGAGCAGGGGGCTGATGGCCGCGTCACCACCCTTAGCCCCCGGATGGGACTCACAAATGACCCGAGATGCGCGAACGAAACGTGTGACTGCGCTCGTCTAGGCCCTCCAACACGATTGCCGCCCCCTGGGCTCGGTACTTCAGTTCGATGGCGTCGAGGACCCCAACGGTCGATACATCCCAGATCTGTGCATGCGTCATGTCGATGACGACGGACTTCGGATCCTGCGCGAAGGCGAACCGGTCGATCAGAGTGTTGCTGCTACCGAAGAACAGCGGACCGTGGACGTTGTAGCGCACGGAACTCCCTGCGGCGTCGAGGGCCCGATCGACCCGAAGGTGGTGGGCAACCCTTCGGGCGAAAAGAGCAAGGGCGAGGACGACTCCGGCCGCCACGCCCACTGCCAGGTTGCCGGTGGCAACAACGACCGCCACCGTCACCACCATCACGATCGTCTCGGAGAGGGGCATCCGCTTGAGCAACATCGGGTTCACGCTGCCCCAATTCATTGTGGTGATGGCGACAATCATCATCACGGCGGCGAGCGCCACCATCGGTATTCGCGCCATGACGCCGCTAAGGGTAGTGACGAGGAGAAGCAGCGTCGCTCCGGCGACCAGAGTCGAAATGCGGGTACGAGCGCCACCGATCTTCACGTTGACGATCGTCTGGCCGATCATCGCGCAGCCGGCGATCCCCCCGAAGAACCCAGCAAACAGGTTGGACACGCCGAGCGCCCAGGACTCACGGCCCTTGGACGACCCGGTACCCGTGAGATCATCCACCACCTTGGCGGTGAGGAGCGACTCCAGCAATCCGACGAACGCGATGCTTAGTGCGGTCGGCCAGACGATCTGCAGTGTCTCCAGATTGATCGGCGCAAGGAATGGTGTCAGCCCGGGCAGCACCCCCGACATCGATCCGTCGTCGCCCACGCTGGGGACGGTGATGCCCGTGACGATCACGATCGCCGTCACCACGACGATGGCGACCAGTGCCGCGGGGACGGCTCGGGTGAGCCGGGGCAGCACGACGACGATCAGGATCGTGACAACGAATAACGGATACACGAGCCACGGCACCCCGACGAGATGCTGGATCTGCGCCATGAAGATCAGGATCGCGAGCGCGTTGACGAAACCGATCATCACCGATCTCGGGATGAATTGCATGAGCCGCGCGAGTCCGGAGACGCCGAACACGATCTGGACCAGACCGGCAAGGATCACAGCCGGCAGCAGGTATTCGACGCCGTGGCTCTTAACGAGTGGGGCGACGACGAGCGCGACGGAGCCCGCTGCGGCAGTGACCATTGCCGGCCGGCCGCCGAGGAAGGACATGGTGATTGCGAGAATGACCGAAGCGATAAGGCTCACCTCCGGCTTGACGCCGGCGATCACCGAGAACGAGATGACTTCGGGAATCAACGCCAGGGTGGTTATGACGCCGGCGAGCACCTCGACGCTCAACGCCTTTGGCGACCGGAGAACGGCTATCGACGGCATCGACGGCATGCGATTGCGCAACGACTCGGACGGTGCATTCATACGGCGAACCTTCTCGGCGACGGGACTGCCGCATGGTCGGACAACGGGGGTCGGTCAGCTCGTGGGGAGAGGGCAGCCGCACGCCGGGGCTGAATCCCGCGGTTCGGGTCGCGGTGATCGGCTGACGCCCCGTCCATTGTAGTCAGCACCTATGCGGACGCTCGCTACTCAACTCACTGAACACGACGACTATTCGCGGGGCGCCGGCACCGATCTGAGCGCACCCGCGAGCGCCTCGAGCGCCGGCAGGACATTGATGATTGCCTCGCGGTCGGCCTCGGGCAGGCGGCCGAGACATTCCGCGACGACCTTGCCACGCTCGGTCTTGATGCGCTCGTGCATCGACACGCCCGCCTCGGTGATGTCGACGAGGCCGGAGCGCAGGTCCTGCGGGTTCTGAACGCGACGGGCGAGCCCCGCCTCGTCGAGCTTGCCGACGACTCGGGACACCATGGTCGGGTTGAGTCCCTCGATGTCCGCGAGTTCCGCGAGGCTCAGCGGTCCGCGCCAGGCGATGAGTCCGAGAGCGGATGCCTGCGACGGCGTCAGTCCCTCTCCGGTCGCGGAAGCATTGAACTGGCGAGACAGCTTATTGATGACGCCGCGGAGGCGTGCTGCGACATCGACATCCATTTTTCTCCTCCGGCCTCGCACTCGCCAGTTTACTTGCTTGCCGGCAGGCAATGTATTGTGAAAGGCGTGGCGGTGCCGTTGCCCGCTTGCACGCCCCCCGATCCAGAAAGTCTACGCACCGCATGACTCGCCTGAACATTGGTCGAAAGCGCCCCACCGAGGAGCCATTGTCGACGATGACGGGCGAGATCGACCTTCCCGCCCCCGCGCGACCCGCGGCCGACGACGAGCCGCTTCCCCGACGAGGTCTCGTCTTCTTCATCGTCGCGATGGGCCTGTTCATGGCGTCCGTCGACCAGACGATCGTGGCGACGGCCCTCTCGACGATCCAACGCCAACTTCATGCTGGTATCGAGTGGAGCGGCTGGACGATCACCATCTACGCGCTCGGTCAGATCCTCGTGATGCCGCTCGCCGGCAAGCTGAGCGATATGTACGGCCGCAAGAAGGTCTTCATGACCGCGGCAGTTGTCTTCACCGTCGCATCGCTGTGTTGCGGCCTCGCGACCAATATCTACATGCTCGTTGCCCTGCGCGCCATCCAGGCGATCGGTGGCGGCGCCTTCATGCCGTCGGCAACCGGCATCGTCGCCGACCACTTCGGGCGCAACCGTGACCGCGCCCTCGGGATGTTCACGAGCATCTTCCCGATCGGCGGCATCGTCGGTCCGATCATGGGCGGCATCTTCGTGACCGGATGGTCGTGGCGCGGCATTTTTCTCGTCAACGTGCCCATCGGCATCCTGCTCATCGCCCTCGGCCTGATCTTCATCCCACGCGGCACCTTGCGCCCCAGCAAGAGGGTGGACGTACCCGGCATCGTGCTGCTCGGCTTGCTCATCCTCTCCGCCATGTTCGGCATCACCTACCTCGGCGGCAGAGACACGTCGGTGTTCAGCCTCGGGTTCATCGGCCCGGAGGTCATCGCGGTGATCGCTCTCGTGCTCTTTCTGCTCAGAACGCGATATGCGGATGACCCGTTTATCCCGATGCGGCTGCTACACGGCCGCGGCTTTGGGGTGATGAACCTCCTCAACTTCCTCTACGGTGGCGCCGCCCTCGGGTTCGGAGCGCTCGTGCCGCTCTACGCACAGGACAGGTTTCACATTCCGATCCTGCAGGCGGGAACGCTGCTCACCGCCCGCGCCGTCGGCATGATCTGCGTCGCCGGTCTCGCCGTTCTCGCGCTCCGCCGCACGGGTTATCGACTGCCGATGATCGTGGGCTTCGCGATCATCGCCGGCGGGAGCGTCGCAATGGTGCTGATGCCGGCATCCATGTCTCCGTATCTCTGGCTGTCGCTTGCCGGCGGGGTGACGGGAATCGGGATGGGCCTCGCGGTTCCCGCGTCGAACAACGCGACGATGCAACTCGCGCGAGAACACCTGGCCGGCATTGCGGGACTTCGCGGGATGTTCCGGCAGTCGGGCGCGATCATGGGCGTTTCCATCACCACAGCGCTCATCGCGCGCAGCCAGGATCAGGGCGAGACGCTCGCGGTGTCGTTCCTCGTCTTCGCCGCCATCCTGGTCTGCGCGCTGCCGCTCATCCGTCTCGTACCCGAGCATCGCGGCCGCTGGTAATCGCCCGCGGCGCAGGTGTAGAGGGTCTCAGGTGTAGAGGAGTGAGCCGGGCGTCGTGAGTATCTCGCCCGTCTCGAGCCAGGTCTTGAGACCGGAGAGGATCATCGGCCAGCCGCTGTACAGCTGATCGTTCGCCCCGTCGCGCAACTGATCATGTGTCACGGTGAGACGGCAGGAATCCGCCACCTGCTCGATCTCCCAGGTCACGCGGGAGAATCCCTCCTCACGAACGTCATCACCCCAGAGCGCGATCATCGTGTGCACGAGCCTGGTCGGCGGATCGATTTCGAGAATCTCGCCGTCGCCAAACAGGTCGGGTGAACCTGTCGTGGTGATCTCGACGTGCGACCCGACCTTCCAGTCGGAGGTGACGTGGGTTCCGAACTGGAATTTGGCGCGGATGTCGTGGTCCGTGATCGCATCCCACAGCCGCTCCGGCGTCGTCTTGATATAGATTTCGTAGACCTTTTCCATGGTGTTCTCCAATCTCGTCTTGAGGTCGCTTAAGCCCGCGACCCAGGGCTCCGAATACTTGCTCACCCAGCGGTCGTAGACCAGCCGGATGGGCACGGGGTTGAGAAAGTGCAGCTTTTCGCGGCCCTGCCGCTTCGTGGTGATGAGGCCCGAATCTTCGAGCTGTTTGAGGTGCTTCATGACGCCAAAGCGCGTGATGTCAAAGCGCGCTTCGAGGGCGCCGAGACTCTGACCATCCTGGCGGAATAGCTCGTCGAGAAGTTCCCTCCTGGTCGGGTCCGCAAGGGCCTTGAACACGGCATCCATGCCCCAAGAATAGGTGACCATTTAGTCACATGTCAATGACCCGTGGCGAGCGACCATCTCGCGTGCTCCACCCCGTCCTGGATCGCGATCCACGCCAGGATCTCGATCGGTTCGGTCGGTGGGAGCTCGATCGCTGAGGGGCTGATTCCGGATGGCGCGCGATCCGGCCGGTCACCGGGAATCATCGCGGCGCCTGACGACGATTTCGAACCCGGAACGTTTCAGGACGGCGATGCTCACGACGCTCAGGCCCGCGGTGAGCCACGCAGCGCAAAATATCGCCTGAACAGGGTCAGTGACCGCCAGAACGACCAGGTATGCGGCCGCCCACGGCAGAGTCGAGATCGCGATGACAGCCGCCGTCGTTCCGCGTCCGGCGAGGCCGAAGCCGATCGCGACGAGGAACGTGGGCACGAGCAGCAGGTCCAGGTTGATGCGGGTATCCATCAGCCACCAGAAGAAGTGATCTCCCGAGTAGTACGGGCGGAAGGCCCCGTCGTGCTTGTATATCGCGACCAGGACCGCCATCGCGATCCCCGTCCCAATGCCGAGCCGAACTCGACTGGGCGGCGTGCCGACGAGGCTGAGGGCACCGAGCAACTCGAAAAAACCGAGGTTTGTCGACGACGGTCCGACCCATCCCGCGAAGGGTAGGTGGCTGACGACGGGGATCGCCACCGCGACAAGGATGGCCATGACCATCAGGACGCGCGTGATCTGGTACCGGCCTAGGACGGCGAACAGGAATCCCAGCGCCCAGAGCGCGCAGACGATGACGCCCGGGTTGACGAAAGGCCCGAAACCGGGGTCCAAGGGCAATTCGGCCACACGGTCGGCTGCCGTCCACGGCGACCACTCAAGGAAGACGAAAAAGCTCGTCGCGAACGCGGTTCCGGTGGCGAGCGCGACGGCGGCGACGCCATCCCGGACCCGGGCGGGCAGGAAGATCCCGATTCGGGTGAGTAGTCCGTTGACCGCGAGATTCAGCTGCTCGCTGAGTCGAGGCCGTGACCGGTTCTCGCCCTCCGCGACATCGAGCAGGGTGCCGATGACCGCCTCCTCGTGCTGGGCGCGCCAACTCGACGGATACCAGCGAAGTGTGCGCCGGTACTGATGCTCCAGAATCGTGCTCATGCCCATCCCCCCGCTGCTTGCATCGATACCGGGCGCAGCCGCAGCCGCGCGCGGGCCTGTCCGGCATTGCTCTCCAACCGGGTCACTTCGCGTTCGAGCACCTCCACTCCCTCGTCGGTGAGCTTGTAGTACCGCCGAAGCCGGCCGTCGACGACCTCCTCGCCCGCGTCGGCGACCAGGCCCTGTTGCCCGAGGCGATCCAACGCCGCGTAAAGGGTGCCGACCTTGAGAGAGACTCGGCCTCCGGAGAGTTCATCCGCCTCCTTGATGAGGGCGTAGCCATGTTTCCTGCCATTTGCCAGCGCGGTCAGGACCAGAAAGGTCGGCTCGCGCATTTCGGTATCTGCCATGAGCACACCATACTCAATTCATCGCTATATTGCGACCATCTGTAATTCCTGCGCGTCTCAGGCCCGGCAGCTCGGTGTGGGCGATCGCCGGTTCCACGGACACAAAAAACCCCGCCTCAGTAGATTCCTGCTGAGACGGGGTTTCGCTGTGCGCCCGGAGGGATTTGAACCCCCGGCCTATTGATCCGTAGTCAATTGCTCTATCCGCTGAGCTACGGGCGCCTTCGTCGGCAAAAGCCAACCTGACGAATATACCAGCCGAATCGCCTGATGCGAATTCCTACGTCGTAGCCTCGGGTTCCGGGGGCTCGGTGCGAAAATTCACGAGCTTGTGGCTGCCATCACAGAACGGCTTGATGGTGGAAACCCCGCACCGGCAGAGGGCAATGGTCTTCCGGTTCTGCTGAATTTCTTCTCCGGTCGTCGAGAAAATGTCCACTTCGCCGCGTACGAGCAGCGGCCCATCGGGGCACGCCACGATCATCGGCCGTTCCTCACGTCTGCCTGTGTCCGTCATCGTTCTCCGATCAGCCAAGGAAGGTCGCCGGGCTGTAGTGCGCGAAGTGCCCGCACCGGATGCGCCGCGAGTGACACCCGATTCCCTCGATAGGTGACGCCGCCCCGAACGCGCGCGGCGAGCGCCAACCATACGCATAGGGCACGCTCCGCGACCCAAAGCGGCGCCCACAGTGCGCTCGTGGGAGGAAAGACCGCTTCGCCGTGTGCTTTGCGCCGCCCGCTCTCGGCTGCCACAACGACCAGCGCCGTCGCCGCGACGAGCCACCGCGGCCTTGCCACAGCGAAGATGGCAAGGGGAAGCAGGCACAGCTCGAGCAGCAGCCGCCCCGGTTGAGCAAGGTCATCGTAGGCCTGGCGCACGCGCTGTCCGGCGAAATGCCGGGCCGTGGGTGGCAGTCGACCGACGAAAATGTCGTTCAGTCGCCGCTCTCGTCCGCCGCCGGCCACCACGGTGCGGATGAGCTCGAGGTTTTCGAACAGCGCCTCCCCCGAGTATCCGCCGCGGTCGCGGAGCACACCCGCACGCACGCCAAGGGTTCCGGGGTAGTCGGATCCGAAAGCCCGGTTAAGCAGCGAACGGCCGGTGTCCCACCGCGCATGCCAGGGCAACGAGAGAAAGAAGTTCTGCGGCCTGACGACATCCGCTTCCTCGAGGGCGCGGACGACCTCGGCGAGAGAATCGGTGTCGTATCGCACGTCGTCATCGGCAATGACAACACGGTCGTGCTGTGCGTACCTCAGTCCGGTCATCACCCCGGCGACCTTGCCGTTTCGTCCCGGCCATGGCTCGGGCCGTCGTACGTCCGCAATTCCGGCCCAGCGCCGCCGATGATCCTCAAACAGGACATCGGATGATCCGTCGACAACGATCACGGCCATTAATTCGGCGACGCGCCGGAGGTATCCGGTCAGCTCGTCGACGCCCTGGTTCTCGGTCCAGCGGAGGGGCATAACGTAGCTCGCGCCGAGAGCCGGAGCGCTCACGAAGCACCGCGGTCGCCGCCCGGGGCGGCACGGCGCAGCGAGGACTTGCCCGACGCCCAGGCGGCGCGGATGTCATCGGCAACCCACCCGTCGACCATGAGGCACGCGCGTGCACCGAACATGATGTCGTCGAGAAGCCTAGGCTCGTCCTCGGCCAGCGAGCCGGCGAGGTCTCGACAGGCGATCTGCTCGTGCACCGCGTCGGCCTCAACGTGCTCGTCGAAGTACCAGGTCGCATCCGGACCAAACCCCAATCGGCGGAATCCATTGCCGTAGAACCTATTCGGAACCGACGACGTCATCTCGAACGCTGCCAGGTGCCCGGCAATCGCGCCGAGCAGCCGGCGGTTGAGGCCGAACATCGACATCATGTTGAACGATGCGAGGGTGAGCGCCGGGACGTTGTCGACGTAGGCTCCGTAGGCCGGGTCGAGACCGAGCAGCCGCATCGTTCCGGCGAAGATCTCGGAGTGCATCCGTTCCGCGCGACCACCGCCGTACTCGTCGGCCTGAATCTCCACAAGAGCGGCCTTCGCCCGACCGGTGATCCTCGGGATCGCCCAGGAATGCGGGTCGGCCTCCTTGAGCGTATAGATCGACTTCTGGACGAGGAACTCGACGAGCTGTTCCCGACTCGCGGTGCGCGCGACGTACTGCGAGAGACTCGGCCCGGAATCCTCCCTGGCCAGCTCGAACAGCGCGGCGGCGACCGAATGTGCCTTCGCTGGAGGGAGTGCGGCAACCGGCACACGCAATCGCAGCTCCCTCTCGAACACCTTCTCGATGGCGACACGCGCCGCTATGGTGACTGGATTCCATTCCCAGGCCGGGTCGGCGGACCCCTTGCCTCCGTAATGGACTGAGTACAAAACGAACAGCGCAAGCTGGATGTCCTCGTCGCGGATGACATCCCGAGTGGATCCCAGCACCCGCTCGACCGCGGGGACGAAGCTCGCGAGCATTCCCTCGCCGGTTTCAGGAGTCGTCGCTAGGGCGGCCATCAACTGCGTGCTCAGCGGACCGCGCGGTTCGTAGGTCGGCGCGCTGTCGCCCTCGCGAGGCTTGTCCGTTGCGATCGTCATCGTGTCGGCGTCGCCGGCATTGAAGACGCCTAGGTCTAGACCTTCTACGTCGCTCATGAGAGCCTCACAGAATCGGTTTGCCACCGGTCACGGCAATTACCGCGCCGGAGATGTAGCTCGCCTCATCCGAAGCGAGCATGACGAATACCGGAGCGACCTCGGACGGCTGGCCGGCGCGCGCCCATGGCACGTCTTCCCCGAAATGCTGAACTTTGTCCTCCGGCATGGTGGACGGGATGAGCGGCGTCCATATCGGACCGGGTGCCACTGTGTTGGCACGGATCCCCTTTTCTCCGAGCAGCTGAGCGAGTGAGCCCGTCATGTTGACGATTGCGGCCTTGGTGGCCGCGTACGGCAATAGGGTCGGCGATGGGTTGTCCGCTTGGATCGAGGAGGTCGCGATGATTGAGCTCCCGCTGGACATGTGTGGCACCGCGGCCTTGACCAGGTGAAAGTAGGCGCTGAGGTTCACCGCGAGGGTTTGGTTCCACTCCTCATCGGAAATGTCCTCGATCGACTCATGCGTTCGCTGAAACGCCGCGTTGTGCACAAGCACGTCCACCCGACCGAATTCCTCGACGGTGCGTGCGATGAGCTGCCGGCAATTCGCGGGGTCCGAGAGGTCGCCGGGAACGAGAATGGCTCTTTTGCCCGCCTGCTCGACGAGCTGTGCCGTCGCGCGGGCATCCTCGTCCTCGTCGAGGTAGCCGATCGCAACGTGCGCGCCTTCTCTTCCGAAGGCGAGAGCGATCGCCTTACCGATTCCGCTGTCGCCCCCGGTGACGATGGCTATCTTGCCGGCCAGACGTTGACTTCCGCGATAGGTCGCTTCGCCGTGGTCGGGCTTCGGTGCCATCGCCTTTTCTGTGCCTGGTGCGTCTTGCTGTTGTGCTGGCTGAGCCATCTCGTCTCCGATGTTGTCGTGGTGGACTGACTGGGCAAGCGGGGACGAGCGGCTCGCCAACAGGCAAGCCACGCGCCATTCGTACTAGCTAAACGCGGGCGTTAGTCCGCTCCGGGTTGCGGCTGAGAAGCACGCCGAGCCCGATCATTCCGATGCCGAGGACGAGGTGTAGCCAGTTGTCCGCGGAGTTGATCGGCACGAAATTCGCGGGGCTGGTCCCCGAGAAGATCAGGCCGTACAACCACAGCACCAGGTAAATCGCTCCGCCCCAGATCAGGTAGTTGCGGGCGCCACTCGCCGTGCGGGCGAAGGCAACTCCGGCGACCCCGAAGAGCAGGTGAACGATGTTGTGCAGAATCGACACCTGGAAGATGCCCAAAAGCATCGCACCGGAGTCGTGGCCGGCAAACTGCATGTCTGGAATTGCGGTCGTCAGGCCGGGGATGAACCCGGCGAGGCCAACGAGAAGGAAAATGATTCCGACGGTCAGCGAAGCCTTCTGCACGGTCGTCGAGGCATATCCGCGTCTCGAGTCGGTGGTTCGAACATTGGTCATTTTCTGGCTCCTTTCGCGTTGATGATGCAGGCTCAACCATCCGCCCCAATATTCAAACTGCGAGGGGGTTGACTTCGTAGAGCCGCAGTGGGAATCGAAACGGCCCGATGGCGGGGTCGCGACCGCTGCTGCGCAGGCACCGGCAGTCCCATTTCGCCTTCAGGAAATGTGGCGTACAAACGAAGGCATGGACAGAATTCACTACGCAGGAGACTCCGTTCTCACCGGCTCCGCCATCGCACAGTCTCTGTTGGAATACGCGGAGGCGCTCGCCAAGGCAGGCTCGTCCGACACGGTCGACATCCCCTCCCGTCGCAGCGATGGCTCGCTCGGTCGCGCCAACCTCTTGATCGGACCGGCAAGCCAGCTCGTCTCGGAGACGGAGGAGAGCGACTTCGACGAGGTGGTCGACGAAGCGACAGTTGCGTACCTCGGACGGCAGATTGCGATGCTGTCCGATACCCGGGCCCTGCCGCTTGAGGAGGATTCGAACTTCGCAACGGCAATGGACGAGTTGGAGATACCGGCGGAGGAGAGTCAGGCCATGGGTTGAGTGGGGGCCGGGGGCGTCGCCCCGGTCACCTCGAAGACCACTCGTGCAAACCGCCCTCGCCGCTCCACCCGCGCCAACCGCAGGCGATCCGACTCGATGCGGCGCGGCAAAAGGGGTGCCCCCTCGCCGAGGGCGACCGGCGCGATCGACAGGCCGATCTCGTTCAGCGCGTTGGCATCGAAGAATTGCCCGGCGAGATCTCCGCCGCCTACGACCCAGACGTTCTTGCCATTGGCCGCCTCCAGAATCGCCGGCAACGCATCCGCCACCGGTCCGCGGACGAGGCGGATGTCCGCGCCGGCCGGCTTCTTAAGGTCGCGAGAGCTGAAGACGAAGGTCGGCCGTGCGCCGTGAAACTCCTGCCACCGGTCGGGCTCCTCGAGGAGGTTTGACTCGCGGAGTACCCACTCGTACGTTGTGGAACCTTCGACGATGGCCCCGACGCCGTCCATGAAGTTCGTGAAGTCCTCGCCGAGCGGTTGATCCACCGCGAACAGCCAGGCAAGGGAGTTGGCAGCATCAGCGATAAACCCGTCAAGAGACGTCGCCGTGTCGTAGATGACCCGCACCATGACGCACAACCTAGACCGCAACGCCCTATGGGCGAAAGAGCGGTGGCCGACGCGGTCGAGCCCCGGAGGTGAGGTGTTGGTGGGGCGGCGGGCCGATGCGCGCCGCCCACAGGGGTGGCTGTAGGCGAGTACCCGAACCGGCCCACAGCCACCATCCCAGAAGGGATTTATGGTGATTTGCGCGACCATCCCCCGACGACCGCGTTGAATTCGAGTATGTGCGCTTGCCGTGAGGCGGAAAAGCCCCCAAACAGGGCACAAGCGTGCGGGGGCGGGAAGCGGGAGGACCGGCGAGGCTTACGGGGGCGCCGCGCTGGCCCTCCCGCAGGCGGGCAGGACATGTCGCTGCCACCTTGGATACGAGTGGTTTCCGATCCGCATGCTCGGGGGAAAGCGCGGACCGTTCTATCGGGTATCCCGCCGACTGGTCGGGAGGCTTCGTCGGCGTAAAAATGACCATACCTGAAGTCCTCCTTTTGGGGGACCCCCTGGGACACCCCTCTTCGGGGGTGATTTTTTTCGTACGCCGCGGGTCGATTAGTAATGATGCGCGTCGATCGAGTAAGTCGAACTCACCCGGGTATGAAACCTGCGGGTCGAGTATCGGTCGAGGTCTGGCGGGTGATGGGGTGCATCCCACGTTAGGTGCCGTCTACGACAAAACCCCCTCCCGAAGGAGAGGGTTTCGTGAAAGTGCGGAGCCGGTGGGATTTGAACCCACGGAGGAGTGTAAACCCCTCTCCACCTTAGCAGGGTGGTGCACTAGGCCGAACTATGCGACAGCTCCAAGTGTCGACTGCAATCATAGCGGCACAGTCGGCAGACTCCGATTCGAGGTCTCCGTGTAGCGCTTCTCGGGTCGAGCGTCCCCCCGCGGTCGACCGTTCCCCTGGGTCGAGCGTTCCCGCGGGTCGAGTGCTCCCGTGGGTCGAGTAGCGAGCCCGCGAGCGTATCGAGACCGGATGCCGCAGGGTCTCGACACAGGCGCTTACGCCTTACTCGACCAACGGGCACAGGCGCTGCGCGCGTTACTCGACCCGCCGGCATCATGCTGCCGCAGCGCTCTGATTTTCGGGCTGGAATGTCGGTGGTTGGGTGTTGAGTATTGCTATGGAAGCACTCTTCGCCCCCGCGAATGTCGCGGCTACCGCCCCTCGAGAGGGCGCCGTGTTGGCGATCACGGGCGAGGCGGCGTTGTCCGAAGCATCCGCTCTCGACATGCTGGGGACCCTGATCGACGCCGTCGCCGACAGCGACCGGCAGTTAGCCGTCGCCGCGGCGAAGCGGGCCAGACTGATCGACCAGACCCGGCAGTTCAGCGAAGCGACCGCGTTCAGCATGGACGACCCCTCCACGGTCCGCCGGTGGAGCCACACCGCGGTCGCCCGGCGGGTCCTCGTGTCCGAGCTGGCCTGCGCCCTGCGCCTGCCGGAACGCAGCATCGAAACCCTGATCGCCGAAAGCGGCACCCTGCTCGGCGACCTGCCCGACACCCTGACCGCCCTCGAGGCCGGGGCGATCTCCTACCGGCACGCGCAAGTAATGATCGACCACGCCCTCTGCCTCCCCGAAGCCAGCCGTCATGCCTTCGAACTGGCCGCACTGCCCGCAGCACTGACCCTGACGGTCGCGAAATTCGACCGCCACGCCCACATTCTTCGCGAACGCCTGCACCCGGACACCATCGACTCCCGCCACGCCCAGTGCGCCGACAACCGCGAGGTGACCCTCACCCCCGCCCGCGACGGCATGGCCTGGCTCTCCGCCTACCTCCCCGCCGTCGCCGCGCACGCCGCATACAACCGACTCACCGACATCGCCGCCCTCGGCAGCGGACCCGCCGAACCCCGCACCCTGACCCAACTGCGCGCCGACACCCTCACCGAGCTGCTGATCAACGGGACCGCCGAGACCACCGAGGAACCCGGCGACCGCGCAAACCACAACGACGCCAACGACAGCGACACCACCTCCGGTCGGGCCGCCCTCGGCCACGGCATCCGCGCCCGGGTACTCATTACCGTCCCCGTCCTCACCCTCCTCGGCCACGAAACAGAACCCGCCACCCTCGAAGGCTACGGACCCATCGACCTCGGCACCGCCTACTACCTCACCGCCCGCACCCCCAGCCTCATGCGCATCCTCACCCACCCCGAAACCGGCGCCGTCCTCTCAGTAGGACGCGACCGCTACCGCATCCCACCCGACCTGCGCACCTGGCTCCGACTCCGCGACGAAACCTGCCGCTACCCCGGCTGCCACACCGCCGCCCGCCACTGCGACATCGACCACACCACAGCCTGGCAACACCACGGCGAAACAACCTGGAACAACCTCGCCCACGCCTGCCCCAAACACCACGACCTCAAACACCACACCCGCTGGAACGTCACCCAAGACCACCACGGAACAATGCACTGGACCTCACCCACCGCACACAAATACACCACAAACCCCACCACCCACATCCGCCCCGGCCCCTAACCACCCGATACCGCCGGGCAAAGCCAACCGCGGGCCGCATTTCCACGAGGCCCCCACCTCGAGGGGCCGAGCAAAAGACACAGCGAGACCGGATTCTCCACTGCAGGTCGAGTAGCGAGCGTCAGATGCATCAGCAGGTCGAGTAGCGGGCGCAGCAAAACGCACCGAAACCAAACGCCGGGCCGATCTCTCGGCAGGTCGAGTAGCGAGCGAAGCGCGCGTATCGAGACCGCGGAACGAGGTGACCCAAGTCTCGAGACGCGACTCTGTCCGTCGGTCGACACCCGACCCGCAGAGTTCCGGGCTCGCCAGAACTTGGCCGCTCTTCAGTCTTTGCGGTGGGATTCGTCGGGCGTAAGGTCCGGTTGACCGGGAGTAGGGGAACGCAGCCCATCTCGGACCCACAAGAAGAACACGATGATCACAAGCACAGAACCGGCGATGCTAAACGGCCACCACGGGTAGCTCCAGATGAACGCGCCGGCTTCACCCAGGAGCGACACGACCAGCCCGATCAGAAGGCACCGGCGCAGGCCGGACATTCGCCTCCACCACGACATGCCGTCAGTATCCGCTCGCGCGCCCAACTGCGTAAGTCGTGTTGCACAGCGGACGAACGCGGCGCCCGCGAGTCGAGGTATCGATACGCGGCCTCATCCCCTCGGTCGCTACTCGACCCACAGAACTTCGCAGGTCGAGTAGCGAGCGGCCGGGAACCTTAGCGAGAGACGTAACCGGAAGTCGAGGTATCCGAGATCAGCGAGTACACGACCTCGTTGGTCGACTCCAATGACTTAGCCCACGTCCTGGTGACGGCGCGGCTACCGCTGCCGTAGACGAGGACGACATCCTCGTGCGCCTGGCCGTCGACGCGCGTGCCGACGAAGTGAGCGGGCGACCCGAGCCCGGAGGGGGCGAGAACACCCAGGAATTCTGCGGATCCGACGGGAGCGTCGGGAGCACCGATGAGTTGGTCGGAGGTGATACGGGCCACAAGCTTGGTTTCGCGAGCGGTCGTGAAAGCGACGGGGGTAGTGTTCATGATCTTTCTCCTTTTGCACGACTCGCGCTTGGGGAGTCGTCTGATCCGGCCTTTGCAGCCGCAATGGAAATGGTTATACTCAATTTAGCACAACTTGGATACATCTAGGATTCTACACAGGGGGCGTCAAGGATGACTACGCAGGTCAGCGCAGCCGAACGAGCACACCATGAGATCCGAGCCGCCATCGCCTCGGGAGAACTCGCCAGCGGAACAATGGTCAGCGAGAATGATTTGGCCACTCGACTCGGCGTAAGCCGGACTCCGGTTCGCGCCGCCATACTCCGTCTGCAGGACGAGGGCTGGATCACTGTGTTTCCGAAGCGGGGCGCACTGGTGCGAGAGATAGGTGCCGAAGAAGCACAGAACATTGCGGATGCCCGGTATGCCCTCGAGCTTTCCGCGGTGCGACGTGTCTCACCTGCCGCGCGGGTCGAGTTGATCCGTGACCTCCAAGCCATCATCACGGAGCAGGAAAACCGTCTCGAAGACGGGTCATTTGTTGGATTTGTCGACCTCGACATCGACTTCCACCGACACCTCGTCGATGCCGGTGGTAACCCGATCCTCCTCGAGTTCTACGATCGGCTGCGGCAACGCCAGGCCCTGATGATCTCCCGGGGACTGGCCACCACGGACGAACGCGCCAAAGACATCTTGACGGAGCATCGACACCTGTTGAGCTGTATCGAGATCGAGGCGTGGGACGAATTCGACGCGGCTCTGCGCAACCACCTCTTGGGTACACACGGCGCCCTGTTCCGTCGGCCCTGAGCGCGTTACCTCGCAGGTCGAGTAGCGAGCGCCAGCGCACTCGCGGGTCGCGTAGCGAGCGCCAGCGAGCGTATCGAGGCCCCCGGGAGCGACACCAGGTCTCGATACGCGGCCTCGTCCCTCGGTCGCTACTCGACCCGCAGAATCGGGCACAACTCGACCCACAGAAAAATGCAGAATCGGGCGCTACTCGACCCTCAGAAAAGAGCGGAGGGCGTGGGATTCGAACCCACGAGACATTTCTGCCCACCAGTTTTCAAGACTGGCTCCATCGGCCGCTCGGACAGCCCTCCATACGACAGCATGACTGTACCAAACTCCGGCGGACGGATTCCGCCGCGAACAGAACCGGCGCGGATCAGAGGGTCGCGAACAACACGGCAACGCCGTCGTCGAGATCGGTCGCGGTGACCTCGTTAGCGGCCGCGAGAACCTCGTCGGGAGCCTGGCCCATCGCAACTCCCCGTCCGCGTTCTGATGCCCACTGGAGCATGTCGATGTCGTTCCGTCCGTCACCGATCGCGAGAACGCGGGAGCGCGGGATGTCGAGCCAGCCACGCACGCGCTCGAGCGCCGTCGCCTTGTTGACACCGTCCGGGGCGATATCGAGCCACGCCGTCCAGCCGACGTTATAGGTCACCTTGTGCAGACCCATCCGTTCAACTATCGACAGGAACTCTTCGATCTGGTGCTCGGGAGAGATCACCACGACCCGTGTGGCCGCGTGCTCGAGCAGTTCCTCAAAGGAGACCTTCTCGCTGGATGCTCCTAGCGATGAGTCCGGAAAATATCCGCTGTATCGATAGAGTCCCGTCTCGTCCTCGACAGCGTAACTCGCATTCTCGAGCGTGGCACGAATTGTCGTCAACACCTCCGACGGGTTGAACGAGTCGACCGCGGCGCGAGAGTACCCGGTCGGAGCATCCGGATCGCGCTTGAGCGTGATCGACCCGTTCGAACAGACGACGTAGCGCGGCGTGATCCCAAACCGATCGAGGATCGGAAGGGTCATCGAGACCGAACGACCCGTCGCGAGCATCACCTCGTGTCCGAGGTCCCGCACGCGCTGAACGGCGGCGATGACGTCAGGCGATATGACGCCGTCTTCGCGCAAGAGCGTTCCGTCGATGTCGAGTGCGATCAGCCATCGGTCCGTCACTGCACGGGCTCCATGACCCGCAGCCCGCCGAGGTACGGTCGCAACGCTTCCGGCACAAGCACGGAACCGTCCGCCTGCTGATGAGTCTCGAGGATGGCGACGATCCACCGCGTCGTCGCCAGCGTTCCGTTCAGCGTGGCTACCGCCGCCGTCTTGCCGGATTCCGTGCGGTAGCGGATATCGAGACGCCTCGCCTGATAGGTCGTGCAGTTGCTCGTGCTGGTGAGTTCGCGGTAGGAGTTCTGGGTGGGCACCCACGCCTCAATGTCGAACTTGCGGGCCGCACTCGAACCGAGGTCCCCCGCCGCCACGTCGATCACGCGATAACTCAGCTCGCACGCCTGCAGCATCGATTCCTGAAACGAAAGGAGCCGTTCGTGCTCGGCTTCTGCGTTCTCGGGCAACACGTAGCTGAACATCTCGAGCTTGTTGAACTGGTGCACGCGCAGGATGCCGCGAGTGTCCTTGCCGCCGGAGCCAGCCTCGCGCCGATAACAGGTCGACCAGCCCGCGTAGCGGCGCGGCCCATCGGAGAGGTCGAGGATCTCCCCGGAGTGGAACCCGGCGAGCGCCACCTCGCTCGTGCCCGTGAGGTAGAGGTCATCCGCCGGCAGGTAGTAGATCTCGTCGGCGTGCGCGCCGAGGAATCCGGTGCCGTCCATGATCTCCGGACGAACCAGTGTGGGGGTAATGAGCGGCTCGAAGTCCTCGGCGAGGGCCTTGTCGAGTGCCATGTTCATCAGCGCGATCTCGAGGCGAGCACCGATTCCCCGAAGGAAATAGAAGCGGCTGCCCGACACCTTCGCGCCGCGCACCATATCGATGGCTCGCAATTTTTCCCCGAGTTCGAGGTGATCGCGTGGCTCGAAATCGAAGACCGGCCGCTCCCCCGCCTCACGAAGCGTGACGAAGTTTTCCTCCCCACCGGCCGGCACACCGTCGATCACCGGGTTGGCGATGCCGCGAACCGAGCGCGTGAATTCCACTTCGGCATCGGCGGCAAGCTGGGCGAGATCTTTCACCTTGAGGGCGAGCTGCTGCGCCTTCGCGAGGAGCACCGACTTGTCATCGCCGGACGCCTGAGCCACCTGCTTGCCGAGGGTCTTCTGCGTCGCGCGCAGACTTTCCGACTCGGCGATGGCGCCCCGACGATTCAGGTCTGCCGCGAGCGCGATATCGACGAGTTCGACGGACTCACCGCGGGCCCTTTGCGACGCCTTAAGAAGATCGGGATTGTCTCGAAGAAGCTGCGGATCAATCACGCAAGCCAGTCTATTGAGCTATGCCGTACCGTAGGTCACGTGCCAGCCTCCCCCGAAGCCGCCGAGCGGCACGCTGCCGTGGTCTATAACCCGATCAAGGTGGACCTCAAGACGCTGGAACGTCAGGTCGGCGCGGCACAGCGAAAGTCCGGTTGGGCCGAGACCCAGTGGTTCCCGACCTCGGTCGAGGACGTTGGGCAGGGAATCACCAAGACGGCGATCGACCGCGGCGCGGCCGTTGTAATTGCCGCGGGAGGAGACGGCACCGTGCGTGCCGTCGCGGAAGCGTTGCGCGGCACCGAGGTGCCGATCGCGCTCGTTCCATCCGGCACCGGCAATCTGCTGGCCCGCAACCTGAACCTCACCCTGACGAATCAGGTCGAATCGATCGGGGCGGCCTTCACCGGCACCGACCGCATGATTGACCTCGGCGTCGCCACTATCGTTCGCGAAAACGACGACACGGAAGAGCACGCCTTCCTTGTCATGGCCGGTCTGGGACTCGACGCGAAGATGATTGCGCTCACCAATCCGAAGCTGAAGAAGACGGTCGGATGGCTCGCCTACATCGATGCCGGGATGCGAGCGCTCCCCGATCTGAAGCCGGTTCGTCTGCGTTACAGCATCGACGGCGAGATCGAGCGCGTCACGAGCGTGCACACGATCATCGTCGGCAATTGCGGCGCTCTGCCCGGCGGCATCCTGCTCATCCCAGACGCCAAGCCGGACGACGGCATCCTCGACATCGCCGCCCTCAAACCGAGCGGACCGTTCGGCTGGCTCAAAGTGTGGAACAAGGTGACCTGGGAGAATGGCGTCCTGCGCAAGAGCGCCCTCGGCCGGTCAATCATCGACCTCACCGCTGACGTCAAGGACGTGCTCTACGCCACGGGCAAGGACCTCAAGATGACGGTGGACACCCCGCAGGAGTTCCAGCTCGACGGAGACGAGTTCGGCGAGGCTAAGTCGGTACACGCCTGGGTCGACCCCGGAGCGCTCGCGGTGAAGATTCCGGCCTAGTCGCCTGCCGGCTATTCGCCCGCCGGCGACGATGGCCGCCAGTGCGCCGCGCGAAGGAACGCAACGCCGGCGAGGCTCGAGAGCCCGACCGTCGTGAGCGGGCCGCCGAACTCGGCGGCCAGCTGGGTGACGATCATGCTGAGCGGCCACGGCCCCACGCCGTTGTAGCTGAAATCTGCCGGCAGAAGGCTGACCCACACGCCGGCAGCGGCCACGGCGGCGAGCAGGGCAAGACCGACCAGCAACAGCAGACGTTCCGCCCAGTTCATGCGCGCGTCTTGCGAAGTGCGTTCGCCTTCACGAACACGAGGCCGACGATGATGGCGAGCCCGACGGTCGCCAGCGGACCCGGGAGCAGGTAGGCCAGGAGTTGCAGCGACCGCGACGCTGAGTCCTGTTCGATCGCCGAGTTCAAGAACAGGGGAAGTGAGGAAAGCGCCCCGCTGGCGAGGATGCTCAGGATTCCGGCGATCCACAGCCCCACGTAGTACGGGTTCACGCGCCGCGCTCGGGTGCGGCGAGCCAGTTCTAATTCCAGGTCGGCGATGACCTGCACGGATCCGATCTCCTGGGCAGATTCGACGTCCGGTGATTCGATGGACGATTCGAGTGCCACGACGCTTGGCGTGAACTCGCGCTCACGCGCCCGCTCGGCCCCCGGCTCGGGTGTGTAGCCGCGCTGGAACGCCGGGTGATAACGCGGATCGATTCGTGGTTCGCCGTCCTCGGCCATGCTGTCTCCTCTGCTCGTCGAGACCGATCCAATTACCCGAGCTATTCTCGCGCTTCGGTGACAGCGTAGCGGCGATCAGACCGGTTCGCCGCCGACGATCCCGCGCAACCAGTCCCTCGCGTCGATGAACGCCTCGTTGTCGTAGCGCGGCGTCACGGTGATGCGCAGCCTGTCGGCACGCGGGTACGAACCGAGGAAGATCACGTTCGGGCTGAACCGCTTGAGACCGAGCAGCGCGTCGGCGACCCGTTCGTCGCGCACGTGTCCGTCGAGGTCGATGACGAAGCGGTAGCGTCCGAGGACGTCACCGATCGGTCGCGAGGCGAGCAGGCTCATGTTCACACCGCGGGTGGCGAATTGCTCGAGCATCTCGAGAAGGCGCCCGGCCGTGTTATCCGGAAGCTCGGCAATGACGCTCGTCTTGTCCGATCCGGTCGGCTCTGGAAGTTCTTTCGTTTGGCTCACGAGCACGAAGCGGGTGACGGCGTTCGGGTTGTCACCGATATCGCTCGCGAGGACATCAAGCGGGTAGTGCTCGGTGATTCCAGGCGGGGCGATCGCCGCGTCGGCACTCGTGCCTTCGAGCAGACCGACAGCGGCCGCCACGTTGGAGGTCGCCGGTAGGTGGCCGTGCTCCGGAAGCGTGGAATCGAGCCATTGGTGGCACTGGGCGTAGGCAACGGGATGTGCGCTGACAACCCGCACGTCCGAGAGGCGAGTGCCGGGACGGCCAACGAGCACGAAATTCACCGGGACCAGATATTCGCCGATGATGCGGAGGTTCGGCACGTTTGCCAGCGCATCCTGGCTCGTGCTCACCCCACCCTCGATGGAATTCTCAATCGCAATCATCGCGGCCGTGCTTCGACCGGAGACGACATCATCGAGCGCTTGGCCGACGTTGTTGACCGACCGCCAGGTCTTGCCGACCGCATCCGGAACCTGGGCGAGGGCGGCCTCGGTAAATGTTCCCGCCGGCCCAAGGAATGAGTACGTGTCTTCGGCTGGCATGAATCGAATACTAGCGGCCCGGCTCGAAACGACCGGATCGCTCGCAGCATCATTGGCTAGGGACATGCCCGACCCGAGTGCAAGACTTGGGGAATGAACGATCGAGCAGGACAGCCCGCCCAAGAATCCGATCTGGTGGACGTGGAGGCGCTGCTCGCTGCGTATTACGACCTTGTTCCGGACGCCAGCGTTCCCGAGCAGAAGGTCGTGTTCGGCACGTCGGGACATCGCGGCTCGAGCCTCGACAGGGCCTTCAACGAGACCCACATTGCGGCGATCACCCAGGCCATTGTGGAATATCGTGCCGGACAGGGCATTACCGGGCCGCTCTTCATCGGCGGCGATACCCACGCGCTGAGCCGCCCCGCCGAGACGACAGCCCTCGAGGTGCTCGCGGCGAACGGCGTCAACGCGCTCGTGGACGAGTTCGGCGACTTCGTGCCGACCCCGGCGATCAGCCACGCGATCATCAGGTACAACGCCGGCGGCCACGCCGACCAGGCCGACGGCATCGTCGTCACCCCCAGCCACAACCCGCCGCGCGACGGCGGCTTCAAGTACAACCCACCGCACGGCGGCCCCGCGGACAGCGACGCCACCAACTGGATCGCCAACCGCGCCAACGAGATCATCCTGGCCGGCAGCGTCGACGTTAAGCGCGCCGAACCCGACGAAGTGGGCACCTACGACTATCGCGGAAACTACGTCAACGACCTCGAGAACATCATCGATGTCGCGGCGATCAAGAAGGCCGGCGTGCGCATCGGGGCCGACCCGCTCGGCGGCGCGAGCGTGCACTACTGGAGCGCCATCGCCGAACGCTATGGACTCGACCTCACCGTCGTGAACCCCGAGGTGGACCCGCAGTGGCCCTTCATGACACTGGACTGGGACGGCAAGATCCGCATGGACCCATCTTCTGCCTCCGTCATGGC
Organism: Microbacteriaceae bacterium; assembly: GCA_025464975.1. Classification (GTDB taxonomy): domain Bacteria; phylum Actinomycetota; class Actinomycetes; order Actinomycetales; family Microbacteriaceae; genus Lacisediminihabitans. The sequence continues at coordinate 237,219 of JAODMT010000024.1, read as the reverse complement.
CTCGGTGGTGACCCACAAGGACAGATTCGACGTCGTCACCGGCAATGACGCGGACGCGGACCGGCACGGCATCGTGACGCCGGACGGCGGACTGATGAACCCGAACCACTACCTGGCCGTCGCGATCCAATACCTGTACAGCCATCGCCCGGACTGGAGCGCGGATGCCGCGGTGGGCAAGACTCTCGTCTCGAGTTCGATGATCGACCTGGTGGCCGAGTCGATCGGGCGCCGCCTGTGGGAGGTGCCGGTTGGCTTCAAGTGGTTCGTGCCGGGTCTCGTTGACGGCTCGGTCGCGTTCGGCGGGGAGGAATCCGCCGGGGCAAGCTTCCTCCGCAAAGACGGAACGGTCTGGACGACCGATAAGGACGGCATCCTGCTTGCGCTGCTCGCGAGCGAGATCATCGCAGTCACCGGGAAGTCCCCGAGTCGGCTCTACACCGAACTCACCGAGAAGTACGGTGCGCCGGTGTACGAGCGAGTGGATGCCGCGGCGACCAAGGCGCAGAAGGCAGCGCTCGGCAAGCTGACCGGCGATGCCATCACGGCGACCGAACTCGCCGGTGAACCGATCACACTCAAGCTGAGCGAGGCGCCGGGCAACGCGGCGGCGGTCGGCGGAGTCAAGGTCATAACCGCCAACGCCTGGTTCGCGGCGCGGCCAAGCGGCACCGAAGACGTCTACAAGATCTACGCAGAGTCCTTCCTCGGGCCCGATCACCTGAAGCGGGTGCAGGCCGAAGCCAAGACCATCGTCGACGCGGCGCTTGGCAGCTGAGAAGCTGCGCTGAACTGCCATTCGGTCATGGCATAGTGGGTCGAATGATCCGCCACACTGTAATGTTCCGTCTCCACCATGCGCCTGACTCGGTGGAGGAGTCCTCGTTCCTGGAGGACGCGCTGATTTTGGCCTCGATTCCCTCGGTGAGCAGATTCGAGCGCCTTAGCCAGGTCAGTGCGAAGAACGACTTCACCTTCGGCTTCTCCATGGAGTTCGCTGACCGTACCGGCTACGAGGAATACAACGGCCACCCGCTGCACCTCAACTTCGTTCAGACTCGCTGGGTACCGGAGGTCGCTGCATTCCTCGAGGCGGACTTCGAACAGCTGGCCTGACGAAACCTCAGCGGCTACACGAGCACCGCGATGAGAGCGGCGTCGAAGTCTTCGGGACGCTCGAGCTGCGGAGAGTGGCCACAGTTCTGGAGCGCAACCTCCCGGTAATCGCCGCCTGCCGCCCGGTAGGCGTCGAGCACGTTGCGGGTCTGGGTGACCATCGGTTGCGGCGGCGCGATGTCGGCCCCGGGCCAGCCGGGGATCACGCCGAGCTGACCCAGGTAGTTCAGATCGAAGTAGGACGCGTCGGACACTATCGCGTCATCGAGCCCGCGGATCCACAGCACCGGCGGCTTCGGCTCCACGTCCACGATTCCGCTGACGTCGCAGTGCTGGGGAGCCATCGTGTTCAACACTCCGGTGCCTCCTGGGGAGAAGCCCGGCCAGTTGCCGGTCGGCACGGAATTGCCCGGGTAGTTGCCGTCCCCGATTTTGGTCGTGAGCATCGACTCGACCCAGACGTCCTCCAGCTCGGAGACGAATCCCGGCGCGACATAGGAGTTGCGGTACACGGTTCGAGGTGACGTTTGCGCCTCGTCGGTGCGATCCCCGGCCGCGAGCCTCGCCACGAAGTCGGCGTTGACGCCACCAGCTCCGGTTCCGGCGGCATCGGATGTCAACATCCGTCCGTCTGCGGCGGTGCCTCCGAAGCCGTACGGCGACACCGGTGACATGAGGGTGAGGCTCGCGATCTTCCGCGGATGATCGATCAGGTACTGCATGACCACCCCTCCCCCCATGCTCCACCCGACCAGGTTGACGCGTTCGACCCCGAGCGCGTCGAGCACGGCGGCCACATCATCCGAGTAGTCCCGTAGACCGCGCGTGGCGTCGACCGGCAGGGTCTCGCTGTCGCCGAAGCCGCGCAGGTCGATGGCCAGGGCACGGATATCCGCCGGGAGCCGCAGCATCGTCGGCTGCCAGAACAGCGAGGATGAGACGTTCCCGTGGATGAACGCCACGGTGACTCTTGGAACGGCGGGTTCCGGGTCGGCTGGCTTCAGAACACCGGACGCTCGCTCAAGCACGTTCGCCTCGAGCCGGTCCGTGCGCACGCGTCGAGCCTCGATGCCGTCGAGCACTGTGTCGGTCATGTCAGTTCCTCTCCCAGTCGCAGCGCCGGCTCCGTTGCCGCGCGCACTTCTTCCACCGTCACGCCGGGCGCGAGCTCCTGAAGCACCAGCCCATCCGGCGTGACGTCGATGACCGCGAGGTCGGTGATGATGCGGTCGACCACGGCACGCCCGGTGAGGGGCAGGGAGCACTCGTTCACAATCTTGGCCGTGCCGTCCCTCGCGGTGTGCTCCATGAGGACGATGAGCCGCCGGGCGCCATGGACGAGGTCCATCGCGCCCCCTGGTCCCTTCACCATCTTTCCCGGGATCATCCAGTTGGCGAGGTCGCCGGAGGCCGACACCTGCATGGCGCCAAGAATCGCGGCGTCGATCTTGCCGGCCCGGATCATCCCGAAGCTCATGGCCGAGTCGAAGAAGGCCGTGCCGGGCAGGGTCGTGACGGTCTCCTTGCCCGCGTTGATCAGGTCCGGATCCACGTTCTCCTCGGTCGGGTACGGTCCGACGCCCAGGATGCCGTTCTCCGATTGCAACACGACCGTCAGGCCGCGCGGCACATAGTTGGGCACCAGCGTCGGCAGGCCGATGCCGAGGTTGACGTAGGATCCGTCGACCAGCTCCCGGGCGGCCCGGGCCGCCATCTCCTGTCGCGTGAGTGCCATGGTCTAGAGCTCCGGACTCTCGGTGCCGGTCAACTGCTCGGTGCTGGTCAACATCTCGGTGCTGGTCAGCTTCTCGACGCGCTTTTCGACGTTCGGGCCCACCTCGACCACGCGGTGCACGTACACGCCCGGCAGATGCACGCTGTCCGGGTCGAGCCGCCCCGGCTCGACGAGTTCCTCCACCTGAGCGATGCAGATCCGCCCGGCCATTGCCGCCAACGGAGAGAAGTTCCGCGCCGACTTGTTGAAGACGAGATTGCCGTGACGGTCGCCTCGAAGGGCGTGGACGATAGCGAAGTCGGTGACAATGGCCTCCTCCAGCACAAATTCCCGCTCGTCACCGCCCGGGGCGAAGCGACGCACGTCCTTCTTCGGCGACGCGACGGCGATGCCTCCCGCTCCGTCGTAGCGGCGGGGCAGGCCGCCCTCGGCGACCTGTGTTCCCACTCCGGTCTGCGTGTAGAACGCGGCGATGCCGGAGCCGCCCGCACGCAGTTTCTCGGCGAGCGTCCCTTGCGGTGTGAGTTCGAGTTCCAGCTCACCGGAAAGGAACTGTCGCTCGAATTCCTTATTCTCACCGACATACGATGAGGTCATCTTGCGGATCCGCCCCGCGTCCAGCAGCACGCCAAGCCCCCAGTCGTCGACGCCACAGTTGTTGCTCACGATGGAGAGGTCGCGAGTACCCGCCGCAAGCACCGCGCTGATCAGCACCATGGGGATGCCGCAGAGTCCGAACCCGCCGACGGCGATGCTCGAGCCGTCGGCGATGTCCGCGACTGCCGCCTCCGGCGAAGAAACCACCTTGTCGATGCTCACGCCTGCACGCCCGCCCTGCCAAGAGCCGCGAACATCTCGGTCACGGCGGCCGCAACCGCGGCCGCGCCGCGATCCGTCATCAGAATCGTGTAGTGGTTCACACCGGGCACCTCGACGGTGATCAACCCGGGCAACCTCTGCCGCCAGGCCGCGACGTCTGCCGGGGAGTACAGGGGGGTCGGCTCGTTCAGCAGCCCTCGCGGCGCCCGCAAGAACGCGGTCGGATGCGCGAGCCCGTCCAGCGCCGCCATCAGCGACACGCCGCCGCGCAGCTCGATCGAGTCTTCGGCCACCGCCTCGTACGAGGTGGACGGTCGCAGCTCGGGCTCCTCACCGGTTAGGTCGTAGTCGACGTAGGCGGCGACGGTGTCGTTCCAGTCATCGACGAACGCCGGATGCCGCCGCCAGAAATCTGCGTAATGCTGGCGGCTCGGGAACACCATCGACAGCCGCTCGGCTGCTGGACCGAGCGTCGCCCTGGTGAGCTCGTCGTCGCTGAGGCCCTCCGGCGACGCGAGCGGCAGGCCGCCGTCGACGAGCACGAGTCCCGAGACCAGGGCCGGGTGGCGATTGGCGAGCACGAGCGACGCGAAGGCGCCCATCGAATGGCCGAGCACCAGAGCGCGGGGCACATTGAGCGCCTCGAGCACGGCGGCCAGGTCGTCGGCGTGCTGGGGCATTCCCCATGGGCGCGGAAGGCCGTTGCTGCGGCCACGCCCGCGGAGGTCGGGGGCTATGAATCGGACGCCGGGCAGGTGCCTCGCGACGGCGGGCCAAGATCGATGGGTCGCGGTCACGCCGTGCACCGCGAGAACGGCCGGCGCGTCATCCGGTCCCCACACGCCGACGGCGAGATCGCCGCCGCGCACCGGCACCGAGAGCGTCCTGTAATTGTCGACCGCGTAGTGGCTCATCGCGCGCTCCACCCGCCATCCATTGTGTAGGAGGCGCCGGTCACCATGCGAGCGCTATCACCGGCGAGCCAGAGAACGAGGTCGGCGATGTCATCCGGCTCTACCAGTTGCTTGATCGCGCTCTCGGTGAGCATGACCTTCGCCAGGACCTCGTCCTCGGCGATGCCGTGGTCGCGGGCCTGGTCGGCGATCTGTTTCTCGACCAGTGGGGTGCGCGCGTAGCCCGGGTTCACGCAATTGCTCGTGACCCCGCGGGCGCCGCCCTCCAGAGCGGTGACCTTGGAGAGCCCCTCCAGCCCGTGTTTCGCTGCCACGTAGGCCGACTTGAATTCGGATGCCCGCAGCCCGTGCACCGAGGAGATGTTGATGATGCGCCCGAAGCCTCTCTCGTACATCTTCGGCAGTGCCGCCCTGATCAGCAGGAACGGGGACTCCAGCATCAGCCGAAGGATGAGGGAGAACCTAGCCGGGTCGAATTGCTCGATCGGGCTCACGGTCTGGATGCCGGCGTTGTTCACCAGAATGTCCACGTCCAGGCTCAGCTCCGCGAGGGACCCCGTGTCGCTCAGGTCGACCTGCCACGCCTCACCGCCGATTTCGGATGCGGCGCGATCGGCCGCGGCGCCGTCCAGGTCGGCGATGATCACGTGCGCGCCGGCTTGCGCTAACGCGCGGGCGCACGCGGCGCCGATTCCGCTCGCTCCGCCGGTGACGACGGCCCTGCGGCCGGTGAGGTCGGTCATTGGAAATCCCTTCCCTTGTTTTTCGGCGCTCCCAGCCCGCGCTGGATGAACTCCATCATCTGCTCGAACACCGCGTCGGGAACTCGCGAGGTGCCGCTGGCTGTCGGGTCGCTCGCCGCGCCCTCGCTATCGCCGTCGCCCCACAGCACCCAGCGCATTCCCACCATCTCGCCGATGCCCATCAGGATCCAGGCGACCACCGCGGGGTCGATGTCGCCGACATCGCCGTTGTCACGCGCGGCCTTAAGCCCCTCGATGTACCCGTCAACAATGCGGGTGTAGTGCAGTTTGAGGGCGCGAGGAGACACGAGCTCCGCCTCACGCACGACGCGGTAGAGCGCCGGATGCGCGGCGGTGAACTCGAAGAACCCCCTGAACCCGGCGCGCTCGGTTTCGATTCGCGTCGTCGCCCCCGCGGCGGCCTCGGCCATGGCGTGTCGTACTCGACGGTTGAGATCCTCCACGAGTTCTTCAAAAATTTCGAGCTTGCTGCCGAAATAGAGGTAGAACGTCCCCTGGGCGACACCGGCCTGCTCGGTAATCCGCACAATCGACGCTTCGCTGTACCCGTTCTGTGAGAACACCTTCTCGGCAGCCTCAAGCAGCTTCGCCCGCGTACGGGTGCCCCTGGCTGTGCGTGGCCCGTCAGTCACGATGCACTCCCTGATTGATCGCTGTATTGATCGCCTGATGAAAAAATCGCGTGAGCCTAATCAGTCATCTCAACATGACAGCCGATTCAGTTCTCAGCACCCTAAAACAGGGGCGCTAGAATGTCAAGGAGAACCGGTCGAACGGACCGCACCTTCGGGCCGAGTCGAACCGACCGCACCCTTTTCGGCAATGGAGCGAAACTATGAGTCAGCGCGAGGTCGTCATTCTCGGGGGAGCACGAACCCCTCTCGGCAAGATCAACGGCAGCTTGTCTTCCCTGTCCGCGGTGGAGCTCGGCTCAATCGCGTTGCGCGCCGCCATCGAGCGGTCGGGGGTGGCAGCGGACGAGGTCGACGCCGTCGTCTTCGGCCACGTTCTGCAAGCCGGCGCCGGCCAGAATCCCGCTCGCCAGACATCGATCGGCGCGGGCATCGGCTGGAATGTTCCCGCCGTAACGGTAAACAAGGTGTGCCTGTCCGGGCTCACTGCGCTCATCGACGGAGCGCGCCTCATCCGCACCGGCGAAGCGGACGTGGTCGCGGTCGGCGGTCAGGAGTCGATGACGAACGCCCCGCACCTGCTTCCCGGCTCGCGCAAGGGCTGGGCCTACGGCACCGTGCCGACCCTCGACGCTGCGGCGAATGATGGGCTCACGGATGCCTTCGACCACGACTCGATGGGACTCTCGACCGAGCGACACAACGCCCCACTCGGGATCTCCCGGGAGGACCAGGATGCCGTCGCGGCAGCGTCGCACCAGCGTGCCGCGGCCGCCGCGGAACTTTTGACCGAGGAGATCACCCCCGTCGTTGTGAAGGGTCGCGCGGGCGACACCGTCGTGACGATCGATGAGGGCGTTCGCCCGGGGAGCACCGCCGAGACACTCGGCGGACTGCGTGCCGCGTTCTCCAGCGACGGCACCATTACCGCGGGCAACTCATCGCCCCTCAGCGACGGCGCGGCGGCGCTGATCCTCAGCAGCCGCGAGTACGCGGAAGCGAACGGGCTGGAGTGGCTCGCCGTCGTCGGTGCCGCCGGTCAGGTCGCCGGCCCGGACAACTCCCTGCAGGCGCAGCCAGCCCAGGCGATCACGGCCGCTCTCACGCGAGGCGGCTGGGAACTCGCGGACCTGGCATTCGTTGAGATCAACGAGGCGTTCGCGGCGGTGTCGCTGCACTCGTCCCGGTTGCTCGGACTCGACCCTGACCTGGTGAACATTCACGGCGGTGCGATCGCGCTCGGGCATCCGATCGGCGCTTCGGGGGCGCGTCTCGCATTGCACGCGGCCTACGAGTTGAAGCGGAGAGGCTCCGGCCGCGCCGCCGTCGCGCTCTGTGGCGGTGGTGGCCAGGGCGACGCTCTACTGCTCAGCCGGTAGTTCCGCCTCAGGGGGCGTAGTTGGGGGCGGCGGGCAGGCCGAAGAATTCCTCGAGCGTGGTGACCCCGGTGTTGTGCATCTCGGTCGCGAGCGGGATGCCGACGTACCGGAAGTGCCACGGCTCGAAGACGTAGCCGGTTACCGCTTGCTTGTCGGCTGGGTAACGCAGGATGAAGCCGAAGCGGTACGCGTTCGCCGCGAGCCACACGCCCTGCGGGGTCTGACCGAAGCACGCCTCGATGTCGCACTTGCTCGGTAGCGCCGCGACGTCGACGGCGAGCCCGGTCTGGTGCTCGCTGTAGCCGGGGCGCGCGCTGAGGATGTCCGCCTTGGCCTGGCCGAGCCGGGCGACCTGGCCGTTGTGAGTGTTGACCTGCACGGCATAGGAACGGTACGCGTTCTGGATCTGCATCGCTCCAGCGCCCTCGGCGGCGCCGGCGGCGAACATCTGCTGAAGGGCCGCGGCCGCCTCGGGGCGCATGCTCGACGAGGCTGGCTGCGCAATGTGCGGCTCGCTCGGCAGCACGACCGCCGGCGCGTAGTTGGCCGGCTGCAGTGGGCGCAGCTTGTTCACGACGACCCAGATGCTGTTCGGGTCGTCGATGGAAAGCGCGCTCTTGTCGAATGACGGCGGAGTCGGGGTGGGCGTCGGCGACGGCGCGCTGCTGGGGGCGGCGCTCGACGAGGCAGAGGCGGCCGGCCGGTGCGTCGATCCCGGCGTCGCCGTCGCACACCCTGAAAGCAGCAGAACGGCAAGGCCGAGGCCCGCGACCAGAGAAACGCGATGTGATTGCATGTGCACGAGGCTAGCGCTCGGACAGGACGCATTTGGTTGCCCTATGACAACTTGCACATTTGGTTGCCTCGGGTGTAAGTTTGCAGTCTACGCAAGATTTTCTGCCACTGTTGGATGCGTTCACGGTGGCCATTCTCTTTTAAGACGCGAACTCCCACTACAGAACGAGGAACGACTATGTCACGCGCCGACGCCGCCACCAGGGCTAAAGCAGTCCACGAATCGGGCGGCATCATGAGCCACCGCCAGATTCTCCTAGTGATCTACGGACTGATGGCTGGGATGTTTCTCTCCTCCCTCGACCAGACCGTCGTGGGAACATCCATCCGCACCATCTCGGATGACCTACACGGCCTCAGCCAGCAGGCCTGGGTGACCACGGCCTACCTGATCGTGTCGACCATCGCGACGCCGATCTACGGAAAGCTGTCGGACATCTTCGGACGCCGGCCGCTCTTCATCTTCGCGATTTCGATTTTCCTGGTCGGCTCCATCGCGTCCGGTTTCGCCCAGTCGATGATCGAACTCGCCGGTTTCCGCGCCCTCCAGGGACTCGGCGCCGGTGGCCTGATGGCCCTGCCGCTCGCCATCATGGGCGACATGCTCGCCCCGCGTGAGCGAGCAAAGTACCAGGGCTACTTCCTCGCCGTCTTCGGAATCTCGAGCGTCATCGGCCCGCTTATCGGCGGACTGTTCGCCGGTGCACCGTTCATCCTCGGCATCGTCGGGTGGCGTTGGGTCTTCCTGATCAACGTGCCGATCGGCATCATCGCGCTCGTGATGGTCATGCGATTCCTTCACCTCCCCAAGCGCAGCGTCAACCGCGGGGTCCGTATCGACTGGTGGGGAGCGGCAACCGTCATCCTGGCCGTCGCACCTCTTCTCCTCGTCGCCGAGCAGGGTCGGGACTGGGGTTGGACCTCCGGCGGATCGTGGGCCTGCTACATCATCGGCGGCCTCGGCATCCTGGCCTTCATCCTGGTCGAACGGATGATGGGCGATGACGCGCTGATCCCGCTCAAGCTGTTCAAGAGCCGTACCTTCTCGATGGCGACCGTGCTCGGTGTCCTCGTCGGTTTCGGCATGTTCGGCGCCCTCTCCTCTATCCCGCTGTTCCTGCAGATCGTGAATGGTTCGTCCCCTACCCAGAGCGGCTTCCAGCTGCTTCCGATGATCCTCGGCCTGATGATCTCGTCGATCGTGAGCGGTCAGATCATCTCTCGCACCGGGCGCTACCGCATCTTCCCGATCATCGGCACCTTCGTGATGGGCGTCGGCTTCTTCCTGTTCACCTTCATTTCGGCCGCGACTCCGATCTGGTTCGTGATGCTCGGGATGCTGTTCGTCGGCCTCGGCCTCGGCCAGCTGATGAAGACGCTCACCATCGCCTGCCAGAACGCGGTCGGCACGCGTGACATCGGCGTCGCCACATCCTCGTCCACCTTCTTCCGCCAGATCGGTGGAACCCTGGGCGTGGCCGTGATCTTCTCCGCGCTGTTCAGCCGGGTGCCCGACACCATCAAGAGTGCGTTCGCCGACCCGACCCTCGCCGCCAACCTGAAGGCTGCCCTGTCCGACCCGAAGGTTCTCACCGATCCCAAGAACACCCAGATCCTGGGCATCCTAAAGGATCCGACGAAACTGGGCGATGCGCTGAACGGCGACACCGCGTTCCTGAACACGGCCACCCACGCCCTCGCCGCGCCGTTCCTGCACGGCTTCGCCGACGCGACCGTCGCCGGTTTCTGGTTGAGCCTGATCGTGATTCTCGTCGCGTTCGTGCTGAGCTTCTTCCTCAAGGCGACGCCGTTGCGGCAGAAGTCCGCCCTGCAGGAGGTCGCGGATGCCGACGCGGCGATCCTCGCGACGCAAGCGGCCGAGATGGTGGGCGCCCCGCTCCAGCCCGACACCTCCGCACGAGACGCCGATGGCGTTCAGGAGGAGCCGGCGCGCAAGTCGTAGCGGCTTCTTCTTCGCCAAAACAATGGGGCGGTCCACCGGCATTCGGTGGGCCGCCCTTTTGCGTTGGGCGAGAGAACAGGCCCGACTTGAGTGGCTGGGCTTCTCGAGTGGCAGGGCTTACTTGAGTGGCTGGGCCTACTCGAGTGGCTGGGCTTACTTGAGTGGCTGGGCTTACTTGAGTGGCTGGGCCTACTCGAACGCGACGCTCGCGCGGTCCAACCGTGCGCGAATGACCGCGATCGATTCCTCGCTGCGGTCGACGAGCACGAAGCGGCGGCCGAGCGCCGCCGCGACCGCTCCGGTCGTTCCCGATCCGGCGAAGAAGTCGAGCACCCAGTCTCCCTCGCGGCTCGACGCCTGGATGATCCGGCGAAGGATTCCCTCCGGCTTCTGCGTCGGGTATCCGGTCTTCTCCCGCCCGGTCGGCGACACGATGGTATGCCACCAGACGTCGGTCGGCAGCTTGCCGCGTTTCACCTGTTCCGGGGTCACGAGCCCGGGTGCCATGTACGGTTCACGATCGACAGTCGTCGAGTCGAAATGGTAGGCCAGCGGGTTCTTCACATAGACGAGAATCGTGTCGTGTTTCGTCGGCCACTTGCTCTTGGACTTGGCTCCGTAGTCGTAGGCCCAGATGATCTCGTTCAGAAAACTTTCCCGGCCGAAGAGGGCGTCAAGCAGCACCTTCGCGTAGTGCGCCTCCCGGTAATCGAGATGAAGATAGAGCGTGCCGTCGTCGGCGAGCAGCCGCCAGGCTTCGGCGAGCCGCGGCTCGAGGAACGTCCAATAGTCCTCGAACTGGTCGTCGTAACTCATCAGGTCGCCACGGATCCGTTCGTACTGCTGACCCTTGAAACCCCTGATCGGACCGGATGCGGAACGCACGCTCGTGGTGGACTGCCGGGCCTGCGCGCGCCCGGTGTTGAACGGCGGGTCGAGGTAGACCACGGTGAATGCCGCGTCGGGCAGGGCCGCGACGACGTCGAGATTGTCGCCAAGGATGACGCGGTCGGGCGATTCGGGCGTCCAACGTTGCGGCATTGATCCATTCTCCCCCAGCGCGGAGGATGCCGCTTTGCATGCCACGCCCGGCGAACGTAGTCTCGAGTGATGTCGAGCGCAGTGCAGCACCTCCCGGGGCAGAATCGCTACGTCTTCGAGAAGGACGGGAAGCAGGTCGGGCTCACCGACTACACCCTTCGCGGCAACGCGATGCACATCACGCACACCGAGGTAGACCCGAGCCTGCGAGGCGCCGGCCTTGGCGACGAGATGATTCAGGAGGTCCTCGACCTGGTCCGCACCGAGAGCGGCCACCGGGTCGTGGCGGAGTGCCCGTTCGTGATCGACTGGCTCCGCCGGCACCCGGAATACCGGGAGCTCGAGGAGCGAGGCTGAGCCGGGCGAGCGGACCGCCTAGTGGCGGGGCCGCTTCTGGACGTCCCGCGGCAGCTCAATGGTGACTCGCCCGTTGTAGACCCCGGCCTGTTCCGCCGCCTTCAACGGATCTCCCGCGAGCGGCGCGGGGGCGGGCAGGATGGTCTGGCGATCCATCTCGATGGCCGCCTCGTGACGGCTGGGGGCGAAGACCTCGTCGCCGATTCCGATGAGGCTGGCCCCGTTGCCGGCACTGCGGGCATTGCTCTTGCCCACGAGATCGATCATCCCGAACCGTTGCGCGAGAAATCCGAGGACCACAACGCCGACGACGACGCCCCCGAATATCCACCAGTTCACCGTTCAAGGGTAAGCGATGGTGTACCGCCCGGGAGAACTCCGCGGCAGTATATTAGCGGGACCCTCAGGGAACCCGGTATAACCACTCGTCGGTGCCGAATTTCTCGGCCACGAGCTGTTCGGCTCGTGCCAACTCCTTCGGCGTCACCTCACTCGGCATCGCTCCGTAGAGCCGCGTGAAGGTCTGCTCCATCCGCTCGATGATCTCGGCGCGGCTCAGTCCGGTCTGGCTGCGCAGCGGATCCACTCGCTTATTGGCGCTCTTGGTGCCCTTGTCGCTCATCTTCTCGCGGCCGATCCGCAACACCTCGACCATCCGGTCGCCGTCCATGTCATAGCTCATGGTCACGTGGTGAAGCACGGCACCGGTACCGAGCCGCTTCTGCGCCGCACCGCCGATCTTGCCGGTCGGACTCGTGATGTCGTTGAGCGGCTGGTAACTCGCGTCGATCCCGAGCGACTTGAGGGCGGTGATCACCCACTCGTCGAGGAAGGCGTAGGAATCGGCGAAGGTCATGCCGTGCACGAGCGCGGTCGGGGCATAGATCGAGTAGGTGATCACGGAGCCGGCCTCCATGAACATGGCGCCGCCTCCACTGACCCGCCGCACGACCTGAAAGCCGTACTTTGCGGCGTTATCGATGTCGACCTCGTTCTTCACGGACTGGAAACTGCCGATGACGACCCCGGGCTCGTTCCATTCCCAGATGCGCAGGGTCGGCTTGCGGGTGCCCGCGCCGACCTCCTCGGAGAGCACCTGGTCGAGCGCCATCTGCACCACCGGCGGATAGGCGGCGCCGTGGATGAGCTGCCAGTCGTAGTCTGTCCAGCTCGTCGCCCGCGCGAGGGAACGGCGGATGGCGACGGCCACGGCGTCCGCGGAGAAGCCGAGCAGCACGGCATCGGTCGGCAGCGCGCGCTGCACCGCCGCGGAAATGGTTGCGGCGTCGCTGTCCTCGGTCAGGCCGTTGACGGCACCGTTGATGAGGGCCAACGCGGAGTCCGGTTCGAGAAAGAAGTCACCCGAGAGTCGGAAGTTTTGGATGCGGCCGTCGATCACGTCGAGGTCGACGACCACGAGCTTGCCGCCGGGGACCTTGTACTCACCGTGCATTGAGTTGCCTTTCTCGAGCCGGACCAAGCCTAATCCTCGTCCGGCACCCGATCGCCGTGACCGTTGACCCTCAGCCGCGCGCGAAGGCGAACCGCGTTCTGGTCGAGATGCAGCGGATTGGCCTTCCGGTCGATGCCGCCGGGGTGGAATTCGAACGGCGACCAGGACGGCCAGATGTGAATGTGCAGGTGCGGCACGACGTAGCCCTCGATCATGAGGCCGACCCGGTCGGAGTCCCACTCCTCGCGTTGAGCGAGGCTGATCTGCCGCGCCACCCGCATGAGGTGCTCCATCGTCTCGGCATCCACGTCGAGCCAGCGGTCCACCTCCTCCCGCGGCACAACGAGGGTGTGCCCGGGACCGCGCGGCTCGATGGTGAGAAAGGCGACACAGATGTCATCCGTCCAGACGAAACGCGCGGGCGACTCGCCCGCGATAATCTGCGTGAAGATGCCTGGCATCACAGTTCACGAGGTTGCACGAGAGCGACTCCGCAGTCAGACTGCCGGGGCGAACTGCAACTTCAGCCAGCCGATCGTGTCGCTCACGACCTCGTCGCGGTTGGTCTCGTTGAAGATCTCGTGTCTCGCCTCCGGGTACACGATCACCCTGACCTGGGTCAGTCGCGACCGTCGCAGGTACGACCGGGCCAACAGCTCGACGCTCTTCGTGCCGCCGAGCGTGTCTTCGCTGCCGATCTGGATGAGCACCGGGATGTCGCGGCGAAGTCGGCGCGCCGGACGGCCGAGCAGGCGAAGGCTGTCGGCGAGTCCGAACAGCTTCATTCCGTTCGCCTTGAAAGTCAGCGGATCGTCGAAAAACCGCTGCCCGACCGTTTCGTCGCGGCTCAGCCACTCGTAGCCTGTCGTGCCGAGGTGGGCGTGCCGCTTGGCGAGGTCTCCCCCGTTCATGTGGATGAGCGTGCGATAGGCCGTTCCGGTGAGGATCAGTGCGTCGTAGTCATCCACATGCCGGTTCACGATTGCCTGCGCAATGAGCGAGCCCCAGCTCTGGCCGAGCATTGTGACGGGCAGCCCGGCGTTTTCGGCCCGGATGATTGGCAGGAGTTCCCGCACCGATCGGATGGTGGACCGCATCCCGCCCGGTCCGAGCCGGCCGAGCTTGCTGTGGTCCCCGCCCCACTGACCGAGACCGGTCAGCCCGTGTCCACGGTGGTCGTCGGCGTAGACGGTGAACCCGGCCGCGACCATCCGCTGGGCAAGTTCCTCATACCGGCCGGCGTGATCACCTAGGCCGTGCACGATCTGCAGCACACCGATCGGATTGCCGCTCTTCCACTGGTAGAAGTGGATGGTGACGCCGTCCGCGTCGACGAAAGTGCGCTCCTGGCGCGCGGCGGTGAACTGGATCATGTGGATTCCTTGCACCCTCAATCGGACGATTCCAGTGTATGGCCGAGCGGTCCTGGGGCCGCGGATGACGCGGGCCGTTTCATTTTACTTAGCAAAGCTAATAAGCTATGCTAACGATATATGGCTCACGACGATCAGGACCTCCGGCTGGCAATCCAGCGTCTGGCCCGCCGCATCCGCTCGATGCAGGCCGACGACGAGGTCACCGAGGGTCAACGCTCCGTGCTCTTCGCCCTGTCGAACAAAGGCCCGCAGTCCCTCGGGTCCCTGAGCGACCACGAGCGGGTCACCCCGCCGAGCATGAACCGCACGGTCAACGCGCTGGTCGCCCTCGGGCTCGTCACGCGGGCCACCGCCTCGGATGACGCCCGCAAGGTGACCCTTGACCTGTCCGATGCCGGGCGGGAATTCATCCGGGAGACGCGGCGGCGCCGAGACGCGTGGTTCACCAAACGGCTCGCGGCACTTCCGACTGAGCAGCGGCGCCTGCTGATCCAGGTCACCCCAATCCTTCAGGAGCTTGCCAACAATTGAGTTCGATGTTCCGCTCTCTGAGCACCTACAACTATCGCGTCTGGGCGGCCGGCGCTCTCGTGTCGAACGTTGGCACGTGGATGCAACGCACCGCACAGGACTGGATAGTTCTGACCCAGCTCACCCACCACGATGCCGCGGCGGTCGGCTTCGTCATGGCGCTGCAGTTCGGGCCGCAGCTCTTGCTGCTCCCCCTGAGCGGACTGGTCGCGGATCGGTTCGACCAGCGCAAGGTGCTCATGTTCACGCAGGGCGGCATGGGAGTGCTCGGGCTCGCGCTCGGGGTGCTCACGGTCACCAATGCGGTGCAGCTCTGGCAGGTCTACGTCTTCGCGCTGCTGTTGGGCTGCGTCGCCGCCTTCGACGCTCCGGCCCGCCAGACCTTCGTCTCCCAACTGGTCGGCGGCGCGAACCTCTCCAACGCGGTCGCCCTCAACTCCGCCTCCTTCAGCGCCGCGCGCATGATCGGGCCGGCGGTCGCCGGCCTTCTCACCGCAGCGGTCGGCGCCGGCTGGGTGTTCCTTATCAACGCCGGATCCTTCGGGGCCGTGCTGCTCTCGCTCGCGTTCCTGCACACGAACGACCTCGAGCGCACCGCGAAGGCCACGGGGCGGAAGGGCAATCTCGTCGAGGGGTTCCGGTACGTGCGCACGAGGCCCGACATCATGGTCATTCTCGTGATGGTGTTCCTCATCGGGACCTTCGGCCTGAACTTCCCCATCTTCATCTCCACGATGTCCACCGTGGTGTTCCACGCCGGCGCGGCCGAGTTCGGGGTTCTCTCCTCCCTGATGGCGATCGGATCGGTGGTCGGGGCGCTCCTGTCGGCGCGCCGGGACAAGCCGAGGCTGCGCTTCCTTTTCGTGGCCTCCGGCGTGTTCGGCCTCGGCGCGACCGCGGCGGCCCTCATGCCGAGCTACTGGGGATTCGCGGTGGCCCTCGCTGTCGTCGGTCTCGCCTCTCAGACAATGATGACGACGGCGAACGGCGCGGTTCAGCTCTCCACTCCGGCCCCGGTTCGCGGGCGGGTCATGGCCATCTACATGGCGATCTTCATGGGCGGAACTCCCATCGGCGCCCCCATCGTCGGCTGGGTCGCCAACGAGTTCGGGCCGCGCTGGGCACTCGGAGTTGGCGCGGCATCCGGGATCCTGGCCATGCTCGTCGGACTCGGTTGGCTCATCAAGTACCAGGGACTTCGGGTGCACTACATCGACCGCCGGGTGCGCGTCACGCACTTCGGGACGCAGCTCGCGGCCGAGGAGATCGTGACGGCCGAGGTCACCGGCCAGAAGGTCTGAGCCCAGCGCGCGAAAGCTCACCGCCTCACGCGGGCCACCGGCGGATCAGCTCTCGCGCGTGATCTCCACCGTCACGAAGAGCGACGACTTGAACGGGCCGGCGTACACGCCGCGCAGCGGCGGAACGTCGTTGTAGTCACGTCCTCGCCCGACGGTGACATGCCTGTCCCCGATGTCGATCTGGTTGGTCGGGTCGAATCCGCGCCATCCGTCGCCGCAGAACCACTCGACCCACGCGTGAGACTCACCGGTGATCGTCTCCCCCACGGCAGCGTCGGGCCTCGGATGCAGATACCCGGAGACGTAGCGGGCCGGGATGCCCACCGAACGTAGCGCTCCGAGCGCGAGATGCGCGATGTCCTGGCAGACTCCCTTGCGATGTGCCCAGGCCTCCGCCGCCGTCGTGTGGACACCCGTCACGCCTTGCATGTACTCGACGCTCTCCCCGATTTTGCGGCAGATGCCGAGGGCGGCCGAGCACGGATCATCCGTGGCTCCGGCGATCTCCTTCGCCATAGCCACCACGTCGGCCGGCGGCTGGGTGCGCTTGGTCTGCTTGCGCTGCTCGACGAACTCGGTTGCCCGCTCGGCAGACTCGGCGAGCTCCGTCCACGAAATCGCATGCCCGGGGTGTTCGAGCGGCCTCACCTCGACGAGGCTCGTCGCGGTGAGCGAGAGTTCCTTGTGCGGGGTGAGGATTTCGAAGGATGACACGCGACTTCCCCAGTAGTCCACGTAGGTGTGGTGAGCCGAGATCGGCAGAATCTCGAGATTGGAATACAGCACGAGCTGCCCGTCGCCGCTGGTCGGCAACATTCGGGCCTCGTTGTAGCTCGCGGTCACCTCACCGCCGTAGTGGAAACCGGTGGAGTGTCGAATGCGAAGACGGTTCACGAGTGCTCGCCGACCCAGTTCGGCGCCGAGTTGGTGGGAAAGTAGCGTTGCCGGATGGCCTCGGATGCGGCGCTGGTCGCGAGCTGCACGTTGTCCATGTGGCTGGTGAGGTCCTCGAGAATCTCGGCGATCGGCCGATATTCGAGCTCGCTGCGAATCTGCCCGAGCAGCCGCTGCGCCTGATCCGACACCCCGACCCGGTCGTTGCGCGGCTCGATGTCGCGCATGCACATCTCCGCGCGACGCACCGAGAACAGGATGCTCCGCGGGAACAGCCGGTCGAGCAACAGGAATTCGGCGGCGTTGCGGGCGCTCGGCACACCGCGGTAGGTGCGAAGGTACGCCTCGTAGGCCCCGCACGAGCGCAGGATGGTGGTCCACGATGGGCCGCTCGCCTCGGTGAGGGATCGGGTCGCGAGCAACCGGGCCGTCATGTCCGCCCGCTCGATCGAGCGCCCGAGGGTGAAGAACTGCCAGGCCTCGTCCCGGCTCGTCGCGGACTCGATGATCCCCACCGCGAGTGCGCTGCGCTCGCGCACCCAGCCGAAGAATTCGTGCACCTTCTCGCTCGAGACCTTGCGGGGCATCCGGGCCCGCGTGGTGTTGAGGCACTCCCACAGCTCCGAAGAGACGATCTCCCGCGCGCGACGGGCGTTCTCCCGCGCGGCGCCGAGGGAGTAGGCGATGGATGCCGGCTCGGAGCGGTCGACGGCCAGAATTTCCAGCACGCTCTGCCGGGTGAGGACCGCGTCCTCCGGAACGTTGCTTCCCATCACGCTCAACAGCGACCGGCACGCGACATCCTCTTCGATCCACGGGTCCTCGAGCAGCAGCTGAAGGTGAACGTCGAGGATGCGGGCCGTGCCATCCGAACGCTCGATGTACCGGCCGATCCAAAACAGACTCTCGGCGATGCGACTCAGCATTGTGGCACCTCTCCGGTGACCTCGACCGCGGGCTCCCTCGGATCCGGGGTCGCGCAACCGCCGACGCGGTTGCTCCTGGCACCGCCGCTCTGTTGTTGCTGCTGTTCCTGCTGACCCTGACCGAGCGCGCGATCACGCGGCGCCTGCTCTACTCCGTGCGGTTCGGCGTTGACGACAAGCGGTTCCCCGGTGATGACGAGCCCGGTCGTCGCGGCCTGATCGGCGACGAGTCCCTGAATGCTGTGACGCGACACCTGAAGCGGATCCTCCCCGACCACCCAGGTGTCCTTCGATCCACCGCCCTGGCTGCTGTTGACCACCAGTTCGCCGGCCGGAAGCGCGACCCGGGTGAGCCCGCCGGGCAGCACCCATACGTCCTTGCCGTCGTTGACCGCGAACGGACGAAGGTCCGCATGACGCGGCCGCATGCCGTCTTCGACGAGGGTGGGGATGGTGGACAGTTGCACGACCGGTTGCGCGATCCAGCCACGCGGGTCGGCCAGCAGCGTCTTCCGCAGCTTCTCGAGTTCCTCGTGCGTCGCCGCGGGGCCGACGACGAGACCCTTCCCGCCGGACCCGTCGACCGGCTTGACTACAAGTTCGTCGAGTCGGTCGAGCACCTCTTCGAGCGATTGCGGATCCTCGAGACGCCAGGTGTCGACGTTCGGGATGATCGCCTCCTCTGCGAGGTAGTAGCGGATGAGGTCGGGCAGATAGGTGTAGACGAGTTTGTCGTCTGCGACGCCGTTGCCGATCGCGTTGGCTATCGTGACGTTTCCGAGGCGCGCGGCGAGAAGCAGTCCTGGCGATCCGAGCATCGAGTCGGCGCGGAACTGCAGCGGGTCGAGGAATTCGTCATCCACCCTTCGGTAGATCACGTCGACGCGGGTCGGGCCGGATGTCGTGCGCATCCAGACTCGGCCGCCGGAGCAGAACAGGTCGCGGCCCTCCACGAGTTCGACGCCCATGAGTCGGGCCAGCAGGGTGTGCTCGAAGTACGCCGAGTTGTAGACGCCAGGGGTCAGGACGACGATGGTCGGGTCATCCGTCCCCTCCGGCGCGCTGGCTCGGAGCGCCTGCAGCAGCTTGTGCGGGTAGTCGCCGACCGGACGCACGCGCATCGAGACGAAGAGTTCCGGAAGGGTCTGCGCCATGACCCGGCGATTGGAAATGACGTAGCTGACGCCGGAGGGAACGCGCACGTTGTCCTCGAGCACCCGCCAGGCGCCCGCCTCATCGCGGATGAGGTCGATTCCGGAAACCTGAATGCGCACGCCGTTGGCCGGCTCGATGCCGGCGGCCTCCCGGTGGAAGTGGCTGGAGGAACTGATGAGGGAGGCGGGAATCACCCCGTCCTTCACCGCACGTTGCGCCCCGTAGATATCGGCCAGGAATGCCTCGAGCGCTCGAACCCGCTGCTTGATTCCGGCCTCGACGGTGACCCACTCGGCCAGGTCGATGACGCGGGGAACCGCGTCGAGGGGAAACGGGCGCTCCTCGCCGGCGAAGTCGAAGGTGACCCCCTGGGCGAGGTAGGAGCTGGCCAGGGCATCCGTTCTTCCGCGAAGCTCGGACTGCGTCATCTGCGCGAGGGCAGAGTGAATCTCCTTGTAGGCGGCGCGCACTTTCGTCGGCGCGGCAAACATCTCATCCCAGGGCGTCGTTCCGGTCTGTCGACCCTTGGTCGCCTGGGCGGCGTATCCGTCGAACAGGCCTTCCATGGCCTTGAGACTAGCCGCGAGATGTTGCGGCGCTGTTTCGCCAGAGTGCCTGCGGTGTTTCGGCGAGCGCGGCGAGCGTGCCGCCGCCGGTGTCACCCCCGTTCCGTACCGCGTGCGAGTAGAGGATGAAGCCGACGATCCAGGCCGCGACCATGAGGACGAACGCCAGCAGGGCAACCCACCAGGAGTGGCGGCGTCGCCGGATCAAGACAATGGCAACGATCGCCCCGGCCGCGACGATCAGCAGCATCACGAACCAGGAGATGCCGAGCGAGGCGACTGCCTCACCCGGGTTGCAGCTACGACGCGGACACGAGCCGATCAGCGCCGCGGAGAAGAGATCGACGACCGCGGAGATCATGAGAAAGACCAGCCCGGCCGCGAGGATGACGATGGAGACCACGAGATCCCATGCGATGATCGGCCGGCGCACCGGCACGGATCCTTGGGTGTCAGTCATTCTGCTCCTCGCCAGTCGATCACGATTCCGTTCAGGTGGTCCCGCTCGGCGGTGAACAGCCGCCGATAGGTCTCAGCCGCGTCGCTCCACCCCACCTGGTTGGTGATCAGCGGATCGAAGTCCAGTGTTCCGGAGACAATGCGGTCGAGCACCGCGCGCCGCACCTCGGATGTGCCGATGAACCAGGGGAACACCGCGTTGATCTGGCGCTCGTGCGCGAGCTCGTAGGTGAAGGAGACCTGATCGGGATAGACGCCCTCGAACACGAAGGTCCCCTCGAATCGAAGGCACTCCAGTCCGTCGTCGATGATCGCCGCCACCCCGGTTGACTCGATCACTACGTCGAAGCCGTCGGGGAAGTCATCCTGGAGCTGGGACCACGGGGCAGCAATGCCGCCGTCGATTACCCGGTCGGCGCAGTGGGCCTCGGAGATCGCGCGGCGCTCGGGCGACACCTCTGAGGCGACGACGAACGCGCCCCGGTCTCGCGCGAGCATCGCCGTTGCTTGCCCGATTAGTCCCTGACCGAGGACGAGAACCGAATCGCCGCTCTGCACCCCGGCCTTGTCGATCGCATTCAGGCCGACCGCCGCGGGAACGAACAGCGCGGCCATGTGGTACGAATCGTTCTTCTCGATCGGGTAGGTGAGTTCGAGGTCGGCGACGAAGTACGCGCCATGGGTTCCGTCGGCGAAACAGGCGACGGCATCCCCGACGCGCAGTCCATGGTCGTCGTCGGTGTCACCGAAGGCGACGATGTGCCCGACGCCCTGATAACCCGGCGTGAACGGGACCGGGCCCCAGGCCGGGCGCACGCCGGTCGCGGCGAGCATCTCGGCCCCAACGCTCACCCCGCTGAAGTCCGTTCGCACAAGAATTTTGCCCGGCCCTGGCGCTGGTACGGGCCGCCGACCGAGTTCGATGGTGCCGAATTCCGGAACGATAAGAGCCGGAGCATCTGCCGGAGTGTGCGTCGCCATGATGGAGTCCAACGTACTCCCCCGGGGTGGGCGCACGGTGCTGGCGGGGCCGATGCCGCATCCGGAGAACCTCGCTTCAGCCGGCCCGCTTAAGCCGAACGGTGACGATCTGGAACGGCCGGAGCCGCAATCCGAGCGTGCCGCCGACAACGGATTCGAGCGCCCTGCCGTCGAGCGTTCGCTCGAGCAGGTCGGTCTCCCAGGCGGAGTCAACGGCGAAGTCCACCTCGAGCGTCGCCGTGGCGCGCACGCCGAGAGGCTCGTAGACTCGCGCGATCACGTCGCCGCTTCCGTCCTCCGCGAGCTTTAGCGTCTCGAGCACGACCGCGCCCGTGACCCGCGCGATCGGCTCGACCGCGGAGGCGCCGAGCACACGTCGTTCCGGAAGGTTGATCGCGTACCCGGCCTCGACGGCACGGTTCACATCGGCGCCGACGACGAGCGCGAAGCGAATGCGGTGCTCGCCCTGATCGGTGAGCGGATCGGGGTACTTCGGACCGCGAAGCAGCGACAGGCGAACCGTGCTGTAGCTGCTTCCGTGCTCGGTCTTGTGTCGGGTCACGTCGTGCCCGTATGTCGAGTCGTTCACGATCGCCGCACCGTAGTTGGGTTCGCCGACGCGAACCCAACGGTGAGCGCTGACTTCGAACCGCGCCGCATCCCACGTCGTGTTCTCGTGGGTCGGCCGCACAACGTGACCGAATTGGGTCTCGAACTGGGCCTGATCGGTGTGCACGTCGATCGGGAAGGCCACCTTGAGCAACTTCTCCTGCTCGCGCCAGTCGATTGCGCTGTCGATGTCGATGGTCGCGGAATCCGGCCCGACGGTGATGTTTTGCACGATTCGCGACGCCCCGAACGAGCGCGTCACCCGCACTGTCGCCGCGCCATCCGCCGTCCTCGTCAGCTCGATCGCATCCAGATCACGGATGTCCGTGACGGTGTTCCGGTAGAACTCGTCGATGTCCCAGGCGTCCCACCCGTTCGGGAAGTCGTTGTGCAGCTGAAGCAGGTTGGCCGATTCACCGGCCGGCAGAACCTCTCGGTCCACGGCGAGGTCGCGCACCGAGCCGATCGTGCCGTCGGCATCCACGACGACCCGCATCCGGGAGTTCTCCAGCACGAATCCGCCATTCTCCGGCGTCGCGGAGACCTGGGCCGATGGCCCGTCGGCGACGACGCCGCCATAGCTCGGGACCCCGTCTCGCGCGAAGGGAGAGCCGTTGAAGACAATCTCCGTGTCCCCGGTCCCGGCGAGGGCCTGCTGGGACGCCGTGATGATCGCGCCGAGATCCTCCGCGATCTGCCGGTATCGCTCGGCGGCCTCCCGGTGCACCCAGGCAATGGAGCTCCCGGGCAGCACATCGTGGAACTGGTGCAGCAGAACGAGCTTCCACACGCGATCGAGCTCGGCCTGCGGGTACTCGGCAACCCCGCGGACGGCGGCGGTGGTGGCCCACAGTTCCGCCTCATGCAACAGGTGTTCGCTGCGGCGGTTGCCCTGCTTCGTCTTACCCTGCGAGGTATAGGTCCCCCTGTGCTGCTCGAGGTAGAGCTCGCCCTTCCACACTGGGGGATTCGCGTATTCGGCCTGGGCCTCGGCGAAGAACTCGGCTGGCGTGCGGATGACGACCTTCGGCGATCCCTCAAGATCACGAGTTCTGCGGGCCTGCTGCAACATCTCGCGGGTGGGGCCGCCGCCACCATCGCCCCAGCCGAACGGCACGAGGGAATGATTCGACACGCCCTTGTCGCGGTAGTTGCGCACGGCGTGGGCGAGTTCGGTGCCCGAGAGCGTGGAATTGTAGGTGTCCGCCGGCGGGAAGTGCGTGAAGACCCGTGTGCCGTCGATGCCCTCCCAGTCGAAGCTGTGGTGGGGGAATCTGTTGGTCTGGTTCCACGAGATCTTCTGGGTAAGGAACCACTTGGCACCCGCGAGGGTGACGATCTGCGGGAGAGCGGCGGAGTAGCCGAACGAGTCGGGCAGCCAGACCTCCTGGGCGTGCAGTCCGAAATTCTCCATGAAGAACTTCTGACCGTGCACGAATTGGCGGGCCATCGCCTCGGAGCCGACCATGTTGGTGTCCGACTCCACCCACATCCCACCGACCGGAACGAATCGTCCCTCGGCAACGGCCGCCTTCACCCGCTCGAAGACCTCCGGGCGGAACTCCTTGATCCAGGCGTACTGCTGAGCCGAGGACATGGCGAACTGCAGCGAGTCGTCGCCCTCGAGCAGGTTGAGCACGTTGGAAGAGGTGCGAGCCACCTTGCGCACGGTCTCGCGCATCGGCCAGAGCCAGGCCGAATCGATGTGGGCGTGGCCGATCGCGGTCACCGTATGGGCGCTCGCATTGGCCGGAGCCGAGAGCACCTCGACGAGCTCCTGGCGTGCGGATGCCGCGGTACCGGGCAGGTCGGACAGTTCAAGAACGTCAAGCGCGCGCTCGAGCGCACGAAGGATGTTCCACCGTCGTGGCTCGCCGAGACCGAGTTCCGCCTGCAGTTGGAAGAGCGCGCTGAGGTCGGCGGCGAGCTCCCACAGGTCCCGATGGAAGACATTGATGTCGGCGCGGTTCAGGACGTAGAGCGGCTTCGGCGATGAGGTCAGCGTGTCCCCCTCGTCCGTCGGTACGAACGGCTGAAATTGAATGTCGAGCAGCAGCGGGTTCGCCGCCGCCTCGACGTAGAGGTCGATCGTGTCCCCCGGCTTCCCGTCGAGCGGTACCCAGACGTTGCGCGGGTTGAGGGCCTTCACGACGGAGCCATCGGGACGGTAGACGAGACCCTCCGACTGGAAGCCGGGCATGGCCTGTGTCCAGCCGAGGTCGATCACGAGTTCGAGCTCGTGCTCGGAGGCCTCGGGCGGCACGGTTCCGGTGAGGTGAAACCAGGTTGTCCCCCAGGCCGGACCCCACGGCTCCCCGACCGCGAATGGAACGTACTCGACTCCCGCCGCCGCCGCCTCGTCGGGATCGCCTCCGGGAAGAGCGATCTCCGGCTGCACCGGCTCCCCGCGCCCGCCCTGCACGTGCCACGCGGTGATCTCGAGCGGTGCGACCGGGCGGTGAATCGCCGGGTGGACACGTTCGAGGAGCACCCGGGCTACCCGGTTTTCGATGAGGGTGTGGTTGTCGTGCATGTAGACGTGGAGCCTTTCGTGGGGTGGTGTCGACCTCACGGGAACGGCCCGTCGATGGACGGCTCTCACCCTAGCCCAGGTGCCGTTGGTCGCCGGCAGGCCACTCAGCGTTCGAGCGATGACTCCGGCAGATTGGACAAGGCGGCCGCTCGGTCGGGCGAGGACGTGCTCTCCCTCACCACCAGTTCGGGCTGAAAGACCACCTGGCGTGCAGCCAGGGCCGGGTCTGCGGCCTCCTCGAGCAGAATCTGCACGGCCGTCTCTCCGAGCAGCGCCGTTGGCTGGCGGATGGACGACAGCGGCACCACCGCGGCACTCGCGAAGTCGATATCGTCGTAGCCGATGAGCGCGATGTCGCGAGGCACGTGCAACTGTCCCTGCATATTGAGCGCCTGCAGCACACCCATGGCAATCAGGTCGTTGGCCGCGAACACGGCGTCCGGTCGATCACCGGCCGGTCGCGCGAGGATGGCATTGCCCGCCGCCCGCCCTTCGATCACGCTGAGCGCTCCAGTGACGATCACCTCGAGGGAGACCTCGGGGTGGCCCGCGGCAGCGACCCGCGCTCCCTCGAGGCGGTCGACCACCTGCCGAATCTCCAGCGGTCCGCCGACGAAGGCGATCGACGTCCTGCCTTGAGAGATCAGGTGGTCGACGGCGAGGGTTCCCCCGGCGACGTCATCGACCGAGACCGAGCTGAACGCGTCGTCGGTGCTCGTACGGTCGACGAGCACCGCCGGTATGCCGCGCTCGCGCAATCGGTGCAGGCGATCGGTCATGTCCCCGAACGGAGAGATCAACACGCCGTGCATCCGCTGCTCCTCGAACAGGTCGAGGTAGGTCGACTCCCGCTCGGCCTTCTCATCGCTGTTGCCGAGGATGATCGACAGTCCGTCTCGGGCGGCCCGATCCTCCGCGGCCCGCGCGAGATCGGTGAAGAACGGGTTGCGCACGTCGAGCACGATCATGCCGATGGTCTTGCTGCGACGGGCTCGGAGCTGTCGGGCGGCATCATTGCGCACAAACCCCAGGTCATCGATCGCCGACTGTACGCGCGCCGCAACGACGGCCGAGACCTTCTCCGGACGATTCATGACATTCGAGACCGTGCCGACCGACACCCCGGCGAGGGCGGCAACATCTTTGACACTGACCGACATGGGGATTCCTGCACGTTCCGGCTCGCCTCGTGGCGCGCTCCTTGCATGATGGCACGCATTCGACCCCGGGTGGAACAATTTTGGAACGATTCACACCGAGTCTTGACTGGGCGCCGCGCTGGTCCTACAGTTCAATCGATCCCGTTCTTAAAACGATTCAACGTCGAACCCAGTGTGATTCAACGCCTCAACGTGGAGGACCTCCGTCAATGACGATGAGCCAGAGCACTTCCGACAGCCCGCGCGCAGACCCGCGCGGCAGCAGCGAGAGCACCTCCGTGCTTTCGCTGATTTCGGCGACCAAGTCCTTTGGGGCGGTAGCCGCGCTGACCGACGGGAGCGTTGACCTACGCGCCGGGGAAATCCACGCGCTCGTCGGCGAGAACGGCGCGGGAAAGTCCACCCTCGTCAAGGTGCTCGCCGGAGTACACCAGCCCGACTCGGGTCGCTTCCTGGTCGAGGGCGCCGACGTGGTCTTCCGGTCCCCCGCCGACAGCAAGACCGCCGGCATTTCGGTGATCTACCAGGAGCCGACCCTGTTTCCCGACCTCACGGTTGCGGAAAACATCTTCATCGGGCGCCAACCGCGCGGCCGCCTCGGCCTGATCGATCGACCGGCCATGCGCACCATGGCTCGCGAGCTGTTCGGCAGGCTCGGCGTGCCGATCGACCCCGACCGGATCGCCGACGGGCTGTCCATCGCCGACCAGCAGATCATCGAGATCGCGAAGGCCATCTCCCTCGACGCCCGGATCCTGGTCATGGACGAGCCGACGGCCGCGCTCAGCGGTGTCGAGGTCGATCGCCTGTTCGCGGTGGCACGAAGCCTGCGCGACCGTGGCACCGCCATCCTGTTCATCTCCCACCGCTTCGACGAAGTGTTCGAGCTGTGCGACCGCATCACCGTGATGCGGGATGGCGCGTTCATCGCGACCCATCGCACCGCCGAGATCACCGTGGATGGACTCGTGCGGGAGATGGTCGGACGCGACATCGCGACGCTGTTCCCCAAACAGGAGGCGCAGATCGGCGAGGTCGTGCTCTCGGTTGCGGGGCTCAGCCGCTCCGGGGTGTTCAGCGACATCTCCTTCGAGGTACGAAGCGGCGAGATCGTTGCTCTCGCCGGTCTCGTCGGCGCGGGACGAACCGAGGTCGCGCGGGCGATCTTTGGCATCGACCGTTACGACAGCGGATCGGTGCTGATCGATGGCAAGCCGCTTCGCCGTCACACACCACAGGCGGCAATCGACGCCGGAATGGGTTTCGTGCCGGAGGATCGCCGCAAGCAGGGGCTCGTGATGGACCTGTCCGTTGCCCGGAACGCCACCCTGACCCTGCGCACGCAGCTCGCCCGCTTCGGGCTGATCAACGCCAAGGAGGAGCGCAAGGCCGCGGAGGAGTGGACCACGCGTCTTCAGGTGAAGACCGGATCGCAAGACCTTGCCGTCTCGACGCTGTCCGGCGGCAATCAACAAAAGGTCGTCATCGCCAAGTGGCTCGCGACCAATCCCAAGCTGCTCATCGTCGACGAGCCCACCAGGGGCATCGACGTCGGCACCAAGGCCGAAGTGCACCGGCTGATATCGGAGCTCGCGGTACGGGGAATCGCCGTGCTGATGATCTCCTCGGAGTTGCCGGAGGTGCTCGGAATGGCGGACACCGTGCTCGTCATGCACGAGGGACGGATCTCGGCCGCGCTTGACCGGAGCGAGGCGACCGCCGAAATCGTCATGCACGCCGCGAGCGCATCACCGGAGATCCTCACATGAGCCAGAACGCCTCAGCCCCGATACTTCACGGAACGACGGCAAGCCGCGCCATCGGTCGCATCTTCGTGTCGCGCGAGTTTTCCGTGTTCGCGGCCCTCGCCCTGCTCATCATCATCACCGAGGTGGTCAACCCGCGTTTCCTGTCCGGCCAGGGGGTGAAGGACCTGCTGCTCAACTCGACGATCTTCGTCGTGATGGCCGTCGGCCAGGCCCTCGTCATCATCACCAAGAACGTGGACCTGTCGGTCGGCTCGATCCTCGGACTCACGGCGTTCGGCACGGGCTCTCTGTTCGCGGCCTTCCCGACCATACCGATTGCGCTCGTCTTCCTCATCGGAATGGCGTTCGGTGCTGTCCTCGGCGCGATCAACGGTTTCATCGTCACCCTCGCCGGGGTGCCCGCGCTCGTGATCACCCTCGGAACCCTCTACATCTACCGAGGAATCAACAACGCCTGGGCCGGCAGCAAGCAATACTTCATCGGCAACCAACCGGCGGCATTCGGCACCCTCTCGGTGCAGACCATCGGCGGAATCCCGACCATTGCGATCGCCGCGCTCATCGTGGTGATCATCGCCGCGATCTTCATGTTCGCCACGCGAGCGGGGCGTGACCTGTACGCGGTCGGCTCGGACACGGATGCCGCGCGGCTGTTCGGAATCAAGGTCAATTCGCGCACGGTGGGGGCCTTCACCGCGTGCGGGACCCTCACCGGACTCGCCGGGGTCTTTTACGCCTCACGGTTCAACTCGGTGGGAGCGGATACCGGATCCGGCTTCGAGCTGCAGATCGTCGCGGCCGTGGTCGTCGGTGGTGTGGCGATCTTCGGAGGCAGCGGAACGGTGACCGGGGCAGCGATCGGGGCCGTGCTGTTGACGACGATGACGGGCGCCCTCGCCGCGCTCAACGTGAGCAAGTTCTGGCAGCAAGCGATCGTCGGTGTTCTCATCATCGCGGCAATCTTGATCGACCGAATCCTCTCCCTGCGAACCGCCAGAAAGCTACGAGTAAGCGAGGCCCGCAATGTCTAACGCCACCGCAACGAGGAGCACGGCCACGGCGGCGCCGGTCAACGTCAAGAGCAACGCTCGCCGGGTGCTCCTCGGCCGCGACGCGAACACGGTCTACGCGCTCATCCTCGTTGTGATCCTCGCGAGCATCTTCGTCCCGTTCTTCGCCGGGGTGACGACCGTGAGTTTCCTGCTCATCGACGCCGTGCCGATCCTGCTCATGGCGATGCCGATGGCGCTCATCATCATCACCGGGGAGATCGACCTCTCGGTCGCCAGCACCGCAGGGCTTTCCGCCGCCGCAATGGGCGTGCTGTTCCACGATGCGCACTGGAGCCTCGGGTGGGTCTTCGTCGCGTGCCTGCTCGTGGGACTCGTCTGCGGGGCGTTCAACGGCATTCTGATCAGCACGATCGGCCTCCCGTCGCTCGCCGTGACGATTGGAACGCTCGCACTGTTCCGCGGCCTCGCGCTCGTCGTCATCGGCGACTCTGCGGTCGCCGACTTCCCCGTCGCGCTCACGACCTTCGCCACCTCGACGATCGGCGGGACCGGAATTCCGACCGTCATGATCTTCGTGCTCGTCGTCATCCTGATCTTCGGGGTCGTCTTGCACTTCACCCCGTTCGGCCGGTCCCTCTTCGCGCTCGGCTTCAGCAAGGAGGCGGCGACGTTTGTCGGCATCCACGTCAACCGTTCGAAGTTCTGGCTCTACGTGGCCAGCGGTGTCGTCTCGAGCATCGCTGGCGTCTTCTGGGTCCTGCGCTACTCGAGCGCGCAGAGCGACAGCGTCAAGGGATTGGAACTGAGCGTGGTCGCCGCGGTCCTGCTTGGCGGCGTGTCGATCTTCGGAGGGCTGGGTGGAATCGTCGGGGTGGTCGCCGGGGTGTTGCTCATCCGCACGGTCAACTACTCCCTGCAGCTGGCCGGGCTTCCCGACACCGTCCTGACCATCGTCACCGGCACGCTACTCGTGCTCTCCGTCATCGCCCCGAGCATTTCGGCCCGGCTGAGACTCTCGGCCGACCGGAAGCGATCCAAGAACCTCCCTCGCGAAGCTACGGCGACGTGAAAGGTCGGCGCTGAGCACCCAGCGCCGATTCCCAATGAAAGGAAGAACAATGAAGTTATTTCGTCAGGCGGAGGGTAGGGCCTCGACCACGCGTCGGATCCTGGCCGTTGCGGCGGTCGCGACAGCGGCGGCAGTCGCACTGTCCGGATGCGCGGGCGGCACGGCCACGTCGCCAGGGAACGCGAAGTCGTTCAGCATTGCGTTCGTGCCCAAGCAGCTCAACAACCCGTACACCGACGTCGAACTCAGCGGGGGAAAGAAGGCGGCGGCCGCGCTGAGCGGGGTCTCCTACTCGGTTGTCGGCCCGAACACAGCGAGCGCCTCCTCGCAGGTCAGCTACATCAACACCCTGACCCAGAAGCACACGAACGTCATCGCGATCGCGGCGAACGACCCCAATGCCGTCTGCTCGGCTCTCAACCAGGCCAAGACGGGGGGCGCGAAGATCATCACCTTCGACTCCGACACCGACAAGTCCTGCCGCAGCCTGTTCATCAACCAGGTCAACGCCAAGGACGTGGCTCTCGTCGAACTCAAGCAAATGGCGGAGCAGATCAACAATGAGGGTGACATCGCCATCCTGTCGGCCACGGCGAACGCCACCAACCAGAACGCCTGGATCGAATTCATGAAGCAAGAGCTGAAGTCCAACCCGGCGTACGCGAAGATGAACCTCGTCACGACCGTGTACGGGAACGACGACGATACAACCTCGTTCCAGGTTGCACAGGGGCTTCTGCAGTCCTACCCGAACCTCAAGGGCATCATCTCGCCGACGACCGTGGGAATCGCCGCGACCGCGCGATACCTGTCCACCTCGTCGTACAAGGGCAAGGTCATCCTGACCGGACTCGGCCTGCCAAACGAGATGCGTCAGTACGTGAAGGACGGAACTGTCAAGGAGTTCGCTCTGTGGGACCCGGCAAAGATCGGACAGGCAGCGGTCTACGCCGCCAAGGAACTCGTCGCCGGCACGATCACCGGCAAGACCGGTGACACGTTCAAGGCCGGATCCCTCGGCACCCTGAAGGTCGGAGCCGACAGCACCGTGATCGTCGGCGGTCCGACCGAATTCAACGCCGCCAATATCGACAAGTTCAACTTCTAACCAAACGCGGGAGGGGCTCGCTCGTCACGGGTCCCTCCCGCACTCACCAGAGGGAACGAAGAGTATGCAACGCGTGTGTTTCCTGCTCAAGGTGCGCCAGTCGAAGCTCGACGAATACCGACAGCGGCACGCCGAGGTGTGGCCCGAGATGCTGCGAGCGCTCAAGTCGACGGGCTGGGACAACTACTCGCTGTTCCTGGACGACACCGGATTGCTCGTCGGCTATCTGGAGACGGATGACTTCGCCGCGACACAGGCCGCAATGGCCGACACCGAGGTGAACGCCCGCTGGCAGGAGTCGATGGCGCCGTTCTTCGAGGCGCTCGACGGCGCCCGCCCGGACGAGAGCATGCGTGCACTCCCCCTCATCTTCCAACTGGAAACCCAACTGGCGGCGTTGCCGCATGACCCGGCCACCGAAACGATTCCCACGACTCAGCGCGGCGCGGAAGGCTCCCTCGCCGGCGCAGAAAGACAGGCCCCTCATGGCGACAGCCGCTGATTTCGCCCGCATCATTCCCCTGCTCGCAGAGCAGGCGATCGAGTTGCCTTCCTGGGCGTTCGGCAACTCGGGCACGAGATTCAAGGTCTTCGGCACCCCGGGCACTCCGCGAACCCCGCAGGAGAAAATTGCGGATGCCGCCCAGGTCAACAAATACACCGCACTGTCCCCGACGGTCGCCCTGCACATCCCCTGGGACAAAGTCGACGACTATGCCGCTCTCGGCGCCCATGCCGAGGACCACGGCGTGAAGCTCGGCACCATCAACAGCAACACCTTCCAGGACGACGACTACAAATTCGGCAGCCTCACCCACACCGACAAACGGATCCGCCAGAAGGCCATCGATCACCACTTCGAGTGCATCGACATCATGAACCAGACCGGGTCTCGCGACCTGAAAATCTGGCTCGCGGACGGCACCAACTATCCGGGCCAGGGCGACCTCCGCGCTCGCCAGGACCGGCTCGCTGAATCCCTCGCCACGATCTATTCCCGCATCGGCGACAACCAGCGCCTCGTGCTCGAATACAAGTTCTTCGAACCGGCGTTCTATCACACCGACGTGCCGGACTGGGGAACGAGCTACGCCCAGGTCAGTGCCCTCGGCGACCGCGCCCTGGTCTGCCTCGACACCGGACACCACGCCCCCGGGACCAACATCGAGTTCATCGTCATGCAGTTGCTGCGGTTCGGAAAGCTCGGGTCCTTCGACTTCAACTCCCGCTTTTATGCCGACGACGACCTCATCGTGGGTGCCGCGGACCCGTTCCAGCTGTTCCGCATCCTCTACGAGGTCATCCGCGGCGGCGGCTACGGAACCGATTCCGGCGTCGCCTTCATGTTGGACCAGTGCCACAACGTCGAAGACAAGATCCCCGGCCAGATCCGCTCCGTGCTGAACGTGCAGGAGATGACAGCCCGGGCACTGCTCGTCGACGGCGACGCTCTTGCCGCCGCCCAGTCCGCCGGCGACGTGCTCGGAGCCAACAGCATCCTCATGGACGCGTTCTACACCGACGTGCGGCCGAACCTCGCCGAGTGGCGCGAGTCGCTCGGGCTTTCTGCCGACCCAATGGCCGCCTACGCGGCATCCGGCTACCAGACCCAGATCGCCACCGAACGAGCCGGCGGCCAACAAGCAAGCTGGGGAGCGTGAACCGCGGATGACCGACCGGACCGCACTCATCCAGAACCTTCTTCCGCCGAAGGTCAGGCGCAGGACCCGCATTGGGCTCGTCGCCGGCGGCCTCGGCACCTACTGGCCGCAGTTTCCCGGGCTGTTGCCCCAACTGCAGGAGTCGGCGCGCTACGTCTCCCAGCGATTCGAGGGCCTCGATGCCGAGGTGATCGACGCGGGGTTCATCTCGGACGCGCAGGAGGGTGTCGTCGCGGCGGAGAAGCTCCGGGTCGCCGATTGCGACCTCATCGTGCTGTTCCTCACCACCTACCTCACGTCGTCGATGGTGCTTCCCGTCGCCCAGCGCTCGAACACGCCCGTGCTCGTCATCGATCTCCAGCCGACCGAGAAGATGGACCACGCGAACTTCGACACCGGCCTGTGGCTCGCCTATTGCGGGCAGTGCCCGGTGCCGGAGGTGGGCAACGTGTTCCGCCGAGCGGGCATCCCCTTCCGTTCGGTCTCCGGGTATCTCCGTCAGGATTCGGCCTGGCATCGAATCGAGCGCTGGATCACCGCCGCACGCGTGCGTGCCACCCTCCGCCATGCGCGGCACGGCCTCATGGGCCACGTCTACCCCGGCATGCTCGACGTCTCCACCGACCTGACGCTCCTGCCGACGACCTTCGGGTCACACGTCGAAGTCCTCGAGTTCGACGACCTTCGCCAGCGGGTCGAACAGGTGACGGATGCCGAAGCCGAGGCCCGCATGGATCTCGCTCGCCAGGTCTTCACCCTCGACGACACGGTCGTCACCGATGACTTTGCCTGGGGCGCGCGGGTGTCCGTTGGCCTCGACCGACTGGTCGAGGACTTCGACCTTGACAGCCTCGCCTACTACCATCGCGGGCTCGACGGAGAACAGCACGAGCGTCTCGGTGCCGGGATGATCCTCGGCGCGTCCCTGCTCACCGCGCGCGGCATCCCGGCGACCGGCGAGTACGAGCTGCGCACGACGGTCGCCCAGTTGGCGACCCAGGTCGCCGGGGCCGGCGGCTCGTTCACCGAAATCCAGGCTCTCAACTTCGAGGATGACGTGGTTGAGATGGGCCACGACGGTCCCGCTCACCTCACAGTCAGTTCCGGGCAACCGCTGTTGCGCGGGCTGGGGGTCTACCACGGCAAGCGGGGCTGGGGTGTGAGCGTCGAGTTCGACGTGCGCCCCGGGCCGGTGACCCTGCTCGGCCTCGGCCAGGACCGGGACGGTGGCCTCGCGTTCGTGGCCTCGCAAGGCGTCGTCGTCCCCGGCCCGCTGCTGGCCATCGGCAACACGACATCCCGCGTCGACTTCGGCCGGGATCCCGGGGAATGGGTCGACGCCTGGAGCGCAACCGGCATCGGGCACCACTGGTCGCTCTCGCTCGGTCACCGCGCGGCCGACTATCAGGCCGCGGCGAGCCTTCTCGGCATCGACTTCCGTCAGGTCTGAGATGCGCCAGGTCATCCATCCATTCATCACAGCTGGCCTCGCCCCGGTCTTCCGGCCTGGCCGACTTTAGGAACAGCGAAATTTAGGAACAGAGAAATGGCTCATCCCGCCGCAGACCTCATCGCCCGGAGCAATCGCCTCGGCGCCGACCCGCGCGTCACGAACTACGCCGGGGGCAACACCTCGGCCAAGGGTTCCGACATCGACCCGGTCACCGGGGAACCCGTCGAGCTGCTCTGGGTGAAGGGTTCCGGCGGCGACCTCGGCACCCTGACCGAATCCGGGCTGGCCGTGCTGCGCCTCGACCGGCTGCGCGCCCTGTCGAAGGTCTACCCGGGTGTCGATCGTGAGGACGAGATGGTCGCCGCCTTCGACTACACCCTGCATGGGAAGGGTGGCGCGGCGCCGTCGATCGACACCGCGATGCACGGGCTCGTCGACGCCGGACACGTCGACCATTTGCACCCCGACTCTGGCATCGCTCTCGCGACCGCGGCCGACGGCGAAGAGCTGACGGCGAGGGCCTTCGGTGCAAAGGTCGTCTGGGTGCCGTGGCGCCGTCCGGGCTGGCAGCTCGGCGAGGACATCGCGGCAATTCGTCGGGACAACCCGAATGCGATCGGCTGCATCCTCGGCGGTCACGGGATCACCGCCTGGGGCGCGACCTCCGACGAGGCCGAGGCCAACTCGCTCTGGATCATCGAGACCGCCGAGCGGTTCATCGAGCAGAGCGGGCGCGCGAATCCGTTCGGACCGGTCATGGACGGTTACACGCCGCTGAGCCCGCAGGACCGGCGAACCCGGGCAGCCGCCCTCGCCCCGACCCTGCGCGGCCTCGCCTCGACCGACCGCGTTCAGGTCGGTCACTTCACCGATGCCGACGTCGTTCTCGACTTCCTCTCGAGCAGCGAACACCCGCGGCTCGCCGCGCTCGGCACCAGCTGCCCGGACCACTTCCTGCGCACGAAGGTCAAGCCGATGCTGCTCGACCTCCCCGCGACGGCGACCCTCGACGAGCAGCTCGCCCGGCTCCACGAGTTGCACGACGAGTACCGCGCCGACTACCAGGCGTACTACGACCGCAACGCGACGGCCGACTCCCCCGCGATTCGCGGGGGAGATCCGCTCATCGTGCTCGTGCCGGGAATCGGCATGTTCAGCTACGGGGCGAACAAGCAGACCGCACGCGTCGCAGGCGAGTTCTACATCAACGCGATCAACGTCATGCGAGGCGCGGAGGCGCTCTCGACCTACGCGCCGATCGACGAGGCCGAGAAATTCCGCATCGAGTACTGGGCGCTCGAGGAGGCGAAGCTGCAGCGGATGCCGAAGCCGAAGCCGCTCGCGACCCGGGTCGCTCTCGTGACCGGCGCGGCATCCGGAATCGGCAAGGCCATCGCCACCCGGCTGGCCGCGGAGGGAGCCTGCGTCGTCATCGCCGACCTCGACCTCGCGAAGGCGGCGGAAGCTGCGGCCGAGATCGGCGCTGCGTATCCGAATCCGGGCGACGTCGCGATCGGCGTGCAGGCGAACGTCACCGACGAGCAGCAAGTGCAAGCCGCTGTGGATGCCGCGGTCCTCGCCTTCGGCGGCCTCGACCTCGTCGTCAACAACGCCGGCCTCTCGCTCTCCAAGTCGCTGCTTGAGACGACGGTCGCCGACTGGGACCTGCAACACGACGTGATGGCCAAGGGCTCGTTCCTGGTCTCCCGAGCCGCGGCACGGGTGCTCATCGACCAGGGACTCGGCGGAGACGTCATCTACATCTCATCGAAGAACTCCGTGTTCGCCGGCCCGAACAACATCGCCTACTCGGCGACGAAGGCCGACCAGGCGCACCAGGTGCGACTGCTCGCGGCCGAGCTGGGCGAATACGGCGTGAAGGTGAACGGCATCAACCCGGACGGGGTGGTGCGCGGGTCCGGCATCTTCGCCGGCGGGTGGGGGGCGAAGCGTGCCGCCGTGTACGGCGTCCCGGAGGAGGAGCTCGGCAAGTACTACGCGCAGCGCACCCTCCTCAAGCGCGAGGTGCTTCCCGAAAACGTCGCGAACGCGGTGTTCGTGTTGTGCACCGCCGACCTCAGCCACACCACGGGGTTGCACATTCCGGTGGACGCGGGCGTCGCGGCGGCGTTCCTCCGATGACGGAGGCTGTGGCCGCGGTCGACCTCGGCGCCACCAGCGGGCGGGTGATGCTCGGCTACATCGGGCACAACGAGCTGAGTGTGCGCCCGGTTGCGCGCTTCCCGAATCTTCCGGTGCGGACCATCGACGGCCTGCACTGGAACATCCTCGAACTGTTCCGCAACGCCGCCGCCGGCCTCGGCGCGGCGGCGCGTGAGGAGCCGGAGCTGAGAAGCGTGGGGGTGGACTCCTGGGCTGTGGACTACGCGCTGCTCCGTGGCGGACGGATGCTCGGCACGCCCTATCACTACCGCGACGAGCGCACGAGCCCGGCCGTCGACGCCACCCATTCCCTCGTCTCCCGCGCGGATCTCTACGCGGAGAATGGCCTGCAGTTCCTGCCGTTCAACACCCTGTATCAGCTGGAGGCGGAGCGTCGCTCCGGATTTCTCGACCTCGCCGACACTCTCTTGCTCGTACCCGACCTCGTCTCCTATTGGCTCACCGGCGCGCGCGTCGCCGAGCGAACGAATGCGTCGACAACGGGGCTCGTCGACATTTCGACCGGCGAGTGGAACGATCACCTCATCGCACGGCTCGGCCTGCCGCGCGCCGTTTTTCCCGAACTCGTCTCTCCGGGG
Source organism: Microbacteriaceae bacterium (assembly GCA_025464975.1). Taxonomy (GTDB): domain Bacteria; phylum Actinomycetota; class Actinomycetes; order Actinomycetales; family Microbacteriaceae; genus Lacisediminihabitans. The sequence continues at coordinate 200,925 of JAODMT010000024.1, read as the reverse complement.
ACGGGCCTCGGTCAACTCCTCCCCTCCCTCGCGGCCGAGCTCGGGATCACTCGGCGCGTGGACGTCATCGCCGTCGGCTCGCACGACACTGCCTCGGCCATCGTCGCCGTGCCGGCCACCACGCCGCACTTCGCCTACATCAGCTGCGGCACCTGGGGACTCGTCGGCGTTGAACTCGAGCGCCCCGTGCTCACCGAGCCCGGCCGGCTGGCCAACTTCACCAACGAGGGCGGTGTCGACGGGCGGGTGCGCTACCTGCACAACGTTATGGGTCTCTGGCTGCTCAACGAGACGGTGCGGGCCTGGGAGAAGTCGGCCGGCCCGATAGACCTCGAGGGGTTGCTCGCCGAGGCCGGCGCGGTCACGACCGAGGTGTCCGAGTTTGACGCGAACGACCCGCGCTTCCTCGCCACCGGCGACCTTCCGTCCCGCATCGCCGAGTGGATGACGGAGCACGACCGGCCCGTGCCGCGTGGCCACGCGGAGTTCGTGCTCAGCATCATCCGGTCGCTCGCCGCGGCATTCGCGGAAGCCGTGCGGGCGGCCGCTGACCTCTCCGGCACACGGGTCGACGTCATCCACATCGTCGGCGGAGGCGCCCAGAACGAGCTGCTCTGCCAGCTGACCGCGGACCGCAGCGGGGTGCCGGTGCTCGCCGGTCCCGTCGAGGCCACCGCCATCGGAAACGTTTTGGTGCAGGCGCGCGCCGCGGGCCTCGTCACCGGCTCGCTCGAATCGCTGCGGAGCCTCGTGGCCGCGGCGTTCTCACCGAAGTCCTACGAACCGACTTTGAGCCTGAATCGACCCTCAGCCTGAATCGACGCCGAGCCTGATCGACGCCGAGCAGCCGCCAGACGCCAGAGGTGATCGGCGCCACGCGTCAGACCGGAGCCGACGTCAGTCCGTGTGGAACACCTCCGGCAACTCATGCCACCACTCGCCCTCGCCACGGTCGGCGACCGGTCGCTGCAGTGGCTCGCACAGGTCCCACCAGCGCTGGGTCACGGGATCGCCGGCGATCGCCGCCGCGTCGGCCTCGTAGTCATCGCCGGTGTATTCGAGGTAGGAGAAGAGCAGGTCACCGTACCGGTAGATCGAGTAGTTGTGCATGTTGCTCGCCGCGAGCCGCTCGAGCACGCCTGGCCAAACATCGGCGTGCAACCGCTCGTACTCCGCGACATCCTGCGGCGCGATTCCGATCACCGCGGCCACTCGCCTCATGCCGCGTCCTCGGCAGACGCCCGGACCGCCCGCGACAGCAGTCCGGGATCGATGCGGTAGAACGACTCCGCCGTTCCGCCGAGAATTTGCTGCCGCTCGCTCGGGTCCAGTCCCTCAAACAACTCCGACAGCCCGGCCCACACTCGCTCGTAACCGCCGAACAGAACGGAAACCGGCCAATCGCCCCCGTACATCAGTCGAGCGGGGCCGAACGTCTCGAGCGCGCGGTCGAAGAACGGGCGCACGAGGTCTGTCGTCCAGTCCGGCGATCCGGTCGCCGAGTAGAGCCCGGAGACCTTGCCGAAGACCAGCGGGTTCTGCGCCGCCCGTTCGATGAGGCTCCACCACGGTTCCCGATCCGCGAGTCCGATCGGCGGCTTGGCCAGATGGTCGATCACGATGCGCAGCCGAGGGTGGCGTTCCGAAATGGTCTCCACGTGTTCGAGGTGACGCGGGAGGACCGCGACGTAGTCGAAGGTCGCTCCCGCTGCCTCGAGCAGTGCGAGTGAATCGTCGACATCGGGACGCAGGATGTAGTCGGGGTCGGGGTGGTCGTGGATGAGGTTCCGCACCCCGACGACGATCGGGTCTCGCCGCAACTCGTCGAGCCGCGTTGCCGCCCGTCCCGGGTCGTGGAGGGGCACGAACGCCACGACGGCGGCGACCTCGGGGTTCTCCCTGGCGACCTCGAGCATGAGATCGGTGTCCTCGTCGTTGTCTGCCGACTGCACGAGAACGGTCGCTTGGATGCCGGCCCGGCGAAGCGACGGACGCAGCGCATCGAAGTTCATGGTTCGGTCAATCGGCGAATGCTCCGCCGTCAACCAGTCGTATCTCGCGCGCGCGAGGTCCCAGACGTGCTGATGCGAATCGATGGTGACCAATTCGAGCCTTCCCTCTGTGCGAACAGTTCGCGTGAATCAGCTCGCGGCGAGCACAGCGGGCTGTCGAGCGGATGACCAGTATCGCCCGTCCGGAAACGAGAAGTCGGCTACCGACTCCGCGAACATCTCCGCGCTGTAACCAGGCGACACTGGCAGGCGATACGCGCCGTTCTCGATGATGCACGGGTCGACGAAGTGCTCGTGGAGGTGGTCGACGTATTCGGTTACCCGGTTCTCCAGGGTGCCGGAGACGGCGACGTAGTCGAAAATCGAGAGGTGCTGCACGAGCTCGCACAGCCCGACGCCTCCCGCGTGCGGGCAGACCGGAACGCCGAATTTCTTCGCCATGAGATACACGGCGAGAATTTCGTTGACGCTGCCGAGCCGGGCGGCGTCAAGCTGGCAGTAGTCGATGGCCTCGGCCTGGAACATCTGCTTGAAGAGCACCCGATTCATGCCGTGCTCGCCCGTGGCTACCCCGATGGGCGATACCGCTTTTCGGACTGCGGCATGGCCGAGCACGTCGTCCGGACTTGTCGGCTCTTCGATCCAGAGCGGCTTGAATTCGGCTAGCCGGCCGACCCACTCGATCGCCTCCGGAACGTCCCAGACCTGGTTGGCGTCGATCATGAGGTTGGCGTCCCAACCGATTACCTCTCTCGCGATGGCGAGCCGGCGGAGGTCGTCGTCGAGGTTGGCCCCGACCTTGAGCTTCACGTGCCGGTAGCCCTCATCCACTGCCTCCTGCAGCAGCCGACGCAGCTTGTCGTCGCTGTAGCCGAGCCACCCGGCGCTCGTGGTGTAGCAGGGGTAGCCACTGACCGCGAGTTCGGCCTCCCGCTCCGAGCGGCTGGGTCGCAGCTCCTCGAGTAGCGCGATCGCCTCGTCCCGGGTTATCGCATCGGACAGGTAGCGAAGGTCGGCGGCATCCACGAGCTCGGTTGGCGACATGTCGGTGAGCAGCTTCCAGAGGGGCTTCTTGGCCCGCCGCGCCGCGAGGTCCCACATCGCATTCATCACCGCGGCGAGGGCGAGGTGGATGACGCCCTTCTCCGGTCCGAGCCAGCGCAGCTGCGAATCGCCCTGCAGCCCGCGGTAGACGGCTCCGAGGTCCGCGACTGCCTCGTCGACGTCCAACCCGATCAGCGGGAGGCCCCGCTGCCTGGCCGCCTCGGCACACAGGTCGTTTCCGCGGCCGAGAGTGAAGGTGAATCCATGGCCCGTCAGGTCCGGATCATCCGTCGTGATGACGACGTAGGCGGCCGAATAGTCCCCGTCCTTGTTCATGGCGTCTGAGCCGTCCATGCTCAGCGAGGTGGGGAACCGCACATCGTGCGTCGTTACGGCGATGATCTTCGTCATTGAAATCTCTTTCTGGAATGCCTTCGGGCATAGCCCTCGTTAAACATCATATGTCTAGAGTCTCGATTGCGCGCGCCGGGCTACTTTCGTCAGGATGCCCCGTTAGACATCCGTTCTATGGACGCGGCAAGACCTAACGGGAATGCTCGCCGGAGCCTGGTTTGGGTCGACGGCAGTCGGACACCCGCACCGGCGCACGCTGACACCCAATCTGTTACCGATTTTCGCGTAATCATCTGCCCGGACCCGGGTCTGTCTCAGTAACAACTTCGAACGAAGTTGCCCACCGAATCGAGGAGGGATGTGACCATGACCACGCAGCGAAGCTCTCGCGTCGGACGCGAGGAAGATTGCACCAACGGCTCGGCGGGCGACTGGGAGAAATATCGGCATGCCGTGGCGGCCTTCTATGTGGCCAAGGGCCACTTCCCGCGTCGATCGTCCCGTTTCCCCTCCGAAAGGAGGCTGGCCAACTGGCTTGAGGCGCAGCCCTCGACCCACGGGCTCGTTTCCCCTGCCGACCGACTCCGCGGGGCCCTCCCCGGCACGACCGCGCAAGGCCATCCGAAGCAGCCCAGGAGCGGCACCGAAGACAACGAGACGCGACAGGCGAGAAGACACTTCTGGGTCCACCGCGGCGAGTGAGGTCGGGGCAGTCCGACGGACGATGAACGGCGCCTAGCGCGCCACTCGGCTAGCTCGTACACTTGCTAGACAATGTCCGAGTCGCTGAAGACCACCTCCGTGCCGCAGGCGGTCTATGACGCCCTGCGGGAGAGCATCGTGACCTCGGCCGAGGCGCCCGGCGCGCTGCTCACCGAGACAGCGATAGCCGTGCGCTACGGCGTTGCCCGCCCAACGGCCAAGGCGGCACTCGAGCGTCTCGTGTCCGAGGGGCTGCTCTCCCGCCGACCGCACCATGCCGCGCAAGTGACCGAGCTCAGCCGGGACGACATCGAAGACCTGTACGGGAATCGGGCGCTTCTTGAAGAGGCCGCCCTCGGCATCCTCGCTTCGGACGGCGTGGTGCCCATCGCCGCACTGTCGGTGCATCGGGAGCTGCTCGAGCACGCCCGCGCCGACAATCGTGCCGCACTCGCTCGAACCGACGTCGAGTTTCACCGCGCGCTCGTGCTCGCTCAGCACAGCACGCGGCTGGCGAAGATGCACGGCCTGCTCATGGGCGAGATCGAACTGTGCATCGGACAGGTTCAGTCACACCAACTCATCCGACCCGACGAGATCGCCGAGCAACACCAGGGCATTCTCGACGCGGTCGCGGCGCGCGACGCGGATCTGGCCGCCCGACTCACTCGCGAACACATCATTTACGCCCGCGACCGCTTGCTTCAGAAGTACGACGACGACCACAGTGAGGATTCATAGATGACAGCCGAGCACGCAACAATCACGATCGGGGTGCCGGAAGAGCAGATGCTCGCCCGCCTGGCACCGGCGCCAGACGGGGTCGACCTCGTGGTCTGGACCCCGGATGACCCGCCGCTCGATCGCCGGATTGACCTGCTCGTGCTGCCGTACTCCACCTCGGCGGCAACGCTGCGCGACTTGGCCGGCGTCCAGGTCGGGGCCGTGCAGAGCCAGTCGCTCGGCTACAACGGCGTCTCGGAGGTGTTGCCTCCCGGCATCGCCTATTGCAACGCCGTCGGCGTTCACGAGGGCCCGACCGCCGAGCTCGCCGTCGGGCTCATTCTGGCGAGCGAACGCGGCCTCGACGTCATGGCGAGGGCGCAACCGACCGGAGGCTGGGACCGGCAATGGTCTCCCGGCCTACTCGGCCGCTCCGTTCTGATAATCGGGGTCGGCGGCGTGGGCGGCGCCGTTGAGAAACGCCTCGCCCCGTTTGACCCCACCATCACCCGGGTTGCCCGCTCCGCTCGAGCGGACGAGAGCGGCCCAATTCACTCGATGGATTCGCTGCCGGAGCTGTTGCCGCTCGCAGACATTGTCGTGATCGCCGTGCCGCTCACGACCGAGACCACCGCCCTCGTCTCGGCGGACTTCCTCGACCGGATGAAGCCCGGCGCCCTCCTGGTTAACGTCTCCCGCGGCGCCATCGTCGACACCGAGGCACTCACGGAGCGCGTGCGGAGTGGCGCCATCCGGGCGGCGCTCGACGTGATCGAGCCGGAACCGCTTCCCGCCGACCACCCTCTGTGGACCCTTCCCGGCGTCATCATCACCCCGCATGTCGGCGGAAACGTCTCGAGCATGACAAGCAGAATCGACCCGATTGTCCGTCGCCAGATCGACCGGCTGCGGAGCGGCCTTCCGCCACTTGACGTCGTCGTCACCAACTGAGGATAGAGAAAACAATGAAAATCGAACGACACCTCCCCAAGGTGCGAGACCTCGCTCCGCTCCTTCACTTCGCCAGCCCCGAGTTCAATGCCAGAAAGCGCAGGCTCGAGAAGGCGCTCACCATCTACGACCTCCGGAAGATCGCTCAGCGTCGAACCCCGAAGGCGGCGTTCGACTACACCGAGGGGGCCGCGGAGGCGGAAATCTCGCTCGCGCGCGCCAGACAGGCGTTCGAGGACATCCAGTTCAACCCGAGCATCCTGCGGGACGTCTCGGTGGTGGACACGACTTCCACGGTGCTCGGCGGCACGGTTGCCCTCCCGTTCGGGATTGCCCCGACCGGATTCACCCGGATGATGCAGAGCGAAGGCGAGATCGCTGGAGCATCAGCGGCGGCCGCGGCCGGCATCCCGTTCTCGCTCTCCACGATGGGAACGACGGCGATCGAGGACGTCAAGGCCGCGAACCCCGACGGCCGCAACTGGTTCCAGCTGTACATGTGGAAGGACCGCGATCGCTCCATGGCGCTCGTCGACCGGGCAGCCAAGGCCGGTTTCGACACGCTGCTCGTCACGGTCGACGTTCCGGTGGCCGGCGCCCGGCTTCGGGACAAGCGCAACGGCTTCTCCATCCCGCCGCAGCTGACCCTCGGCACGGTGGTCAACGCGATCCCCCGCCCGGAGTGGTGGATCAACTTCCTCACCACCGAGCCCCTCGCCTTCGCCTCGCTCGACCGGTGGAGCGGAACGGTAGCCGAACTGCTCGACACGATGTTCGACCCAACGGTCACCTTCGAGGATCTCGCCTGGATCAAGGACCAGTGGCCGGGCAAGGTCGTGGTCAAGGGCGTGCAGAACCTCGACGACGCCAAGAAGATTGCGACGATGGGCATCGACGGCATCGTGCTGTCCAACCACGGAGGTCGCCAGCTCGATCGGGCGCCCATCCCGTTCCACCTGCTGCCGGATGTCGCGCGCGAGGTCGGCTCCGACCTCGAGGTTCACCTCGACACCGGCATCATGAGCGGCGCGGATATCGTCGCGGCAATCGCCCTCGGCGCTGACTTCACCCTCGTCGGGCGCGCCTACCTGTACGGCCTCATGGCCGGCGGCCGGGAGGGCGTCGACCGGATGATCCAGATCCTCGGCGACCAGATCGCCCGCACGATGCGACTGCTCGGCGTCACCTCACTCGAGGAGCTCACCCCGGCTCACGTCACCCAACTCGAGCGGCTCGCCCCGCGGGCGCTCGGCGGGGCGGCCCGAACGGCGCCGCGCCCGTCGACGTCGCCGAAGTCATCACCGCCGAAGGGCGGTCCGCGCAAGTCGCCGGTCGCCGGCTAGCCGCCCGATCGCCGGCGCGCCGCCCGATCGCTCGATGTCCCGACGCGAACCGCCCGACAATTGCCGTGACTCACCGAAAACGCAGGAGAATCACCACCGCGGCGCCATTTCCGCTCGAATGGTCACGCTAGGTGGTGAATCTCCTGCGTTTTGAGAAGGCATCCGGGCCGCTCCCCGTCGCGCCGCCCGAGCGCTCGATGCCCCGACCGTGTCAAGTCAGTCGGTGTCCGGCCTTGCCCGAAGCGCCGACCAGGTCGTGTCGATCGAGATATTGCTGACGAGTTTCCAGCCTGCACCCCTGACGCTGGACCAGATGGTGTCCGGTTGATGTCGGTCTTGTTGCCCTTGGGATAGCAGATCCACACGGCTTGCGCGCCGCCGAGGCGGGGAAGCGTGTCTGTGAGTCGCTGGCGCAGTTCGGCACTGTTGGCGACGAAGACGAGTGCCGCGTCGGCATGGCCCTGCTCCCCGGTGGTGCGCGCGCCGTCGGGGAGTCGGCCGATCAGGTGTTCGACATCGGGCTGCCCCGTGACGTAAACGGTGTAGTCGGGCTTGATCTGGAGTTTGGTCGCGGTGGACTTCTCGGTCACCGTGCCCCGCTAGGCCGGCAGGCCGAGCTGGCGGCGTGCCTCGTCGATGGTGGCGAGCACCTCGATGGTGCGGTCAAGCGGATGCAGCGGCGACTCGGTCAGGCCGTCGGCGATGTGATTCGCCACCGCCGTGGCCTGCCAGGCGAGCCCGTCGCGCCAGCGGAATCCGGTCGCGTCGTCGAATCGCAGCGGTTCACTTGCGCCGACCCCGTGCAGGGTGAAGCCGCCGGGTGAGACGAATGGGCCATCTATCTCGACCCGGGCGAGGCTTCCGCTGATGCTCGCGGTCACCGGGGTGGCCGCGAGCATGCTCGAGCTCACGAGCGCCTGTGCGCCGGATTCGGTGCCCAAGACGAGCGCGGACTGGCCGTCCACCCCGGTCGAGGTCACCGTGCCGGTCGCCGTCACCGAGGACGGGGCGCCGAGCGCGAAGTTCGCAAACCAGATCGAGTAGACGCCGAGGTCGAGCAGCGCGCCGCCGCCGAGCTTCGGATTGAAGGCGCGACCGAGCGGGTCGAACTCGAAGACCCCACCGAAGTCGGCGGTCACGATGCCGACGTCGCCGAAGGCACCATCCTCGAGCAGCGTGGCGATGACGGTCGTCTGCGGCAGAAAGCGCGACCACATCGCCTCCATCGCGAACACGCCGGCCGCGCGTGCCGCCTCGGCGATGTCCCGGGCTTCGCCCGCGTTCACGCCAATCGGCTTCTCTACCAGCACGTGCTTGCCCGCCGCGATCGCGAGCAGGGCGAGCCGGCGGTGCTCGCTATGCGGGGCGGCGATGTAGACGACATCGATGTCGGGGTCGGCAACGAGTCTTTCGTAGTCGCCGTAGGCGCGCGGGATCTCGAACTCTCGCGCGAAGGTCTCGGCGCGCTCGATCGACCGGGAGGCCACCGCGTGCACCCGCTGATCGGTGTTGCGGTGAAGGGTCGTCACGAAGTCGAACGCGATCTGCCCGGGGGCCAGAACGCCCCAGCGCAGAACTGCTCCACCGCGAAGCGGCGTTTCGGTCGATGAGGGAAGGTGTCTCGGAAAGCTGTTCACCGTGCCGAATTTATCAGGGAGGTGGCCGCCGCCGAACGCTCGGCGGCGTTCCCCCGGTCTGATCGTCGACCCTGCGGAGCACGACGGTCGAACATTTCGGTCAGAACGCGATGGTCCGATCGTGCACCGTGCGGCCACCGACGTCGATGACCCTCGAGCAGCACGCCGACCGGTGTGCCTTGCGCGGCGAGCCACCATGCAACACCGACGCTAGGATGCCCCGCGAATGACAGCTCCATCGCCTTCTCCGTCGATCGCACGATGCCGAGCTTGTTTCCGAAGCCGCCGTTCTCGTCCGTGAATACCCGCAAAACGTCCACCGGCACCGCATCGCTCATGCGCCCGGTATCGCGCGTCCCGGCGAGACGACGCGGAATCCCAATTCCCCCGCCGCGGCAAGCACTCGCCTGTCGAATGCCATGACAAGGTCAGCGTCGGCGTACACCGCTGACGCAAGGTGTATCGCGTCAAGGGTGCGCAAGACGGGTGGACCGATGCGGCGTGCAAGACTCACGATCTGGTCGTTGATCGGGATCTCGGCTACACCGCCGAGAGCGACATCGACGAGTGGTGCAAGTCTGTCCGGCACATCATGGTCGCTCCTGGCGCGAAGCGCGCGGCCAACCTCGACGACGGCGAGTGAGGACGAATAGAGTTCGACTCCAGCGGCGATGTAGCCACGCACTGCGTCCTCGACCGCATCGGACTCTGCCTCTTCGAAAGCTCGCTTGACCAGCGCGCTGCTGTCGAGATAGACGCGCATTACAGGCGATCATCCCGGTCGAGCAGATCCGCAGCTGTCATCCCTTCCGGCAGTCTGATCCGGTGGGCCGGTTCGGGAAGGAACGGGCGGGGTGGCCGCGCCATCCCCAGCGTCACGAGCGTGGGCGATGATCCTGTTGTCGGGCTCTGATGTCCGAGATACCGGTCGAGCGCCTCGCGAATCAGGTCCTGTTGCGAACGGCCGGTGCGGAGCGACTCCGCGCGGAGAGCGCTCTCGGTTTCGGGACGAAGCCGGAGATTTGTGGCCATACGCTCATGGTACCGAATTAGTGCCAACCCGGTACCATGCGTGATCGACACAGCGGCTCCGACGGCGACCGGGTGCAGGACATGGACCGGCTACGGATGTGGCGCCGCGCCGCCCGGGCTAGCGGAGGTCGGTCAGCACCGCCTCGAGCTGATCGACGGCGAAGTCCAGGTCCTCTTGCGAGATCACGATCGGCGGCGCGAGGCGAATGGTCGAGCCGTGAGTGTCCTTCGCGAGCACGCCACGCTGCATGAGCAACTCGCACACCCGTCGGCCGGTCGCCAGATCGGGATCGATGTCGACGCCCGCCCACAGGCCGGCCGAGCGCACCGCGACGACGCCGAGACCGATCAGGGCCTCGAGACGTTCGGCCAGTCTCGCGCCAAGAACACGTGCCCGCTCCTGATACTCACCGGTCTCGAGGAGGGCCACCACCGCGGAACCGACGGCGGCGGCGAGGGGGTTCCCGCCGAACGTCGAACCGTGTTCGCCGGTGCCGAGGACGCCGAGGATGTCCGCGTTGCCGACCACCGCGGAGACGGGAACTATTCCGCCGCCGAGAGCCTTTCCGAGTAGATACAGGTCGGGCACGACGCCGACATTGTCGCACTGGAAGGTCGCACCGGTGCGGCCGAGCCCGGACTGGATCTCGTCGGCGATGAAGAGCACGTTATGGCGGGTGGCGATCTCCCGCACCGCGGGCAGATAGTCGGCCGGAGGGATCCGGATGCCGGCCTCCCCCTGGATCGGTTCGAGGAGAACGGCGACGGTGTTTTCGTCGATCGCCGCTTCGATCGCCGCGGCGTCGCCGTAGGGAACCGAGCGGAAGCCCGGGGTGAACGGCCCGAAGTCCTTGGTCGCCGCCGCGTCATCCGAAAAGCTGATGATCGTGATCGTTCGCCCGTGGAAGTTGCCGTCGGCCACGATGATGTTGGCCCGGTCGGGCTGCACGCCCTTGACCCGGTACCCCCAGGCCCTCGCGAGCTTGAGGCCGGACTCGACCGCCTCCGCCCCGGTGTTCATCGGGATGACCATGTCCTTCTTGGCGAGCGACGCGAGCGCGCCGACGAACGGTCCGAGCTGGTCGTTGTGGAATGCGCGGCTCGTGAGGGTCACCCTGCCGAGCTGGGCGCTGGCGGCAGCGACGAGCGCCGGATGCCCGTGACCGAAGTTCACCGCGGAGTAGGCCGCGAGGCAATCGAGGTACCGTCGACCCTCGACATCCGTCACCCAGGCGCCCTCGGCGGAGGCGACGACCACCGGAAGCGGATGATAGGTGTGGGCGATGTGCTCGTTTTCGGCGTCGATCAGCGCGGCAGACTGAACCGCACCGACGGCGGTTGCGCCCGCCTTGCCCCTCGCGCCCATCGGCGTCACCGCGACCGGGGAGCTCATCGCCGCAACTCGAGAGTGCAACACTTCACGCCGCCGCCACCGAGCAACAGCTCGCTGAGGTCGACACCGATCGGGTTGTAGCCGCGCTCGCGGAGCTGGCGCTCGAAGTCCTTCGCGCGGGAGGCGATGACGACGTTGTAGCCGTCGCTGAACGAGTTGAGCCCGAGCACGGCGGCGTCCTCCTCGTTGACGAGGATCGCGTCGGGGAACCGTTCGCGCAGGATGGCGAGCCCCTCCTCGTTGAAGGCGCTGGGGAGATAGGCGATGTTTGCCTGCTCGCCCTCCGCCGGGTCGGGGTCGAGCACGGCGATCGCGGTGTCGAGGTGGTAGAAGCTCGGGTTGATCAGTTCGAGGGAGACGACCTCCCTGCCGTAAATCCGGGAGAGCTCGCGGTGGCTGTCGGTCGCGCTGCGGAATCCGGTTCCCGCGAGAATGACGTCGCCGACGAGGAGGAAGTCGCCCTCACCCTCGTTGATGCTCTGCGGCTTCTTCACGTCGAAGCCGTTGGCCGCGAACCACTCCATATAGGCGGGGCCCTCCGGCTGGCGTTCCGGGTAGGCGAAGCTCGCCCCGTAGGCGATGTTGTCGAGCACGAAACCGCCGTTGGCGGCGTAGACCATGTCCGGCAGCCCGTCGATCGGGTCGACGAGCTGCACATCGAAGCCGAGGTCGAGGTAGACGCGGTAGAGCGATTCCCACTGGCGCACGGCGAGGGAGGTGTCCGTCGGGTCCTCCGGATGCATCCAGGGGTTGATCCGATAGTTCACCGTGAAGAAGTCCGGGCGGCACATGAGGATGGTGCGCTTGCTGGGAATGCGGGTGGCTGTGGCAACGTTCGTTGCGGGCATGGTGGCCGACACGGGGGCTCCTTCGGAAGTCTGAGTGTGGGGTCGTTCCAGTCTCACACGCACACATCCAATATTTAGTGGCGTGGAGCGCACAAAATCGCCGAATATTGCGCCACAGGCACAATGGATGGCCGTAGGGTTAGGCCATGGACAGTCTCGACTACGGCATCATCGATCTGCTTCGCCAAAATGCACGGGCCGGCTACGGCGATATCGGCGAAGTGATCGGGTTGTCCGCGTCGGCGGTCAAACGGCGGGTCGACCGTCTCGTGGCCGATCGGGTGATTCGGGGCTTCACCATTCAGGTAGACCCAGCCGTAGATGGGCTCGGCACCGAGGCCTACGTGGAGCTGTTCTGCCGCGGCACGGTCGCCCCCGAGGAGCTCCGCCGCATCCTCTCGAACGTGCCGGAGGTGGTGGATGCCGGCACGGTGACCGGTAGCGCCGACGCCATCGTGCACATGCGATCTCGGGACATCCCGTCGCTCGAACTGGCCCTCGAGCGAGTGCGAGTCGCGCCGAACGTCGACCACACCCGCAGCGCCATCGTGCTTTCGAAGCTCATTCACCGCAGCCGCGAGGGCTGAGTCCCTACGGCGAGTCGAGGGCCGCCCTGACCAGATCGAGCGCCACGTCGGCGTCGACTCGCAATTGACGGATGCGGGTAACGAACGCCGCCGCGGCATCCTGGGCCTGCCGCCTCGTCGCATCACCGGATGGAGCGATGAAGGAACCCGCGCGACCGCGGGTCTCGATCACACCGTCCCGCTCGAGCTCGCGGTAGCTGCGCGCCACCGTGTTGGGCGCGACACCGAGGTCAACGGCAAGGCTCCGCACGGTGGGGAGCTTGGCCCCGGCGGCAACGCCGCCGGAACTCACCGCGTCGATGATCTGAACGCGAATCTGCTCGTACGGGGGAAACATCGACGCGTGGTCGAGGGCCAGGCTGAGCGGGGAACTCATGGGGGACTCCTCTGTGGGTACCAAGAACCCAGACTGTACGAGTACATTGGCCAACCGTCAAGGTTTGCTCAGGCGGCCACGCCGAGATCCTCACGAAGATGCCGCATCCCGTCATGAATGCGCGACTTGATTGTGCCGAGCGGAACGCCGAGCTTCTCGGCAAGCTCGGCGTGACTATAGCCGTCCCGGTAGGCGAGAACCACCGCCTCGGCCTGCACCGCGGTCAACCGCCGAAGCGCCCGAGCCACCCGAAGGAAATCGCCGCGGACCTCGATTGACTCGACCACGGAGTCATATTCCGGCAGGTGGTCGCGCAGCCCGACTCGCAGGTCCCTTTCGCGATCAGCCACGACGGAACGCACCCGATCGACGGCCCGGGCGTGTGCCCTGGCCATGATCCAGGCGACCGCGCCGCCGCGCCGGGCATCGAAGCGGGCCGCCTGCCTCCAGACCTCGAGAAACAGGTCTTGCATCACCTCTTCGGACTGCGCCTCGTCCCGCAACACCGCCCGGATTCTGCGGAACACCCGCGGTCCGAGAGTGTCGACGAGTTCGGCGAACGCCTGCTGGTCGCCACGGGCGCTTGCCTCGAGCAGGCGATCGGCCCGGTCATGGAAGCCGTCGGCCGCGTCATCGGCGCCCCGGATGGTCACCGCCCCTCCCCCGTCGCGCTCACGATCCGGGGGGATGTGGTCAGCGTGGTTTCGGGTCACGACAGTCTCCGTTCGCGGGTGCGGGGCTCGCCTTCGCCGGGCGCGAAAGCCGAGGTACACCGCAAGAGACAACGAACGCACGAAGCTATGACGCGCTACCGGCGGATATCTTTGAGAGAAACTACTGCCCTAGTGGCCGCTCACGTCCGAATCGACCCCGGCCGCCGGCCCCTTGTCGAGGGCGGCGATGGATGACAGGTCCGCGGCAGTCAGCTCGAAATCGAACACCGCGATGTTCTGCGCGATTCGCTTCGGGTTGGCGGACTTCGGTATCGCAACGAGCGACTGCTGCACGTGCCACCGCAACACCACCTGCGCCGGGGTTTTGCCGATTCGTTCGGCGATGGCGACGATTGCCGGCGCGGAGAGCAGGTCGTTCCCGGCGCCGATTGGGCTCCACGACTCGGTAACGATCCCGTGCAGGTCATTGGCTCGGCGCTCGGCCAGTCGCGGTGTGTACGGGCTGAGCTGCACCTGATTGACCGCGGGAAGGACCTCGGCCTCCCGCACGAGAGTCGCCACGTGATCCGGTTTGAAATTCGAGAGCCCGATCGCACGTGCCTTGCCCGCGGCGAACAGCTTCTCGAAGGTGTGCCAGGTGGAGACGTACTGCCCACGCTGTGGCAGCGGCCAGTGGATAAGCAGCAGGTCGACGTAGTCGAGGCCGAGTCGCTCGAGGGACTCATCGAGACCGCCGATCGCCCGGTCGTCTCCCTGGAAGATGCCGTCGAGCTTCGTCGTGATGAACAGCTGCTCGCGGGGAATGCCGCTGCGCCGTACGCCCTCGCCGACTCCGCGCTCGTTGCCGTACCTGGCGGCCGTGTCGATGTGCCGGTAGCCGGCCTCGACCGCAGCAACGACGGCCGGAGCGACCTCTTCGTCGGTGAGCGGCGAGGTGCCGAGGCCGATGAGCGGGATGGATGAGCCGGTGTTGAGGGGAAGGACGGTAGGCGCGGTCGACACGGGGGTTCTCCTTAGCTAAAAGTCATCGAGGGATCGGGGTTGCCGAATCGGTGGGCGGTGATGCTGATCGCCTGTTCGACTAGAAAGGGGAGCAACTCGATTCGCCCGGAGGTGGTGACCGGTCCCGGGTACACGGCCACGTCCGGATCGCCGGCCAGCGCATCCGCGAGCGCGTGCGCCGAGCCGCCGATCAACCGGATCCGGCCGGCCGTTCCGCCGCCGACGCCGGTCTGGCCGGTGCTCACACGCTCATGCCAGCGAGCATCCGACTCGACGACGACCTCGCGGACGGTGACGGGCGATTGTTCGTCCGCGAACAGGCGGACGAGGCCGGCGGCCACCGGCACCGCCGAACTGATCGAGATCGGGGCCCCGGCACGCGTGGCGGCCGTGACCACCCGAACGAGCTGAGCAGGCGATGCACCCTCGGCGAGTCGGACATGAACCGGGACCGGACGGTACCGGTACAGATTTCGCTCGGCGATGAGGCCGGAGACGTCCGTCGTCACGCCGTACTCCGCCTGCCAGACCCGCTCGTCGCTCACCGCCCCGGCTCGAACCCGGTCGAACTCGAGGAACTCCATGCCCTGCTGGGCGGCCTCGATCACTCTCGCGACACCGTCGCTCAGCCCGGCGAGCACGACGGAACTGACCGGCTCGGAGAACACCGGCCTCCAGTCGCCGAGGGTCAGAAGGTAGTTTGGGCCGCCGGCCTTCGCGCTCGTGCCGACCGTCGACCGCTTCCAGCCGCCGAATGGCTGACGCCGGACGATTGCGCCGGTGATCCCGCGGTTCACGTACAGGTTGCCCGCTTGCACCTGATCGATCCACAGGGCGATCTCCTCGGCGTCGAGCGAGTACAGTCCGGCGGTGAGTCCGTAGGCCGGCGCGTTCTGCAGCTCGATGGCGTCAGCCAGCGTCTTAGCGTGCATGACCCCGAGAACCGGGCCGAAGTACTCGGTGAGGTGGAACTCGGATCCGGCAGCGACGTGCTCTTTCACTCCTGGCGACCACAGCCGGTCACTCTCGTCGAGCGCTCTCGGCTGCACCAGCCACTGCTCGCCAGGCTCGAGCGTGGTCAGCGCCCTGCGGAGCTTGCCCGACGCCGGTTCGATCAGCGGGCCCATCGTGGTGGTCGCGTGCTGCGAGTAGCCGACCCTGAGGCTGCCGACCGCGTCGCTCAGCTGACGCCGGAACCGCGCCGACGTGGCGACCGAGCCGACGAGAATCACGAGGGATGCCGCCGAACACTTCTGGCCGGCGTGGCCGAATGCACTTGTCACGATGTCGGCCACCGCAAGGTCGAAGTCCGCGCTCGGGGTCACGACGATCGCGTTCTTTCCGCTCGTTTCGGCGAGGAGTGGGAGGTCGCTTCGCCAGGATCGGAACAGTCGCGCGGTCTCCCACGCCCCGGTCAGGATGACCCGATCGACAGCCGGATCCGAGACCAGCTGCCTGCCAAGTTCACCCTCTTCGACGTCGACCAGGCAGAGGATGTCGCGTGGAACGCCTCCCGCCCACAGCGCCTCGACCAGAACGGCGGCGCACCGGCGGGCCTGCGGGGCGGGTTTGACGATGACAGCGGACCCGGCGGCGAGCGCGGCAAGCACCGAGCCGGCGGGAATTGCCACCGGGAAGCTCCATGGAGGAGTCACGACGGTCAGGCGCGACGGCACGAACTCCGCACCGGGTACACGGTCGAGTTCCCGCGCCTGTTCGGCGTAGTAGTTGGCGAAGTCGATGGCCTCGCTCACTTCGACGTCCGCCTCGGCGATTGTCTTTCCCGTCTCGCTCGCCATCACCTCGATGAGCCGCGCGCGCGCCGCCGCGATCGATTCCGCGACGCTGTGCAGCACTGCGGCACGAGTGTCTGCTCGGCGTTCGCCCCAGGCCGACCCCGCAACGGCCGCGCTCGAGACTATGGCGGCGAGCGTCTCGGCGTCGCGAACCTGCGCCGCGGAGGCCGCATCGACGCCGAGCTGGGAGGAGGCAACCCGCTCGAGAATCTGGCGTCCCCACTCGCGGTTCACGGCGATCGACGGGTCGGTCTCCGGGTCGTTGATGAACGGGCGAGGCGCGGTGTCGATCGGCTGCAGCGCGGCAACCACCGAGCGGTCCTGCACCCGATGGGTTCGCGGGACCGGGTCATCCTGTGCCGCGATCGAGGCGAGGAATCGGTCGGCCTCCCGGTCGAACGCGGCGACGTTCGAGCCGAGTTCGAAGGCGCCGGACATGAAGTTCTCGCCACTCGCGTTCTCCTCGAGCCGGCCAATCAGAGAGGAGATCGCGGAGTCGAACTGGCCGGGCTGCACCACCGGCGTGTAGAGCAGCAGGCCGCCAACATCGCGGCGCACGGCATCCGCCTGCCCCGTCGCCATTCCACGCAGCATCTCGAATTCGATCCGTGACTCGACCCTCCGCTGCTTGGCCAGAAGCCACGCATGGGCGATGTCGAACAGGTTGTGCCCGGCGACGCCGATGCGAACGGCATCGGTGCGTTCCGGCGTGAGGGACCAGTCGAGCATCCGCTTGAAGTTCGCGTCGGTCCCGCGCTTGGAGTCCCAGGTCGCGAGCGGCCAGCCGTGTCGCTCGGCGTCGACTCGCTCCATCGCGAGATTGGCCCCCTTCACGACCCGCACCTTCACCCCGGCCCCTCCGGCCAATCGACGCTCGGTGGCCCACTCGGTGAGGTTCTGCAGCGCCACGAGGGCATCCGGCAGGTAAGCCTGCAGCACGACACCGGCTTCGAGGTTCTTGAACTTCGGGTCGTCGAGGAGGTGACGGAACACCTCGATCGTGAGGTCGAGGTCGTGGAACTCCTCCATGTCGAGGGTGATGAACTTGCGCGTCACGGATGCCGCGGCGAACTCGTAGAGCGGAGAGAGCCGGTTCACCACCCTGGCTACCGTCTCCTCGAATGACCACAGCGAAAGCTGGCTGGAGATCGATGACACCGTGATCGACACGTGATCGACGTCGTCTCGCTCCAGCAGCGTCCGGGTACCGGAGAGTCGGGCGTCGGCCTCTTCGTCGCCGAGCACAGCCTCGCCGAGCAGGGTGAGGTTCAGCCGGATGCCGGGGGTGCGCAGCCTGCTGATGCTGCGGCCGAGCCGGTCCGGGCTCGCGTCCAGGATCAGGTGGTCGACCATACCCCGCAACACCCGGCGGACGATGGGCACTATCGGCCACGGGAGAAGGGGGGCAAACCCGCCTCCGAGCTGAATCGCCACCCTCAGGTACCAGGGCAGGAATTCGGGGACGGAGCGGGAGAGCACCTCCAGATTCCGGCCGGCGACCCGAAGGTCCTCGGGCCGAATCACCCGGTCGACGAATCCGGTGGTGAAGTCGAGGCCCCTTGCATCCTTCAGCATCCCGGCGAGCCGCTCGGCCGACCGGTCGGGCGTGGCCGAGGCACTTTCGGACAACCACCTCCGCACCGTTGCAATTGATTCCTCGGCGAGGGACTCGTTGCTCGCGGGTGAATCAGCGGCTGACGGGAGCATATGTCGAGACTACTTGGGCAGGGCGACCGGCCGCAGGGGTGAGGCCCATCCGGTTAATCAGTGAACCGACTCGAGCTCGTCGGAAATCTCCTCGGTCACGCGAATCGGCTTGAGCGCGCCCGACCAGGCCTCGGTCTGGTCGAGGACCTTAGCGAGAGCGGCCTCCTGGTGGGCGGCCGGCGTGAACACGGTGAAGTTCTCGAAGTCACTAATGAGAGAGATGGCGACCTGGGCGCACACGTCTGCGATCTGTAACACCCCGGCGACGAGGCGGAGGCTCTCGACGGCGCGAATGCCGCCGGAAGCGCCGTAGCCGACGAAGCCGGCCGCCTTGTTGTTCCACTCGGCGTACAGGTAGTCGATGGCGTTCTTGAGCGCACCCGACATTGAGTGGTTGTACTCGGGTGTGACGAAGATGAAGCCGTCCAACTCGGCGATCTTCGCCGCCCAGAGCTTCGTGTGTTCGCCGGCATACTGTCCCCGGGCGGCCGGAACTGCCTCGTCGAGGTGCGGGAGGTCGTAGTCGAGCAGGTCGACGAGCTCATACTCGACATCCGGGCGCTTCGAAGCGATCTCGTATATCCACTTGGCTATGGCTTCGCCGTTGCGCCCCGGGCGGGTGCTGCCGAGGATGATTCCGATCCTGAGAGACAAAACAGTTCCTTACTTCGAATGGATTGTTGACGCGTCACCAAGTGTAGGCTCTTTGATGACACGTCACTGATTTGTAGACTGGGAGTATGACAAATCACACGGCGCTTACCGGCGAGGAGCTGGAAGCGTGGCGCTCCTTCTACTGGATGCGCCGCGGGCTTGACCGTGCGCTCGACGTCCAGCTGCAACGGGACTCGCAAATCTCGGCGTCCGAGTACGAGGTGCTTCTGGTGATCAACCAGGCCGAGGGCCGGCAGTTGAGGATTCGCGACATCGCCAGTTCGATCGGTTGGGAGAAGAGCCGGGTGTCCCACCTCGTGGCCCGCATGGAGAAGCGTGAGTTGGTCGGCAGAGCTGCATGCCCGGCCGACGGAAGGGGTTCGTTGATCGTCCTCACTGCCACGGGGCGGCGCGCGGTGATCGGGGCGACGCGGGGCCATGTGGCGGCGCTCCGGGAGTACTTCTTCGACGTCTTGCAGAACGACGATGTGCAGCGCCTCACCCACATCTCGCAGAGAGTCGTCGAAGCGATCCGTGGCGATGCCGAGTGGGACCTCGACGCCAGCGAGGCCCCGGAGAACTAGTGCCCGTCCGTGGCGGCGGCGGCGTCCGGTGGCGATTCTTGCGCGCCGCGCGACGCCGCGTCGGCGGCCGTCATCCGGCGAAAGTCTTTGCCTCGGCGCCCCCGGCTGGCTAGGCTCGCCAGAGGCATACTCAATTGGTGCCACCGGATCAGGGAGCAGTACCATGGCGGATTTCGACCAATTTGCGAACCAGGGCGGCGCCGCCGCGGGCGACGACGCAGAGGCGGCTGAGGCTCAACGGGTGGCCGACGACCTGCTCAAGTCGTCCGCGGATGCCGCGCACGCGGCCGACTTCGGAGGCGGTCCGCTCGGGGCTCATCCCGAGCCGGACTCGAGCGACGAGGCCCGCACCGACTGAGCGGGTGCGCTCAGTCCCACGTGCTCGGGGCGGCCTCCCGGGTGCCGGGCAGCGCGACATCCGATGCCCAGCGGGTCACCCAGGCGGGAACGCTCAGTCCTGCCGTGTCGACCCCGGTTGCGGCGCTGATTTCGGCCATCGTGGCGGTTCCGCCGCTCCGCTTCAGGAATCGGCCGCGCATCACCGCGACGGCATAGATCTCGCCGTCCGCGACGGCGCGCTGTTCGGTGTACACCGCCTTCTCGTCGTAACCGATGATTCGGGTCTCGATGGTGAAGCGCTGCCAGGGTTGCAAGGACTTTCGGAAGCTGATGGTCTCGTTCGCCATGACGGGATAGAACCCCGCTCTGGCCATGCGTGACCACACCCCGGACCGCTGCATGAGGTCCATGCGGCCGAGGTCCATGATCGACAGGTACACGCCGTTGTTCATGTGGCCGAGCACGTCGAGGTCGGTGGGCCAGACCCGCATGGACAGTCGGCCGACCTCGTGGTGGTCGAGACGCCGCCCGTTGCGACGGAGCCAGACGAGGAAGGTTCGAAAAATGAGGTGCACCCGCCCACGGTAGCCCGATCAGTGCCGTCGGTGGTCCTGAATTGTCATACGCGGTCCGAATCGCGGCTTCGCGAATCCGCTCGACTCGATCAGACGCATCACCCGCTGACGCTGGCCGTTCCAGGGCTCGAGAAGCTCCATCATCCCGTCGTCGTCGACCGGTTTGCCGATGAGCGCCCAGCCGACGAGCGCCGGCAGGTGGTAGTCCCCGACGCTCACAGAGTCGGGGTCACCGTGCGAGCGCTGACTGGTCTCGGCGGCCGTCCAGACTCCAACGCCCGGTACCGAACGGAGCCGGGCCACGACATCCACTCCCCCGCGGCCGAGGGCGAGGGTGCGCTCGAGCCCGCTCGCGACGGATGCCGCGGCGATGGCAGTCTGCGACCGTCGCGGATCCACTCCCGCGCGGTGCCAGTCCCAGGACGGGATCATCCGCCACGTCGCAGCGGAGGGAGACACCCGCATTCCGGCCGGCGCGGGCCCTGGCGCCGGCTCGCCGTGCTTGCGAATGAGGAACGCCCAGGCTCGCCGTGCCTCGATCGTGGTCACCTTCTGCTCCAGGATTGCGGCGATCATCATCTCGAGCACGAGGCCCGTTCGCAACAACCGCAGTCCGAGAGTGCCGTGCTGTGCCTGCCGCAGGAAGTCGTTGCTCGACACGTCGAAGTCCGAACCGTCGTCGCCGCTCCCGAGCAATTCGGGCACACTCGCGATCGCCCACTCCGCTCCCGGGCCCCAGGCCGTGGCCGAGATGATATTGGCCCGTTGGCTCAGGTGCAGGGTCGCCGCCCCGAGCGGGGTCGGCATGGTGCGCCAGATTCCGCTGGAATCCCAGACGAGCGTCGGGTCCGCCGAGCCGCGACTCAGCGGTTTCAGCGTGAGGCGGACATCGAGCGGATGTACCGGGGCATACGTGCTGCTGAGCGGCGACGCATCCGCCTTCACCGACACCGCGCCCATGCCGTCGAGCATACGTCGCCAGCCTGATCGCCGTCGTCGTCGTTACCCATCGTTTCCCGTCGT
Organism: Microbacteriaceae bacterium; assembly: GCA_025464975.1. Taxonomy (GTDB): domain Bacteria; phylum Actinomycetota; class Actinomycetes; order Actinomycetales; family Microbacteriaceae; genus Lacisediminihabitans. The sequence continues at coordinate 179,569 of JAODMT010000024.1, read as the reverse complement.
TACCCATCGTTACCCATCGTTTCTCCGGAGGATTTGCGATTGCGGCCCGAATTGCCCGCCCACCCGGGGCGAATTCGAGCAAATGAGGCAAAACCTCCGGAGAAACGCACGGCGGAGAAGCGCCGGCACGCAACCTAGAATCGACCGGTGGCCGTACCGAAGATTCTGTTGTTCTACCGCTTCACCCCGCTCTCCGATCCGGACGCGATTCGCCTGTGGCAACGTGACCTGTGCGAGTCGCTCGGCCTCGGCGGCCGCATCATCGTGTCCAAGGACGGGATCAACGGAACGGTCGGCGGCGAACTTCGGTCGGTGAAGACCTACCTTCGCAAGACCCGCGAATATTCCGCGTTCGCAGACCTCGACGCGAAATGGAGCGAGGGCGAGGGCAACGACTTCCCGCGGCTGAGCGTGCGCGTGCGCGACGAACTGGTGAGCTTCGGCGCGCCGGGCGAGTTGCGCGTCGACCGGGATGGGGTGGTCGGCGGCGGCACACGGCTCAGCCCCGAGCAACTGCACGAACTCGTGGAGAAGGAGGACGTCGTGTTCTTCGACGGGCGGAACTCCTTCGAGGCCGAGATCGGCCACTTCGCCGGCGCCGTGGTTCCCCAGGTCGACAACACCCGCGACTTCGTGGCCGAACTCGACAGCGGCAAGTACGACCACCTCAAGGACAAGCCGATCGTGACCTACTGCACGGGCGGCATCCGCTGCGAGATCCTGAGTTCGCTCATGGTCAACCGCGGCTTCGAGAACGTGTTTCAGCTCGACGGCGGAATTGCCAGGTACGGCGAGACCTATGGGGACGCCGGGCTCTGGCGCGGCTCGCTCTACGTCTTCGACAACCGGATGTCCGTGGACTTCAGCCCGAACGCCGAGACGGTAGGCCGATGCTACCGGTGCAGTGCCGCGACGAAGCGAATGCAGAACTGCAGTGACCTCGGCTGCCGGGTGCAACTCGTGGTGTGCGACGAGCACGCGGCGCAGACAGCCTGCTTCGAACATCCAATTCTCGTCGCCGATTAGCCGCCGATCGCGCGTACCGTTCGCGCCATGAGTGCAACCAAAGAAGAACTGCAGAAGGTAACCGAACTCGTGAAGGCGGCGCGGGTCGGCTTCATGACCACGATCAACGGGGATGGCCACCTGGTCAGTCGCCCGCTCGCAACTCAGGAGGTCGAGTTCGACGGCGACCTGTGGTTTCTCTCGCGGGAGCCGTCCCACAAGACCGATGAGATTGCGGCCAATCCGCAGGTGAACGTGACGATGGACTCAGGGAAGGGCTACCTGTCGATCGCCGGCACCGCGACCATCGTGCACGACCGGGCCAAGACGGATGAGCTATGGAACACGCAGGCTCAGGCCTGGTTTCCCGAAGGGCGGGATGACCCGTCGATCGCTCTAATCAAGGTGCACGCGCACACCGCGGAGTACTGGTCGACGGACGACCCGAAGGTCGTCGTGCTGTTCAAGGTCGCGAAGGCCGCGGTGACGGGCGGTCAGCCCGACATCGGCGAAAACAGGACGATCGAACTCTAGATGCGTGCCCGGCCGGTCGCGAGGATCCCGGCCGGGTTCCGGGCACGGTCGAGTCAGCGGCCGCAGGTGAAGGTCAATCCGTTACCCAGTTGATGCATCCCGGGGCCGAGGGCAGCGCATTGCTGAAGCGTGGCGATGACCGCGAACACGGCGATGACCGCGACCGCCAGCCCGATCACGGTAAACACGATGGACAGGATGAGGCCCGCCATCGCGAACCCGTTCGAGTGACCCGCCCGCCGCGACTCCTGCAGGGCGATCGCGCTCACGACGATTCCCGCGATGCTGACGACGAACGCGAGCACGAGTCCGATGATGCCGAGGACGCGGCCGGGATCGGCATCCTGACCGGGTCCGGCGCCTCCCGGCGCCGCCGGATAGCCGTAACGCTGAGCCCCGTTGGGCGGCCCGCCCACGGGCCGCGCGGCGGCGGGATCGGGGGTGGAGCCGCTGTTTGATTCAGACATGATCCTCCTTAGGGAGCCATCGGGTCGGCTCCATAGCCCCGACTCTAATCACGGCGGACCGGGGCATGTGCTGCCGAGGGCAGAATCCTGCGGAATGATGGTGTCATGAGCATTGGAATACTCACTAGTGGCGGCGACTGTCCCGGCCTCAACGCCGTCATTCGCGGCGTCGTCCTCAAAGGGACCCAGATTTATCATCAGGAGTTTGTCGGCTTCCGGGACGGATGGCGTGGCGTCGTCGAGGGTGACGTGATGCCGCTCGAACGCAAGGACATCCAGGGCATCTCGAAGCAGGGCGGCACGATCCTCGGCACCTCGCGCACCAATCCGTTCGAGGCGAACGGCGGGGCGGAGGTCGTGCGCGAGAACATGCAGCGCTTGGGCGTCGACTCCCTCATCGCGATCGGCGGCGAAGGCACGCTCGCGGCGGCGAAACGGTTGACGGACGCCGGGATCAAGATCGTCGGCGTTCCGAAGACCGTCGACAACGATCTCTCGGCGACCGATTACACCTTCGGTTTTGACACGGCTGTGCAGATCGCGACGGATGCGATGGACCGCTTGCGCACGACGGGAGACTCGCACGGCCGCTGCATGGTGGCCGAGGTGATGGGCCGCCACGTCGGCTGGATCGCCCTGCACTCCGGAATGGCCGCCGGCGCGCACGCCATCCTGATCCCGGAGCAGAAGACGTCGATCGACCAGATCTGCGCCTGGGTGACCTCGGCGCGAGCGCGCGGACGCGCTCCCCTCGTGGTTGTCGCGGAGGGGTTCCACCTCGACTCGATGGACGACGCGCACTCCGAGCGCGGTCTCGACGCCTTCGGGCGGCCGCGACTCGGCGGTATCGGCGAGATGATCGCCCCGATCATCGAGGAGCGAACGGGGGTGGAGACGCGCGCGACGACCCTTGGCCATATCCAGCGTGGAGGCACGCCGAGCGCCTACGACCGCGTGCTCGCGACCCGCTACGGCATGGCCGCCGTTGACTCGATCATGCACTCACACTGGGGCCGGATGGTGTCGCTCAGCGGCACCGCTATCACCCACGTGGCCTTCGAGGATGCCCTCGGCCGACTGAACACGGTGCCTCAGTCCCGATACGACGAGGCCGCGATCCTGTTCGGCTGATCTGCCGCGAGGATCGTGCTCGCTTCGCTCGTTCTGCTTCTCAACGTGAAATCGCGCGAAACGAGCCGATTATGGCGTCGGTGCCGTCGCACGCGCGGCGGCCTTCGCCGCCGCCGGAAGCGCCTCGAGGATACGTCCGATGGCCACGTCGTCGTGCGCTGCCGATACGAACCAGGCCTCGAATACCGAGGGCGGTAGCGACACCCCGCCGTCGAGCATCGCATGGAAGAACGGCGCGTAGCGGAAGGCCTGCTGTGCCTTCACCTCGGCGTAGTTGCGCGGGGCGACGGGGCTGAACGCGAAGGAGAACAGGTTTCCGGCGCGCTGCACCGAGTGCTCGACACCCTCGGCCGCGAGCGCGCTGGAGACCGCGGCCGAAAGCTGGTCCGCCGTCGCGTCGAGTCGGGCATACACCGCCGCGTCCGCCGCGCGAAGCGTCGCGATGCCGGCGGCGACCGCGACCGGGTTGCCGCTGAGCGTTCCGGCCTGATAGACCGGCCCGAGCGGCGCGAGATGATCCATGACGTCGGCTCTTCCGCCGAGGGCGGCGAGCGGCATTCCGCCGCCGATGACCTTGCCGAAGGTGAAGAGGTCCGGCGTCCAGCCCGCCCCGTCCGGAACGACTCTCGCCGCCTCGAGTCCCCACCAGCCCGCCGGTCCCACCCGGAATCCGGTCAGCACCTCGTCGAAAATCACCAGGCTGCCGTTTTCGCGGGCGATTGACGCGAGCGCGCGATTGAATCCGCGCTCCGGCGGCACCACTCCCATATTCGCCGCCGCGGCCTCGACGATCACCGCGGCGATGTTCGATCCGAGTTCCGCGAACACCGCGCGCACCGCGTCCAGGTCGTTGTAGGGCAGAACGATGGTCTGGGCGGCCGTGGCGAGGGTGACGCCGGCCGACCCGGGCATGGTCAGGGTCGCGAGACCGGAACCGGCCTCGGCCAGCAGCGCATCCGAGTGGCCGTGATAGTGGCCGGCGAATTTGACAAGCAACTCGCGGCCGGTGAAGCCGCGGGCGAGGCGGATCGCCGTCATGGTCGCCTCGGTGCCGGTGGAGACCAGACGAATCTTCTCGACCCCGTTGTGGGTGACGCCGCTCGGATGGCCGGCGCTGTTCGGCGGCTCGACACTCATCCGGGCGCGGACGAGTTCGGCGAGTTCCGTCTCGGCCGGCGTGGAGGCACCGAACGAGAGGCCGCGCGCCGCGGCATCCTGAACCGCCTTGACGACGCCTGGATGAGCGTGGCCGAGGATCGCCGGACCCCAGGAGCTCACGAGGTCGACGTATTCACGCCCCTCGGCGTCTGTGACGTAGGGGCCGCGCGCGGAGACGATGAAGCGCGGAGTGCCGCCGACCGAACCGTAGCCGCGCACCGGGGAATTGACGCCGCCGGGGATGGAGAGCTTGGCGCGGGTGAAATAGTGCTCGTTGCTTGTCATGAGCGCAGCCAATCCGCGAGTTCGACGGCCCAATAGGTGAGGATGGCGTCGGCGCCGGCGCGCTTGATGCTGAGTACCGATTCCTCGACCGCCCGGCGGCGATCTATCCACCCGTGCGCGGCGGCGGCCTCGATCATCGAATACTCGCCCGACACCTGGTAGGCCCAGACCGGAACCGGGCTGATGGCTGCGGCGTCGGCCAACACGTCGAGGAAGCTCATCGCCGGCTTGACCATCACCACGTCGGCCCCCTCGTCGACGTCGAGCATGACCTCGCGGAGGCCCTCCCGGCGGTTTCCGGTGTCGAGCTGGTAGGTGCGCCGGTCCCCGACGAGCGAGGACGCGACGGCCTCGCGGAACGGACCATAGAACGCCGAGGCATACTTGGCCGCGTAGCCGAGGATCGCGGTGTTGCCGAAGTCGTTGTCGTCGAGAACGGAGCGCACGGCCGCCACCTGGCCGTCCATCATCCCGCTGAGTCCGAGAAGGTGCGATCCCGCGTTCGCTTGGGCAAGCGCCATGTCGCGATAGCGCTCGAGCGACGCGTCGTTGTCGACGTAGCCTCGGGAGTCGAGCACTCCGCAGTGCCCGTGGTCGGTGAACTCGTCGAGACAGAGATCGGTCTGCACCACGAGAGCGTCACCGACCTCCTCGATCACGGCGCGGGTCGCGACGTTGAGAATGCCATTCTCATCGGTCGCGCCGGAGCCGACTGCGTCCTTGTGCTCGGGCACGCCGAACAGCATGAGGCCCCCGATGCCGGCTTCCGCCGCTTCAGTAGCCGCCCGCCGGATGCTGTCGAGCGAGTGGTTGACCACGCCCGGCATCGAACCGATCGGCACCGGCTCCGTGATTCCCTCCCGAACGAACACGGGCAGCACGAGTTCCGCGGCGCTCAGCCTGGTTTCGGCGACGAGCCGTCGCATGGCAGGCGTCGTGCGAAGCCGGCGCGGCCGAATTCGTGGGGCGCTCTCAGTCATTGGTCTCTCCCTGGGCAAGAACGTACTCGACGAGTCCCTCGACCAGCGAGGTGGCCGAGCGAGATTCGGCGATGATGTGCACGGTGAGGCCGGCCGCTCGGGCATCGAATGCCGTGCGCGGCCCGATCGCGGCGACAACCGTCTCCTCCGGCAGCGGTGCGAGCTGCGCTTGCACCTGGCGGGCGACGCTCCCCGAGGTGATGAGCACGGCACGGATCCGGCCGGACGCGACATCCGCCGCCACATGTTCGGATACCTGAACTCCGACCGTTCGGTAGGCCGCGACGAATTCGACGTCGAGGCCGAGCCGCCCGAGCCCGGCGACGAGGGTCGGTTCCGCAATGTCGGACTGCGGGATGAGCACCTTGCCGACGATGTCGGAGGCCGGCCACTCCTTCACGAGACCGCGAGCCGAGTTGTCGCTCTCCGGCACGAAGTCGACCCGGTAGCCGGCAAGGGCGAGGGCGGCTCCGGTGGTTTCGCCGACCGCGGCGATGCGGGTCGAGGCGGGCACGGCAACCTGCTGGCTCAGAAGCACATCCACGGTCGTCGCGCTCGTGATGACCAGCCAATCGAAGTCGCCGCGCTCGAGTCGCTTAAGCGCGTCCGACAGCCGGATCGGGTTTTCCGCACTCGCGAAGTTGATCATCGGGGCGATGACCGGCACCGCACCGTAGGAGCGAAGCGTCGCGGCGACGCCGTCGCCCCACTTTCCGCCCCTCGGAACCAGCACTCGCCACCCGGTCAGTGGCCTGTTCTCGCGGTAAAGACTCATGAATCCGTCCCGAGCGGCGCGAGTTCGGCCGCCCCGAGCCGAAGCAGCTCGTCGCCCACGCGAGCGCCGAGCTCGTCGGGAAGGAGCGCCCGTTCGGTGGCCGAACCCTCCACAACGAGCGCGTGCGAACTGGTCAATGAATTCGAACCGTCACTCGCGTAGACCGTCGCCGTCAGGAACAGCATCTCGCCGTCCAGAACCGCGGATGCGCCGATCGGCGCCGAACAGCCGGCCTCGAGTCTGGCTAACACCGCTCGCTCCGCGAACACCGCCATGCGGGTGGAGGGGTGATCGATCGCCTTCAGCATCGCGCCAAATTCCGGGGAGTACTGCTCGCGAACCTCGATCGCGAGGGCGCCCTGGCCCGGCGCGGTCGCCCAGCGGGAGAGTTCGAAGTATTCGGTCACGGCGTCGAGCCGACCGAGTCGACCGAGCCCGGCCGCCGCGAGGATCACGGCATCGAGCTCACCGTCGGTCACCTTCCGCAGTCGCGTGTCGACGTTGCCGCGGATGTCCACGACCTCGACCTCCGGGCGAAGCGCGCGCAATTGCGCGGCGCGGCGCGGCGAGCCGGTGCCGACCCGCGCGCCGACGTCGAGGCCGTCGAGGGTCAGGCCGTCACGGGCGGACAGCACGTCGCGGGCGTCTGCTCGCTTCGGCACCGCGCCGATGCGCAGCCCGGGGTAAGGCGCGGTCGGAAGATCCTTGAGGGAGTGCACGACGAGGTCGCAGGTGTCGGCGATGAGGGCCTCCCGCAGCCTGCTTGCGAACACGCCGGTTCCACCGAGGCTCGCGAGCGATGCCGTGGAGTGGTCGCCCTCCGAGGCAATCGGGACAATCTCGACCTCGAGGCCGGACGCCTTGGCAATGGCGTCGGCCATGACACCCGTTTGGGCAAGAGCGAGGGCGCTTCCCCGCGTGCCGATGCGGAGCGCGGCGGTCATGGCGCAACTCCGGCGAGGGCCGGCTTGAACCCGAGACGCACGTTCTCGCAGCAGCCCGGCCGACACACGTCGTACCAGGGGCCGAGTTCGGTCAGCGCCGGGCGCTCATCGAGCGGCACTCCGTCGCGCCGCTCGAGCACGAGGTCGACGAGGCCCGCGACATAGGCCGGATGGGTGCCGGGGGTCGGCACCCGAACCGCAAGAAGACCAAGTCCGCGTGATGTCTCCATCGCCTCGGTGTCGAGGTCCCACTTCACTTCCATGTGGTCGCTCACGAATCCGAGGGGCACAATCACGACCGCCCGGATGCCGCGGCCGGCCAGGTCGGTGATCGCGTCGTTCACGTCGGGCTCGAGCCAGGGCTGCGTCGGCGGACCGCTGCGCGATTGGAACACGAGGGACCAGTCGACGCTCGGGCTCGTCGTGGCCACCACGACCTCGGCCACGGCCCGATGCTGCGCCTCGTAGGCACCGCCCTCGCCGAACCCGCGCGACTGCGGACCGCTCTTGGCGGCATCCATGGTCGGGATGGAGTGGGTGGAGAACAGCACGTGGGTCTGGTCGAGGGGAATTCCGGCGGCGGCGACCTCGGCGAGACCGGCCGCGAGGCCCTCGACGAATGGCTCGACGAAGCCGGGGTGGTCGAAGAACTGGCGCACCTTGTCGATCTGAATCACGCCGTCGAGGCCGGTCTCGGTGAGCGCCTCCGCGTAGTCCTCGCGGTACTGCCGGCAGCTCGAGTACGAGCTGTATGCACTCGTGCCGATGGCGATGAGCTTTCGGTAGCCCCGCTCGTTGGCCTCGATGATTGCCTCGCGCAGGTATGGCTTCCAGTTTCGATTGCCCCAAAGCACGGGAAGGTCGATACCGCGACGGGCGAGCTCCGCCTCGAGCGCCGCCTTCAACTCCCGGTTCTGCTCGTTGATCGGGCTTACCCCGCCGAACGCGCGGTAGTGATGGGCGACTTCCTCGAGGCGCTCCTCCGGGATGCCGCGTCCACGAGTGACATTGCGCAGGAACGGGATGACATCGTCCTGGCCCTCCGGGCCGCCGAAGCTGGTCAGAAGGATCGCGTCGTACGCCGTCGGTTCCGTGACGTGTTCCGCGCCGCCGCGCGCCGCCTCCGTCGCTCCGGGAACCAGCTCACCGTTGGTGATGCTCACAACAGAACCTCGGGAATCTCCTCGATCGAGATGCGTCGACCGGTGAAGAACGGTACTTCCTCGCGCACGTGGCGCCGGGCCTCGGTCTGCCGAAGGTGGCGCATGAGGTCGACCAGGTCGACGAGTTCCGGGGCCTCGAGGGCAAGAATCCACTCGTAGTCGCCGAGGGCGAAGGATGCGACGGTGTTGGCGCGCACCTGACGGTATTCGCTGCCCTTGCGCCCGTGATCCGAGAGCATCGCGCTGCGCTCCTCGTCCGGCAGCAGGTACCAGTCGTAGGAACGCACAAACGGGTAGACGGTAACCCAGGCCTCCGGGTCGATGCCGCGCATGAACGACGGGCGGTGATTGGCCGCGAACTCGGCGTCGACGTGAACGCCCATGGCATTCCACGTCGGCAGCATGGTCTTCAGCAGCGGGCTGCGACGAAGCTCACGCAGCGCGCGCTGAAGGGTCTCTGGCGCGCCGCCGTGCAGCCAGACCATGATGTCGGCATCCGCCCTCAGGCTGGAGACATCGTAGAAGCCGCGCACGGTCACGCCGAGGTCCTCGACACCACGAACCGCCTGTGCCAGCGACTCCACATCGTCTCCGGCAGGGTTCGCCGGGTCGCGGCGGAAGACCGCCCACAGGGTGTATCCGCTCGGGCTGGGGGTGGTGGAGCTCATGCCGTCTATCCTCCCTCGCATCTCTGCGAGAACAAAAAGCGGCCGGGCGTCATTGCGTGGAGAGCTTTTGGGTTGCGATGGTTGGTTTGTTGCACGCCGGTCACCCAGCGCCAACCGGTCTAGTCGTCTCCGAAGATCGCCCAGGCCGCGAGGCCACCGATCACAATTGCCGCGGCGGTCGCCCCAACTATCCACGGTACGGGTCGGCTTTTGTATGAAGCCTTGGCCTTGGCTGCATATTTGCCGAGTTGCTTTCGCACGTTGAGCCGGTCCTGAATCGCGTCAAGCGTCTGCTCGAGCTCCGAACGGGTCTCTGTGAGCCGTGCCTCGATCGGATCGCTCATCGACTGGTCCTCTTCCCGATGCCTTTGATGGCGTTCACGTCTTTCTTGACACTCGTGATGGTCTGCGTCGGCGCCGGAGGCATTCCCCGCTTGAGCTGCCGGATGCCGACCAGCGCGAGCACGAGCACGATGATCAACAAGATCACCGCGACGATGAGGGCGGCGAGCCAGCCGGGGACGATGGTGGCGAACCCAAGGATAGCGGCCGCGATGAGCACGGCCAGCAGGAAGAAGCCGAAGAATGCCGCTCCAGCGAGCAGTCCGATTCCCACGCTGGCGTGCTTCAGCTTGGCGACCATCTCCCGTTTGAACTGGTCGAACTCGTTCTTGACCTGCGCGATCGCCAGCTTTGGCAGGTCGGCGATGAGGCTGAGGAGTGGGCGCTTCGAGTATCTTTCGTCGCTCACGGCGAGCTACTCGGCCGCGGAGGGCTTCGCCGATGCGGCCCGTGGGTTTGCTGGGGTCTGCTTGGAGGGTCCGCGTCCCCGCGAGGCGACCTTCTTTGCTCCGTCACTCAGAAAGTCCACGACCTGCGGAGCCATGTCCTTCGCGTACCCCTCGGCATTCTTCACCTGGGTCTGCACGCGCGGGTCGTTCCAGAGCTTCACGGCGACGCGCTTGATTTCTTCGTAGCGCTGGCGACCGGCGCGCGAACCGAGTACGTATCCAGCGGCCAGTCCGACGAGAAGTTGAAGTTTGCCTCGCATGATTGCTCCGTTCTGCCCGGCCCGAATGGGCATAGTTGAGGACCTGTCCCCACAGTAGCCCCCGGGGCTTACCCGTCTACGCCCTTCAGCAAACGTCCAGCTTCGTTTCTCGCGTGCCCGATCACCGCGGCGAGACCGGTGCCGGAGACCCCCTCCCCGACCGCTGTGACCCCGGAAACGACGTCCGGGGCTGCCGCCGGCGGGGCCCATTCCACCCGGTCGAAGCCGATGATGCTCGCCGCGTTCAGCGGCACGCCGAGCAACTGGCTGGCATCCTCGATTGCGAGCTCGCGCAGGCCGTCGGCGGGTGCCTGATTGTACGAGAGCCGAAGCACATGTCGGCTTGCGTCGACTTTGTCGGCAAGCCAGCGCCACTTGACCGTTGCGTGGGTCAGCGCCTTTGCGCGGATCCCTGGCGCCCCCGGCGCAACGAGCACGCCGGTGCCGCGAGGCGCGGAATCCAGTTCGGGCGCGTCGACGACGAGCGTGGCAAGAACGATCGACGCCTGCTCGAGCGGCCGGAGGGAGGTCGCCAGCACGACGTGGTCGGCATCGAATCGTTCACCGTCCGCGACCATCGCGCCGGATGAATCCACCGAGCTGACCGGGGTGGAGAGCCGGACGGTGACGCCGAACCGATCGAGGTCGCGCCGCAGCGCCTCGACGAGTTCGAACATCCCGCCGCTGATCCCGGCGACGGCCGAACCGGCCGGGGCCGCTTCGCGCAGCTGTCGCACGGCATGGGAAAGCGAGCCGGTTTTGAGGAGCGCCTTGCGAAGTCCGGGGGCGACGACGTCGACGTCGAGATCGTCGGGGTGCTTGGAGTGAATCCCGAGGGTCACCGGCGCAACCAGCCTCTCGAGCACGGCGTCCCCCATCCGGCGACGCACCAGTCGCCCGAGACTCTTCTCCTTCCCACCAACGAATCCGAGCATGAGTTCGTCGAGCTGGGCGCGCAGCGCCGCCCAGAAGCCGATGACTTCGATCACGTCGGACGCCATCGGGGTACCGGGAATGCCGAGGATGCCGGTCTTCGGCAGCGGGAACGCCGACCCGGTGGCGTTCTGCAGCCACGCGCCATCGGGATTCGGAGGGACGATCGCCGCCTCGAGTCCGAGCTGCCTCGCGAGTTCGGCGACGGTGCCCCTCCGCGTTGCGAAGCTCTCCGCGCCGGCGTCGAGCTCGATTCCGGCTACGGTGTGGCGCGCCACCTTGCCACCGAGATGATCGGAGGCCTCGAGCAGTGTGACGGTCATTCCCCCGAGAACGAGATCGCGCGCGACCACGAGCCCGGCCATGCCGCCGCCGACGATGACGACGCTAGCCATGAACGGACTCCGCGGCCGGGGAGTGCGCGAGCTCGACGATGCGCGTGAGCACATCGGGGTCGGTCTCCGGCGGCACTCCGTGACCAAGGTTCAGCACGTGGGAGCGGGCGGCGCGGCCGCGCCGGATGACGTCGAGCACATGCGCCTCGAGAACCGGCCACGGCGCGGCGAGCAGCGCGGGATTGATGTTGCCTTGGAGCGGCACCCCGTTTCCCAGCCGGCGAACGGCCTCATCGAGCGGGATGCGATCGTCGACTCCCATGACGTCGGCGCCGATCGCGAGCATCGACGGCAGCAGTTCCGCGGTGCCGACGCCAAAGTGCACGACCGGAACACCGAGATCCTTCACGTGGCCGATGGCCATCGCCGAGTACGGGGCAACGCGCGATTCGTAGTCGGCGACGGCAAGCGACCCGACCCAGGAGTCGAAGAGCTGTGTGGCGCTCGCCCCGGCGAGAACCTGGGCACGGAGGAAGGTGCCGGTGACGCCGGCAGCCCAGGTAAGCAGGGCATCCCAGGTTTCGGGGTCGGCGTGCATGAGCGTTCGAGCCCGCAGGTGATCCTTCGACGGTCCCCCCTCGACGAGGTACGCGGCGAGGGTGAACGGGGCACCGGCAAATCCGATGAGCGGAGTGTTGCCAAGCTCGGCGACGGTGCGCGCCACTCCCTCCGCGATCGGGGCGAGGGCCTCCGGGTCGAGCGGAAGCAGGGCGGCGACATCCGCAGCCGTGCGGATCGGGGCACCGAGCACCGGCCCGCGTCCGGGAACGATGTCGACGTCGACGCCGGCAAGCTTGAGCGGGACGACGATGTCGCTGAAGAAGATTGCGGCGTCCACTCCGTGTCGACGCACCGGCTGCAGGGTGATCTCGCTCGAGAGGTGCGGGTCGAGACAGGCGTCGAGCATATTGGAGCCGACTCGCAACTCCCGGTATTCGGGCAGCGAGCGGCCGGCTTGGCGCATGAACCACACGGGGGTGACCTCCGGGCGTTCCCCTCGATATGCGCGAATGAGGGATGAGCCGGCCGTCCGACCATCGAGAAGCGGGTGCGTTGCTGGGAGATTCACGTGTTTAAGTATGTGCGAGCCTGCTGGGAGGCACTTCCGCAGCCGTGTCCGCATCACCGGACGTAGGCTGTTGAGGTGCTTGTATGTCTGACCGCTAACCACCGAAACGCCAGCTTTGAAATTCTCGAGAAGCTGTCAATCGGTGCCCCCCGCGCCGCGGGGACCCTCGTCAACGATGGCGACCTCGTCTCCGGCGCCGTGGTTCTCGCCACCTGCAATCGATTCGAGGCGTACATCGAGATCGACGAGTCTGTGTCGACGGAGATGGCGACGACGACAGCCACGGTGGAGAACACGGTCAGGGTCATCAGCGCCGCGAGCGGCGTTGAGCCAGCGGAGCTCCGGGACACCGTCACAGTGCTTCTCGGAGACAGCGTTGCCGAGCACTTGTTCGCCGTATCGTCCGGGCTCGAGTCTGTCATCGTCGGCGAAGACGAGATCTCCGGCCAGGTGCGCAGGGCGCTCGAGCACGCGAGGACGGCCGGCACCACGTCATCCGGTCTGGAGCGACTGTTCCAGAAGGCGGCCAGCACCTCGCGCGGGGTGAAGAACAACACGGCGATCGGCGGCGCCGGCCGCTCGCTCGTCAGGCTCGGCCTCGAGCTGGCGTCAAGCCGAATAGCCGATTGGGCCGAGACCCGGGTCTTGATTGTCGGCACCGGGCAGTACGCCGCCACCACGGTCGCGGCGCTCAGAGACCGCGGAGCCGAGAACGTCACGGTGTTCTCGCCGTCCGGTCGGGCATCGAAGTTCGCCCTGCGTCTCGGCCTTTCCGCGAGCACTGACCTTGTGGCCGCCCTCGCTGCGGCCGATGTTGTCATCACATGCACCTCCTCCGAGGCACCGGTCATTTCGGCTCGACTGCTCTCCCCCGGCGCCCGGCGCATCGTGATCGACCTCGGACTGCCGCGCAACGTCGACCCCGACGTCTCGGGCGTCGACGGCATTGAACTGCTCGACCTTGAGACGATCAGCCTGCATGCCCCCCTCGAGGAGCTGAGCGCGACGAGTGACGCTCGTGCCCTCGTGAGCGAAGCGGCGTCTGAGTTTGCCGCTCACGCCGCGGAACAGCAGTTGGCTCCCGCCATCGTCGCCCTCCGCAGCCACGTCTTCGAGTTACTCGAGTCGGAGATCGTTCGAGCGAAAGCACGCGGCGACGACGACGGTCGCATCGAGGCTGCCCTTCGTCACCTCACCGGTGTTCTGCTCCACACCCCGTCCGTACGCGCTCGAGAGCTGGCCCGGTCCGGGGAAGGCGCGTCATTCAGCGCCGCCGTCAACGCGCTGTTCGGCATCGAGATCGCGGGACTGGAGCTTCGGGACGGCGCATCCGGTGACACCGCTCCGGATGAGCAGCAGGGCCTTCGCGCGTAGCTCGACGGCCGCCCTCGGGGCGACTAGAGTCGGTCACCCCGCCACCTGCGGATCCTTGCCGTGCGGTGCATCATGCCCGTGCACGAATTCAACTTCCTCCCTGACGGAGCAGCCGTGCCTGATTCGCATGCCGACCCGCTCGGCCCGATCAACCCCGATCCCACGCAGTTTCCCGAACTCAATCAATTGCTGACCGAACTGACTCAGCGAGCCCGCGACGTCCTACAGGACAATTTCGTCGGCGCTTACCTCGAGGGATCCTTTGCCGTGGGCGACGCGGACGAGTACAGCGACTGCGACTTCCTCATCCCGGTCAACGGCCCGATCACCGCAGATCAGGAGGCCGGCCTGCGCGAGCTTCATCGCGAATTCCCCCACCGTTCAGGTCATTGGTGCAGAGATCTGGAAGGGGCGTACCCCGACCGCGCGCAGCTGAAGTCCCTCCACGGGCTCGACGTCCCCTGGTTGTATGTTGACCGGGGCCACCAGGCGATGGAGTGGTCGACCCACTGCAACACCGATGTAGTCCGATGGACCCTTCGGGAACGCGGCATCGCCTTGGTCGGCCCCGACCCTAAGACCCTGGTGGATCCGGTTCCGGGCGCGGTTCTGCAGGAGACGATGAGGCGCCTGTTGCCCCGTCTCCTCGAAGACCTGCTCGAGTGGACGACCTTTGAGATCGCCTGGACCCAGCGCTACATGGTTACGGCGCACTGTCGGATGTTGCACACACTGCATACCGGGGAGATCACCTCAAAACGAGCTGCCCTCCTGTGGGCGCTTAATGTTTTGGACGAACAGTGGCATCCGTTGTTGGTTCAGGTGATGGCCGACCGTGAACACCAATGGGACGACAAGCCGCGTCCCGGCAGCGTGGCCGCCACACTGCAATTCGCCCGGTACGTCGAGTCGTTCGCCGCCGCGGGATAGGCAGGCGCCGTCGCCACCACGCCACCGTCGCGCAACTCGTGGGGCGATCGAGTCCGGCAGATGATCGGACCTGGTTACCCGACGGCGTCATGCTCGTGTTCATGACCCGTCTCTGGCGAGCCACCCATCATCCGGAGCATGCTGCCGCTTCCGCTTCGGAAGAAGACGACGAGCAGGATCGCGGCAAGGACGAGGAAGGCGATGTTGAGCCAGGTGGTGTAGTTCCAACTGATACCGGAGTCGATGATGGTGAGGTTGCGGTTGGTGGGCACCAGGTGAAGCGGGGTGAAGAGGAGTTCGACGAGGTAGCCGGCAATCGCCATGGCCCCGTAAAAGATGGCGGTGATCCGGAAAGCGGCCTTGGTGCCGTAATACTTCCGGTAGATCAGGATGATCGGCACGATGATGAGGTCGGCGAAGATGAAGCTGATCACCCCGCCGAAGCTGATGCCGCCATTCCACAGCACCGCGGCCAGCGGCACATTGCCGACGGAGCAGACGAAGCTGACCACGGCGATCAGCGGGCCGACGAGCGGGCCGAGGAGGAATGCCAGGGTGGGGTTGTGTTCAAAGAAGACCGCCTGCAGCCATTGTCTCGGCACCCAGGCGGCGAATGCGCCCGCGATCAGCAGGCAGATCACGATGTCACGGAGTACGGCAGCCCAGTCCATGACGAAGTACCGCGACACCGACGTGATGCCGGCTCTCGAGAGCAGCAGTTTCCAGAAGCTCCCCTCGCCTTGGACAGACATGTCCATCGCGGCGTGACCTTCCATGGACCCGGCAACGCCCTTTTCGGCCTGCTCGCGAGCGGCGTCTACAATTTTGCCGCGCATCCAGAGCCGGAAGCCGAGGGCGACGAAAAGGATGATGACCGGACCACCGACGAACTCGGCGAGGGTGAATTGCCAGCCCATCACAAAGGCAAGGATGAGGCCGAGTTCGATGACGAGATTCGTGGACGCTATCTCGAACGCCATCGCCGCAGTGAAGTTCGCGCCCTGGCGCACCAGCGCGCGGGCAAGAGCGACGGCGGCGTAGGAGCAGGACGAGGAGGCCGCTCCGAGCCCTGAGGCGATGCTGAGCGATCGGGGCGAGTCGTCGTTCATCAGTTTTGTGATTTGCTCTTTGCGAATGACCGCCTGGATTACTCCGGAGAGGGTGAAGCCGAGGATCAGGGGCCAGAGAATCTGCCAGCCCATGGACCCGGCCATGGCGAGTGCTTTACCGATTTCGCCCAGAATGTCCACCGTGTGCTCCGTTCTCCCGCTCTACCTATCCCACCGGAACCCACTTGATACAGAGCACATTCCTGATCAGCGGCGGTGTGGTGTGATGTTCATGCCCGTGCTCGGCCGGGCGGCCGGTTAGTCGTCGTCGACGAGCTCGCCGTGCCAGGCTTCGCGTCCCTCGTTGATCGCGAACACGGCGATCACGAAGCCCGCTATCGGATCGATCCAGGTCGCGCCGGTGAGGGCGAAGAGGATGAGGCCGAGCAGCGTCGACACGCTCAGCAGCACACAGATTTTGGTCTCGGCCGCGTCCGCCAGGATGAGGCTGTCGCCCAGCGCAGTGCCGACGCGTCGCTTCAGCGCCGCGAGGATCGGCATCACGACCACCGACGCAATCAGAAGGCCGACCCCGACGGGGGAGGCATCCGGCCGTTCCCCGACGATCAGGTCACGAGCTCCTGCGGCGACGACGTAGGCGGCGAGGAGAAAAAAGGTAATGGAGACGAACCTGAGGGTGCGTCGTTCTCTCCTCTCGTCGGCTTCCCCGTGCCTGAGCCGGGCGGCGAGGCGAATTCCCACCAGGACGGCGGTGGCGGATTCGAGACCCGAATCGAGGCCGAAGCCGATGAGGGACACCAGGCCGGCGGCGATCCCGGCGGCGAGCGCCACGATTCCCTCGACGACGTTGTAGGCGACCGTGAACTGGGCGAGCCGGAGCGCGCGACGGGTGAGCCGTTCGGTGTCCCGTGCAGTGAGGGCGGTCATTGGCCCGCTCGTGCCTTCGTGCCGTAGACGCTGCACAGGTCGACCTTGTGTCCGGTTGCCTCGAGAAGAATTTCGGCGGCCTCGAGCAGCTCCATCAACTCGGGACGGGCCAGGAAATAGAAGGTCTGTCGGCCGTCGGTTCGCCCGTCGACCAGTCCGCAGTCGCGCAGGCACGCGACGTGCTCGGACACGGTGGATTGCGCCAATCCCAGCGCGTCGACCAGGTCGCGCACTCGTGACTCCCCCGCGGCGAGTCGTTGGACGATCGCCAGGCGCGTGGGGTCGGCCAGGGAGCGGAACAATGAGACCGCCGCGGTTCGCTGGTCAATCGCAGGGATGATCGCCATGCGCCGATTGTATCGGCGTGCACCGATAAATGAATAGCTTGCTAGCGCATTGCAGCGTTCATCAACCCAACGTAAACAAAGTAGGCGGCAATCAGTGAAGTCGAGCCAATGAGTGGAATGGGCCAACTCCGCTCGTGCCGTCCGGTGACGCGCGCCATCCGTGCGATCACCGCGGCGAAGACCACAATCACCACGGCCAAGAAGGCGTAGAAGCTGCCCGTACCGAGCGCGTAGTCGCATCTGCCAGCCGAGCCGATGAAGCCGCAGGCGCCAAATGCCAGCTGGCCGAAGAACGCCGAAACGGCAAGCACGACCGAGGCAATGGCGTGCAGAACGAACAGCAGTACCGTTGCGACCAGGCCGCGAGGATCAGTCCGACCGATCGCCTGTGCGCCCTTTGCCCTCGGTCCAGCAGACTCGTCGGACCGCCCATCGGAGTCGCCACTGTAATAGTCGGGAATAGTCTGAACTCGCTTTCTGGTTCGCCGTGGTGGCGGCAGGCAATCATCCGGTTGGAGCGGGCCTAGAAGTCGATCCGCATCACGACCCGCCTGAGGGTCGGCCGGCTCACCTCGGCGAACCCGGCGTCGGCGAAGATGCTGCGGCTTCCGACGTGGAGCTCGCCCCAGGTGATCTCCTTCCCCGGCTGCGTGATCATCGGATACCCCTCGATGGATCGGGCACCGCGTTCACGAGCGAAGTCGACCGTGGCAGCGGCGAGGGCACGACTGACTCCCCGGTGCCGGAAACCCGTGCGGGTGACGAAGCAGGTCACGGCCCAAACGCCATCGTCGGTCTTGTCTTCCATTCTGTCGGTCCACGGGACGCGGGTGAGCAGCAGGCGACGGTAGGCCGTGCGGGGCTCAATCGCGCACCAACCGACGGGCTCACCCTCGAGGTACGCGACGAGGCCGCTGGTCGTGCGAGACCTGGGATGGCCGCAAGCAGCCTGCTCGCGGAGCCGCTCGGCGCGTTCCTCGACGGGGACTGCCCGCCATTCCGAGTCCCGGATCTTGTAACGCTGGCACTGACAGTGGGACGGATCGCCGCGTGTCCCCAGCACGGATTGCACGTCGCCCCAGGATGCCTCGTTCGCCGGCACGACCGAGATCGCGTCGTCACTGGTCATCCGGGTCCTGCCTTCTCTTCGATTGCCTGAAGGAGCTTTGTCTCGATTCAGTGTCATCTGAAGCGGGTGGCTGTGACAAGAGGGCCGATGTGCCCTAGTGCACGTGATCGAGCAGGTCGTGGCCGAACGTGCGCATCGCCTCAAGCACACGCAATCGCTCGGTGAGCGACTCGTCCGAGAAGCGAACGCTCACCGCGTAGGCGACGGCCCCACGCGTGCCACTCACCATGCCGACCTCGGAGCGCACACCCCGATCGGCGCCCGTCGCGTTGATCAACCGAAGGCCGTGGTCGCTCGAGCGGTGCGAGAGCGGATCGAGACCGAATGCGCTCGCAACAAGGGAGAGATCGGAGTTATGGGCGAGCCATCCAAGCACCCGTCGGCTGGTCACCGGGTCGACGGTTTCACCGTGTGCGAGAGCCGCGAATAGCCGGGCAAGTTCGGACGTCGAGCCAACCGACAGTTGCGGCGCATCGTCCGGCCCGCGGGTGGTTCGCGCCAGGTCGAGAAGCGCGGTGTGCGACAGCCCAAGGGATTCGGCCCGCGCCCGAACGGAAGCGAGACCGACCTGGCGCAGAAGAACATTCGTCGCGAGGGTGTCGCCCGTCGCCCCGACCAGGGCGGCCAAGTCCGTGACCGGAAGCGCCGGAGCCTGAAGGTGCCGCCAGATGCCCGCCTCGGCAACCGAGTCACCTTGCGTCTTCTCGAGGATGCCGAAACCCGAGGCATCCCGAGCAGAGATACGAGCCGAGACCTCGATCAGCAGCAGAATTCTGCCGATGCCCGCGGTCGGCAGCACGACCCGGTCGTCAATCGCCACGAGGGTGAGACCGCTCCGCAGGTCGATGACGCTGGCGGATACGTTCGCACCGGCATAGGCGAGTTGTCCGAGCGCGCTGAAGCCGCTGGAGAAGTTCTCCGTGCCGGCGGCTCCGCGGTGACGGCCCTCCCGTGGAGCTCGTTGCCGCCGTCCGCGCTCAGGGTCTCGGGTTCCAACTACCAAATAGTCACGCGCTCGCTCGGGTCGAGCCAGAGCTTGTCGGCCGGCGTCACGGAGAAGGTCTCATAGAAACCGTCGATATTGCGAACGATCTGGTTGCAGCGGAATTCGTTCGGCGCATGCGGGTCGATGGAGATGAGTCTGATGACCTCCTCATCACGAGACTTCTGCTGCCAGGCCTGCGCCCAGGAGAAGAAGAAGCGCTCGGCTCCGGTCAGCTCATCTATCACCGGTGGCTCCTCGCCATGCAGCGAGAGGAGGTAGGCCTTCCAGGCAATCGACAGGCCGCCGAGGTCGCCGATGTTCTCGCCGATCGTGAGGGCGCCGTTGACGTAATGGTCGGGCACCTGGGCCGGCGCGAGAGCGTTGTATTGCTCGATGAGGGATGCGGTCAGCTTCTCAAAAGCCTCCCGGTCCTCGGCCGTCCACCAGTCGGTGAGCCGGCCGTCGCCGTCGTACTTCGATCCCTGATCGTCGAATCCGTGACCGATCTCGTGGCCGATCACCGCACCGATCGCGCCGTAGTTGGCGGCGTCGTCACGATTCTCATCGAAGAACGGATACTGCAGGATCGCGGCGGGGAACACTATCTCATTGAATCCGGGGTTGTAGTAGGCGTTGATCGTCTGCGGGGTCATGAACCACTCGTCTCGATCGAGCGGCTTACCGATCTTGCCGAGTTCGCGCTGGAATTCGAACTCGCTTGAGGCCCGCACGTTGGCGATGAGGTCGTCGGGCCGGATCTCAAGCACGGAGTAGTCGCGCCACTTCACCGGGTAGCCGATCTTCGGGGTGAACTTCTCAAGCTTCTCGATCGCCTTGGCCCTGGTCGCCTCGGTCATCCAGGACAGGCCGTTGATGCTCTCCCGATAGGCCTCGACGAGGTATCCGACCAGCACGTCCATGCTCGCCTTCGCGGCCTCCGGAAAGTGTCGATCGACGTAGATGCGGCCGACTGCCTCACCCATCGACCCCTCGACGAGTGAGACGCCGCGCTTCCAGCGGGCCCGCAACTCCGGGGTGCCGGTGAGAGTGCGACCGTAGAAGTCGAAGTTTGCCTCGACGAATTCGTCGGAGAGGTAGGCGGCGGTCGAGCGGATGACCTGCCACCGCAGCCAGTCAATCCATTTCTGCAGATTGCCGGCGTTGAGGGCCACGGCGACACCCTCGAGGAACGACGGCTGTCGAAGCACCAGTTCGTCGAATGAACCATCCGGGGCATCGAGTGCGTCCAGCCAGCGGTTCAGGTCGGGTCCGTCGGTCGTCGCAGCGGCGGTATCGACGACGTCGCGCCAGGTGGTGAGGTTGTAGGTCTTCTCGGAGTCGCGAGATTCCACGTTGTCCCAGTGCGAGGCGGCGATCGTGGTCTCGAGCTCGAACACTCGCTTGGCACGCGCGAGTGAATCGTCGAAGCCGGCCAGACCAAACATCTTCGCGAGATAGTCGACGTAGGCAGTCCTGACTTCCGCAAATTTCTCGTCGCGGTAGTAGTTTTCGTCGGGCAGGCCGATCCCACCTTGCTCGAAGAGCGCGATGTATCGCTCGGGGTTTCCGGGGTCGTTGTCGATGTAGAGCTGGAAGAAGCCGGACACTCCCTGGCGTTCCAGGCGACCGAGCGTCTCGAGGAAGGACGGGATGTCGCTGACGGCGTCGACTTGGGCGAGGTCCTTGGTGAGCGGCGTCGCCCCGAGCTCGTTGATCCTGGTCTCGTCCATGTAACTCGAATAGAGGTCGCCGATCTTGCGCTCCTCCGTTCCGGGAGCCGAGGCCTGGGCGTCCTCGATGATGTCGCGCACCGCCTTCTCCGCCTCCTCGGCAAGCACGTGGAACGAGCCGTATCGCGCCTTGTCTGCCGGGATCTCGGTTCGGGCGATCCAGCGGCCATTGACGTGCCGGTAGAGGTCGTCCTGCGGGCGAACGTCCGGGTCGAGTTCGTCGGCGAGAATCCCGGAGGGCAGCGCGTATTCGGCAGTCATGCGATCAAGCCTAAGGCGCACCACCTACGCGACATCTCCGGGAAGCCGAATTCGCACTCTCAATGCGCGTCGCAAGCGGACGGTCCCTGTCAGGGCTTGGTGATTGCGCTGAAGAAGCCTGCACCCGCCGGGGTTCCCACCCCCGTCGCCGTATCGAATCCTCGGGTGCTGTGCAGGGTCTGGGTCGGCGTTTCCTGCGTTCGCAGGAAATAGCTGAGGCCTCCGGAGGGGTTCTCGTTGTTCGTGTAGTTCACGCGAACCACGGCAGGTAGCGGGGATGCGAGACCGGTCCCGAAGTTGTCCGCCTGGTCGACGTCGTAGAACGCCCCTTGCCCGGACTTGTACGCCTGGTAAATCCGGGGATTCAGGAAGCCGAGCGGGGCGCCGGCGACCTGATTGGCCACCGCCGCCATCCCGGCCATGAGCGGCGCCGCGACGGATGTCCCGCCGATGCGGTACTCGTCGTAGTAGGTGCCATCGCTGAAGGTTTGGGTCTGACCCACGAGCAGACCGGTGTTCGGGTCGGCGAGGGCACTGATGTCAGGCACGACACGACCGGGGTAGCTCCCGATTGCGGCGCCCTGATAGGCGGGCTCAGAGAAGACCTGGCTCACGCCGCCACCGCCGCCGCCGCCGAAGGCGCCGGGCAACGGGGACGACAGCGTTCCGCCGAGAAGGTAGGGCGCTGCGCTCAGGGCGTCCGCCGAGCTCGGCGTGATCGCATCGCTCGCCGTCTGCCAGCCCACCTCGAAATCGCGTCGCCATCCCGGCTGGTTGAGCGCCGAGGTCGGGTTGTCGATGGACGCGTAGGTGGCGGCCGGAGCCGCGCCGCTTGGGACCACGGAGGCGGAGCTGCCGCCGACGGCCGTGACATTCGGGCTGTCGGCATAAAAGTCCACGGCCGGCTTGCCAAAGTTGCTGACCTCGTCGCCGCTGTCACCGCTGGAAACGTAAACGCCGATTCCCGTCGCCACGGCCTCGGTGAAGGTGCCGTTCAAGCTGTTGATGAATCCCTGCGGAACGTTCTCGCCCGAGAAGCCGTAGCTGATCGAGATGATGTTCGACAGGTGCTTGTCGACGATGTGGTTGATGCTCGCGTCGAAGTCCTGGTTGGCGTTTGACGATCCGACGAACAACAGATTTGCTCCCGGCGCGGTGGTGTGTATCGCCTCCGCATCGAGAGTCTCCTCGCCGTAGTAGTCCCCCGGCACTTGTCTCGGCGTGTCAGGGTGACGGTAGACGCCGGGAGCGACAATCTCCGTGATGTTGGGAGCCGGCAGACTGTGCAGGCTGCTGTACTTGGTCACGTCCTGCTTGAGCGTCGGACTGGCATTCGCGCCGACGAAGGCCACCGTTTGGCCGGTGCCGTTCGCCGCGACCTGGTCCAGTCCGTACAGTCCCCTCACCTGCGCCGGGGTGTATCCGCACGGGGCGAGCGGCTTGCTGCTGGTCCCGTAGGCCGCGGCATTCGGCGTGGACACGGTCTTCTCTCCGTACCAGAGCGAACACGGCTCACCGGCGCGGAATCCGGTGCCCGGAGCTCCGTGGTTCTGGTTCGGCCCGTTCCCCGGTGTGGAGTCGGGGGCAAGCAACTCTGAGCTCTGGTCGAGCCCGGTTACTCCCTGCACGATGCCCGCCAGGGCCGACGGCACCGTGATCGCCGACTCGGGCGCCCTCAGTGTCTTGCCGAACGCGCTGTATTGGCCGAGTTGAGCGCCGAATGCGTTCTGCGCCTGGTCGACCCGTCCCTCGGCGGCGACGTATCGGTTGTTTCCCGGCGTGTTCACGATCGAGAAGCCGGCGTCACGGAGGAACTGCTGCACCGCCGTGACACTGGACTGCGCCGGGGCGAACTGCTGCCGGAATTGGGCTGCGGTAAGGAAGTGCCCATAGTCCGGCGATCCAGGAGTGGACACGGCGACGGCCAGCTGTTGCGCTGCAGCGTCATCGCGCCAGTTGAGATACACGCGGACATTGACGAAGTCGGATGCCGGCGCCGCCGACCGAAGCGACTGCGCGTTCGCCCACGCCGGCTGGCTTCCCGCCAATTCGGCACGTCCGGACGCCGCGGAGGCCGGTCCGGCGGTAAGACTGGCCGCCAAGATCACCGCCCCGCCGAGAGCTCCTGCCACACTGAGACGCCGAGCAATTCGTTTCACTTTTCCCCCTCAAAGCGACGCCCCCGCAGCGACTCCTCCTCATCAAATCACCCCCGTTCGGGTGAGGCAATACCCCCTTTCCGATTAGCGCGGGCGGGTCGCTTGCCATTCATCGAGCAATTGCGGCAATCGCTCGCGCATGAAGCGAAAGTAGTCGGCCATCTCCTCGGCGCGATCCCGCGCCCTCGATCCATCCGGCAGCGCGGCCGACCCCTTCTCGGCGAGGGCGATGAGGTGGGTGTACAGCGGGCCCTGTGAGCTCGACGTCGCGTACCAGAGATGGTCCGGCAATTCGTAACGGTGCCGACGACTGCCGGGAATCGACAATCGCCGAATTATCGAGAGGGTCTGGAGATAGCGGACCGCGCCAGAAATCGCCGCGGCGCTCGCCCCGAGGCGTCCAGCGAGTTCCTCGGCCGTGGCGCTGCCGGATTCCGAAATCATGAGCACCATGACCACTCGCGCCGCCATCCGGGGAAATCCGGCCGCCGCGAGCGTTGCCGCGGTCTGCTCGGCGAACTCCTCGACGGAGGTCGCCGCCCGAGCATCCGAGTCGCTCATGTCGTCAGATCTCTTCGGCGCACCAGGGCCGCCGCTGCGGCGGCCGCGAGCCCGGCCACGACGATGAGGATCGCCGTTGGATGCCAGTCGATGTCGGGTCCGGGAACGATCGGGGTGTGCGAGAACGGGCTGATATCGCGAACCCAGTCGGGGAGCTTGAACACGGCGCCGAACTCGGCCAGAACGAACCCGATGGCGAGGAGCACCCAGCCGAGCACCACCGACAGACGGGGGATGACGGCGAGCACAAGCGCGCAGACCGGCGCGAAGACGAGAGCCGCGGGAAGCTGCACGAGGGCGGCCGCGAGCGAATCCCAGAACCGGTCGGGATGCCCGGCACCGACGAAGGCGAACCCGGCCGAGAGTCCGCCGACGACGAGCACGATCACGATCGAGAGCCCGGCGGCGGCGAGTACATCGAGGAGTACGCGATTGCGCGGCACCGCACCGGCGAGCACGAGTTCGGCCCGACCCTCGCTCTCCTCGGAGCGCGCGCGGAGCACGGCCTGGATGGCGGCGCCCGCGGCCAGCACGCCGAGGAACGCCATGATCGCGGCGACAAAGCTGTCGAGAAGATCGGCCGAGCCGCTCGAGACTATTCCGCGCACGGCCTCGGCGAGCGCGGCATTGTCTTGCACCGCCTTGACCGCCGGGTCGGCGAGGCCGCCGGCGAACAGTCCGAGCAGCGCCGCGCCGACGGACCAGCCGATGACCGAGGACCGCTGCAGCCGCCAGGCGAGTCCGAACGAACCGTGCAGCGCCGGGGAAGCCGACGGCCGACCGGGGCGCTCACCGATGATGCCCGACCCGAGGTCACGGCTGCGCACGAGAGCGACGGCCGCGGCGACCAACGCGACGAAGAGCGCGAGGTCGAGAAGTAGCGGCAGACCCGTCGACCGGCCGTACGGTCGCACTTGCTCGCCCCATCCGATCGGCGACAGCCAGGACGGCCACGCGCTCGAGACATGGAGTCGGTCCGACGAGACGGTGCCAAGCGCGTCCCCGAGTGCCCGAAGCAGAAAGGCGACCGCGACGGCACCCCCAGCGATCGAGTTTGCCGCTCGGGACGATCGGGCGACCTGTGCCGCCAGCGCCGCAATCCCGCAGAAGGCAAGACCGGTGGCCCCGGTCGCGAGGCCGACGAGCACCGATCCCGCCAGCGGCAGCCCGACCGCGGCGAAGCCGCCGCCGACGACAATCGCGACACTGACATTGGCAAGGGTGCCGAGCAGGATGGTCGCGCGGAGCGCTGCCGACCGCGCCACCGGGGTCGCGCCGACCAGCTCGGTGCGACCGCGTTCCTCGTCACCGCGGCTGTGCCGAACGACGAGGAAAGTGCTCATGAGCGCCGCGAGCACGGCAAGGAACGTGAAAATCTGGAACGTGATGACCGCCCCGCTCGATGCGCCATCCGGGAGGCCGCGGACCGCGAGAAGCGCCGGGCTGCCGATGGCGAGGCCGATGAGCGCCGCCCGCTCGGCGGCCGCTCCGAACTCCTGCACCACCGCGCTCGCGCTTCCCACCGAAAGCAGGCCGATGCCGAGGATCCAGATGAGCAGTTGCCATCGGTCACGTCGCGCCTGAGCCCGGAGCAGCCTCAACATCAGACCGCCACCCTCTCGGCCGGCTCCGCCGCGCCGGACCGATCGCCGTAGTGCCTCAGGAAGAGGTCCTCGAGCGACGGCGGAGCCACCGTCAGGGCGTGGACCCCGCTCGAAGCGAGAACGGCGAGCACGGGCTGCAGGCAATCCGAGTCCACGTCGAACACCAGCCGATCACCGATCCGGTGGGCATCATGCACTCCTCCGAGGGAGGCGACCGCGCCGACATCGACGGTCGTGACCGCGCTGAAGTTGGTGCGGGTAAGGTGCCGGAGATCGCTCAGCGTTCCGGTCTCGGCGGTGCGACCGGCCCGGATGATCGTGACCCGGTCGCACAATTCCTCCACCTCGCTGAGGATGTGGCTCGAGAGCAGGATGGTCGCGCCATCCTGTTTCACCCTCGCCACCTGCTTGCGGAACACGGCTTCCATCACCGGGTCGAGGCCGCTTGTCGGCTCGTCGAAGATGTAGAGGTCGGCCGGACGGGCGAAGGCCGCGATCAGCGCAACCTTCTGCCGATTCCCCTTCGAGTAGTTGCGGCACTTGATTCGGGGATCGAGCTCGAACTCCTCGATGAGCTCGGCGCGCAGCGAGGCATCCGCCCCGCCGCGCAGCGAGGCGAGCATGTCGATGACCTCTCCGCCGGTCAGGCCGGCCCAGAGATTGACGTCCCCCGGAACGTAGGCGAGCTCGCGGTGGATGGCGACCGCGTCGCGCCAGGGGTCCCGGCCGAATACCGTCGCGTGGCCACCCGTTGCCCGGATCAGGCCGAGAAGAACGCGGATGGTCGTGGATTTGCCTGCCCCGTTCGGGCCGAGAAAGCCGTGCACCTCGCCACCGGTGACCGACAGGTCGAGTCCGTCAAGGGCTTTCACGCGGCCGAAGTGCTTCGTGAGACCCGTGGCCTCGACGATCGATGTCATACGAAAAAGGCTAGCCATGATTCACTGATTTGTGAATCAGGAAAATCATGCCCGTGGTGGCGCTCGACGGCCACAGGGTGAACACTGCGTTCCCGTCTTGCCTCGTCGCGCCCGACTTGGTACTTTTTGTCGAATCGATTCGTCGCATTGATTCGGTTCCGACCCCGGCACTCGCCGCTCTCCCTCGTTTTCAGGATTCGTGCCATGTCAAAGACCGCCAGCCTCGCTTCGAACCTGTACGCCGGAGGGCTCACTCGCAAACAAGTGGTCGCCTGGCGGAACGCGATCTTCGTCATCTTCGGGCTGTGCGGCCTCGCGCTCGCGAGCTGGGTTTCCCGCATCCCATCCGTGCGCGACGCCCTGCATGCCAGCACCCTGCAGATGGGTGGACTAATCTTCGGAATCGCGGCCGGGTCGATAGTCGGGCTGCTCGCGTCCAGCCACATCGTCGCTCGGTTCGGGGCCCGCGGCACCATCTGGGTCGTGCTCTGCGTCGGCGGGGCCGGCTTCGCGCTCGCCGGCGTCGGCGCCACAGTCGGCAGCTACGCCGTCGTGCTCGTCGGCCTCGCGCTCTTCGGCGCGTGTTTCTCGACCTGTGACGTGTCGATGAACGTTCTCGGGGGCGCCAACGAGCGAGTCCTCGGTCGAGCGATCATGCCGATTTTTCACGCCTTCTTCAGCTTCGGGACGATGGTCGGCGCCGCTCTGGGGTCACTCGCAGAGACCATCCATCTGCCGCTCTCGATTCACATGGGCGGCATCGCGGTGCTCTTTGCCGCCGGGGGCATCATCGCCGTGCGATTCACGCAGTCGGAACACACCGTGGAGGACGGCGCGGAGCCGGTGCCCGACGACGATCACTCGAAGAGCTGGCGCGGGCGGCTGAGCATCTGGCGGGACCCTCGCACTCTGCTCATTGGACTCATCGTGCTCGGGATGGCGTTCTCGGAGGGCTCGGCCAATGACTGGCTCACCCTCGCGACAGTAGACGGGCACGGGGCATCGAAGGCGACCGGCGCTCTGGTCTTCGGCATCTTCGTCACCGCGATGACGGTCGGGCGACTCTCCGGAGTAGGACTGCTCGATAGATTCGGCCGCGTTCCCGTGTTGCGCGTCTCGGCGGTTCTCGCCGCGGCAGGGCTGCTCATCTACATTCTCGTTCCGGCGCTGCCAGTCGCCGTGATCGGGGTGGTGCTCTGGGGCCTCGGATCGGCGCTCGGGTTCCCGGTCGGCATGTCTGCCGCCTCGGATGACCCCAAGACGGCCGCCGCCCGGGTGAGCGCCGTGGCAACCATCGGCTACTTTGCCTTTCTCGTCGGCCCGCCCACAATCGGATTCCTCGGCCAACATTTCGGGCTCCTATCGGCCCTGTTCGAGGTACTCGTGCTGGTGGCTCTCGCCGGGCTGGTCTCCGGTGCGGCCCGGGAGAAGCACCGCACGGGTCCGCTCGCGTAGTCGTGCGTCGGGCTCCCCTTCGTGAGCCCCCGCGTGGCTCCCCTTCGTGCCTCCCTTCGTGCCTCCCCGTCGTGACCCAAAACGCAGGAGAATCACCACCACCACGGCGAAAACGGCCCGGAAGACGGCCTCGAGTGGTGAATCTCCTGCGTTTTTGGAAAGAAACGCGCGCGGGAGCGACCGGGAGGGAGCATGCGTCGCTACGCCCGAAGCGCGTTAAGCTCGTCGGGTGCGTCTCGTCATTGCCCGCTGTTCCGTCGACTACGCCGGACGCCTCAGTGCGCACCTGCCACTTGCGACTCGCCTGCTCGTCCTCAAGGCCGACGGCAGCGTGCTGGTTCACTCCGACTCGCTCAGCTACAAGCCTCTCAACTGGATGAGCCCGCCGTGCAGCGTGCGGTCGATGGAGCCGGATGACGACCAGTCCTCGGCCGGCGTCGCCGAAATCTGGAGGGTCACACAGGCGAAGACGGCCGACCTGCTCGTGATCTCCATCCACGAGATCTTGCACGACAGCGACCACGACCTCGGCATCGATCCTGGACTGCAGAAGGACGGCGTGGAGGCGCACCTGCAGAAGCTCCTGGCCGAACAGATCGAGTTGGCCGGAAAGGGCTGGCGGCTCGTGCGCCGCGAGTACATGACGGCCATCGGACCGGTCGACATCCTGGCGACGGATGACGCTGGCCGCTCCGTCGCGATTGAGATCAAACGACGCGGGGACATCGACGGGGTCGAGCAGCTCACCCGGTACCTCGAGCTGATGAACCGCGATCCGCATCTGGCTCCAGTGTCTGGCGTCTTCGCCGCACAGGAGATCAAGCCGCAGGCGCGAATGCTCGCCGAGGACCGCGGCATCCGCTGTCTCCTGCTCGATTATGACGAGATGCGCGGACTCGACGACAGCGATTCCCGTCTGTTCTGACGCGGCGAAGAAGTGGCGCAGAACCGGCGGGGAGCCCGGCGCAGAACCGGCGGAGGGCCCGACTGCTCGTGTGACGGCCCGGTGAAACGGGGAAGGGACGAGAGCTGCAGGGCGAGTCGCCCGTGACCTCCTAGGCTTGGACGGGTGACCCCACCATGGACGTGCTTCCTCTTTGACCTCGACGGCACGATCGTCGATTCGGCCCCGGGCATCACCGCGAGCCTCGCCTGGACCTTCGAGCAACTCGGCCGGCCGATCCCGAGCCCTGCCGAGCTGCTCGCCTACGTTGGACCGCCCATCCTCGACTCGTTTCGTGACCTTGCCGGCATGGACACCGACGAGGCGCTCGATGCGCTCAGTGTGTACCGGCCGCATTACCTGTCCACCGGGGTCTTCAACAGCACTGTCTATCCGGGCGTCGCCGACCTTCTCAAGCGCATTTACGAGAGGGGCATTCCGATGTCGCTCGCGACGTCGAAGCCGGAGACTCCGGCTCTCGCCGTGCTCGACCATTACGGACTTACCCGGTACTTCACGGTCATCACGGGTGCCTCGGAGGATGAGGTACGCAGCCGAAAGGCGGATGTCGTTGCCGAGGCGCTGCTTCGGCTCGGTGCGGTCGGCACCGACCTGGTGAGACCGGTCATGATCGGCGACCGCGAACACGACGTGAAGGGTGCCGCGGCGCACGGCATTCCCACCATTTTCGTCGGGTGGGGCTACGGATCGCCGGCCGAGGAGGTCGGCACGATCGGCGTGGCGAAGACCCCCGGCGACCTCCGCAAACTGTTGCTCGGCTGAAGCAATCGGGCCGGGCGGCCTAAATCGCAATGTCCTCGTGGGGCGCATAGGCGCGGTCGTCGGGGCAGTGAATCTGTGTCGGGCGGTTGTCCCTCCGCTCGATCTCGTGGTCGCTCATCGGGTGTCCGCAGATCGGGCACGCCTTGGTGAGCGTCGACGGCAGCGGAGTCTCGTTGAATGGGCCAAGCGGCGGAGGCCCGATGTACGGGAAGAGTCTGCGATTGAGGCGATCCCACCAGGGGAGTTTGGCTGCCATATTCCTTCTCCTTGATGCCGCTGAATTTGAAGAGTGCACTAACTATAAGTGTACTGCCTAAGGGCGATAGGCTGGATTCATGGACCCGCTCGCCCTCGACCGTCAGGTCTGCTTCGCCCTCGCCGCCGCATCGCGCAGCGTCATCGCCCTGTACCGACCTGTGCTCCAGCCGCTCGGTCTCACTCACCCGCAATATCTCGTCATGCTCGCGCTGTGGGAGCGCAACCCGCGCACCGTGACCGACATCGGGGCGACCCTGTTTCTCGAACCGGCGACCCTGTCCCCCCTGTTGAAGCGGCTGGAGTCGGCCGGGTACGTCACCCGCGCTCGAAACGCCACGGACGAAAGGTCCCTCGACGTGAGACTCACGTCCGCCGGCGTTGCGCTCCGCTCGCAGGCCGAACAGGTTCCCGGGAGGATCGTCGAGCGGCTCGGAATGCCGCTGTCCGAGCTCGAACGCATCCGGGACGATTTGACGAAACTAATCGGAGCGGCAACCGTATAGGTATGTCAGCTCCCACGGTCTTATTCATCGGCGGCACCGGAATCATCAGCTCCGCGGCGAGCGCGCTCGCTGTCGAGCGCGGCTTCGACGTGACGCTCCTCAACCGCGGCAGGTCCTCGCTTCGACCGGCCGCCGAGGGAGCAGAGGTGCTCGTGGCCGATGGGCGCGACCCTGAGGCGGTGCGCCGAGCAATCGGAGACCGAGACTTCGATGTGGTGATCGACGTCGTTGCCTTCACCGCCGAGCACGTCGCCCGCGACGTCGAGACGTTCTCCGGTCGCACCGGACAGTTCGTGTTCATCTCCTCGGCCTCGGCCTATCAAAAACCACCGCTGCGCCTGCCTGTCCTGGAATCGACGCCGCTACGCAACCCGTACTGGCAGTACTCGCGGGACAAGATCGCGTGCGAGGACGTGCTGGTGTCCGCTTATCGCGAGACCGGATTCCCGGTGACGATTGTGCGACCATCGCACACCTACGACCGCACGAGCATCCCACTCAACGGCGGGTGGACGGCGATCGATCGCATGCGCCGCGGAGCGCCCGTCGTTCTGCACGACCACGGAAGCGCGCTCTGGGTGCTCACCCACACTCGCGACTTCGCTGCCGGATTCGTCGGACTGCTCGGCAACAATCACGCGATCGGCGACAGCGTTCACATCACCTCTGACGAGGTCGTCAGCTGGACCCAGATCACCGCACTGCTCGCGGATGCCGCGGGCGTCGAGCCGCACGTCGTGCACGTCACCTCGGATGCCCTCGCCGCGGCGGATCCCGAGATGGGGGCCGGCCACCTCGGCGACCGCAGCCACTCGATGATCTTCGACAACAGCAAGATCAAGTCCCTCGTCCCCGGCTTCGCCGCCACCACGGGCTTCGCGGAGGGCGCGCGGGAGATCATCGACTGGTACGACGCCAACCCGCAGCACCAGGTTGTCGATGAGCGGCTCGACGCCCTGTTCGACGCGCTTGCCGCCTCAGCGGGCTAGCCGCTCGACTACCAGACCGAACAGGGCCGGCGCCATTGCGGCGGTCGGCACGATCGCCCGGCGCAGTGGCGAGTTCGAGGCCAGGACGAGCCCGCCGGTGATCAGCCGGAAATCACGAGTTGCCGAGGTCCAGGAGCGCTCGTAGCGGCGGGGATCCTCCGCGACCAGGCAATCGATCGCCAGCCGCGATTGCGCCAGCCCGACCCGGATCCCCTCCCCCGTTATCGCGTCAACGTAGCCGGAGGCGTCCCCGACGAGCAGGATCCGGCCCCGCGACCGGCGAGAGGTCCGCTGCCGAAACGGGCCGGCGCCGCGCAGCACGCTGACCGGTTCGCTCGCAGCCACCCGTTCGGCAAGGCCCGGGATCCCGGCGATGGCGGAGTCGTAGTCGATTCCCCGCCTGCCGAGGATGGCGAGGCCGACGATCCCTCCGCCGACGGGCGTCAGGTAGGCCTCGACGTCCGGAGTCCAGTAGACCTCGATGAAGTCGCTCTCGGGTTCCATGCGGAAATGGCGCCGAAGCCCGAAGCGGCGATCCGCGGCCGGTGTGGCCGCCGCTCGCGTCCGCTCGAGTCCGGCGAGCCGGCGGATGGTGGAATGCAACCCGTCGGCTCCGATCAGGTAGCGCGCCCGCACGCCGGCCGCGGTCACCGAGGCGCCGTCCTGCTCGAGGCTCTGCACTCTCGCGGTGCTGAATTGCACGCCGAGCTCGCGGGCGCGCTCGAAGAGCGTCGCGTGCAGCGTCGTCCGCCGCACGCCGCGGCCCTCGCCGGAGGCGAAGACGTGGTCCACTCTGCGGGTGGCGTCGCGATAGCTGATCCCCCTCACGGGAAACCCCGTAGGGTCGACACCAAGCCGGGCGAGGGCGGGAATGGCGCCGGGCATCAACCCCTCGCCGCAGGCCTTGTCGATGGCCGCGTCTCGCGGCTCCATCACTGTCGCGCTGAGTCCGTGCAGCCGGGCCTCGATCGCCGACGCGAGCCCCACCGGGCCGCCGCCGACCACGAGCACGTCGACGTCGACGTCGACGCTCACGTCATCGGCTCAAGGTCTGCCAGCGCCTTCTCCTCCGTCGGGATGCGGAACCCGAACAGCAGAATCGCGTTCACCACGGTGAACGCGATGGCGGTGACCCACGCCGAGTGCACGAGCGGCAGTGCTATCCCTTCGGCGATCACCGCGGCATAGTTTGGGTGCGAGAAGACGCGGTAGGGCCCGCCGGTGACCCGCCCGGCGCCCGGAACAATGATGACCCGTGAGTTCCACTGGTGCCCCAGCGTGTTGATGCACCAGTACCTCAACACCTGGCAGCCGAGCGCGATCACGAGCATCGGCCAACCGAGCCAGCCGATGAACGGACGATCGGCGAGGAACACCTCGGCGAGGCATCCGAGTAGCAGGGCGGCGTGAAGGGCGACCATGAACGGGTAGTGGCGCTGGCCGAATTCCTTGCCTCCCCGTTCGAACGCCCACGCGGCGTTGCGCTTCGAGAGCACGACCTCATACAGTCGCTCTGCCCCGGTGGCGAGGATGAGCGCGGCGAAGAGCACCTGCGAGGTCACGTCGGCCACCGCAGCAGCACCAGCTCCGCGCTCACCCCGGGGCCGAGCGCGAACAATACGGTGTCTTCGCCGGGTAGAAGCGGGCTTAACAGCTCGTCGGAGAGGATGTGAAGCACCGACGCCGACGACAGGTTGCCCACCGCCGCGAGCGACCGCCAGCTGTTGTCGAGGGCGCCATCGGGCAGGCCGAGCGCCGATTGAAATGACTCGAGCACCCTCGGGCCGCCTGGGTGGGCGATCCACCGCTCGACATCGTCGAGCTCGAGGCCGTTTTCCCGCAAGAAGGTCGTGACATCGGCGCCGAAATTCGCCTCGATGAGTTCCGAGACCTGGGCGGTGAGGATGATGCGAAAGCCGGTCTCGCTCGCATTGAAGCCGATCACGGCCTCCGTGTCCGGGTAGAGCTGGCTGCGCGTGGCGATCACATCGGGACCGGTGATCGCCATGTGCGCCGCCCGTTCGGCGCCCACCATCACGACCGCGGCGGCACCGTCGCCGAACAGCCCGGTGGCAATGAGGTTGGCGATGGAATCATCATCCCGCTGGAAGGTGAGCGAACAGAGCTCGACCGCCAGCAGCACTCCGACATCGCCCGGGTGACCAATCAGGTAGTCGTTGACCCGGGCGATGCCGGCGGCACCGGCAACGCATCCCAGTCCGTACATCGGGACTCGCTTGACGTCCGTACGCAGGCCGAGCCTGGCCACGAGAAGGGCATCGATCGACGGCGCCGAGATCCCGGTGACCGAGGTGAACATCACGAAGTCGATGTCCTCGGGAGCAAGGCCGGCGGTGTCCAGGGCGTCCCGAAGGGCCTGTTCCGCGAGATTCGCCGCAACTTCGATGAACATTCCGTTGGACTTCGTGAACGTGGTCTCGTCCCGGTAGCGCTCGATCGGCATGACAAGGTGCCGGGTGTCCACGCGGCTCGCGCCATGCAGTCGTCGCAGTACCGCTTGCGTGCTGGCGTTCTGAGTCACCATCGGGGCGATGGTGTCGGTAATCTCCCCCTGGGAATAGGTGAAGGCCGGAAGCGCTGAGGCGACGGCTGCAATGCGGGCCATTCGGCGACGCTAACACTTTTCACGATGGTTTCTCGATTGCCGGCGAGGGGTTGACTGCGCCGCTCATCACTGGTGGCACGGCACGAAGCGCGGCTGACCCTCCCGGCGGTCTACCGTTGCACTGTGCCATCCATCCCAACCGAACTCCGGACCTCTCGCTCGATCGCCGTCGGCTTAGTCGTCACCGGCCTCGTTTTTCAGGAAGTTGGCGCGTCGTTTGCGGTGTTGCTCTTCCCGACGGTGGGGGCCATCGGCATGGTGTCGCTCCGACTGGCGTTTTCGGCGATCATTCTGTTTGCGACATTCCGCCCGTCTCTTCGCGGCTACAGCCGCGCTGACTGGCTGACCGTCGTCGCGTTCGGGATCGCGCTCGCGGGCATGAACGCGGTGTTCTACGAGGCCCTCGCCCGAGTCCCGCTCGGAGCGACGGTGACCATCGAGGTACTCGGACCGCTTGTGCTCTCCGTCGTGATCAGCCGAAAGGCGTCGAGCTGGCTGTGGGCGGTGCTCGCCTTCGCCGGCGTTGCTCTGCTCGGCCAGGACAGCTTCGGCCCCCTCGACCCGGTCGGGGTCGTGTTCGCCTTCGGCGCCGCCGTAATGTGGGCGGCGTACATCTTGCTTTCCGCCCGCACCGGAAGGCACTTTCCCCGGTTCGACGGCCTGGCAATCGCGATGGCGATCGGGGCGATCATCACGGTGCCGTTCGGTGTCGCCACCGTCGGGGCGGGGCTGTTCCGTCCGAACATCCTGCTGCTCGGTGCTGCCGTCGCGCTGCTGTCGTCGACGATTCCGTATGCTCTCGAGCTCGTCGCCCTTCGCCGGCTGCCCTCGGCAACCTTCTCCATCCTCATGAGTCTGTCTCCGGCAATCGCGACCGCTGCGGGGTTTGTGCTTCTTCAGCAGAAGCTCAACTGGACCGCGTTCGTCGCGATCGCGCTCGTGATCACGGCGAGCATCGGTGCCGTGCGAAGCGCCGCCCGCCGAACGGCGGGTGTGGAGCTGCCGGAACCGCTCGGCTGATCGGCTCAGGTGCTCGGCTCGGGCCCTCGGCTCGGGTGCTCGGCTCGGGCTCTTCTAGGCGCGCGACGAGACGGCCGGGTGGTCATCCGGAAGCGAATGCCGTGCGCCCTGCCCGAGGAGCGCAACGTTTTTCGCCTCCCACTCGCGCAGGAGTCGGCGTTGCGGTTCGATCGCCTTCCATTCCGGACACGCGGCGGTTGCCCGCCCACACGTGCAGCGTTCCGCCGTGGCGGCGTCCCGATGCAGCACGTCGAGCCGCCAGATCACCGCCATCAGTCGATCGCTCCGCCGGTTGGCGAGCTCGGTGTTCCGGTCCGCCCGCTTCTGAATCTCGTTCTGCAACAGGGTGCGGATGCTCCCGCCCTGCGACTCCTCGAACCGATCGGCGATCACGTCGCGAAGGCCGGCGACCTCGCGAGTCAGCTCCTCGATCTGGCGTGCCGACGATGCCGCGCCGGAGTCCGCTGCATCGATCATGCGCCGATGTTCCTCGCTGAGCTCTGCGTATCGCTCCGCCCACATTTTCACGTGGTCGAGATCCCGACGCTCTGCTTTGCCGTCGCCAAAGTGCCTCGAGCAGAAGGCACAGACCACCTGATCGTTCGGCGATGTGAACCGGAACGGCTGCATCGCGCGGCAGCAATAGCATTCTGCGTCGACGTCGGTGTGCAGTGGGTGGCCGTGCGGCACAGAATCTCCGTTCGCTCGTACGGACTCTCAGCACAGGTTACATAAGGACGCGCGCGGTTTCGTCGCGCGCGGTGTCGTCACGCCCGGTGTCGTCACGCCCGGCCCCCGCTCGCCGCCCGGTCCCAGCTCGCCGCCCAGTCATCCGACCTGGCTATTCCGGAGGCCCGGCCACCGCGGCCGCCCGACGGGCCGCAACCGATCGACGGGTCGGGCGACCGAGCGTGATCCAGAGCGCCAAAATTCCCAGGACCGCGGCGAGCGCGAGACCGACTATGTACAGGGTTGTGGCGAGGTTGGATGCGGCCTGTGCCGTTCTCGGCATCAGGAACCCGTACTGCAGTTGCTGGAGCGCATTTCCGGTGAAGACCAGCGCGAGGAACGAGGAGATACCGCCCATCGAATCCCACAGGGCGTGCAGAATGGCCACGCCGACGTAGGCGGCGAGAATCAGAAACGACCAGCGAAAGCGATCGCCACCGCGCGCGACGCCAAATATCGCCGCGCCGATGATTGCGGTCCACAAGACGTGACCGACCGGAGCGAGGATGGCGCGGAGCATCTCCGTCTGAAGAAGAGATGTGAGGTCGATGCCCTGTGCCGTGATGGCCGCATTGAATGCGTAGCCGGCGGACTCGAAGGCCGCGAACCCGGCGCCGATGGTGGCGCCGAGCAACGCCCCCTGCCTCGCGGTCTTTGGCACGACCCGCCAGCCGACGATGACCAGGATGGATGCCTTCACGAACTCCTCGATCAACCCGACCATGATGTAGGTCCAGAAGTTCGCGGTCAGGTTCGCCTCGAGGAGCGAGGCGCCGAGCACCCCGCTCATCCCACCGACGAAGAACGCGAGGATTACCTGCAGAACGCTGACGTTCCCGGAGACGCGCTCGACGACGAACAGGACAACGCAAAACGGGACGAGAAAGCTTCCAATCAGAATCAGGGTAGGAATGAGATTCGAATTGAGGGTCACGCCGGTGACAACGACGGTGACGGCCCACAGGAGGAGTCCGGCAATGAGCGTCTTCCACCACCAGCCGTGGCGGTGATGCGGATGAACACCTGCCGCATCCGCTTGAGCAATTGAAGTCATCACAGTTTTCGTTTCATTGTGCATCGGCCAGCCAGGTCACAATATCGCTGTCAATACCCCCCTGTGTACCCCCCGGGGCCACCGGCGGCCATACTGGACTGAACCGGCGTCCTCGCGGACTACAACACCACCGGCGTTGTTTTCACGGGAGATGTCATGGGACAACTCATCTACGGTGCGCTTGCCCTCACCGTCAACATGGACGACCTCACGCTTCTGCACCTTCAGGTGGCGATGGGCGCGAAGCTGCGCCATCACGAAAGCTTCTTCCTCTCGTGGAGTCGCGGCCCGAACGAGGGGGACGGCCGGAGCACCGTCTGGATAAGCGGCGGAATTCCGCTGGTTTTCGCCTACGAAACGCGCACCCCGACGGTGATCGACCGCAGCTGGGTCGAGAAGCTCGTCGCCGAAGCATCCAACCGGGGTTCCATCGACCTTGACGACCACAAGCCGACGACGGAGAACCCGTCCGATCAGCGCGCGGGTGTCAAGGCCGCGCCAGCACCCAGACGACGGGCGCGACCGGGTGGCTGACATCCGCAGCACCAACGACGCCTAGAGGGACCGAAGGTAGGCGTTGACTCCCCCAAGGTCGGAGCCGCGAGCGCGATAGCCGATGTAGCCATCCGGGCGAATCAGGAAATGGGCGACATCCGACCCGCGCAGACCAAACCGGCGCTGCACCGACCGGGTCGGGTCGGTCCACACTCCCGGGGCGGCATCAGAACCCACCATCGCCACCCGGATCAGGTTCGACCACGGCGCATCCACGGATTCGTGCCCGGCCCAGCTCTCGAGAGGACCGAAGCACAGGAGTTGAAAGGCCGAGGGCGACAGGCTCCGGTGGACTGTGGTTGGCCGCCCAGCCACGATGATCGGCGAATCGGGAACGCGATTCCCGGATCGCGGCCCGCGGCCAAGCCGCGGCGTGCCCTCCACCGAAAGCGGACTATTGCGATAGCGGATGCTCAGTTGGGAGATCAATCGGAAACCGATTTTCCTCACCAGCGGGATTCGAAGCACAACCGGGACGACCCGACTCACCACTCGCGATCGGACGAATGCAGTGAGCGGCCTCCGTGATATTGCGACTCGGAATGCGCGGTTCGTCGTTCTGATAACCGACCGCGCAACCGGCAGCCGCTCCAGTTCGTAGCTGTCGAGGAGGACGTCGCTCGCTTGTCCGCGACAGACGAGGCCGAGCTTCCAGCCGAGATTGACCGCATCCTGAATTCCGGTGTTCATCCCCTGAGCGCCGGCCGGGCTGTGGATGTGGGCGGCGTCACCGGCAAGGAACACGCGTCCGGCCCGAAACCGATCCGCCAGACGGCTCTGCACCGAAAACGTGGTGAGCCAGACGGGATCACGAACGGTGATCGGATCTGTCGTGTATCGCCCGATGGTCGCCTGCACGGTCTGCACCGTCGGATGCTCGACTCGCTCACCGGCTGGCACCATGGCGAGCACACGCCAGGTGGCCGGCGACCCGAGCGGAAAGAAGAGCATGACACCCTCCTCGGCGAGGAATACGTGCACGCGTCCGTGCTCGAGGTTGTCTGCCTCGAGGTCGGCGATGAGGAAGGTCTGGTCAAAGGAGCCGCCGACAAAGCCGATTCTTGCGGCGTGCCGGACTGAACTGTGCGCTCCGTCGCACCCGACCACGAACCGGCTGCGAACTGTGAGCCCGCTTGCGCCGGCAAGGAGGAAGGACTGCACGAATTCGGCGCCCCGCTCGACGGTCGAGAGCTCGACTCCTCTCTCCACGGAAACCCCAACCGTCTCGAGCCTCTCGATCAGAATCTCTTCCGTGCGTGCTTGCGAGAGAAACAGTAGAAAGGGATAGGCGGTTTCGTCGACTCCGGACTCGAATAGACGAAGCCCGAAGGTCCCCTTCGCGAAGTGCATGGAGAGGCTCACCGCGGAATCGCCGGCCTCGACAAGATGGGGGGTGACCTCGAGAGGCGACAGCACCTCGAGGGTCCTGGCCTGGATTCCAAGGGCACGCGACTCGTGGACGGCATCCGGCGCCTTGTCAACGATCCGGAAGCTCACGCCGTTCGCGTTCAGCGCGGCGGCAAGCGCGAGCCCCGTGGGACCCGCTCCAACGATGAGCACGTCCACCAGTGACTCGTCGAGTCCGGCCATGCTGTCACCCTAGCCCCGTCATCGTGCGCCAGCGGAATCCCCCTAAGCGGTCCCCGTCAAGCCCCCGGCTCGCGGTAGCGCGAATGCGACAATCAGAAACATGAGGAATTGGCTCCGCGACCACGGCCTGTTGCTGGCAAACTTCCTGCTGTTCGCGGTCTTCTTCGGCGGGATGGCCGCGACCGGATTCAGGGTCTACAACGACAACCAGGCGGAGCACGGTCAAGCGATCGCGTCCGTCGCCCAGTATTTGACGTCCGGTGACTTCATGGAGGCAACGTTCGAAAACTGGGAGAGCGAATTCCTGCAGATGGCGTCGTACATCGTTCTCACCGTGTTTCTCTTTCAGCGCGGGTCGTCGGAGTCGAAGTCGCCGGACGCGCCGGCACCGGAAGACGAAGACCCGCACGAGGCTCGAATACACGCTGACACGCCATGGCCCGTTGCCCGCGGCGGAATCCTGCTGAAGCTCTACGAAAACTCCCTCGCCGGACTCTTCGTCATCCTGTTTCTCGGCTCG
This sequence comes from Microbacteriaceae bacterium, assembly GCA_025464975.1. Taxonomy (GTDB): domain Bacteria; phylum Actinomycetota; class Actinomycetes; order Actinomycetales; family Microbacteriaceae; genus Lacisediminihabitans. Next base: position 139,989 of record JAODMT010000024.1, on the reverse strand, counting down.
GTGCTGCTACACGCCGTCGGGGGCTCGGCGGCATACAGCGCTGAGGAGGCAGCGCACGGCGGGAGCGCAGTGACCGTCTGGCAATACTTCGGAACGGCGCAATTCTGGTTTGAATCCTTCCAGAACTGGCAGAGCGAATTTCTCGCGGTGGCCATACTCGTCGGGGCCTCCGTCTACCTGCGCCAGCGCGGTTCGGCGGAATCGAAGCCGGTTGCGGCCGGCAATCAAAGCACCGGCTGATCGCACCACCCGCGTCATACCGTTCGGTCTCTCCCAAAACGCAGGAGATTCACCACCGGATGCGCCATTCCGGCTGAAAGCGGACGTTTCGTGGTGAATGTCCTGCGTTTTGGGTCACGCGTTTTGGGTCACGCGGAAAGGGGAGGGACGACGCGCGACAGGAGCGCGGTGGAGGTGCACCGCGGTGCACCTCCACCGCTGGCCTGGCCTGCCCGGTCAGTGATCGGTCACGTGGCGGAACTGCATCACGCTGTACGGTGCCTCCGTGTAGTTCGCGTCGAAGAGACAGAACTGCACGTATCCCGCGCCACGCGCGAGAGTGCCGAAGCCTTGCTCGGTCTGGTCGACGGTAAAGGCGCCGGTGTGCCTCTTGCCGTCACAGGTCAGCACGCCAGCGTGGGATTGGCTCCACGCGGCGGCGATCATCTGGCTCCCCGATCCCTCGGTCGCGAGAGCCGGGTTCGCGGTGCGATCCGCGGTCTGCTTGAGGGAAACCCACAGGTGCCGTTGTTCCACGGATCCGACGCACGAATAGCGCGCTCGAACCACAGCCGTCGTCGCTGACTTCATGTGGATGTTGCCAATAATCTTCGCGTAGGTGACCGGTGCGGATCGAGTCGGGGCCGTGGCCGCCAAGGCCGGGGCCGCGGTGGTGAGCATCGCCGTTGCCGAGACCGCCGCAATTGCAAGGAGCTTGCTGATTTTGCGCATGATCTTGCTTTCTTTTCGCCGTTGATTCGGGATTTCACGCAGGGCGAAGCCCACCCTGCGGGCTGGTTCTGATCCGGCTGACGCGTGCATCAGCCCGGCGTCGGCCGTCGGGTGTGCGGCTGGCGAACCCACGCACACCGGGTGGGGATTCGGTCCTCGCAGCACTGCTCGGACCTCAGTGTCGCGAAGCGACGACGCCTAGTTCGAGCCGGCGCTTCTTTCGACTTGTCTCGCACGTTCGCCAGCGGCGTGGGGGACAACGTGGGGCACTGGGTGGTCGGCGACGGGTCGCCCGGCTGGCAACAACGGTATCCCCGCCGCGACCACACGGTCAAGGGAGTGGAATCAGCGGGAAATTAACCCAGCGTCGCCGACGGAGCGAGGAAAATCACCTCTCGAGCGCGTCCAGGGTGTTCCAAAGCTCCGGGGGGATCGCGGCCGAGGCGTTCAGCAGGTTCGCTGCCAGCTGCTCTGGCGAGCGCGCCCCGACGCACACAGTCGACACGACCGCTTGCTCCAACGGAAACTGCAGCGCCGCGGCCGGCAACGGCACGTCGTACTCGTGGCACACGTCCGCCATCGCTTGCGCGCGCGCGACAATCTCGCCGGGCGGCATCCCGTAGTTGTAGCTCGAGTCGGCCCGCGGTGGGTCGCATGCGAGGATGCCGGAGTTGAACACCGCGGCGGCGACAACCGACACGCCACGAGCGGCAGCCGCCGGGATGAGGTCGGCCAGCGCCCCCTGGTCGAGGAGGGTGTACCGGCCCGCGCACATCACGATGTCAAGGTCGGTCTCCTCGACAAAACTCGCGAGCATCGCCGACTGGTTCATGCCGGCTCCATAGGAGCTGATGACCCCCTCGGATCGCAGCTGCTCGAGCGCGGGGAACGCGCCATCGAGAGCCTCGTTGTAGTGGTCGTCCGGGTCGTGCACGAGGACAATATCGAGCCGGTCGAGGCCCAGGCGGTTGAGGCTGTCCTCGATGGATCGTAGAACGCCATCCCGGCTGTAGTCGGGATGCCTGATCAGCGCCGATGTCACGTCGAATCCACCGTCGTCGGGCTGCTGCCCGGCCGGGTTCTCAACCAGCAGCCGCCCGACCTTCGTGGAGACGATGAACTCGTCTCGCGGTCGGTGTGCGAGCGCACGTCCAAGCCGGGTCTCCGCGAGCCCGAGGCCATAGTGCGGGGCAACATCGAAGTAGCGCACTCCCCCGGCCCAGGCCTCCTCAACAATCTGCTCGGCGCTCTCGTCGCTTATTCGTCCGGCGAGGTTTCCCAACGCCGCCGCCCCATAGGAAACCGGGCCGACCTCGAGGCCGGCGCGGCCGAGCGGCCGACGAGCGGCCGGATCCCGCAGGTGATGATGAGCGTCGGCGACGAGCATCGGCTACTCCTTGGTTGCTCCGGCCAGCATGCCGGACACTAGCGCGCGCTGGGAGAAGAGAAACACGATGAGCACGGGCAGGATCGCGATGATAATCGCCAGCGCCAGTTCCGGGCTTGTGATGTTGAGCCCCTTGCCCGCGACCGGGTTGAATGACGGCGTCGAGGAGAGCAGCTGGTTCAGGCCGACCTGGATGGGAAACTGGTCGCTGCTCGGAAGCACCAGGTAAGGCAAGAAGAAGTTGTTCCAGTTGTTCACGAAGCTGAAGAACGCGATCAACCCCACGACCGGCTTGGCGAGCGGCATGGCGATGCGCCAGAACACCTGCCATTCGTTGCACCCGTCGATCCGGGCGGCCGAAAGCAGGTCGCGCGGCAGGCTCGTCGCAAAGTAGATGTACACGAGATATACGCCGAACGGGAAGAAGGAGAACGGCAGGATGATCGACCACACCGTTCCGATCAGGTGGAACCAGTTGAGCTCGAGAAAGGTCGGCAGCACAAGCGCGGCCGAGGGCATGATCATGACCACGAGGGTTACCGTCAACAGCAGCTTGCGTCCCCGGAACTTGGTGAGCGCGAGCGCGTAGCCGGCTGTCACGCTCGTGAGCAGGGTGAGAATCAGCGAGCCGACCGAGTAGATCGCCGAGTTCTTCAGCCATACGAAGATGACGCCGCCCTGGAATGACACGAGGTGCTGCCAGGCCTGGCCGACCTGCGAAAACGAGCCGAACGAGAGCGGGAACTGGGAAACGAGCTGGCCGGCCGTCTTGGTCGGCGCGAGCAGCAGCCAGATCACCGGCAGCACGAAGAACACAATCAGCAGGACGAGGATCAGCACCACGATCCCGATGGATACGAAACGGGAGACGCGTCGGCCGGGGGCTTGCGCGCGCCCGGCGGCGAGAGTTGAGGAGGTCATTCGTCGTCCACTTTGAACAAGCCCGAGCGGGTCACCAGGATGGTGGCGACGATCAGGCCGAGAGCGAGCAGGAATATGGAGAGGGCGGCTGCGCCGTTGAAGTCGCCGTGCTGGAACGCGAATACGTACGCCAGCTGGTTGGGCGCCCAGGTCGGGCTGACCCGGCCGAGGCTCGCCGTTTGGAGAAGCTGCGGCTCGACGAAGAGCTGGGTGCCCGCGGCGAAGGCCAGGATGGACTGGTACACGATCCACTTGCGGATCATCGGAATCTGGATGTGCCACGCCGACTGCCACGGACCGGCACCGTCCATCCGCGCCGCTTCAAGCACCTCTTCGGGGATGTTGTTGAGCGCGCCATACATGACGACGATCCAGCCACCCGCTCCGGTCCAGAACGCGATGAGCACGAGAATGACCGGCAGGTTCTCCGGCGCGAGCACTTGGGAGAAGTTGTCGAAGCCGAGCGCACGCAACAGCCCAGACGCGGGGCTCACGGCCGGGTCGAGCATGAAGAGCCAGACGAGCACACTGGCGACACCGGCCAGTGCGCCGGGGATGTAGTAGAGGAAGCGGAACACGGCCGCAAGGCCCGGCTTCATCCGTGCTCGCAGGATGACGGCGACAAGCGTCGTGAGCACGATCACGAGAACGAGCCACATCACCAGGTAGATGAAGATGTTCACGAACGCAGGCCCGAACCGATAGTCCTGGGCCACCTTGATGAATTGGTTGAGACCCGTGAACTGGCCCTGGTCGTTCGTGAAGGCGAGGTAGACCGCATACCCCGTCGGGATGATGCCGAAGACGAGGAGAAGAATTGTGTATCCGGAGACGAATAGGTACCCGGCCAGGCCGGCCCGGCGCCGCGGAATCCCGCGACGACGAGCCAGCTTGGTGGTGAGCGCTGTTACGCGCTCGGGTTCAACAATTGTCATTTTGTGGTGACCGTGTATCCAACCGATTTCGCTTCATTGACAATGGCGGTCTGCCAGGCGGGGAGCAGATCCGTCAGCGACTTGCCGGCGGTCAGGCCCGGAAGCACCACGCTCGACCACGCGGTCGCGTCGCTGAACTTGGTGTTCGACCATCCGGTCCACACCTCGTCGGCAGCCTTCTGGAACGGGCCGCTGATGTCGGTGGCGAAGTAGTCCTTGTTGGCCGGGTTCGCCAGCCACGACTTCGCGCCCGGAGAGTACGCCGGGTAGGTCGGAGCGTTGGTGAGGTTGGCGTCCGAGGTGGTGAGCCACGTGGCTACGGCGGTTGCCGCCTTCAGGTTCTTGCTGTGCGACGACACCATCCAGACACCGCCACCGACATTTCCGGTGGCCGCGGTGGACTCGCCGGCCCAGGTCAGCGGGTTGGCCGCGGCGATCTGTCCAGCCGGCGTCTTGAATGCCGAGTTGAACAGGTACTGGCCGTACCACGACGGTCCATTGGCCATGAGAACCTTGCTGCCGTCGAAGCCCTGGGTGAAGAAGCCCTGGGTGCTAACCGACTTGGCGCTGATCAGCGTGTCGAGCAGCGACGCCATCCGGGTGCAGTCCTTGGCCTGCAGATTGACCTGAAGCGAGCCATCCTTCTGAAGCTGCTGCGCGGGGCACTGGCTCGACCAGAAGTAGGACTCCTGCGAGTTCGTGTCGCCGACGGCGCCGACGAGGTATCCCGGGTGCTCCGTTGCGACCTTCTGGCCAAGGGCCTCGTACTGCTCCCACGTGGTGGGAACGGTGTAACCCCACTGGTCCATGAGGGTCTTGTTGTACCAGAGCACCACCTGGGCGATGTCGTTGCGCAGGCAGTAGGTGTTGCCGTTGAACTGGCAGGCCGAGAGCGATCCCTTGGCGAAGTTGTCAAGCGTGGCCTGCGGCACGAGTTTGCCGCTGTCGAGGGGCGCGGCAAACGGAACGGCACCCTTGCTGGTGGGCTGCGATGCCCAGGTCACGTCGGTCGGCGAGGCGAACACCAGGTCAGGCCAGCCCTTGCCGGTGCGATCGAAGAGCTGCACCTTGGTCTGCAGATAGGTGGAGCCGTCGGCGCTGCCGTCGTACGTGACGATGTTCATCTTCACGTTCGGGTGCGACTTCTGGTAGGCCTGGACCGCCGGCAAGCGGGTCGAGTCGGCCCAGACCGTGATCTCGGATGAGGCGCTCTGGGTGACCGGCTTGAAGGCAGTAGCACTGGTGCTACCACCGGTCGAGGCGGCACTCGCACAACCGGTGAGGGCTGCGAGCAGGCCCACGGTGACGAGGGCTAGGGCCCCGGTCGCCTTGCGGCGACTGGTGAGGAGGGGCGACTTCATTGTCTTGCCTTTCTTGATGCTGTTATTCGGATTGACGAAGTTGAAACGTTGGAGTGCATGAGGTGACGGGTGCGAATCCCTAGGCTGCCTCCCCGATGTACGGGCGGAGCACGGCGGGATAGTCGAGGCCGGCTGGCAGAGCGATTCCCGGTTCCGTTGGCGCGTGCACGAGGCCGTTCTCGTCGACGTATCGTTCGCGCGTGACTGTGGAGGAAGTGATGAGCGACTCGTAGTAGGTGGTGTTCGAGATCGCCATGCAAAGGTGATGGTTCGGGATGTCGGAGCCGTGCACCTCGGCGCGCAAGCGGTAGGCATCCGCCAAGTGGGCCGTACGCATGGCCCCGGTGATGCCGCCGCGCAGGGTGGTGCCGGCACGCACGCCGAAGGTCGCGGCTCCGGACGTAATGAAGTCGGCGGAGTTCATGTGCGCGCCATCCGACGTCTCCGCCACCAAAAGCGGCACGTCCACGGCGCGAGCCAGTCGCGCGTAAGCGCTGATGCTGAACTCCCGCATCGGCTCCTCGTACCACAGGTAGTTCGCGTCGCTGAGTACCCGCCCGAGGTAGATGGCGTCGGGCAGGTCGAACCCGGCCGACCCGTCGTACATCAGCGGAACGGCATCCCCCACATGCTCGCGCAGCGCCACTGAGAGCTCGGCGTCGCGCCGAGCGTCACCCCACGCGTGCAGCTTGATTCCGTGGTAGCCGAGCGCCAAGCACTGGTCGGCCACGTCGAGGAACTCCTCGATGGAGCCAAAGGTGGAGGTGGAGGCGTACGCGGGAATTGACGTGCGGTAGCCGCCGAGAACCTGCCAGGTCGGCTGGTCGTTCATCCGTCCGGCGAGGTCCCACAGGGCGATGTCCACCAGTCCGAGCGTCGGCAGCGGCAACTCGTGGATGCGGTCGAGTTCCCACATCCGATGCCACAGCCATTCCCGCTGCAGCGGGTCCTGGCCAACCAGCTCGGGCCGGAACACTCGCTCGACAAGGTCGTCGAGCATTACGGCGGCACCGGGACGGGAGAAGAACGCAATGCCTTCGGCTCCCTCGTCCGTACCGATCCGCAGCACTGCTCCATCGCCGGCTGGCGCACTCCCGGCCAAGCCTTCCCTCCACCTGAACGGCGGGTTGGCTGCGGGAACATGAACCCGGATGGATTCGACGTGGGTGATCTTCATGACTGCTTTCTTTGTCGGGTACTGCTGGGGGTCAGGATGCGGCCGAGAATCCGCCGTAGACCTGGAGCTCGTAGATGCTGCCGCCGTTCCCGTTGGAGTTGGTCACGGTGAGACGCACGTAACGGGCATCGACGGGCTGCTGCAAGAACGAGTAGTTCGTGCGGTCGGTGGTTCTGCTCGCCGTGTGGTTGTCGAGCGATGACCAGGTGATTCCGTCGGTCGAGTACTCGAGCAGGTACTCGTAGCCGGAGGGCAGTTCGAACGTGGTGGCCACGCTGTTGATGCTGGTCACCGCGCCGAGGTCCACCTGGACCCACGATGGGTCGGGCAGACCGAGGCCCTGCGCCCAGCGGGTGGACAGGTCGCCGTCCACGGCCATGGCCGGAGTGTTCGGGTTGGAGTAGGAAGAGACCGTGACGGACTTGCCCTTGGCGAGGTCGTTGTCGGCGGGCATCGTGACCACAGACGCGGGGCTTGCCGCGGACTCGTTGAGCACCGCATCCCGGGCGACCACCGTGTAACTGTGGGTTGATCCGGGAGTGAGTCCGCTCAGGCGAACGCTCGTGATCTCGGTGAGGGCCACCCGCGTTGTGCCGTCGTACACGGCGTATCCGGACACACCCACGTTGTCGGTGGATGCTGGCCAGCTGATGTTGACGAGGCTCGGCAGAAGGGCATCCACCGTCGGCTTTGCCGGGGTCGAAGGGGCCTGGGTGTCTCCGCTCGCCGCTGCCGGCTGGCCGTAGACCTCGAGCTCGTAAACGCTGCCACCGTTGCCGCTGGTGCCGGTGAGCGTCAGCCGCACGAAGCGACCGGTGACCGGTGCGGACGGCACCGAGTAGTTCGTTGCCTCCGTGGTGTTGGAGCCGGTGTGGTCCTCGACGGTGGTCCAGTGCAGTTCGTCGGTGGAGGCCTCGATCTTGTACTTGTAGCCGCTCGCCTTCTCGAAGGTGGTGATCGCCCCGGAGATGTCGTAGGCCTTGCCTAGGTCAACCTGCACCCATGACGGGTCGGGCAGGCCGAGGCCCTGCGCCCAGCGGGTGGAGAGGTCACCGTCGACTGCGTTCTTCGCAAAGTTCTGCTCCGAGAACGACGAGGCGGTCACCGGCTGGTTCAGCGCGAGGTCGCCCCCGGCCGGCGTGGTCACGGTGAGCGCCGGGCTTGCGTTCGACTCGTTGCCGGCAGCATCCCGCGCCGTCACGGCGAAGGTATACGCGGTGTTGGCGGTGAGCCCGGTGACGCGCACGCTCGGATCCTTGCTCGCGCTCACTAGCGCGCCGTTGGCGAACACCGAGTAGCCGGTAACGCCGACGTTGTCGGTGGACGCCGGCCAGCTGAGCTCTGCCGTGGTCGGGAAGCTCATGGCTGCCGACGGCTTGCCCGGAGCGGTCGGGGCGACCGTATCGCTCGGCGCCGGGTTCGGGTCGAGGTGTTGGTACGCCGGCTGCAGCCCCGCGTTCTTCACGATGCTGGCCGGCAGCTGGTCGCAGCTCGCCACGGTGGTGTTGTTCGCGATGGTGTCGTTGGTGCTGTTGAACTGGGTGGAGTAGTTCGGGTTTGTCGTGTAATTGCGGCTCGCGACGTTGTCCATGCCGTGGTTCATCAGCAGCCACTGGTAGGAGATGTTGCAGAACGCGTTCTGGGTGAGCTGCCAGTAGCGGCTGCCCTCGTCCTGGTAGATCGCGCCATATGCCGGCGGCGGAACGTTGGTGATGAGGTTGCCCGATATCACGCTGTTCGGGCTGGCGCTGAGCGTGTAGATCGCGCCGCCGTCGGCCTGCAGCTTCATGATGTCGCTGATGACGTTGTCGCTCACGACTGCGTTCGTGCTCGTGGTGGGGGTGGAATAGACCGTAACCCCGGAATTTCCCGGGTAGTTGTAGTCGCCGCCCTGATCGGTCAGGCCCCAGCCCCAACCAACCGAGATTCCGCTGTACGGCAGGTTGTAGACCTTGTTGTGCTCGATGGTCGTGTGGTCGGTGTAGGTCGCCAGGATGCCGACCGAGCCGGTGTAGAGGTCAGCGACGTTGGTGACCACGTTGTTGCTGACCAGCGTGTTCTTGAGTATGGAACGCGGATCGCTCGGGTGGTGGTCGATCACGTCACTGCCACCGATTTGGATGCCGGTCGCCGCGATGCCGGTGAAGACGTTGCCGACGATGGTCGTGCCCTGGGTGCCGGTGTTGAGGTTCAAGCCGACCGCGCCGAGATTCGTGAAGCGGTTGCCGCTGAACGAGACGTTGTGCCCGTAGCTCACGTTCACGGCGCCCGGGGTCTTCTGCCAGTTCATGCGGGTGGAGTCAAAGGTGGGGTTGTTGCTTCCGACGATTCGGAATCCGGCCTGGCCCTCGATGATGCCGTCCGAGGAGCTGGGAGCGAGCCACGTCGAATAGGAGAAGGTGATTCCCGCGAACGAAACGTTGCTCACCGGGTTGTCGATCGTTCCGTTGAGGTCCACGAGATCCTGCACCTTCGGCACGGTGACCGTGGCGGTGGCGAGGTTCTGGCCGGTCTTTGGCATGTAGTACAGGTCGCCCGCGGCCTGGTCGAGGTACCACTCACCCGGGGTGTCGAGGAGTTCGTAGGCGTTCTCGAGCCAGGCGGGGTTTTGAATCTCTTCACCCGCGTGCAAGTTCGCGTTGTTCCAGCACGGCTGCTGAATTGTCATGGTGTTGCCAACGATCGACTGCACCGGGCAGCGGTCGAGCATCCAGCCCCAGCGGCTCACCACTTCCATGTTGGTCTGGTTCTTGTACGCGTCGAGGCTCGTGTCGGTGATCGTGTACCCGGTCGCCGTCTTCGTGAAACCGGCGGGGTTGTTTCCACTGCGTGCCCGGGTCTCCAGCTCTCCATTCACGTAGAGCTGACGGGTGTTCAGGTCGCCGACGTGCGTCTCGTAGATGCCTTTGGAAGCATCCGAGACCGTCCAGCCGGTGACCGACTGACCGCCGCTGATCACCGGATGTGCTCCCGGAGCCGCCTCGTAGGTGACTGTGTGGCCGTTTTGGCCGGAGTCCTGGCTAGTCAGCGTGAAGGTGCTGTCGACGGTGTAGGTGCCGTCGGCGAGCACGACGTTGATGTCAGACTTCGCGTTCTTGCTGATCTTGCGTGCGGCATCGCGAGCGCCCTCGAGGGATCGATACGGATGCTTTTCCGTGCCGGCCTGCGGGCCGCTGCCGCTCGGGGCAACGTACACCGAGATTGCTTGCGGTTTGGCGGCGGACACGGCAGGTGCGGCGTTCGCGGCGGCCGGCACGAGCAGCGCCGTCACGGTTAGCGCGACGCTGGCGACGATCGTCGCCGAGCGTGCCGAGGCATGGGGGTATCGCAGGAGGTTCAGCATTGAATCCCAATCGTTCTGAGTGAGGGGAAAACGCGGGGCTGATCAGCCGCGCGTCGTGAGTGTGAAGATTCGGTCGCGGATCTTGCGCTCGAATTGGTGTTGGGTCGTGTCGATGTGTTCGGTCATGAGCCGGGTGGCCAAGTCGGTGTCGCCGGCGGCGATGGCCTCGGCGATGGCGACGTGCTGGCGGCCCGCGTCTTCGAGGGAGCCGGGAACGTCTCCGTGGAACAGCAGCACGTCGGTCTGCGCGGCGAAACGGCGGATGTTCGCGACGGTCGACTGCAGGAAGACGTTGCGTGCGGCGATCCCAACGGCATCGTGGAACCGGGCGTCCGCCGCGGCAAACGCTTCGATCCGACCGTCGATGCCAGCGGAGGCCGACTCTTCGGCCGCCTCGCGGATGGCACGCACTTGAATTGGTGTGGCCATCGTCGCCGCGAGGCGCGCCGTGTCGGTCTCGATCAGCCGACGGTAATCGAGCAGCATCAGCACCTGCTCCATGTCGGTGGGCTGGAAGTGCGCGAGTTCCTCATCTGCGAGCGAGCTGCTGGCTGACGCCACGAAGATGCCGGCGCCCTTGCGGACGCTCAGGCGCCCGATGGCGGCGAGCACCTTTACTGCTTCGCGAGTGACATTGCGAGTGGCCTCGAGGATATCGGCGAGCCCCTGTTCGGTGGGTAACCGGTCGCCAGGTTTGAGGTTCTCCTCGGCGATGTACTGCAGGAGGCGTTCCGCAACGAGTTCGTAGCCGGGACGGTACCGCTCGTCGGCGGATTCCGGTTCGACGGCTTTCGCTTTATTCGCGTTGATCGCCACCGCAGCCTCCATTGGTCGGATGAACAGTTCGTTCGCGGATAAGTATTACACATTCCGGGATAGATGCAATCTATTTTTTGCCTGAGCCCCGACGAGGCCGGAATTTCCGGCATCCGTGCCGCCCATGCGCCGCGAATTCGACCACAAATCGTGCCGCTTCGGTCGATTAAATCAGATCCATTTGCGGTAATCTCACGAAGTATGAGCGGCGGCCGAGACCTGACAGATGACACATTCGAGTTCCGTACGGCTCTCGCGCCGGGACTCGGAGAGGCGTACGAGGAGTTTCACCGGGCCATCCCGGCCGACCTCGATGCGGCGATGCGCGAGGCGGGCGTGCTCGAGTGGCGCATCTACCGCGCCGGGACGACACTGACTCATCGCGTCGTCGCAACCGATCGGAAACGGATGAGCCGCGTCCTTGACGTCGACCCCGTCAACGAGAGCTGGCAGCGTCAGGTCGCCCCCTATCTGGCGGCTGTGCCCGAACCTGCCGCGCCGGCCGACCCGGGCCTTCTCGTCTGGGACTTCGCCTGGCCGACGCGATGAGCAAGCCGGTCGTTCACGACTGACCGATCAGCCTTCCTCCGCCAGCGTGGCACCCTCCGGTGAAGGTGCCGGCCCGTCGCCGAATCTGAAGGAGCGGATGTGCTCGGCGAGCCCAGCGGCGGCGGCTGTCACGGGGCGCCCGGTCGGCAGTGCGAGGCGCACGTGCCACGCGAGATTCTCCACGATGGGCACGCTGACGACGTCACCGCTGTCCGGAACTGCGGAATTCGGCAGGATCACGACGCCAAGCCGCTTCGCGACGAGTGTCAGGGCGAGTGAGAAATCGGTGACCTCGGCCCGCACCGTGCGAAACGCGCCCAGCGTCTCGAACGCGCGCTCGACAACGCTGCGGTTGCCCCAGCCGAGCGGGAAGTCGATGTAGTCCTCACTCGCGATGTCCAGGATGGAGACCGACTCGCGATCGGCGAGCGGATGATCGGCCGGGCACACAAAGACGAGTGACTCCGCGTGCAGATCGTCGAGCTGGATGCCGGGAACCTCGTTCGTGAGCGTCGACACGAGAGCGAGGTCGAGCGTCCCCGCCCGCACCTCGTCGAGACTCGAATACGAACCGGCCATCGTCTGCCTGAGCTTGACGACGACGTCCGGGTGCATCGCGTGGAATTCCGAGAGCAGGGCACCGAGGTCGAGGGGACCGGCGTAGTCCATCATGCCGAGGGTGACCGAGCCCGAGAGCCGACCCCGCGCCCGGTCGACGGCGTCGCGCGCGAGTTCGAGCGAGACGAGCGCCTCACGCGCCCTCGGCAACAGGGCGAGCCCCTCGGCGGTGAGGGTGACGCCCCGGTGCCCGCGGTCGAACAGGTCACAGCCGAGCTCGCGCTCGAGCTGACGCACGGCGGCCGACACCGCCGACTGCACGACACGGATGCGCTGTGCGGCGCGCGTGAAGCTCGAGGCCTCCGCGACCGCGACAAAGTAGGTCAGCTGGTATGGCTGCATCTGTCAAGTATCCGCACTTGGCGCCTGGGCGTCGCCTCAGTCGAGTGAGAGCAGTTCGCCGGGGAGGGCGCGTGCGACCACGCGCGACTCCGGATGTGTGCCGATCACGAGGGTCGAACCGGGCAGCCGCATCCGGAGCTCGGTGAGCACGAGCTCGGCGGTCGCGTCGTCGAGGCCGGACGTCGGCTCGTCGAGGAGCAGGATGTCGGGGCGCGCGACGATCGCGCGGGCGAGCTGCACGCGCTTGCGCTCGCCCCCGGAGAGCTCGCGCCCGCCTACGCCGATCCGTGTCGTCGCGTCGATCCCGGCCTGGTCGAGCTGGAACGCAGCGAGCACGACATCGATGTCGGCCCGGGACGCATCCGCGCGGGCGAGGCGCATGTTGGCGCCGATCGAGCCCGTGAAGAGGTAGTCGTCCGCCGGCACAAGGAGCACCCGCGGAGCCGACGGGTCTACCGCGGGGCGCGCGGCGAGTTCGTCGGCGAGCGCCGCGAGCAGCGTCGTCTTACCCGTTCCGGACCGTCCCTCGACGATCAGCACGCCGCCGGTCGGTACCGACGCGTCAACGGTCCTCGCGCTGCGCAGCACTGCATCCGGCAGCGCATAACCCGCAAACCCGACCGTCCCGGCATCCCCCGTCAGCGCGACCGTCGGGGCGAGCGGCCCCGCTTCGAGAGGCACGGCCAGGAGTTGCTCGCGGCGGGCCCTGGCCTCGCTGGCGCGACGCATCGCCTCGGCCGCCGCCCCGAGTCGCGCACCGATCGTGAGCACCCCCGTCGTGAGCAGAGCGGCGAACACGACGGTCGGCACGTTCTCGTGGGCGACGACGATCGCGACATAACCGACGGCGACTAGCGACGCCGTCGCGAACAGGCCGAACCGAAGGGTCGAGCGCGCGGCGCGGGCCCGGGCGACTCGTTGCGCCGCGGCGAGCGCGTCGATCCGGGCGAGCGTGCGGTCGGCGAGCCGATCGGCCGCGCCGAGGGAAACCATTTCCGGCCAGGCATCAACGGCAGCCACGGCCTCAGCGCGCACCAGACCGCGCGTGGCGTCGTCGAGCGCGTCCGGCGCGGTGCGACGATCGAGCGCCGTCAGCACGGACGCAACCACGAGGACGACAGCAAGCGCAAGACCGGTCACTGGGCTTTCGATCGCGGCGGTGAGCACCGCGCCGGTCCCGACCACGACGAAGCACACGACGGGCGACACGGCGCGGATGAGCGCCATGCTCTCGGTCTCGGTGTCGCTCATGGCGCGATCGAGCAGGTCCCCTGCCCGCAGCCGAACGGCCCGCTTCGGTGCCGCTGCGGCATCCGCGAATAACTCCGAGCGGATCTCGGTCTGCCTGCGCAAGACCGCCGAATGCTGCACAAGGCGCTGTACGTAGTTCGCGGCGATCCGCACGAGAGCGAAGCTGCGCACGCCGCCGCTCGGCGAGATGTACGAGAAGGTGACGAAGCCCGCGAGGCCGGCATTCGCGCTCGCACAGGCCGCGATAAACCATCCAGAGAGGCCGAGCAGTCCCACCGTGCCGATCTCGGCGAGCACGGCGAGCGCGAGCCCGCCGATGGCTAGGGCGGTAAGCGGCACCAGCCGACCTCCACGCGAGGCGGGGCGCTGTGCGGGGTGATGGGCGGTCATCGCGCGACCTCGGCCAGTCGATGCAGCGTTCCGGACTCGATCGACCACACGGCATCCGCGCCCTCGACCACCGCGGCGGAGTGCGTCGCGACGAGCACGGTGCTCTCGCGTGTTGCCGCCTTGAGCGCCCGCAGGACCTCGCGCTCCGTCTGCGGGTCGAGGTGTGCGGTCGGCTCGTCGAGCAGCCACAGTCGCGCTCCGCTCAGCAGCGCCCGCGCGATAGCGACGCGACGCGCCTCTCCCGTCGACAGCCCCCAGCCGCCCTCGCCGACCTGCGTGTCGACGCCGGCCGAGAGTCTGGCCACGACCTCGGCGAGTCCCGCGGCCTCGATCGCGCGAGCGACATCAGCGTCCGTGGCATCCGCGCGGCCAAGCCGCACATTCTCGGCGACCGATCCCTCGAGGATGACGGTCTGCTGCCCGATCCAGGCGGCGCCGCCGATGACGGGCGGCCCGAGCAGCGCCGTTGAGTCGCTCCACTCGACCGTGCCGGAGCTTGGTGCGCGGAATCCGGCGACGAGCGAGAGCAGCGTCGTCTTGCCCGCCCCCGACGCGCCAGTCACGACCGTCCACTCCCCCTCGCGGATGCGCAAGAGCGGGATCCGCAGGATCTCCCGGCCGCCGCCTGGCGCGCGGTACCGCACGGCGTCGAGCCGCACGGCGATGGCCGAACCGGCGGTGGCGGCAGTCGGGCCCGGCCGTTCGGGCTCCGCGAGCAGGTCGACGAGCACGCGCGACGCGCTTGCCGCGCGCTCACGGTCGTGGAATGCGGCCGCGAGTGCGAGCATCGGCGCGAAATACATCGGGCACAGCAGCAACACGAATAGCCCGCCGAAGAGGGTGAGTCGCGGGATGCCGGGCACCGTCACATAGCCGAGAAGCGTGAGCCCGATGTAGGTCGCATTCACGGCGATCGAGAAGGTCACGACGACATCCATGATGAGCCCGGACAGGAACACCCGGCGCAGCACCGACATCGTGGTTCCGGCGAGCTGACCCGACGCGATCTCGATCGACTTGCCGCGCGCCCGGACAGCGCCGAGGTTCTTCAACGTGTGGAGGCCGCGAAAACTGTCGAGCACCATCGCGGTGAGGCGCTGGGTCGCCATGAGGTTGCGGTCCACGCCGTCCTTCGCGACCATTCCAGCGAGGCGCATATTCAGCGGGATGAGGGCGCTCGAGACGGCCAGCACGATTGCGGCCGGCCAGTGCACGATCGCCGTCACCGCGAAGATGAGCACCATTGAGACCGGGGCGGCGATGCGCAGTGGCGCGACCGCGCCGTGGTAATCCGCTACGTCGTCGGCGAGCTCGAGCAACGCGTGCGCGGCCACGGCCGGCTCCGGGTCGCCGCCGCGCCGAGTCGTCGGCAGCACGGCGGCGACAATCCGGCGGCGCACGCCGGTCGCGATCGCCTCACGCCCACCGGCCGCCGCACGCGTGGCCGAGCGGCGCGCGAACGCGGCTGCCGCTCCGCACAGCAGGAGCGCGAGAAGCCCGATCCCGACGCCCGACTGCGACCTCGTGAGCACCTGTTCGGCGACGAGAGCGAGAGCGGCCCACTGGCCGATCGCGAACGCCGTCTCGAGCACGGTCGAGGCGGCCGCCCGGCGCAGCTGGCGCCGGCCGAGCAGCTCCGCACCCGTCAGCAACGTGGCCGCCGCATCCGTCCCGTCGGGTGAGCGGGTCGCTACATCAGTCATCGTCGCCGAGGTGGCGACGCTCGTCCACGATCCACATCACGAGGCCGAACGCCATGAACCCGAGCAGCAGGATCCACGTGATGAGAGTCGAGTGGAACTGCGGGTAGCCGCCGAACAGGTCGTCACAGATGAAGTAGATGACGAGCGCAAGGATGGTCAGCGCGATGACCTTGATCGTGCCGCCGATGGCGCGCAGCGCCCGATTGCCTGGTGTCTTGGTGGTCACGAGTTACTCCCTGAGGTGACGGCGATCTCGGTCGCGGTGCCGTCGGCGTGCGGTTCGGCGACGATCTTGCCGCCGAAGGTGCGATGCGAGAACCAGTTATAGAAGAGGATGAGCGGCATGTTGAGTCCGATCCCGACGAGCAGGAAGATGAGCGAGCCATCCGGACTCCGCGCCTCGTTCAGCGTGAGCGACGGCGGCAGGAGCACCGGGTAGCGCGCGACGGTGATCGCGAGGATCACCGAGACGATCGTGACGACAATTCCGGTGAAGGGCAGCCGGTCGGCGAGCACGGTCTCTGTCGTGCGGCGGAACGTTGCGACGGTCATCGCGACTCCGGCCACTGCGAACAGCAGGAGCCCCCAGAACGCAATCGCCCGGCCCGCGGTCGAGAGATTGAGCGGCGCCGCCGTCGCGTTGATGGCGACGAGAGTCGCCACTATCGCGACTACCGCCGCGATGGCTACCGCCGCGCCACGCCGCGCTGCGCTCTCACGCATTACTCCGTGCGACTTGATCTTCAGGAATCCGTAGCCGAGCGCGAGGTAGACCAGCACCGCGGTCACGCCGCCGAGCACGCTGAACGGCGTGAAGGCACCGAACGCGGAGCCCGCGAAGGCGCCGTTGACAATCGGAGCGGCGGAGGTCAGCGAGCCGATCGCGAATCCCTGTGCGAAGGCCGCGACGAGCGAGCTCACGCCGAAGAGGGTGACCCAGGCCTGCTTGGCCTGCGGGTTCTGGGAGATGAACTCGACGCTCGCACCCCGCGCGATGAGTGCGAACAGCGTGACGATGAGCGGAAGGTAGAGGTGCGGCAGGATGACACCGAACGCAAGCGGGAAGCCGGCCCATAGCGCGACGCCGAGCAACACGAGCCACGTCTCGTTGCCGTCCCAGCGCGTCGCCACGACCTCCACGATCTCGTGCTTGAAGTGCCGATTGCGCTCGAATAGCGAGGCGATCCCCGCGCCGAGGTCGTAGCCGTCAAGCACGACATACATGACCAGGCACAGCAGGATGACCAGGAACCAGATTGTCACCATCATTTGGCGCTCACCTCCAGTGCGTCGGCCAATCCGGCCGTTTTGATGCGCTCAAGTTCGTCGATCTCATCGAGCGGCTCGTCGAGCAATGGGACGTGCGGTTCGATGCCGTCGAGGCGCGGATCGTCCCGCTCCGGCCCGATCTTCATCGTGCGAACGACGTACGCGATGAAAGCGACTAGCAGCGCAAGGTAGAGGGCGACGAACCCAATGACCGAGAACACGAGCTCGCCGCTCGCGAGGTGGGAGACCGCAGTTGACGTGCGGAGCAGGCCGTAAACGACCCACGGCTGGCGCCCCGCCTCCGACGTCACCCAGCCGGCGAGGATGGTCAGGATACCGACGGGCGTGGTCCACATCAGGTACTTGTGGAATCGCCGGGACTCCCACAGCTTGTTCCGGATGCGCAGGATTATGCCGACGAAGATGCTGGCGAACATGAACAGCGAGCCGAAGAACATAATGCGGAATCCCCAGAAGGTCGCCGCCATGTTCGGCTGATCGGCCTTGGGCGTGTTCAACAACCCCGGAGTCGGCCTGTGTCCGGTGGGGTCCTTGGCGATCGCGCTGCCGAGCCACGGCACGGAGATCTGCACGAGGTTGCGTTGTGCCTCCTGATCCGGGATGACGAAGATGTTCCAGCCCGTGTTCGTCGAGGTCCAGTTGCCCTCGATCGCCTCGAGCTTCGTGAGCTGGTGGGGCGCGACGACAGTTGCGGCGAGCGTGTCGCCCACCATGAGTTGGAGCGGCAGCAGCAGGGTGGCGACGCCGAGACCAATGGAAAGGGATCGGCGAGCGAACCCGACCGAGCGCCCCTTGACCAGGTAGTAGGCCGAGAGCCCCACGAGAAAGAGGGATGCGGCGACGAGCGCCGCGAGGAACATGTGGGTGAAACGCAGCCCGAATGACGGGTTGAAAATCACCTTCATCCAGTCGGTCGGCACGAACTGGCCGTTCTTCATGGCATACCCGGCTGGCGTCTGCATCCAGGAGTTCGCGACCAGGATCCATGTCGTCGAGAGGATCGTGCCGATCGCGACCATGACGGTCGAGGCGAACATTGTGCCCTTGCGCACGCGGCTCTCTCCGTACAGCAGGATGCCGATGAACCCAGCCTCCACGAAGAAGGCCGTGACGACCTCCATGCCGATGATCGGACCGATGATCGGGCCGGTCTTGGCGCCAAAGACGCCCCAGTTGAGCCCCATCTCGAACGTGATGACGGCGCCCGCGACGACGCCGAGTGCGAATCCGACCGCGAAGATGCGGCGCCAGAAGCGGAACATCTGCAGATAGATCGGCTTCTTGGTGCGCCAATAGACGGCGTAGACGATGGACAGGAAGATCGACAGACCGACCGTGATCGACGGGAAGATCATGTGGAACACGATCGTCAGGGCGAATTGCCAGCGCGACAAGTCTTCGAGACTCATCACTTCTCCTTTACATGTGGCTGGATACCCGCGGTTGTGCCGCGGGCATCGGGTGCCCAGCCCTTCTGGACCTCGCGCGGCGATGGGCGGGAGGCCGCCGCGCGCGCGGCGTTCGCGCGAACGAACGCCAGGAGCCTTCCGGCCCCGGGCGGCCTTTCGGCCGCCATATTCACTCGAATTACGCCGGGTGCAACCGCCCAAGGCCGGGTGTCGCCTCGGCGAGAGGCTGGCCCGTCAGTTTGGCGAAGAGGTCTTCATAGTCCCGGGGGAGGACTGGGAGGATCTGGTCGCGCGGTCGAGTGGCGCGAGAGTTCATGGGGAAATTCTCGGCCCGTTTTGTCATCGTGTAAAGCGAATGATTCCGATGGAAACGATCGCCGTTGGCGATGCGTCTTCCCGGGCGCGGGCGGCCTACTCGACCAGCGGCGCCAGTGGCGGCGGCGATCAGCGGCATGGCCGGCGCCCTCGGGCGTTCAGGCGCGGCTCGCGGATCGGCTTCTGACCGAATACCGCGCGAGGACAGCGAGCAGGACGACGAGGGCGGCGGAGAACCAGAGCATCGCCAACGCGGCAGATGTGTAGAGCGTCGTCACGCCTATCGCCAAAGACGGAACGATGAGACCCAGGTAGGCGACGAGGAATACGCTTGCGAGCGCTCCTCCACGTTTTGACGCGTCGGTGGAGGCGACGACGGTGCCGATCGCCGACTTGAACAGGATGCCCGCGGAGGCGCCGGCGAGCGCGCCGCCGATGAGGAAGGCGGGAAAGCTGACGGCGATCATGCCTGCGGCGAGAGTGATGAGCCCAGCAGTCTCGCCAACAAGGCCGATGGCCAGCCGCGCGCCTCCACCGATGCGGTTGGTGGTGCTCTGGGCCAGTGCCGCGGCGCCGAAGACGACGAAGACGCTCACTCCGGCCAGCAAGCGGCTCGGTTCGTTCAGCGTGCCGGCGACGAAGCCGGGCGCGACCGAGGTGAATATCCCGAAGATTGCGAACGCCGCGAAGGCGCTGCCCGCCGCTTCCCAGAAGACCCGCCCCGACGCCGCGCCTCCCAGAGCTTGCGGGCGATACGACGGGCGCTGCGGGAGCTGTCTTACGGTCTCCGGGGTAACCGCGACGCCGATCATGCTGAGCATCAGAAGA
Organism: Microbacteriaceae bacterium; assembly: GCA_025464975.1. Lineage (GTDB taxonomy): Bacteria > Actinomycetota > Actinomycetes > Actinomycetales > Microbacteriaceae > Lacisediminihabitans. The sequence continues at coordinate 120,403 of JAODMT010000024.1, read as the reverse complement.
GCGAGGAACACTAGGTACGGGACCGTGAGCGGCGAGGTCACGAACTGGGCGAGAGCCCCTGCGACGAGAGGGCCGACTCCGAGTCCCCCGATGTTGGCGGCTGTCGAGACGATCTCGAAACGGCCCCGACCTCCACTCGGATGATGGACCCCGTGCAGTTCATTCAGGTACGCCGTCGCGGTGGCGGTGAGCATCCCCACTCCCAGGCCCGTCACGAACCGTGCGATCAGCAGCCCGGCAAGATCGGGCCAGACCAGGAAGAGAATGGCGGCGAGCGCCTCGATTCCCAAGGCCGGAATGAGGACACGCTTGCGACCGATCCAGTCCGAGATGTGGCCCGCGAGAATCAGACTGATGATCACGCCGACCGCGTAGACCGCGAAGACCACGGTGACGGTGAAGGTGGAAAAGCCCTCACGCTGCTGGTACAGGGGGTACAGCGGGGTCGGAATCGTGGAGAACGCCATGCCGGTCAGGAAGGCGAGGGCCACGACCCAGAACCCGATGCCGTGGCGCCTCCGAGTCGCCCGCGGTTCGCCTCCGGCCTCAAAGCGCGACGAAATGGTGGTGGCTAAATGCTCTTCTACTGACATGCCCTGACCTTTCTGCAGTGTGCGTCTATTCCAGAATGCTCCGGCCCATGCATCGTGTCCAACGAACATTTTGGATGCTTTGCATCGGTTAGGGCGATAATGATTGGGTGGATCTGCGTCAGCTGCGGTACTTCGTCGCCACGGTCGACGAACGGAGCTTCAGCAGGGCGGCGGTCGCCCTTCATGTCGTCCAGTCGAGCATTTCGGCGGCCGTCAAAGGCCTGGAGGATGAACTCGACACCTCGCTCATCCTGAGGTCAGCGCGCACCTTCCAACTCACTCCGGCAGGCGAAGAGCTCGTCCCCCGCGCACGAGCCCTACTTGAGGCAGAACGGGAAGCGCGGGATGCGGTTGCGGGGGTGAGCGGCCGTGTCAGCGGAACCCTGCGAATCGGGACAATGACGTCGGCCATCCCCTTCGATATCCCCGCTTTGCTCGGGCGGTACCATCTCCGCTTCCCGCTCGTAGACATCCAGCTGACCGCGTCATCGAGCGGGTCCCAGGGGCTGACCGAAGCACTACTCGGCGGCCGGCTCGACCTCACCTTCGCCTCGCTGATGGATGCTGGGCACCCCCGCCTACGCCTGCACCAGGTCGGCTCCACGCCGATCGATCTCGTGGTGCCGGCGGATCATCGGCTGTCCGGTAGGCGCATGGTCGCACTGAGGGACATACCGCCGGACCCGTTCATCGACTTTCCGCTCGGCTACGGCCTCCGAACTCTGACGGACCGTGCCTTCGAGAGGGCGGGGATCCCTCGCCATGTCGCGGTCGAAGTCACAAATCCCGAAACGGGGGCCGATTTCGTTCGCCACGGCCTCGGCATTGCGCTCTTACCCCGCTTCGCCGTCCCGCCACGCGAAGATCTCGTTCGCATCCCGCTCTCTGGCGACGAGCTGGAATGGACCGTGTCACTCGCCGTACGCGTCGCGCCAGCCCCGTCCAATGCCGCCGCAGCGCTGCTCGGAATGCTCGGAACGCAAGACTGAGCGATTGTTTCGCTGCGGAACAAGCCTTACTGCGGATCGAGCCGGATGGTGACGTTCCGCACCTGGTCACCGACGACGGTTCCGACGATGTTCGGCCCGTGGCGATCGTATTTCGCATGGAATGCAGCATCGATCGCCGTGTGCGCATCGGGCGCAGCCTCCTCAAAGGTCACGTCGTGTTCGACACCACCGGCGCGGATGCGACCGGTCCCGCTGGCTTTCGCGCGTCGGAACCATGGGTTGGTCGACCCGTACGCGGAGCGCACGTAGATGCCCTCGCCCGCGTGCACGACCCAGATGGTGACGTACGGCCGCAGCGTTCCGTCCCGGCGCCGCGACGCGATCTGCAACTCCTCAGCATCACCGATTGTGTGTAGCTCGGTTTCACTCCAGTCAGGCATTCGGGTTCCTTTCAACGACCATCCCGGCGAACTGACACAAGCCATCCCGCCACACACACGGTACGACCACAACTGCTCTGCAAAAACCTGCCGAAGCGGCCCAGCGTGAAGGGTCCCGCCGAGATGTTCACGGGCGACATCGTCGAGATACGGCCCGGCGACACCATCAAGACTCCGCCCGGCGAATGGCACTGGCACGGCGCCGCTCCCGAGCACTTCACGATCCACATAGCCATGTGGGAGGCGCCTGGCGAGGCCGTGGAGCCCGCGGTATGCAGCGTCGTCATCCTGGTCATAGCGGCGACCGGGGAAGGCCGCCGCGGATCGTCATCGCGTGGGCCAGGTCGGTGGCCCGCCTGCCTGCCGACGCGACGATGGCGACGAGGAGGTCGGTGAGCTCTCTTGCCCGGGAGGCGAGTAGCGCCCTTCGGGTTCCCGACGGGGAGGGATGCCGCAGGCGACGGGCAGCGAGGAGGACCCGGATTTCGTCCTGCAACACAGGTAATGTCCGCACGGTGAGAGCGAGCGCATGCGCCCAGTCTTCGATCGGTGCGCCCACGAGGCGAAACGGCCGGGCAAGTGCGGTGAACGCGCCGGGCAGCTGCTCGACACGCGTCGTCCAGACGACCACAAGGGAGAGCGCGAAGAGGAGCACCGTCAGAAGGATGGACTGCGCATAAAGCGCGAGGCCATGACCAAAGAACGAGGCGACCGCCCCGATCAGCACCAGGGCGGTGACCGCGACCGGAACCCGCGGTACCGCCGCGGCTGGAATGCGGGCAACGGCGACTGCTCCGGCGACGAGCACGGCGAGGACGGCGATTGCGGGCCATCCGGGGAACAGGAGGGAAGCGACGGTGATGGCAGCCAGCGCGGCGAGTTTCACCGCGGCGCCCAGTCGGTGGAGCGGCGTGTCGCCCGGGATGGGGCGGAGCACAAGGCCAGCGCGTCGTGCTCGGGGACGTCGAGCTTCTGGCGCGGAGAGATCGACCGCGCGAACCGCGCGGACTACGCCGTTCGTGATCCGGACCTGCCTGGAACACGCCAGTGCCATGTCCTCGATATCGTGCGAAATGATCACCAGGGTGAGCCCCTCAGTCCGGCGGAGAGTTCCCAGCAGGGTGAGCAGCTCGAGTCGTCCGTCACGGTCAAGGCCGGCCAGCGGCTCGTCGAGCACGAGCACCTTCGGTCGCGACGCGATGAGTCCGGCGATCGCCACCCGACGCAGCTGACCACCGCTGAGCTCCTCGACGGAGCGGGACGCGAGCCCGACGGGAAGTCCGACCGCGTGCAGATTGGCGGCGACGAACGCATCCGCATCGGGCTCCCCGACCACTCCGGTCGGTGCTTCGGGACCGGCGGCATTCAGGATGTCCTCGCCGACCGTCGGCCGCTGTACCTGCAGTCGCGCGTGCTGGAATGACAACGCGACCGCGCCGAGTACCGAGGACGGCGGGAGGCCGTCGAGAGTGATGGAGCCGTGCGTCGGGACGACGAGCCCGGCGAGCAGCCACGCGAGCGTCGACTTGCCGGAGCCGTTCTGGCCAGTGATCAGGAGGCCCTCGCCGCTGTAGATGTCCAGGTCGACGGACTCCAGCGCGGTGACTTGCCACGGGGTTCTGTCATTGAAGCGGTGGCCAAGACCGCGCACGCGGATCATGGGCTCGTTCTGGGGTTGCCCGTCTGGGTGCTCGGGCTCGCGGGTCATCGGTACGCCGACGACCCGCTCGTCGATGCTCTGCTTGCTGAAGACCTGCTCACTGACGATCCGGCCATGCGCGAGTCGGACGACGCGGTCGGCGCGGGCAACTTCGGCGGGATCGTGGGTCACGTGGACCACGGTCGTTCCCGTGCGCGCCGGAAGCGACGCGAGGAGCTCGAGCACGTCCAGCCGGCCGCCGGCATCGAGCATTGAGGTCGACTCGTCCGAGATAAGGAGAGCGGGGCGCCGGGCGAGGGCGCCCGCAATGGAGAGTCGCTGCAACTGGCCGCCAGAGAGGGAATCGGTGGCGGCGGCGGAGAGTCCATCCAGGCCGACGGCAGCGAGGAGAGCATCGATATCGAGTGGCTCGCCCGGCGGCACGCCCCAACGCAGATCCTCCTCCACCGTCCCGCCGATCACTTGGGCTTCCGGTCGTTGATGCACGATGGCCGTCCCGCCGATGAGTCCCAGCCCGACGCCGCCGGGTCTGGAAACCGAACCGCCGGACGGTTTTGCGCCTGCCAGCACCGAGACGAGGGTTGACTTGCCCGATCCGTTCGGCCCGGCAATGACGACGAACTCGCCCGCTTCGATGGTCAGGTCGACGCCGCTGAGTGCCCTCGTCGACATCCCCGGATGATGGAACGCGAGGCCGGAGAGGACGACCGGTAACGGTGCGACGCGCTCGTCGAGCGCTTCATCGCGCGCGGCATCGTCGAGCGCGTCCGCGCGGTTGAGCCATTCGACGCGACGGACGACAACGACGACGAACACGTTCGTGACGAGCATCCCGAGCGGGACACCGACCAACGCGAGAACCGCGACGGTGGCTGGCCACGCGCTGAGCAGTGCGTCGAGGATTTGGAACGAACTGTGACCGACGGACGGATCGACGGGCGTCGCCGCCAAAACGGTCACGAGCCCGGATAGCGTCGCCCGCACCGACCCGAACGCGAGATCCCGCGCCGCGGAAAAGACGAACAGTGCTCCGATGGCGACGGCGGCTGTCACTGGTGCGACGACGATTGCGACGAGAAGGACCGTGCCCGCACCTCGCTTGCGCTTGCGAATGATGCCGCACGTCCCTCCGATTGCCGCGCACCCGGCGAGCACGATCGCTGCCGTCGGACCGGCGACCAGAAACGCCGCAAAGGCGCCCGCCACCGCCGCGGCTACCACCGTTCCCCAGCGGTTGCGCAAGCCCACCAAGGCGAGCGGCACCACCGAGAGAAGCTCAATCGCTCCGAGATGGGGCAGCAACGAGCCGATAGAGACGATCACGACCGCGAGCGCGGCGAACATGCCCGCGTCGGCCGCTTCACCCGAACGCAAGCCCCGGCGCGAGCGCGTTGGCCACGTGCGCGGACCAATGCGTCGTTTCGCAGTCCGAATCGGTGCGCTCATTCTCAGATTCCACCAGCACACCGCTAAGAATTTGCGAAGGTGCAGCACGATCGGTTGGGCGCCGGATGCCGCCCGCAGGGCGACGCCGTCGACCGAAGCAATTCTTAGTGCGGTCTGGGTCGTGGTTGCGAAATATTGGCGATGCTAGACGACGAAGGGACCCAACTTGTCAATTTTTCTAACCGAACCAACTGAGACGACTGTCGATCTGGTTGCTCGCGCCAGGCAGGTTACGAAGGTGTACGGAGACGGAGAAGGGCGGGTACAGGCACTCAACGGGATCGACCTCGATATCCGTCGCGGGCAAATGACGGCGATCATGGGCCCGAGCGGCTCGGGCAAGTCGACTCTCATGCACGTGCTGGCCGGACTGGACGGTGCCACGAGCGGCTCGGTGCTTCTCGACGGTACCGAGATCACCGGGCTCGACGATGACGCACGCACTCTGCTGCGGCGCAGAGAGATCGGCTTCGTGTTCCAGGCGTTCAACCTGGTGCCAACACTCGACGTAATGGGCAACATTTTGCTTCCGTTCGAATTGGACGGGACGAAGCCGACGGCCGAGCGCCTGACGTGGATTGAGAGTCTCCTAACCAATTTGGGACTTCAATCGTTGCGTGGGCGACGCCCATACGAACTGTCGGGCGGCCAGCAGCAGCGGGTGGCGATCGCCCGGGCGCTCGCCATGAAACCGACGCTCATCTTCGCCGACGAACCGACGGGGGCGCTCGACTCGCGAACCGGCCGCGAGGTATTGGAACTGCTCACACAAGCCACGCGCGAATACCAGCAATCGGTGATTCTGGTCACGCACGACCCAGTCGCCGCGTCCTACGCCGACCGTGTCGTGTTCATCGCCGACGGTCGCATCGCTCATGATGTCCCCCGATCTGACGCACAGACCCTGTCATCGTTGATTCTCAGCTTCGAGCCGAAGGCGTAGGCGGTCATGTTCGCAATGGCGGTGCGAGAGCTGCGATTCAACCGGTCCCAGCACGTGGCGAGTGTGATCGTTGCGTTCCTGGGTTCGATTCTGGGAACGATGCTGATCGAGTCCGAGGCGATCCTCAACGCGCAAGCGTCCGGAGGCGGCTTCTTCTCGCATCCCTTCGTTCCGAAGCTGCTCGGCGTTCTCGGAATCGTCTTCGTGGCCATCGCCACCTTCGTGGCCATCACCGTCACGTCGAACACCTTCGCGATCGTGTTGGCCGGCCGGGCACAGCGCACGGCGTTGTTCCGGCTGCTGGGCGCCACCGCGAAATCGCTCCGGCGCGCGGTGACGATGGAAGGTGCCATCGTCGGTTTTATCGGCTCCGCGATCGGGGTCGCGGTCGGAGTCGCGGTCGCCTACGCGATTAGCGCGTCACTGATCGCCACCAAGGTCTTCCTCAACCTGCCCATGAACCTGGTGTCCTTGCCCCTCGTCTTCCCGGTTGTCGTGGGTGTTTTGTCGACGACCATCGCAGCTCGGATCGGCACACGCACCATCACGGAGGTTTCACCGATCGAAGCGCTCGGGCGCATTCAGGAGCCGAGCATCCAGACGGTTCGAGGTGCCGCCCGTCGACGTCGACGTTTGACCGCCGCCCTGGTGATCATCGGTGCCGTGCTTCTCCTCGCCGGCGTGGGCGTGGGCGCCGTCTCGCCGGTGGGCCTCCTCCTCGCCGTCCCCGGCGGCGCGCTCAGTTTCATCGGGTTCATCAGCGGGGCAACCGCATTCCTGCCGCCCATCTTGAGCTGGTCGGGACGACTGATGGGTACATCGGCGGCGAGCAAGCTCGCGGCGGCAAACGCGATGAGATACCCGGCGCGGTCCGCGCGCTCCACGCTGGGACTGGTAATCGGCATCACACTTGTCACGATGTTCGGAGTGGCCGGCCAGTCGTATCAGACCGAGGCGAGCCGAATCGCCGGGGGGCTACCGCAGGGCGAACAGAACTCGGTGACCGCCTTCCTCACTCTCGTCCTCGGCATCATCGGAATCCTCGTAGGGTTCTCTCTGCTCATTGCCGCGGTCGGTCTCGTGAACTCGCTGAGCCTGAACGTCATCCAGCGTCGCAGGGAGATCGGCCTACTCCGGGCGCTCGGATTCAGCCGACGCCAGGTGCGGCAGATGATCTTCGCCGAGAGCATCCAGCTCACGGTGACGGGCACCATCTGCGGACTGGTGCTGGGAACGATCTACGGATGGGCCGGCGCGCTCACCGCAATTTCCTCGGACGGTCACGTCGGTGGCTACTTCTGGTTGTCGTTCCCGTGGTGGCTCTTTGTCGGCCTGATCATTGCCGCGGCTATTCTGGCGACGGTCGCCTCCCTGCTGCCCACGCGTCGCGCGACGCGAATCTCGCCTGTGCAGGCGGCAGCCGTCGACTGACGACTATGCCGCATACGGGTCGAGCTCGAAGCTCCACAGTTCGTCCGGCTCGATTGGAGTCGCCTGGGAGGACCTCCGGTGACGGGCGATCAGGTCTCCGGCCATGACTTTGGCTCTGGCGGCGGCTTGCTGATCGCCTTCTACCGCGTTGATGATCGAGCCCTTCATCAAGATGTGCCAAGACAGGGCGAACCGCTGCGGGTCGTTCAGATTCGCCTCAGCGGCGAGGGTCTCCACCAGCAGGCGGATGTGTGCCAAATAGACGGCGCTCGCCCGCCCAAGTGGGTGTTCCGCGCCCATTTCGAGAAGTACATTAATAAAGGTGCACGCCTCGTAGTCGTCGCGCTGGAACCACTCATCGAACACGTCGAAGATCGCGAGCAGTCGTCCCTCGGGACTGGCTCCCTTTGAGCGAGCCCCAGCTTCTACGATGCCAAAGGTCCAGTCGAGTTCGCGCTTTTCCAGACATTCCGCAACTAGAGCATCGCGGGAGGAGAATTCGCGATCGAATTCGATTACCGACACTCCGGCCAACGACTGAACTTCGTCAATGCTGACAGCACGTATGCCTCGCTCCAAAAAGAGTGGGTAGGCAGCGGAAATGATGCGGTCGCGCGCGTCGCTCAACATTGTGCCTTCTTAACCATTTGGTTTGAGCTTAGGAGCCGGCTCATGGATGTTGCATCCCCGACTGACACCGACTCATGAGAGCCGATCCCGGGAGCAACGAACACGTCTGCGGCATTCTCTCGCGGTGCCGGGGCCAGACGACAAAACTACGCGTGCCCGGAATTATAAACAAGCGCTCACTATCCGGCCGTACCGAGTACACTCCGGGCCTACCTCTCCGCGACAGTTCCCGGTTCGGCAGTCACCTGCAGGCCCTGCGAACTGTTCGCTGAGGCCGTGAGGATTTCCAACCACTCCCGGTTCAGCGATGGCGTCCTTCCACCCATGTAACGAAAGACAAGCGGCATGCTGCGGTCGAGCCACACCGTGCTTCGACCTTCGCCCGGATCGCTCCACGACAGATAGAAGCTCTCGCCCCGGCGTAGTTTTGCGCCGATTACCACCTGCAGGTGGGCCAGCACCCGATCATCGAAAGTTAGGTCGATCGACTTTCCGTACATCAGCCTGCCCATTGGCGGAGTCCCCCGAACCGTGTTTATTTGCGACTGGATGATATTAGTTCACCCTGAACGTCGCGACCGCCCCCGATGCAATTGGTCCTTGCGCCTGCTTCTACCCCTGGGGGTATGTTTGTTTTCGCTATCCGGTTCATAGTCGGCGGGCCTCGCGTAGACCTGTCGAAGTAAAGGTCCGGCGGAGGCGCCGTCCGGACGATGTGGTCGAGAGGGCGGTCAATGTCCATTCCCGCAGTTCCCACGCGAGGGGCAGCCCGCCCCGCGCCTTACATCGTTTCCGGCATTCTGATCGTCACAGGGATCGTCCTCCCCCTGCTGATTCCGATCTACGCCAGGCTGGCCCCGACGTTATTCGGCATGCCCTTCTTTTACTGGTATCAGATGCTCTGGGTACTCATCGACAGCGTGCTGCTCTGGATTTGCTACATCCTCGTCACGCGTGAGGACAGGCGTCGCCGTGACTCAACCCGCAGCGACCCGGCCAGCCCGGCTCATGCTCGCTTCGGAAAGACGGAGGGTGACGCATGAGTGCCGCATCCGTCACTCTCGTCGCCGCCGCGACCGCCCCCCATCCCGTCAACGGCATCGCCCTGACCGTCGTCATCGTGATTTTCGTCGCCGTCGCGATCCTGGGATTCGTGGCGGCACGGTGGCGGATCACGCCCGAGGAGCGCGGCCTGAAGTCGCTCGATCAGTGGGGTCTCGGCGGTCGCGGATTCGGAAGCTGGATCACCTGGTTCCTGCTCGGCGGCGACCTGTATACGGCATATACCTTCATCGCCGTGCCGGCAGCGATGTGGAGCACCGGGGCCCTCAGCGGCTTCTTCGCCGTGCCGTACACGGTCGTGCTCTACCCCATCGTCTTCCTCCTGATGGGACGCTTGTGGTCTGTCTCCCACCGGCACGGCTACGTTACTCCGGCGGATTTCGTCGGCGGTCGCTATGGCAGCAAAGCACTGTCGACGGCAATCGCGGTCACAGGGATCGTCGCCACGATGCCGTACATCGCGCTGCAGTTGGTCGGGATCAAGTCGGTGCTGACCGTGCTCGGCGTGGGCGGCGGCACCAATGCGCTCACCCAGGACCTGCCACTGATCATCGCGTTCGTCGTGCTGGCCGCCTACACGTACACGGCCGGGCTCCGCGCACCGGCAGTGATCGCTGTGGTGAAGGACCTCCTGATCTACATCGCGATCATCGTCGCGATCATCTGGCTTCCCGCACAATTCGGCGGCTGGGGCCAAATATTCGATGCGGCATCGGCGAAGATGGCTGCGACGAATCCCGCCACCGGCAAGCCGGTGGGATCCGTCATCCCGGACGCCGGGAGCTTTAACGCCTACTGGACACTCGCCCTCGGCTCGGCGATGGCGCTGTTCATGTACCCGCACTCGATCACCGGCGTCCTTGCGACTAAGAGCCGCAACACGATCCGCCGCAACGCCGTCGTGCTGCCGATCTATTCGCTCATGCTCGGCTTCCTGGCTCTCCTCGGATATGTCGCCATCAAGGCCGGCACAAAACCGATCGGCCTGGATGGGAAGATCAACCCGCAACTCGTCGTGCCCCAGCTCTTTCTGGACAACTTCCCCAGCTGGTTCGCGGGCGTGGCCCTCGCCGCGATAGCCGTCGGAGCGTTGGTCCCTGCTGCGATCATGTCGATCGCCGCCTCCAACCTGTTCACGCGGAACATTTACCGCGACCTGTTCCGACCGAACGCCACGCCAACCCAGGAGGCGAAGGTCTCGAAGCTCGTCTCCCTGGTCGTGAAGCTCGGAGCGCTGTTGTTTGTGATCGTGATGGACCAATCGGCCGCCATCAACATGCAGCTACTCGGCGGGGTTTGGATTCTGCAGACCTTTCCGGCGATCGTCGCCGGTCTCTACACACGCTGGTTCCACCGCTGGGCGCTGCTCATCGGCTGGGCCACCGGAATCGTCTATGGCACGGCGGCTGCGTACGGCGTCGTCAACCCGGTGACGCATGCCCATTTCGGCGGGTCGATCGCGCCCATCCCGTTCACGAACATTCCGATCTACATCGCGATCACCGCGTTCGTGATCAACGCCCTGGTCTCCGTCGTGTTCACGCTGATCTTCCGTGCGCTGAATGTCCCGGACCGCCGGGACAGCACGACCCCGAGCGACTATGGCGCGGATGAACACGACCCAAAAGTCGTCGCGACTTCGGAAACCGTCAACGAACTGCCGGTATAGGGCGAGTTCACTCCAGCGGGACTTGGCTCGCCTAACGCACGTCGCTAGCCCCCGGGCCCACCTGGTCGACGGATGCCACGACCGCTCTCGCGGTTCGCTCGAGGAATGACGCTATCTGCTCCGAGGACATGTCCGTATCGAGCGCGCTCTCGACGAGAGCCTCCTCGGCGAACGCTACCCACGAGCGCAGCGCGATGCGAAGCAGCGCGGAGTCTGCGGCCCCCAGTTCCCGGAAGACGGCGATCAACCGGTCGGCCTGAACGGCTCGGGCCTGCTCGAGCGCCTCACGCACGTCGACGGCGCCGCTCGAAGCCCCGCGGACCAGCGAATAGAAGGTTCCGCGATGATCGCGCACGAACTGAACGATCCGCGTAAGCGTGTCGCGCAAGCGGTCGAGCGGCGCGAGCTCCGCCGACGGAGCCGTGGCATTGAGCATGCTGTCGCGCGCAGTGCGTGCGACCTCGCCGTGGAGGCCCTTCTTTGAGCCGAAATAGTGAAAGAGAAGTCCCCGTGAGACACCCGCCTGCGCAGACAGGTACTCGATCGTGAGCGACTCAAGCGGCTTGTCGACAAGGTAGGCCACGCCAAGCGCAACGAGCTGCGCGCGGCGCTCGTCGGGAGCCAGCCGGGTGCGCCGATCCGCTTCCATGATTGGAGCCTATCCTCGCCTCGCGCAGTGGATCCTGGCGCTTCCGACACGATAGCGCACTGCTCCCGGTGCTATTGACATTCCGTCAATAGCGAATATGCTCCCTCTACAGGACCGGATGTCACCCTAATGGGGGCCTTCTCTTGGTGACCGGCCATTGGGATCAAGGGGGATCTATGAAGTTCCGAAAGCTCACTGGCACGCACGCGGGGCGTATCGTTCTTGCCGCGGTTCCCGTGGCCGTCGTCTCGACTTTCCTGATGGCGGGTGTGGCCAACGGCGCCGTGCCGGTCTCCTTCGCGGTTTCCGGCAGCCAATTCCAGATCAGCGCGTCCCAGCTCGACGGGACCGGTTTCTCGCAGTACGCAGGAGTCGCCCCGGACACCGCAGGCACGCAGCACCAGGTCGCCATCGCGAACATCGGCTCGGCAAGCCTGTCGGACCTGTGCCAGTCGGTAGTCACGGACACACCGCTCGGCAAGGCGGGGCTGCTCATCACGGCCGGCGGTGGCGGCAAGCCGGCGACTGCGACCGACCTCCAGATTGGCATGACCGACCTCAAGGGAGACTCGACCTTCGGAAACATCCGGATCGGTGTCGACGCCTCCACTGTCAACACGAGTGCCAAGGGCTCGGCTGGCGACTTCGCGCAGGACGCCGCCACGATCAAGATCGCCGGGCTGCAACAGACCGCGTGGAGCACGCAGGCGTCGGTGTTCACCCTCACCGGTATGCACGTTCAGCTCACGGATGGGTCCAAAGGATGCTTTTGAGCGCGACGTCTCGTCGCGGAAGGCGTGAACCGGCAAGACGCGCGCGCTCGTCCGGGTTCTCCGCCTGGCGCCGGCAGCGACCCTTCGTCGGCGGAGTACTCACCGTGCTCGCCGGCGTGGAAATGTTCTTCTCCGGCCAGCTCGACATCGGCAAGATCCACGTCCAGCTCGGCATCGAGGGTCTGCAGGCCACGATAATCCCCGTCCTGCTTGTGCTGCTCGGCATCCTCGTCCTTGCGATGCCGGTGCACCGCGTCTTCTACGGCGTCATCTCGCTAACCGTGTCGGTGTACTCGATCGTGGGCGTGAACCTGGGCGGATTCTTTGTCGGGATGCTGCTCGGCGCGGTCGGCGGCATCCTGATCGTGTCGTGGATGCCGAAGGCTGATGCCGATGCAGAGTCCGAGCGGGCACCCGAAGCGGCCGATGTCGAGGCGGAGACTCTTACCGGGGTGCCCGCCGCGATCCCGGTCGCTCCCGTGAGGCGGCGACCCTGAGGCCCCGCGGCAAGGGTCGCGCGCGTGCGGTCGACAGCAGCCTGGTCGCCCTCAGCCTGGTCGTCGCGCTGACCGGACTGGGAGCGGCCGGAGTGCCCGCGGGCGCTCCGGCGTCTGTCTGCATCCCGCTGCTCACGACCTGTGGTTCGCCGACGCCGTCCCCGGCGCCGGGTTCAGGCCCAGGTCCCGCCGCGCCCCTGCCGATCGCGCCCGTGCCGAGCCCGGGGTCGCCCCCGCTCGGCACCCTCGCGCCGAGCAGCCCGACGCCGACAACCGAGCCGCCGCCACCGGACACGCTGCCTGTCGGCGCGCCCGACCCGAACGCCCCGACATTCACGCTGCCTGCGGCGCAGCTGACCGGGTCCTCGATCTCATTCACCGGGTTGCACTCGGTCACATACGTGACGGTGCCGCTCGCCGACGGTCGCCGAACACCCGTCATCAAGCTCACCGCCAACGACATTGTCATCACCGACTTCCACCTCACGGTGCGCAAAGCGACCGGTCCCGCTCTGGTCTCGGATTCGAGCCGGATGGAACTGCACGGCAACATCCAGGTCTACGTCGACTCGATCACGGCCACCATGCTCGACGGAAGTCCGTTCACACTGGGCGCTTCGACTCCTGCGCCCGGGAACGACGTGCCGCCGACTCTCATGCGGGCCAACCTGGGCCTCGTGGGCGTGACCGCGGACTCGATTTCCTTCGTCCCGTCGCACCAGGCGCTGAAGTAGCGCGGAGCGCGCCAAGTCGTCGCTCGCACTCACGCGATCCTCGCCAGTTTTTCGGATGCGATTGCGACCCATTCGTCGCACGGTCGGCAGCACCTGCCCCGGCGGGCGTCACTCGAACGTATTACGAACGTAACAGGCCGGAAAAGAACGGAACGTAATGTTGCGAACTATACTTCATCGATCGTCATCGTTCAGCCAACGCAAAGGAACACGCGCCAATGAATGTTCGTCAGTTTCTCGTAGCAGCGTCTGCTGCGGTTCTCGCCCTCACAATGGCCGGTTGCGCCGCCGGAGGTGCCCAGCCGGCGACTTCCCCCAGCTCGGCAGGCGCCGTAAAGAAGGGCGGACATCTCGTGGTCGCCATCTCCGGAGCCCCCGACACCCTCGACCCGGCGTTCACGACATCGAAGTACAGCACCTACACCATGCCGAACTGGTGCGAGCGGCTCTTCGACGTCGACGCCAAGCTCAACATCATCCCACAGCTCGCGGCCGCGTTGCCGACCATCAGCCCCGACGGCAAGACGGTCACGATCAAGCTCCGCACCGGCATCAAGTTCAACGACGGCACGGCCTTCAACGCCGACGCGGTCAAGGTCAACCTCGACCGCTACCGCACCAACCCGCGTTCGGCAGAAGCACCCAACCTGAAAAACGTCATCGACACCAAGGTCATCGACCAGAACACGGTGCAGCTGGACCTGTCGGCGCCCACCGCACCGCTGATCTCGGTGCTCGCCAACCGTTCGGGAATGATGGCCTCGCCGACCCAGCTGGCGAAGCTCGGTGACAACTTCGGCACCGACCCCGTGTGCGTCGGGCCGTTCTCGTTCGTGTCCCGACCGTCCGCCGACACCATCAACCTCAAGAAGTCTCAGTACTACTACGACAAAAACAAAGTCAACCTCGACACCGTGACGTTCCAGGTCATCACCCAGCCGAACGTTCGGGCCACCAACCTGCGCTCCGGTGACATTCAGGCCGCAATCGACATCGCGCCGGCGGATGTCGCGAGCCTCAAGTCCGATCCGAACATCACGATGGACGACGTGGTGAGTCTCGGATTCCAGCTTCTAACCATCAACGTCGCGAACAGCGGCGGTTCGGGCAAGCCGCCATACTCACCCGTCAGCACGCCACTGGCCAACGCCAATCTGCGCAAGGCCTTCGAGCTCACCCTCGACCGCAATGCCATCAACAAGGTCGTCTACGGCGGATTTAAGACTCCCGGATGCAGCCCGCTGTCGCCGGCGAGCCCCTGGTACACCAACATCCCCTGCAGCAAACCGAACGTGGCCCAGGCCAAGAAGATCGTCGCCGCGAGCGGTGTCAAGACGCCCATTCCGGTGGAACTGACGATCCAGGCCGCCAACGACGAACAGACCAAGCTCGGCACGGTGATCCAGGCCATGGCCAAACAGGCCGGCTTCGCGGTCAGCGTCAAGCCGACGGAGTCCGCCGCCGGCGGCGCCTCCGCTCAGGCCGGCACGTTCGACGCCTACATGAACGGCTGGTCGGGACGAATCGACCCCGACCAGAACATGTCGATGTTCTGGTCCCCGACGAGCGCCTTGAACTACACCGGCGCGAACTACAAGGACATCAACGACCTCATGGCCAAGGCCGCTAGCACCACGGGTGATAACGCGAAGCGCAAGGCCCTGTACGCCCAGATCGCGGAGAAAATGAACGAGGACCGCAACTACATAGTCCTCTTCCACGACGCGCTCATGATGGGTGTCCGCAAGGACGTCACTGGCGTCAAGTACTACAGCGACGCCGTGATCCGCCTGAAGACAGCCGGATTCACCACCGGGGGCTGATGGAGCGGCTGGCCCGTTATCGCTGACAACTGTGTCGATGGAGAGTGGGGGTAGCTCGTGAAGTGGTACGTGCTTCGAAGGCTCGGAATCTCGATCCTGACGTTGGTCCTGTCCACGATGGTGATCTTCGTCGCGGTTCGGCTGTTGCCGGGGGATACCGCCCAGGTCATGGCGGGCGAATCCGCCGACGCGGGAGTGGTCGCCGCGATTCGGGCGGAGTACGGACTGAACCAGCCCTGGCCCGTCCAGTACCTCCAATGGATCGGTCACGCCGTCCGCGGCGACCTCGGCACATCAGCGGGGACCGGATTGTCGGTCGCGGGAGCGCTGGCAGCCAGACTGCCCGTGACGTTGGAGCTGGCCGTTCTCGCGGTGCTGATCGCCGTCGCGATCGCCCTGCCCCTTGGGCAACTGGCGGCCGTTCACCGGGGCACCGCCCGCGACTATCTGCCAACGACCGGCTCGCTGATCGGGTTGTCCGTCCCGCATTTCTGGCTCGGCCTGCTGCTGATCCTCACCTTCTCGGTGAACCTCGGGTGGTTGCCGGCGTCTGGATATGTTCCCTTCAGCCAGTCGCCGGTCGGCAACCTGTCCCGCATGATCATGCCCGCATCCGTGTTGGGCATCGGGTTGGCCGCTGTGCTTATGCGACAGATGCGGTCCGCAATGATCGAGGCGCTGGGTTCGGACTACATCCGCACCGCCCGAGCCAAAGGGCTCTCCGAACGAGTCGTCGTCGGGGTTCATGCGTTGCGCAACGCACTGACCACGGTCGTCACGGTGCTCGGTCTCGAGCTCGGTGCCCTGATCTCCGGCGTCGTGATCACTGAGCAGATCTTCGTGATACCGGGGCTCGGCAAGATGACGCTCGACTCGGTGTTCAGCCGCGACTACACGGGCCTGCAGGGCGTCGTGCTGCTGACCGCCACCGCATACATCGTCATCAACTTTCTCGTCGACGTGACCTACTCGCTACTCAATCCGCGCATCCGCGTGGGGGCTGGGGCATCATGACAACCGCCGCTTTAGCCGTTGACAACGCCCGTGCCTGGCGGGCTCGGCGCCTGTTCCGCCGGTTCGCGAGCCGACCACCGGCCGTCGTGGGCCTCGTCGGGGTGATCCTCGTGGTTCTGATCGCCATCTTCGCCCCGCTGATCTCCCCCTACGACCCGGCACACGGCGACTACAACCACGTATTCCTCGCGCCGTTCAGCGCCGGCCACGTGCTCGGAACCGACGACCTTGGCCGCGATGTGCTGTCCCGCATCCTGCAGGGGTCGCGTTCCTCGCTGTCCGCCGGCCTCGCCGCCACCCTGCTGGCGGCTGTGGTCGGGGTGTCGTTCGGACTCCTCGCCGGTTACTATCGCGGCCCGCTCGACACGATCATCATGCGGGCAACGGACGTGATGCTCGCATTCCCGTTCCTCGTGCTGGCCGTCGGGTTGGCCGCCATTCTCGGCCCGTCGTTGAACAACGCCATCCTCGCCCTCGCCATCTCGTCCGTGCCCGGATACGTGCGGATCACGCGTGCCGAGGTGCTCGGACTGCGCGAGCAGGACTACGTGCAGGCCGCGATCGTCAATGGCGCGCCCGACCGGGTCATCCTGTTCCGCCACATTCTGCGCAACTGCGTGAGCCCGCTGGTTGTACAGGCGAGCATCACCATTCCGACGATGATCATCGGCGAAGCCGCCCTGTCGTTTCTCGGCATCGGGGTACAACCACCTACCGCTTCATGGGGGATCATGCTTTCTTCAGCGCAGGGCTACATCTCGCAAGCGCCGTGGTACGCGCTTATTCCCGGCGTGGCCATCGCGATCACCGCCCTCTCCTTTAACCTGCTGGGCGACGGACTGCGCGACATCCTCGACCCGAGGGCCACCAAGTGACCCCCCGGCTGGCGGTCAAAGATCTGTCCGTACGCTTCGGCACCGACGAGGGCGAGATACTCGCGGTCGACCGCATGTCGTTTAGCGTCGAGCCCGGTGAGGTGCTCGCCCTGGTCGGCGAATCGGGCTGCGGCAAGTCGGTCACGGCGATGTCGGTGCTGCGACTGCTGCCGAGCATCGCCTCGGTGAGCGGGAGCATCCTGCTGGACGACACCGAGTTGACCACGCTCTCGACCGCCGAGATGCGGGAGATCCGGGGTCGCGATATCTCGATGATCTTCCAAGAGCCGATGACCTCATTGAACCCGTCCTTCACGATCGGATTCCAGATCGGCGAGGTTCTGCGGCGACACGAAGGCATGTCACGCCGGCAGGCAAGAGAGCGCGCCATCGAGCTGCTCGAGCTTGTACGGATGCCCGCCCCAAGGTCGCGGGTCGACGAGTATCCGCACCAACTCTCGGGCGGCATGCGCCAACGGGTCATGATCGCAATGGCGGTGGCTTGCAGCCCGAAAGTGCTCATCGCCGATGAGCCGACCACCGCGCTCGACGTCACCATCCAGGCTCAGATCCTCGACATCCTCCGCGATCTCCGAGCGCGCGTCGGCACCTCCATCGTGCTGATCACCCACGACCTGGGCGTGGTCGCCGACATCGCCGACCGCGTCGAGGTGATGTACGCCGGACACAAGGTCGAGTCGGGACCGGTGGACGACCTCTTCGCGAATCCGCAGCATCCGTACACCGTCGGACTGTTGGGGGCGGTCCCGCGTCCGGATCTCGCCGGCGGCATTCAGGTTCGGCTTCAGGAGATCCCCGGCCTGGTTCCGGTGCTGCGGTCCGAACCGGAGGCGTGTGTGTTCGCCCCGCGCTGTGTCCGGGCCACGGCCGAGTGCCGGGAAGCCATGCCGCCCCTGGAGTTGCTGCAGCCGCGTCAGCATGCGGCCTGCTTTCATCCCGGCAGCAGGGTCGCCGATTACAGCGAAGGGGTCAGCGCATGAGCGAGAACGTGCTCGAGGTACGACAACTCAAGAAGTACTTTTCGCTGCCACGGTCCAGCGGGGGCACGGTGCACGCCGTGGACGGCGTCGACCTCACCATCGGCCAGGGCGAGGTTGTCGGACTCGTGGGCGAGTCCGGCAGTGGCAAGTCCACGGTCGGAAAGTGCATCGTTCGGCTGCTCGAACCCACCGAGGGAACCATCCGACTACAGGGCAGGGACATCACGACGGCATCGCGGCGGCAACTTCGCGGCGTGCGCACCGAGATGCAGATGGTGTTCCAGGACCCGTACTCGACACTGAATCCGCGAATGACGATCGGCGATATCGTGGCCGAGCCGCTTCAGTTGCACAAGCTCGCCCGCGGCCGGGAGTTGGACACCAAGGTCGCGGGTCTTCTCGACAAGGTGGGGCTCGCAAGCCACCTGCGCCACCGCTATCCGCACGAACTGTCGGGCGGCCAGCGGCAGAGGGCCGGCCTGGCGAGATCCCTCAGCGTCGAACCCAGCCTGCTCGTCGCGGACGAGCCCGTCTCGGCACTCGACGTCTCGGTACAGGCCGCGGTGCTCAATTTGCTGATGGACCTCCAGCGCGACATGGGGTTCTCCTGCCTGTTCATCGGCCACGACCTCGCCACCGTCGAGTTCCTCTGCGACAGGGTCGCGGTCATGTATCTCGGCCGGATCGTCGAAGAGGTGAACACCACCGATCTGTTCCGGGCCCCGAAGCATCCCTACACGCAGTCCTTGCTGTCGGCCGCCGTGGTGCCCGACCCGAAGCTGCAGCGCACGCGCCAGCGGATCGTGCTGCAAGGCGACATCCCCAGTCCCATAAATCCGCCGACGGGCTGCACCTTCCACACCCGCTGCCCGGTCGCGCAGATACCCCTGTGCAGTGACACGTCCCCGGCGCTGACCGACGTCACCGGTCGATCCCACTTCGCCAGCTGTCACCTGATCACGGCGGACGGCACGGCGCCGGATGTCACGCACAGTCAGACCACGGAAAACGCTTGGAGTAAGAATTGAGCTTCACCACCCGTCCCACCCTTAAGGGGACCTTCGGCATGGTCTCCTCGACCCACTGGCTGGCCTCCCAGTCGGCGATGCGCTCGCTCGAGCTGGGCGGCAACGCCTTCGACGCTGCCGCCACGGCGGCATTCGTGCTGCATGTGGTGGAACCCCACCTGAACGGACCTGGCGGTGAGGTGCCGGCGATCATCGCCACCGCCGCGGATCCGACACCCCGGGTGCTCGCGGGTCAGGGTCCGGCACCTGCGGGCGCCACAATCGAGCATTTCACCTCGCTGGGGATGGACCTCATCCCCGGTTCAGGACCGCTGGCCGCGGCGGTTCCCGGGGCGGTGGACGCCTGGCTGCTCTTGCTGCGTGACCACGGCACGATGACGCTCGCGGAGGTCCTGCAGCCGGCCATCGAGTACGCCGGCGCCGGGCATCCGATCAGCGCGCCGACCTGCTCGGCCATCGACAGCGTGAGCGAGCTGTTCCGCAACGATTGGCCGACATCGGCGGAGCTGTGGTTGCGCGACGGCACGGCTCCGGTAGCCGGGTCGATGTTCGCGAATCCGGCCTATGCGCGCACGCTGAGCCGGCTGGTCGGCGAAGCGGAGGCCGCGTCGGAGGACCGGGTTGCCCAGATCGAGGCAGCGCGACGTGTGTGGAGCCAGGGTTTCGTGGCCGAAGCGGTGGACGCCTTCTCGAGGAAAGCCTTCCGCGACTCAAGCGGTGAAGCCCACCCGGGGCTGGTGACCGGCAGAGACATGGCGGCATTCTCCGCCACCTGGGAAGAGCCGGTGGTACTCGACTGGCACGGCTACTCGGTCGCGAAGACCCAGGCGTGGGGCCAGGGGCCCGCCCTGCTCCAGACCCTCACCATCCTTGACGCCCTGGACGATCCCACCGCACTGGATCCGTCCACGACAGCGGGCATGCACGCGATTGCTGAGTCGCTTAAGCTCGCGTTCGCAGACAGGGAGGCGTGGTACGGCGACCAGCAGCAAGTGCCGCTCGACGCACTGCTCTCGCCAGCGTATGCCGCACAGCGGGCAGGGCTGATCGGAGACCTGGCCTCTCGCGAGGTGCGACCGGGCAGTCCCGACGGACGGCAACCGCGTATCGCCGCTTACCTCCTAGACCAGGCAGCGCGTCAAGGCGTTCGCCGGGACGCGACCACCGGTGAGCCGACCGTTGCGGCGAACGGGGTGGTGCGTGGGGACACCTGCCACGTGGATGTCGTCGACCGCTGGGGCAACATGATCTCGGCGACCCCGAGCGGCGGCTGGCTGCAGAGCTCGCCGACGATTCCGGAGCTCGGATTCGCCCTCGGCAGCAGGCTGCAGATGTTCTGGCTGGAAGAGGGGCTCGCGTCGACGCTGGTGCCGGGGCGCCGCCCACGGACCACGCTGACCCCCACCATGGTGCACAAGGACGGCGTGCCGGTGTTGGCCTGCGGCTCCCCCGGCGGTGACCAACAGGATCAGTGGCAGCTGCTCTTCCTGCTGCGCCACCTGGTCGGTGGGCAGTCGTTGCAGGAGGCCATCGACGCACCGATGTGGCACACGACAAGCTTTCCGGGCTCATTTCACCCGCGCGACATCGAGCCGGCCGTCCTCGTCGTTGAGGATCGGATAGGTGACGACGTGATGGACGCGCTGACCCTGCGGGGACACGACATCCGGGTCTCGGGACCGTGGAGCCTTGGCCGGATGTGCGCCGTGGCTCGCGATCCCGCGACCGGGGTGCTCTCGGCCGGGGCGAACCCGCGCGGAATGCAGGGCTACGCCGCCGGACGCTGACATCGATTGATGGAACCTATCCGCTCGGATCGGACATTCCCTCATATGAGCCCTCTCGCGAACGACAGTGTCGATTGGGCCCTAGCGGTCGCGGGAGATGGCGAGGCGTTCGGCAGGATCTTCGATCGCCACCGGGCTCGTGTGTTGCGGCACAGCCTACGGCTCGTCGTCGCGGGCGGTGACGCCGAGGATGTTGTTGCGATTGTCTTCATGGAGGCGTGGAGGAAACGACACTCTCTCCGCTTCGTTGATGGTTCGGCGCTGCCCTGGCTGATCGTCACTGCGACAAATGTCTCGCATAACTTGGCGCGTAGCTCCCGTCGTTACGAGCGACTGCTGATGAAGCTGCCAGACGCCGAGCCAGTTGCCGATCATGCAGCTAGTTTCGGTGAAGACGACGCACTGTCAGCCTTGCGCACACTCCCACTTCGAGACCAGCAGGTGGTCACGCTGTGCATCATCGAGGGGATGTCCGAGAAGGAAACCGCCTCCGCGCTCAAAATACCGCCCGGAACGGTCAAATCGCGCCTCTCTCGCGCGAAGGCTCGGCTCGCTACACAAATCCACAGGGCGGATCATGTCGCCCTCCCACTCAGTAAGGAAGCTGCGCATGAGTACTGAAACCCCGCGTTCCAGTCGCCGAGACGCCGAACTACGTCGCACATTAGTAGCGGTAGCTCGTGCAAACACGAACCTGCGAGTGCGCCCGGCCACTAGGACTGTTGTAGCCGCCATTGCTGCGTTCGCCCTTGCCGGCGCGCTCTCCGGCGGAGCGGTCTCGGCAATCGCTGGCACACTCGGCAACCAATCGAGTGAGATCGACAGCGCGCGCTCAATGGTGCAATCGGTTGTCGGCACGCACGGTCAACTCCTTGGTACACCTCTGTCGTACTCCGGCCAGGGGAGCACTGTTCTCGATCTCGGAAGTGCACCGGCGACCGCAAACGGGATCGCCATTGCCGTCGACTGCATTGACAGGGCGCCGTTGTTCGTAACAGTGGGTTCCGCCGATGTCTCTGCCGGGGACTGCGAGGGAACTTCCGGTCAAGAGGTGGTTGCAAGCGCCGCGGATAAGCATCTGATCAAGATCACGTCTCCCGGGAGTAACCGCTATGCGGTTTATGCCTCCTGGGTCAAGGAGCCACCCCTCCCCGGGCCCTCTGCCGCTCAGACGGCTGCGCTGTCTGATGGGAAGGTCACGCGTGCCGAATATCTCGCGGCGTTCAATCGGTACGCCGGATGCATGACGGCAGCGGGCTATCCGCTTCAGGCGGTTCCGGATGACTACGTCTACTACCCATACGCCATTACGGACAATGCTGTCAGCTCGGGAGCGGACGCCCGCTGCTATGCGAGCGAGTTCAAACAGGTCGATTCCACCTGGCAGATCTATGTGCAAGACACGGTCGCTGCATGCCTCGTAGCGGGCGGCGTCTCTCCCCTCCCGTCGGGCACTAGCATTGTTGACCTCTTAGAGCAACTGCTCCCCTCGCACCTGACCTTCGACCAGTGCGCAGCCGCGCACCAATAACGCGGCGGACGGCCGCGATTCGTTGTTGCGGAAATTGTCGAGCATGGCCTAGCCGCGAGGCGCATCCGTGCGCGGACGCTGCAGAGTGAATGACTCGAAGGCGGCAAGCTGCCCCTGCGGCCCCAGCACGTTGTAATAGGTGACGTGGAGGCTGGTCATGCCACCTGGCTTGCTACCCGGGTCGACAGTGAAGGCCGCGAAGCCGTAGGAATGTGCGGCGTCGCGCACCGCCGACCACGGCGCGTCCTCTTTCGTGTAGACGGGCGCGCGCTTACCTGTGATCGGGTCCGGCGCGGCGACCGAAGTGATCACGCGGCAGGCCGGGGGATTGTAGAACATCTGGTTGGAGGTCACCGAGGTGCCTCCCCCGCCGAGCACCATATGGACGGTGCCCTTGGTCGTGTCGATGACATCCGTGCGGGTGTCGGCAGGGATGGGCGTCAACGTGGCGTTCTGCTGCTGGCCGCGGAGCGGGTGCGACCGCTCGTAGTGGTGCTCGTGCCCGCAGACAACCAGGTCGACGCCGTACTTGTCGAACAGCGGTACCCACTCTTCGCGGACGCCGAGGTCGGCACCGTTGAGCGCGCTAGCGGTACTGATGACGACCTGGTGCATGCAGATGACGACCCAGTCAATGGTCTTGTCCGAGCGTGCAGCGATCAGTTCCTTCTCCAGCCACGCCTTCTGGGCGCCCTGTGAGTAACCGTGGACGTAGCTGCTGCCGCCATCCTGGTAGGCGACGTCGTCGTTGGCCAGGCTGATCACACGCACGGACCCGGCCGTGAAGGAGTACCAGAGTCCGCGCGTCACATCGGTCTGGCCCTGCTGTGGCGGCATCGAGAAGTACGTCTGGTAGGCGGCGTAGCCGATGGGACCGTTTCCCAGCTCGTTCTCGTGATTGCCGGCGGCCGGCATCCATGGACGGTGCCTGGCGCTGCGGGAGTTGTTGTCCCAGAAGTCGGTCCAGGTGCGCACTCGGTCGTTGGCAAGGTTGGCGTAGCAGAGGTCGCCGTTGAACAGGTGGAACAGCGGCTGGACGCGCTCGACGCCGGCGGGCATATCGCCCGCGGCCGGCGAACCGAGGTTGTCGTTGACCCACGGCGGGTTCGCGATCGTCACGCCAGCCGGAGGAACGTACTTCTTGCCCGTGGTTGGCGTGCCCTGGTCCCCGAAACTCGTGAACGTGAACGCCGCGCGCCCCCGCGGACCCGTGCTGAACGAACCGAACTCGGGCTGCGCCCCATCGTGGATGGCCGCGTAGGCATAGTCGTGGGACGAGTTCAGGCCGGTGAGCCGGGCGTGGTACGCGTAGACGACTTCCCCCGACTTGGCGTCGGTGTAGCTGGTTTGCGTGGCGTTCTGGCTGCGGCCGTAGCGCCCGTTTTGGTCACCCAGCATTACCCTGGCCCCGTTCACCGGCTGCAGCGTGTGCCACGACACGACGATCTCGCTGGAGGCATCCGCACCGAATTGCAAATGCAAACCGTTTACGACGGGGGTGGTAACCGGATTGCCGACCGCCGTCGACTTTGCGGTGGTCACGTTCGCCGCGGGAGCAGGCATGGTGGCAGCGGTCGCGCCTGCCACGCCTCCCAGCAGCGGCGCCAGCACCACACCGGCGGCACCGGCCACCGTCAGGAAGTTGCGGCGCGAAAAGCCGGATTGGAAAATCTCTTCGTCATTGTTCTGTTGTTCATCGCTCACACGAGCACATTGCTGGGGTGCGGATAACCGGGGACGACCTGTCGGTGAATGAGAGGGAAACTTTGGGCCACAAATGGGTCAGCAACGCTCAACCACCGCCCAGCCTTCGGTCGGGCCCGCAGAGGTAGGGTTGGTAATCGACACGGGGTGCTCCGCCAACGGGCGAGCTGAGATTTATACCCGTTGAACCTGTCTAGTTAGCACTAGCGAAGGGATGTCGACGATGAACATGCGCGCCTCGAGCCTCGAGCTGAGAGATACGCCACGGGTACTGAGTATCGCGGGCACCGACCCGACCGGTGGTGCGGGCATCCACGCGGACTTGAAGAGCATCGCTGCCAACGGCGGCTACGGGATGGCGGTGGTGAGCGCGCTCGTCGCGCAAAACACGCGCGGGGTGGTTTCGATCCACACCCCGCCGGTGGAATTCCTCCGGCAACAGCTGGACGCCGTTAGCGACGATGTGAGCATCGACGCGGTCAAGATCGGCATGCTAGGAGACGTCTCGGTGATACGGGAGGTGCGTTCCTGGCTTGAGCTCATCCGCCCGCCTCTCATCGTCCTGGACCCGGTGCTCGTGGCCACCAGCGGCGACCGGCTTCTCGAGCCATCGGCGGAACAGGCGCTTCGCGACCTGGTCCCGCTCGTCGACCTCGTGACCCCGAACATCCCCGAACTGGCAGTGTTGCTGGAGGAATCACCCGCCACCAATTGGGATGAGGCGGTGGAGCAGGGCAGACGGCTGTCGTCGGCTACGGGGGTGACCGTTCTGGTCAAGGGCGGGCATTTCACCGAATCCATCTGTCCCGATGCGCTGGTCAACACCAATGGGCTTCGGGCGGATGATGTCGTGGAGTTCGCCTCGCCGCGGGTCAACACCAAAAACACGCATGGCACGGGCTGTTCGCTCTCCTCCGCCATGGCGACCGTGCAGGCCCAAACAGGCAATTGGACCCGTTCCCTCACGCAGGTCAAAGCCTGGCTGCAGGATGCGCTCCTCCACGCCGACGCCCTGGAGGTTGGCACGGGCAACGGTCCGATCAACCACTTCCACCAACTTTTTGCTGACAAGCATCCCGTCGGCGACGAATTCAGCGAGAGCCTGTGGCGCGACATCGAGCCCATCCGCGTGGCGATTTTCGACTTGCCATTCATCACTGCGCTCGGCGACGGCACTCTCGCCGAAGGGCAATTCTCCTACTACTTGGCGCAGGACGCCCTCTATCTGAGCACCTACTCACGGGTGCTCGAGAGGGCCAGCGCCCTCGCGCCAACGGAGGCAGCCCGGCTGTTCTGGGCGAACTCGGCACGGGTGTGCCTTCAGGTCGAGGCCGAGTTGCACCGTCGATGGCTGGGTGGGCAAGTCGCCGAAGCACCCGGACCTGTCACGAAGGCCTACCTGGATCATCTGCTCGCAGCCAGCGCGCAGGGCAATTATGCCGTTCTCGTCGCCGCTATTCTGCCGTGCTACTGGCTGTACGCCGACGTGGGGGAACGACTCCACGCGCAATTCCGCTCGCGAGGAGACCGCGGTGCGCATCCCTACGCCGACTGGCTCAACACCTATGCCGATGAGGGTTTTGCTGCAACCACCCGGCAGGCAATCGTTCTCACCGACGCGGCGGCGAGGGACGCCTCGACCATGGAGAGAACGGCGATGAGAAGGGCTTTTTCCCAATCCTCACAGTTCGAAGTCGACTTTTTCGATGCGCCGCGCCACCATGCGCTGGTCTGATGAACGCCTACTGCCTCGTTGGCAGACGTGCCAGGAGCCGCCGCGCCGCATCGGTCGGATCATCCGCCTCGGTGATCGCCCGAACGACCACGACGCGGCTCGCGCCAGCATCCACAACCTGATCGATGTTGCCGAGGTCGATGCCGCCGATGGCGAACCATGGCACAGTGCTTCCCGTTTCGCGTGCGCGTTCGCTCGCGTACCGAACGAGCTCCAGCCCCACCGCGGCACGCCCCGGTTTTGTCGGGGTTGGCCACAGCGGACCCACGCAGAAGTAGCTCAGGCTCGGGGAGACCAGTGCCGCATCGACCTGGGAGTGCGTGTGGTTGGAGAGCCCGATCGCGGTGGTGTCGCCGACAATTCTGCGGGCGGCGGCGGGCGGCAGGTCGTCCTGGCCGAGGTGCAGAACCGGCGCACCAGCCGCCTTTGCGATGTCGGCCCTGTCGTTGACGGCCCACAATCGCCCGTGACGTTCGGCGACCGTCCGGAGCACGCCGAGAAGTTCCAACTCTTCGGCGGCGTCGAGACTCTTGTCCCTGAGCTGGATGATGTCCACGCCTCCGGCGAAGGCGGCCTCCACGAACTCTGCGAAATCACCGCGGTTCTTTCTGGCATCGGTGCAGAGGTACAGGTGGGCGCGATCGTGGTTCATTTGAACCAGAATAGGGGCGAGGTACGACACCCCCGACCGCTCCCGAGAGTTTCCGCATGACCGAACGCAGCGTCGATGTCGCAGTGGTCGGCGCCGGAATCGTCGGGTTGGGGATCGCCTGGGCCCTGGCGGAATCCGGGCGCACTGTCGCGGTCATCGACCCGGCCCCCGCCACCGGCGCGACGTATGCCGCCGCGGGCATGCTCGCTCCGGTCAGTGAACTGCACTACCAGGAGGAGGACCTGCTCGAGCTCATGCTGGCCTCAGCGCAGCTGTATCCCGCCTTCATCGAGCCGCTTGGCGCCGGCGAGGCCGGATATCGGACGACCGCGACGATCACCGTCGGTGCCGACCCGGCCGACCGGCAATCGTTGGCCGACCTCCGCCGGGCGCAGTTGGCGCACGGGCTTTCGGTGGAACAACTGACGATTCGCGAAGCTCGATCCCGTGAGCCGCTCCTGAGCCCCCGACTCTCGAGCGCATTCAGCATCGACCAGGATCACCAGGTCGATCCGCGACGGTTGGCAGACCGGCTGCGGTCCGCGATCGCCGCAATGGCTGCCGCGAAAAGATGGACTCACGACGCCTTCATCCAGCAAAACGCGGTCGCGCTGCTGCACGAGTCGGATGCCGGTTCTCGCGTTAACGGCGTCGCTCTGGCCGACGGCTCCACCGTGCGGGCGGGCGAGGTGATCGTCGCGAACGGCCTATCCGCCGGCCAGCTCGAGGGGCTGCCCGAGTGGCTTGCTCTTCCGCTGCGGCCGGTGCACGGCGACATCATCCGGTTGCGGATTCCGGATCGCCTCCAACCGTTCCTGACCTCCACCATCCGTGGACTCGTGCGGGGGCTCCCCGTCTATCTCGTCCCACGCGCAGACGGGACGGTCGTACTGGGTGCCACCCAGCGAGAGGACGGGTCCGGCGGGGTCTCGGCGGGTGGTGTGCATCAACTTCTACGGGATGCCCAGGTGCTGGTGCCCGCCGTCGCCGAACTGGAACTCATCGAAGTCATCGCTCGCGCCCGCCCGGCGACCCCCGACAACGCGCCGCTGCTAGGGCGGGTCACCCGCGGCGTCGATGCGGCGGAAGATCACATTCCCGGCCTGATCGTCGCGACGGGATTCTTCCGTCACGGTGTGCTTCTCACTCCGATCGCGGCGCAGCACTGCCTGCGCTTGGTTGATGGCACCGCGGATGGCCGGTGGGATCGTTTCCGTCCCGACCGATTCTCATCACCTACCCCCAGGAGCTCCGAAGCATGACTGAAACCCGATCCGCCGGGATCACCATCAACGGTTCCGCGCGCCCGCTGGCGGATGCCGAAACCATCACCGATCTGGTCTCAGAGGTCACCGGTCGTCCGATCGCCGCCGACGGCAGCGCGGCAGACGGAAGGCGGCTTGGGGTCGCTGTCGCCCGCAACTCAGAGGTGGTACCGAGAAGCCGGTGGGCCGAAACGGTGCTGACATCAGGCGACGACATCGAGATCGTCACCGCAGTACAGGGAGGCTAGTCATGACAATCACCACAGCGGCTCACCTCGATTCGCTGGTGATCGACGGGGTCACATTGAACTCGCGCCTCATCATGGGCACAGGTGGCGCTCCGAGTCTCGACGGACTCGGCGCCGCCTTGAAGGCATCCGGAACCGAGCTAACCACCGTTGCCATGCGTCGGCATAATGCGAGTGCACCCGGATCGCTCTTCGAGTTGCTCATCGATGCCGGAATCCGGGTCCTGCCCAACACCGCCGGCTGTTTCACCGCGCGGGAGGCCGTGATGACAGCGGAGTTGGCCCGCGAGGCCTTGGAAACCGACTGGGTCAAACTCGAGGTAATCGCCGACGAGCAGACCCTTCTGCCCGACGCCGTCGAACTGGTAGAGGCGACAGAACAGCTGGTGGCACGCGGGTTCAAGGTCTTCGCCTACACCAACGACGATCCCGTGCTTGCGCTCCGACTCGAGTCCCTGGGAGCCGCCGCCGTCATGCCGCTCGGCGCGCCGATCGGCACGGGACTCGGCATCCTCAACCCCCACAACATCGAGCTCATCGTGGGGCGCGCCAGCGTACCGGTCGTGCTCGACGCCGGAATCGGCACCGCCTCAGACGCGGCACTCGCCATGGAACTTGGCTGTGACGCGGTGCTCCTGGCAACCGCTGTCACGCGGGCGCAGGATCCGGTCAAGATGGGCGAGGCCTTCCGACATGCGGTCATCGCCGGCCGACTGGCCTCACAGGCCGGGCGGATCCCCAGGAGGACGCACGCCATGGCCTCCTCCGCCATGGACGGGCGTCCCGACCTGTGAACGCGAGAAACCCTGAGGCCGGACCGGCTCCGCTGGTCGAGCCCGCCGACGACCTCACTGCGCAAGAGATCGAGCGCTACTCGCGGCACATCATCATCCCCGAGATCGGTGTCGTCGGTCAGCGTCGGCTGAAGAACGCGAGGGTCTTGGTAATCGGGGCGGGAGGTCTTGGCTCGCCGGTGCTGCTCTACCTGGCGGCCGCCGGCGTCGGCACCATCGGAATCGTCGATGACGACGTGGTGGACCTCAGCAACCTGCAACGTCAGGTCATCCACGGCGTCTCTGATGTTGGCCTGCCGAAGCTGGAGTCCGCCAGCGCCGCGGTCGCCGAGTTGAACCCGCTGGTGGCGATCCGGCGACACGACGTCCGGCTCGATTCGACGAACGCCCTGGCCATTTTTGCCTACTACGACCTGATCGTGGACGGCTCCGACAACTTCGCCACCCGGTACCTGGTCAGCGACGCCGCGGCGATGCTCGGCAAACCCTGCGTCTGGGGATCGATCTACCGCTTCGACGGGCAGGCCAGCGTGTTCTGGGAGAGACACGGACCCACGTACCGCGACCTGTACCCGGAAGCGCCTCCGCCCGAGTCGGTCTCGACCTGCGGCGAAGGCGGAGTATTCGGCATGCTCTGTGGCGTCATCGGCGCCACCATGGTGTCCGAAGCGGTGAAGTTGATCACCGGCACCGGACGCACCCTGATCGGCCGGGTGCTCGTCTTCAACGCCCTGAGCGCATCCTGGCGAGAACTCACCGTGCATAAAGACCCGACCAGCGAGACCATCACTGCGCTGGATGATTACGAGGCGTTCTGCGGAACATCCCTCTGGCACGCCCTCACCGCCGACGACAGCCTCTCGAGCCAGCAGTTAGCGAGAATGCTCGAGGGTCGCGAACGCGGCCTGTGCGATTTCGATCTCATTGACGTGCGGGAGGCGGGAGAACACGAACTCGTGGCTATCCCCGGCTCCCGACTCATCCCGCTCGGTCGAATCCTGTCCGGAGCGGCACTGCCGGACATTGCTCGGGATCGCGAGGTGATCCTCTATTGCAAGGCAGGATCCCGGTCAGCCGAGGCCCTCAGCACGCTGAAAAGCCACGGTTTTACCGCGGTGAAGCACCTGGACGGCGGGGTACTGAGTTGGATCAGCGAGATCGAACCGTCGGCGCCGCGATACTAACCGCCGCCCTGCTCGCTCCGGTATCGCCTATCGCGTCTGAATCAAGATCGACGAGGAGGCGCCGACGCCTCTGTTTCGCTGTCTGGTTCAGCTGCTCGATCGCGCGGATGCTCGTTGAGCCAAGCAGAATCAAAGAAGCATGCCCCAATGGTTCCGCCTAGAGTTGCGGCGTAAAGCGACCCATTTGAAAGGAACACGCCATGAGTACCACCTTCAGCAAGGAGGAAAAGGCCGCAATGCGGGCCGCGGCCGCGGAAGCAAAGGCCGTAAAGGCCGGCGCCGATTTGGAAGCAGCGTGCCTCGCAGCGATAGCCGATATGACTGGCACCGACAAGGAGTTGGCCGAGACCCTGCACCGGCTGGTCCAGACACACACCACCCTGGGGGCAAAAACGTGGTACGGCATGCCGGCGTACACCAACGCTGACGGCAAGGTCGTGGTGTTCTTCCAGAGCGCCGCAAAGTTCAAGGTCCGATACGCAACGATCGGCTTTCAGCCGGATGCGAATCTCGATGAGGGCAACTTCTGGCCGAACGCTTATGCCGTGACCAAGTTGACCGCCGCCGATGAGCAACAGCTGGTCGCACTGCTGAAGAAGGCCGTCAGCTAGAAGGAAGACTTTCGCGCAAAATGGCAATTAATTCCACGAGCGGGCCGCGAGTTGGACGAGAGCCAAACAGCAGGGCTGCCTGGTCGGGCCAGGCTGAGACCAATTGGGCCTGACCCCTAAAGTCCCGGAGCAATTTCTGGCTTCGCGGCAATGGCCCGTATCTCGGACATGACTTCGTCAAAGTACAACCGGAATGCCGTGTCCATGATTGAGATGCGACCGAAAAGGTACCGCCCTTCGTTGCTCATCAGCCTCACCGTGTAGGTCTGAGCTGTTCCTACTCTCTGATGTGCCGCGATGTCGACGAGGATCGGTAGCCTCTCACGCCCCTTCTTCATGATCGGTCCGAAAACGTACAGCGCTAGCCGGGAGCCAAGCACGGCCGACAGGCGAGTCTCATCGACGGATACCACTGTCCCGCCCTTCAATTGCAAATACGAGAAAAGATCGGCGAAAAAGGAGTCCGGGGTCCGCGACGACTCGACAACAGCCGTCTGAGTGAGCCGAACCTCGCGCGGGTCCACAATCATAAAATCATCCTTCGCATATCAGGCGAGGGTGCCGGATATGGCCCGGGTAGTGTCCGCCTGCTAATCCGGCTACGGGGCCAGTGCAACCGTACCCACACCGCAGCGACAAATGGGAGAAGTACTATTCCCTCCGCAACACCGTCGAAGCCTCCTACAGCCATATCAAGGACTCGATGGCCGAAGATCTCGGCAACCCGGAGAAACGCCAAAAACGTGGCGACGCGTTCGCGTTCGTTGCGATGGCCCTTGCCGCCTCCTCGGCCAACATCCGGAGGATCATCGCCTTCCTCACCCAGCTCGGATCAGCCAACCCGGTCACGTCGAAGAACCGGAAGTCGTACTCTCGCCCGTCGACGCCGAGCTATTCGTCGAGACCGAACTGGAGCCGCCCCTGCACGAATAGCCGGCCTCCCGGCAGCACCCAGCACCCCAACGCGTACAACACCGACTCGAATAACCCTGCCCAAAAGGCGGGGCTCTTCCCATTCGCCGACTTGTCGACGCTAAAACAGGTGCTCCGGGCCAATTCCGGCGGCAATAACTCGCCAGAAACCAGAACGGCCGACCCGGTTTTCACCGGATCGGCCGTTCCCAGTTCAAAAGCTGAACTCGATGGCTTCAAAAGCTGAACCCATCTTGGTGGGTTGATTGCAAAACCCAAGCTGGTCGCTTCAGCCCTTGAAAACGCTGAGCACTTTTGCCACGGTTTTCCGCGGTCATACGCGGATCCTCCGCCGTGCGGTGAAAAATCCTCTGCGCCGTCCAGGCTCTGGCGCGGATGATCTCCTTGCGTGCACTATCCCGGCGTCGGCGATCGAAATTTCAGACAGCTGCCGCGCCGCGGTCAACCTAATTGCTTGACGCTGAGGTCTTTACTCGGAGCGACGCGAAGCGATCGATGACAGTGACGGCCTCGTCGCCTTCTCCTTCGACAACCCACTCGATCTCGGGTTCGGCAGCGAGTGTCCAGTCTGGCCAGTTCGTGAGGATCGTCCGCAGGAAGGCCTTAGCCTCGTGCTCGGTGATGTTCATGCCCATGCAAGAGTGTCGGCCAAAGCCGAAGGCGAGATGCGGCTTGCGGTCGCGATGGATATTGAGGTCCTCCGCATCTGGCCAGACCGTTTTGTCGAAGTTCGCGGAAACGAAGCTGAGCAGCACGTACTTGCTGGTGTCGCGGTCAGCGTCGGTCAATGTTCGATCCTCGGGAAGGACGCGCTCCATCTTCGGAAGAGGGGAGAGAAAGCGAACCATTTCGGCGATCGTCTGGTTGAAGGCCGCTTCGTTCTGCGTCAGATACATCCTGTCGTCTTGAGAGCGCAACAGGTGCCATGTCAGTCCAGTGATGAGCTTGACGACAGTGTCACGACCGCCGGCGAGGAGCACGTTTGCGATGCCGTGCATCTCTTCACGAGTGAGTCCCTGTCCCCCAACCTGAAGCTGAGCTACGGAGTCCCAAACATCCATCCGATCGGGATCGGTTTCTGGCGTTGCTTCGGCTTCGTCGAATACTCTTGTCAGATACGCCTCGAGAAGAGTTCCTGATCGCTGACTCGCAGTGTTGAAGGCGCGGTCGCGTTGTGCGCGCTGAGATTCTGCGGACACGAGCCCCGCCGCGTGCGCCTCCGCTGTCCAGACATCAGGGCCCCACGACAGCCACTCGTCGAAGTCCTGCGGACGGTCGTAGATGATCGTGAGACATCCGATGACGAACGGAAGCGCCAGATCGCCCGTAATCTCGCCGCCTCCGTTGGCGGTAATGCCCTGGATGAGATCAAGAGCAAGCGCTTCGAACTGGGCAGCCTTTGGCTCGATTGCCGCACTCATGAACAGCGGCTGAAGTGCGGTGCGGAACTGCGTGTGTCGAGGCGGATCAGCCTCAAGGGGTAGCTGCCGATAGCTACGCACATCGCGGTCGCCGAGCAAATCGCTGGAATAGGTTTCGTAGTCTTTGGCTGCGGCCCTCACGGCCTCGTAACCACGGATTTCTTGCCGAGTCCGCGTCGATTCGTCGGTCATCAGGTCTCCGGAGTGATTTGTTCGCTAAGTTGCTAAATCCTAAGACACGAACGTAACACTTGCGGCTAGCAATCGCCAAGGTTGAACGAGGCCAGTGAGTTTCAGTCCACGTATTGGAAGTCGATAGGGTTTTCTACGACCTGGACGAATACGGATTCGGCGGCACCCAAGAGGACCTTCCCGGATGCGTCGGCCGATGATCTGATCTCGAGCGTCCGGCCGATCGCGGGCAGAACGACGCCAGTCATACCCACCCGGAGCGTGTCAGGGAACCGCGTGTGGAGCGAACCGATAAAGCCCCCAAGCACGATGAGCTGGGGGTCAAAAATGTTGGCCAGGTTCCCCAAAGCAACCCCGATGGACTGCAACTGAGCCTCCGCGATCGGATAAAGCAGTTCAGGCGACGCGCCCTGGATCAGATCATCCAGTTCGTCGTCTGACGCGTCTGCGAGTTCGAAAAGATCGAGTAGGTCGTCCCGCTTGACCAACGCCTCCAGGGTCCCGGTCAATCCACCAAAGTCAGGGTTCGCGTCTTGCCTTAACCTGATATGGCCAATCTCGCCGGCAAACCCGCTCTTTCCGCTGACGATGAGATCGTTTGCAACCACTCCGCCGCCTATCCCGCCGGAACCCGCGAATACGTATACGAAGTCGGTGTAGCCCCGAGCCACGCCAAGCCGGTGTTCGGCTAGCGTAACGAGTCGGGCATTGTTTTCCACCACGACGGGCATGGCTAGACGTTTCGCCAGCAAGCCACCGAAGTCCACCTCGCTCCAGCCGAGCCGGGGCGCTAGACGGACGATGCCGGTCTCGCGCGCCACCTGTCCGGGGACAGCCACCCCGGCCCCGGCGATCTGAAATCCCGACGGAACGCGTTTCCGAATCTCACCGACAAGTTCCCACGCGACGTCAGCGGTAGCCACGGGATCAAGCGGTTGCCGGGACACCCGACGGACCTTTTCGAGCACTTGGCCGCCCAGAGTGACCAAGCCTACGGTGATGGCATCGCTTTCAGGGTTCACAACAAGAGCCCCCACCTGATTTGATGCACTCACTACGAAGCTCGGGCGCCCCACGCCGATGATCTGAGGCGCTTCATCCTCAACGACCAGACCAAGATCGGCCAGCTGGCTCACCAGCTCGAAAACGGTCGTACGACTGAGGTGCAGCTCCTTGATTAGCTCGGTTCGAGACAGACGACCGGCTCGCCGAACAATCGAAAGCGCGGCCGTGAGATTCAAGCGGCGAATCGCCTCTTTGCCTTGGCTTTTGGCGAGGTCCGGGTTTCGGATCACGCGTTCCTCTCCAGTCGCAATTAGACGCTTCAAGTCCGCGAGCGTCGCGATCATTGTCCCGCATTCCGTCTATTCATGCAGGGAGCAAACCTCGAGAGCGCCGAAGCTGGCCGATTCGGATTTAGACACTTACCGAACAATTTATGCAAGACTGGCGATGGCACATTTTTCAGAAAGGAAATGGCATGATCGAGATCCGCGTCGACATGAATCGATGCCAGCACTACGGGCAGTGCGTCTTTGAAGCACCGAACGTGTTTCAGCTGAACGCTCAAGACCGTCTCGAGTGGAAAGCAACGGCGGACGACGCCGAGCTAAGCAACGTCGAAGCCGCTATCGATATCTGCCCGATGCAGGCAATTTCACTCGCTGAATAGGGTGCGTGCGGGATGGTTGAATCAGTCGTCATTGTTGGCGCATCGCTCGGAGGTATCCGTGCGGCCGAGGCGCTGAGACGATCCGCATTTTCAGGAGCCATAACTGTCATCGGCGACGAGGCACACCTCCCCTACAATCGGCCGCCCCTATCAAAGCATTTCCTCGCGTCGCAAATAGAGCTCGAGGCGATATTTTTCCCTCGACGCTCGCTAGTCTCTGACGTCTCGTGGCACGTCGGAACTAGGATCACCTCGGCCGATTTCGACGAGCAAACGCTCACTTCGGCACATTCCGATACTTATTCCTACGACTCACTCATCATCGCGACCGGACTGCGACCGAAACGCCTCCGGATACCAGGCTCCGAGTTATGGGGCTGCTTTGCACTGAGAACCTTGGATGACGCAGTCGAGCTGCGGTCGGCACTGACGCCAGAGTCACGAGTCGTTGTTGTCGGATCAGGCTTCATCGGCTGCGAAGTAGCCGCAACTGTGCGAAGCCTGGGCTGCGAAGTCACAGTGATTGGACGAGACGAATTCCCAATGCAACGGCCCCTTGGAACCGAATTGGCCGCAGAGCTGATGCGGCGCAACGAAGATCACGGGATCCGCTTCCGAATGCTCACCCGAGTGAAGCAGATTCTCGGGGAAGACCGCGTAACAGGGGTCGCGCTCGACGACGGCACCACAATGGAATGCAACGTCGTCGTCGAGGCGGTCGGATCTCAACAAAACACAGAATGGCTTCGCGGAAACGACATCGATGCTGACCAAGGAATCCTCACAGATTCGGCCATGCGGGTACTCAGACGCGATGGTCAAGCATGGAAAAACGTCTTCGCGGTGGGCGATGTCGCCCGATTCCCCAACAAACTTTTCGGCGATGAAGCCTCAACAGTCGAGCATTGGAACATCCCGACGGAGACCGCAAAGCGTGCAGCGGAGATCATCGCTGCGGGAGTCGTCGGCCCAGAAGCCCTTGAGCTTGCTCTAAGCCGTCGATTCGCGCCGATCCCGTCTTTCTGGAGCGACCAATTCGATGCGCACCTGCTTGCTTATGGAATGCTCGGTCGCGCCGACCGAATAAAGCTGGTTCATGGACGAGTGAGCACCGAGTGCATATTCGGGTACTTCCACGGCGAAACCCTCGTCGGCGTTTGCGGAATCGGAAACCGTTCAATGGTCATGCACTACCGTGACCAACTTGCGCAGCAGAGCGGCTCGAACGGCAGCGATCCCGCGCCATTCCTACTTACTTCCTCGCGAGCTGACAC
This sequence comes from Microbacteriaceae bacterium, assembly GCA_025464975.1. Taxonomy (GTDB): domain Bacteria; phylum Actinomycetota; class Actinomycetes; order Actinomycetales; family Microbacteriaceae; genus Lacisediminihabitans. The sequence goes on along the minus strand of JAODMT010000024.1, from coordinate 84,182 downwards.
ACCGAAAGCGCGGCAATGACTTCGATAAGTGCGTACATCTGGCAGCTCCTGTGGGAAGAGGGGACTTGCTCCCAAGAGTGGTCCCATTCAGGCATCGCGGTCCTCCCTGACGGACGTGTCGTATTCAGCGCCCCGGAGGGAGGCGACCTGGTCTTTGTCTCCCCCGACGGGGGGAGCTCAACAACCCTGACAACAGGTCTGCTTGAAATCCATGGAATCAGCGTGGATCCCGAGTCGCCCCGCTCGCTTTGGCTGGCGGACCCCGGCGAAAAGCCCCGGCCTGAACGCGACTATGCAGCTGAGCGCAGGCAAGGACGGGTTCTCAACGTCGCAATCGACGCTTCCTCGTCCTTCGAATTCACTCAGCCTGACCGGGACGAGTATCGGTCCGCGCCGTGGCGCCCAACATCGGTGGTGGGAGATGGGCAAGGCGGGGTGTGGGTCGCAGACGGCTACGGCGCAAGCCTTGTACACAAGTTCGACCGCGCAGGGCGGCTTTTGTTCACTCTGACCGGCGCCGAGACCGGACAACAATTCGACTGTCCACACGGGCTCGTCCTCGACGATCGCTCATCAGTGCATCGACTTGTCGTAGCCGACCGGGGAAACCGCCGCCTGGTGTTTTATCGGCTGGACGGAAACGTTGATCGCATCGTCAACGATCCGCTGATTACCTCCCCTAGCTGTTTAGCTGTACTCGGCGACAAGATCGTCTTCACCGAGCTGCGGGGTGGGATCCTCGCGCTCGGTCGAAACGACACTCTCTCGGTCGTCGTCGAAGTTCCCGACGTTGTCCGGGGTCCCGCGTGGCCCAATGCGCTCCGCGAGAACCACCTCGTGCGCCCAGATCTCAGCGATCAATATTTGAACAGTCCGCACGGAGTCGCCGTCGGCACCGACGGCAGCATTTTCCTGACCGAGTGGATGATCGGGGGCCGGCAGATACGGCTGAAGCCAGCCGTTCTGGCCGATTCATTGGCGAGATAGAAGCCAGACGAACTGCGAGCCCACGTCAGTCTGGCCCGGGCTCGCAGTTCTTCTTCGATCCACCAGCTAGTCTTTGAGCCCGCTGGAGGCGAGGCCCGACACTACAAATCGCTGGGCGAGCAAGAACACCACGGCCGTCGGAAGCAGGGCAATGGTCGCCATCGCCGTGAGCTGCGGCCAGTTGGTAACGTTCTGACCGATTGCGTTCCAGAGCCCGGCGGTGATCGGCCACATCGTGTTGGAACTCGTAAGGGAGATGGCGAATACCAGGTCGCCCCATGACATCAGAAACGCGAAGACGGCCGTAGTTGCCAGAGCCGGCCTCGCTAGCGGGAGAATGATTCGCCAGAAAACTCCCCACATCGAAGCACCGTCGAGTTGCGCCGCTTCGACGAGTTCGTGGGGAATTGCTGAGATCAGGGGACGCATTAAGAGGAGCGAAAACGGCACCGTCAGTGTCGAGTTTGCGAGGATGAGGCCCAGATAGCTGTTAAGCAAGTGGGTCTGCGCGAAAACCTGATAGAGCGGCATCACGAGCATGACCGCAGGGAACATCAGCGATGTGAGACTGACAGCGAGTACGACACCTTTTGCCGCCACTTTCAGGTGGGTCAGGGCATATGCCGCTGGCGCCGCGAGAGCCAGAGTGAAGATTGCCGTGCCGAAGCCCAGTATGAGGCTGTTAACAAGGTATCTGCCCAGAGACGGGTCGCTTAGCGCGGTGTGCCAGGCAGTTAGATCGATCGGCCAGGGGAACAACCGTGGCGGGCTGCTGAACGCCTGAGCCTCCGATTTGAACGAGGTGGCGATCATCCAGTAGATGGGGAATAGAAAGATCAGAAGGAGCAACAGCCCGATGAGCGTGAGTAACCAACGCCTGGGCTCCTGTTTTCGAGCGGTCTTCCCTTTAGAACGAAATCGCTCGTTCGTCCGCAAATTCTCAGCGACCGCTGGTCGGGCAAGGGTTGAGGTCATGATTCTTCTCCTCGCGAGACACGCAGATAAATCGCCGCCACGATGATCATGACGACTAACAACACGTTCATCACCGCGGCACCCGCGCCGAATTGGAAGAACGTAAAGAACTGGTTGTAACCGTAGGTGGACAGCGTTTCCGTCGACCCGAGAGGCCCCCCGCGCGTCATGATCCAAATCATGTCAAAGGCCTTGAGAGTGAAAATGATTCCGAAGACGCCCCCGATGAGTAGCGGCGGCCGAAGCATCGGCACGGTGATCGAGACGAATCGCCGAATCGCGCCCGCCCCATCCATTGAGGCGGCCTCATGGACCTGCTCGGGGATGTTCTTAAGCGCTGCGAGGAAGAAGGTGACGTAGAAAGGAACCCCGGTCCAGATATTGGCCACAGTCACGGCGCCCAGGGCAAATTGAGTGTCCGAAAGCCAAGCCGTGTGTCCATCTGTCAGATGAAGCATCCCCAGGAGCCAATTGATGACCCCGTACTGACGATCGTAAAGCCAGCGAAAAACGGCACCAGTAGCTACGACGGGAGCCGCCCAAGCCAGGAGGTATAGCGACGACATCCGCGTGGCTCCGGGAAACCTTTGGTTGTAGAAGGCGGCGAGCAGCAGTCCGAGACCGAGCTGAAACACAATGGACATTACGGTGAACACCACCGTGTTACCGGCGGATTCGAGGAACTTCGGATCGGTGAATACCGCAGTGTAGTTGGCCAGGCCGACCCAGGGGCCCCCGCTGAGAAGCGTTCCGGCGGTTGTGCTCGTGAAGCTAAACCGGACGTTGACAAAGATGGGGTACCCGAGCGCCCCGACGAGAAAGAGAACGACGGGCGCTAGGAAGAGAATCCCGGTCAAGCGTCCGTGCCGTCGAAGACGACGGACATTCGCCCGGATCGGTGCAGCCGAAGTAATGGGAGTCATGACGATCCTTCCGCTAGGAGTCGGGGTGGCGCCGCCTACCGATGGCGCCACCCCGACCGATTGCTACTTGCTCAGAAGCGGACCGATAGCAGATTCTCCCTGCTTTGCGGCCTCAGTCGGGCTCAACTTCCCGGCGAGGACCGATTGGAACATCGACATGATTGCTGAATCGATCTGAGGAAGTTGGGCACCGAACGTGCGGGGCTTCCCTATCGAGATGGACTTCACGAACGTGGGCAGAAACGGACTCGACTTCACGAATGATAGATCCGCAAGGTCCTTCCGGTTGGGCAACTGCGTGGTGGCCTCAAGGTAGCTAGCAAGCACCTTCTTTGAGGTGAACCAGTCGATGAACTTCCAGGCAGCGTCAACGTTGCCGCCCTTGCCGGTGCCGACGTTGTAACCACCAAGGACGGAGGCTTTTGTGCCTCCATCCTTCTGGGGCGGAATGCCGGCCGCAACCTTGAACGGAAGCTTGGCTGCGTCGCCGGCATTCCAGGGCCCACCAAAGACGATGCCACACGACTTATTTTGGAACGCCGTAAAGGCGTCCTGCCATGTCCAGTTCAGGACGTCTTGAGGGATGGAGCCGTCAGCTTTCAGGGCCTGAAACAGCTGAAGACTCGGAAGGGCGCTTGTTGCCACAGTGTTGAGACTGCCGCCGGACTGCCAGATGTAAGGCATGAACAAATAGTCCGCTGCCGCGCCGGGGGTGGTCCCGAAGCAAAGGCCCGAGACCCCATTCTTGGTGAGCGCTTTGGCATCGGTTCGCAACTCGGTCCAAGTGCTCGGCACTTTTGAGATGCCGGCCGCCGTGAGCATGTCCTGATTCACATAAATACCGGGGGCGTCGCTATATAGCGGAACTCCGTAGGTGCCGCCACTGTACTGTGTCGAATCCCATGCGCCCTTATAGTATTCGGACTTCGTCGCCCACCCAGCAACCTTTGAATTCAGATTCTCGACGAGGCCTTGCGCGGCGTACTGCTGCGTGTTCGGACTGTCGAAGAATACGACATCCGGAGCATTCCCCGTGGAGACGCCTTGGGTAAGCTTCGTGACACCCTGCCCTTGAGGGACGCTAGTGCGGACGATCTTTACCCCGGGGTTGGCGCTCTCATAGGTTTTGATGAGCTCGTTTAGCTTCGGCGACGCGGGGGCAGTCGTGAATTCGTCGAGAATGTTCAGCGTGACGGAAGAGGAGCCCCCTCCTGAGGCCGACGCAGAGCAACCAGTGAGCGCCGCCAGTGCGACCACGAGCGTTGCGCCTGCTGCAAGACGCGCGGATTGTTTTTTCACAGAATCTCCTTTGATCTGACTCGTGCCAACCCAAGTCAGCAGAGGCAAGGGCAGAGCGGCAGACGACCCGACCGCAACAGCCGACTCGAAGGAGGGGACTGCCGTGGTGGTTCGGTGAGTAGGAGTATACGCACAATTTGTTCGGATAGCGACCAAAATTTATCCCCTGGAAGAGCGCGTCATGGAACGGGAGAACGATAGACTCCGCGAGTTAATGAGCACTTCACGCATAGAGACCACGAACGAGGACGCAGCAGCTGCATCCAATCGTTCGCTCATCTACTCGATCATTTGGCAGCAGGGTCCGGTCTCGAGGAGTGACCTGGTGCGGAAAACCAGCCTCACCAAATCGACGGTATCGAGCCATGTGGACGATCTTATCGATTCGGGTTTCATCAAGGAGAACGGCCTCCGCCAGAGCAGTTCCACCGGTGGGCGGCGTGCTGTTTTGCTCGAAGTGAACCCCGAGTCTCACATAGTCGCCGGCATCCACATAGGGGTCCGACAGACGACCGTTGTGCTGGCCGACGCCCAAGGGAACGAGGTCGATAGCGTCACTAAGCGAACGTCCCAAAAGACTCCAACGTCAGCGCTACAAGAGACAGCGACGACCGTGCGAACGCTACTGTCGCGAACGAAAATCCCGTTCTCGAGACTGGCCGCCGTGGGTGTCGCCTTGCCTGGAGTCGTGCAGCCGGACACGGGCACCTGCATCATTGCGCCAAATCTCGGATGGCGAGACATTCCTGTGGCCGACGTCCTTCAAAGCGAGCTAAACGTTCCTGTCTTCGTCAACAACACCACGCAGGCCATGGCTGTCGCAGAATCCCAGTACGTCGGCGCTCGAGGCGAAAGCCCCGACCTCGCTCTCCTTTACGTGGGAACCGGGATTGGAGCAGCAGTCGTGGACAACGGCAGACTGTTCCGCGGCCGGTCCGGCTATGCCGGCGAAATCGGGCACGTCGGAGTGGGTTCTGGAATTCTGTGCAGCTGCGGAAAAGTCGGCTGCCTAGAGACTCTGGTTTCAGGTCCTGCGATCGCTCGCCGAAGTCAAGAGGCCGGATTCGAGGGCAGCTTGGACGGCCAGGCCTCCACGGAATTAATCGGTCGTGCGGCGATCAGCGGAGATCGCGCGGCCCGAAAGCTTCTCGACGACGTCGGGCGCGATCTGGGGCATGCGGCTGCCTGGCTGCTTCAAATTGCAGGCCCCGACACTCTCGTGATCGGCGGCGGAGTGAGCGCCCTAGGCAACCTAATAATGGAACCTCTGCGTGCCGGACTCCGCGAGTCAGCGATGGCTGCTGTCGCCGACACAGTGACGGTGCGTCGGAGCTACTTGGACAGTCGCGCAAAGCTTCGTGGTGCCACCCTCACCGCATTACAACAGGTTGACGAACCTCGTAGGGGTCTACTCGCCCGCTGAAAGCCATGTGTTTGTGGAGATGGGTTGGTTCGGCTACTGTACGAACCAATTGATTCGACCAAGGAGGCTCGACTTGCTATCCGATATGAAGACCAGCTACTCGCTAGTTCATCCCCGGGGGCTCACCCTTGGCGGTTGGCTCGAACATCAAGCGAGAACGGCGCTAGGCGGATACGTTGGCGCGATGCCTCAGTTAAGCACGGAGGTCGGCGGTGACGTCTTCGCGAGCGGGAGGTTGGGACCCGATTCCTCCTCCAGCGGTTCAAATGTCGCCAACATCGAGTGGTGGAATGGCGAGAGCGAAGGCAATTGGCTGCTCGCGTGGGTGACACACGCTACAGTCCTTCACGACTCAGACGCTCTCGTGAGCGTGGGAAAATATCTTGAGCGAATACTTGCCGCACAGGGAGAAGACGGCTACATCGGCATGTTCACGGACCGCGCCCGCGCCGAGAGGATTCACATCGGAGGCGATCTGTGGACGCAAAGTCGCGTTCTCCGCGCTCTTCAGATCTGGGCGATTTACACCGAGGCGGACGACGTCTGGGAAAGTGTCGATCGCGCCCTCGCCTACACGCACGCTCGTTACGAAGAGGCCGCGCGGAGTGGAGAGGCGTTCGCCAAACATACCGGCGACAGCTGTGGCCGCGGCCACGACCTCATGATGGTCGAGGTCCTCATCGAGCAGATCTCGCATGCCTTCAATCCAGACCTGCTCCATTTCGCTTCGACTCTCTATGCTGACTTTTCTCAAGCCGAGCTCGATTGGCCCGACGCGGACGGCCAATTGTGGAGGCTCCTATCCGAGGAGCCGGCCATCGGTCACGGCGCACACACCGCCGAGCACCTCAGAATTCCCCTCCTCCTGGCAGCGTTTACTGGAAACCCGGAGTTGCAGGCCGCATTCGACTCCGGCTATCAAAAAGTCCGGGCTGCGATCGGCGTCGGCGGCGCCCTGAAGAGCGATGAGACTATCGGCTCACCGGGCTCCTACCCCGTGCCCCTTCCCGAGTCTGGCTACGAATTCTGCGCCATGACCGAACTCACGCTAAGCCTCCTCGAAGCAGCTCGTATAACCGGCGACTTCGGTTTCGTCGACCAGGCTGAGCATCTCTTCCTTAACTCCGCTCAGGCAGCGATAGCGAAGGACGGCCGCTCCGTTGCCTACCTTGTGGCGGAGAATCAGATCGAAGCGAGCCACCGACTCGGAACACGGTGGGACTACTCCCCAACGCATGACGATGTCGCAGTGTGCTGCGCACCGAACGCCGGCCGAATCCTTCCGATCGTGGCTGAGCGGATGATTCTCCAGACCCCCCGAGGACTCAGTGTCCAACTTTTCGGACCGATGAGCGTCGTTATTAGCATCAATGATCGGCCAGTGCTAGTAACTCAGGAAACGTCCTTCCCCTTCGACGAACGAGTAGAAGTCCACATCGACCCCGAGTCCGAGTCGGAATTCGATGTGGAGGTCCGCATACCCGCATGGTGCGAAGAAGCGACGCTAACAGTAACCGGGGCCGAAGAGGTCACCGAGATACGGCAGTCCGATCGCCTCCGCTTTTCGGCTCGATGGCTGCCCGGCAGCGTGATAGTCGTCGAACTACCGCACCATGTAAGGACGGTGTCGACCAGTGACGGTCGCACGTCGTTGGCAGCCGGTCCGCTCGTCTACTCGCTTCCCGTCGAAAGTGCGGCCACGCCGCACCGCGACTATGAACAGACGGGATACGCCGACCTCGACCTCGTTCGCACATCGGCAGCTGTGCTGTATCCGCCTGCGCTTGTTGGCTCAAAGCTCCATGACGTGGCAACGGAATTCACAAACGACACCTCGGTTTCGCCATGGAGTGAGCCCACGCTCGCTCTGGTCGCACAAGCGATCGACCCAAATCCCAAAGACGACGCGTTTGACGGTAGCGGCGAGAAAAGCATCCGCCTGGTGCCACTAGGCGCGACTACCCTCCGGTGGACGGCCTTTCCCGTAACGGGGCGTTATCGCTAGAACCAGTCTCATTAGACCTCCCGAGGTCCGGTCGGGGGCCCCTCACGACATGCTCTTTCTGCAGAGCCAAGGACCGCTTCGACTTCTGCGCCTAAGTCGTCGAACGACTTTGGCAACGGCCTATGCCGAGCTAGAGGACCCGCGATTGCGGCAAGCTTTATTTCGGCCTCGAAGTCGACCACTAGGTCATCGAGAGAAACGAGCACTCGGCTACCGTTCGGAATCATCCCGTCTTCGATCAGTACCGGGTAATTGACCGGAATTCGGCGGTCGCCCACCACGATGAACCCGCCTGATGGATGACGTGGTCGGTGACGACCCTCAAGCTCGCATGCTTGTCTCGGTTTTGCAGCTCAGGGAGCACGCTCAACGCCGACTCGGCCGGCTGGGCGCCGCTGACCAGTCTGATCATGAATGGTTCCACAAGCTCGACAGTATGGAAGACGGCTCTCTGCAGTTGCGACTCGAGGCTCTTCCACTTTTGCTCAATGCCTCGGAATCGTTTTGATTCATCTGTAGCAGTCGGAAGGTCTCCAATTTACCGATTGGCCCTGTTCACCCAGCGTTGTCCCGGCACCCGTCGGCGTTAAATTTATCCACTGCGGGTATCGAAGTTCCAGGACAATGCTGGCTAGATCATCGACAACGAGACCTTCCCTCGACTGCATTCCAAGATGGCGTCGGAGCTCAGATTGGCGGAGGTGAAGCGCCCAAGCGTTCAGTTGATGGTTCAAGACCTGCTATCGACAGCTATGCGTGATTGAAATCGTGCTGGACTTGAAATCTATTCCCAACTGTCCGGGCCCGCCCACACGGGGATGTCTGCTCTTGGGATGTGTGTGGAGCCAGGGTACACGCGGTTTGTCCTCCCTGAAGTCAGGGCTACAGAACAGACGGGTTACCTTTTTCGCGGCTATCTGCGGAGTGGCAGAAAAGTGGTTGAGCTTATTCGCAGCCGAGGGGGTTGACCGCGAGGGGTGGGTCACGGCCCGGGCCGCCGCCGAGTCGTGCCTCATTCAGGCGTCCAGTGCTGTACCGACAGGAAGGCCTCGAGCCAGTTCGCGAAGGTAGGGATTCGCCGGCACGATTTGGGCGGTATCCCCATGGGTGAGTTCAAACTAGGAAACGAGGATGACTGTCTTGCCGGGCCCGGGTTTCGGCAAAGACCCGCTCTCATAGGCAGCCCTACCAGCAGATAAGGGAAACGTCTGAGCGATAGCCACCTCGACTTGACCCGCGGCGATCAACCCGGCCAGTTCCTCTAGCCGTTCTCGGCGTGGGCGGACGACGAAAAAGACCGCGTTCACGCCGTACTTGTCGGCCAGCTCTTGGCTCGGGGGCTCCTGGAGAACAACGAGTTCTCCGCCCGGGCGGACCGAGGCATACAACCATTCGGGCACGTTGCCGCCGACAGCATCGATTGCGACGTCGAACGCTTGCAGGTCGCGCGCCTCCGAGTCAGGACCTGTCACGACGACATGGTCAGCACCTAGGTTCCTGGCGCGGGCCCCGGCCAATGCGGAGGTGACCGTCACCGTGACCTCGGCGCCCATCCCGTGCGCGAACTGTGTGAGGAATGCCCCGACCGCACCGGTTCCGCCCCTAATCAGGATGCGCTGACCTGCAGCCAAGTGCGCCTGACCGCCCAGAGCCTCCCAGGCGGTCAGCGCGGGCAGGGCGGCGGCGGCGGCGACGACATCGGAGACCCTGGTCCCCTTCCGCGCGACGTACGCAGCGGGAACGACCACAAACTCGGCCGCTGCGCCATCGCGGTTGAATGGCGCGATCCCGAAGACCGAGTCGCCCACAGCCAAGTCGATTACACCCGGGCCAACTTCGGAGACCACTCCTGCGAATTCATGCGACGGGATTATAGGCGTCCGATCGATGCCATTAACTTCCCAAGTCTCTGGCCAGGTCAATTCAGCGAATGTGATGGCTGCTGCCCGCACAGCGACGCAGATCTCGTCCGGGCCGGCAATCGGCCGCGGTGCGTCTTCGTACACAAGTCGCTCGGGCCCACCACGCTCATGCGCGCGGAGTGCCATCATCGGAGGTGTTGTGTTAGTGGCGGTAGGCTCAGCATCCATTTTCGATCCTCCATTTTGCCCTGGTCGCGAGCACCGGATACGAAGAGCTCCGGCTTGCGCGCTATCCACTAAGCCTGGGGGCGTAAAGTTCTCGAAGCAACGCCCATCCGGTCAGGAATCACCCGAATCTGGACAGCGTGCGGTAGTGCTGTTGGGTCTGGGGCGTCGCGTCCGGCGGTCTGTATGGGCATTCGCTCAGGAACGCGTCGCGTGACCTGTGGCAGTCTCGCTCCGGTGCGCAGTCCGGAACCGGCGCTGGTAGGCAGCAGGTGACATTTCCAGTTCGCGTGCAAAGACCCTGCGTAGGGCCTCGTAGCTGGGAAAGCCTGCGCGCTCGGCGGCCTGGGTGGCTGTATGCCCCCGGTCCAGGAGGGCCTTCGCAATGTCGAAGCGAATCGATTCGACATACCTGGCCGGTGTCGTGGACAGTTCGTCGCGGAACAGACGAGTGAGGTGTCGGGGGCTCAGATTCAAGTGATCTGCAAGCTCTGTAAGGGAATGGTTCGACGACGGTTCGGCTGTGACGAGATCGACGATGCTTCGCAGGGCTGGCGTACGGGGTGGTGAACCCTGCAAAGGTGCGGAGAACTGTGACTGACCACCCGCCCGCTGGAGGTAGACGACTAGCGCGCGTGCAACCTCACGAGTGAGGTCCGACCCGTGGTCCTCTTCGACGAGAGCCAGCGCGAGGTCAATTCCAGCGCTTACCCCCGCCGAGGTGTAGGTGGTGCCATCACGGACATAGATTGCGTCGGGCTCGACCCGAGTCAGGGGGTAACGCGAGGCGAGAATGTGAGCGACCTTCCAATGCGTTGTGGCACGTTTACCGTCTAGAAGCCCGGCCTCGGCGAGGATAAACGCTCCGGTGCAAATAGAGGCGACCCGTTTTGCGCCGACCGAGACGGTCGCCGCAGCATCAACCAGATCTCGTGGCACGGCGGTGCGCGGATAAATGTCGCCGCCGGCGACTAGGAAGGTATGGGGCGCCGTCTGGAAGTCAGGCCCGCCGTTGACCGCGATCCGTATGCCGATCGAGGTGGTGACGTCTTCGCCGGTGGGCGACACCAATGCAACGCGATAGTCGGCACCGAGCCGGTTCGCCTCCGCAAAGACCTCGGCCGGGCCAGCAACGTCGAGAAGCTTGACACCGTCATACACCAGGACTGCGACAAGATGGCCGCCGACACTTGCCGTGCGGCGGGGCTCAGCGTTGTCCCGATGTGGGTGATTCATGGCCCAACCGAGGCGGCGAATACAGGTGGCTCGCTGGCAGTGTGGAACTCGGACGAGTTGTCCGCTTCCACGTTGTCAAGACCCGAGAGTGAGCATTGCATGTCTGAAATTATCGCAGGAGTGGAGATCCCCGAGACCTCCACTGTCGCCGAGGCGACCCGTTTCATCAGGGAAACGACCAACCCACTTCTGTTTCACCACTCGTGCCGCGTGTTCCTCTTCAGCTCGATTCATGCCCGTACTTTGGGCCTTGATCCCGACCCTGAGCTCCTCTATGTGGCCGCGCTGTTTCACGACACAGGGCTGCTGACTCCGTTCTCGGAGGCGGAGCAGCGATTCGAGATTGATGGCGCTGATCATGCCCGAGCGTTCCTTCTGGAGCGTGGCTTCTGCTCTCGGGCCATCGAAGTCGTCTGGAATGCGATCGCACTCCACACCACACCGGGGATCCCGGGGCGCATGGCCCCGGAGGTCGCTGCCACCAATCTCGGTGTTTTGACCGACGCCATCGGCCTCGGATTGAATGAACTCGATCCTGCGATGGTCGATGAGATCACCGCCGCGCATCCGCGCGGCGACTTCAAGAACGAGTTCCTACAGACCTTCCACCAGGGACTCAAGCATCGGCCGAGTACCACCTACGGCACGATCAACGCTGACATTCTCGAACACTTCGTCCCCGATTTTCGCCGTACCAGCATGGTCGAACGCGTCATTGCATCGTCCTGGTCTGCCTGAGTGCTTGCCCCGGATCGCACAAATGCAACACGCGAAGACCACCACATCTGGGCAACTACAACCAAAGAGTGCCTTCGTCGTGCTGGCGATTGCGACCGTGGTCATCATGGCCACCGCCAGCGCGCCGTCGCCGATCTACCCGATCTACCAGGGGCGTTGGCACTTCTCAGTGACCGTGTTGACCGTCATCTTCGCCGTATATGTCGTGGGCTTACTCGGCGCGCTGCTGACCGTTGGCTCCCTCAGCGACCACGTTGGTCGCCGGCCCGTATTGGTCGCCGCGTTTGTCGTGGCGGCGGCGAGTACGGCGATCTTCTGGACGGCCAGTGGCCCGGAGACTCTCATCCTGGCCAGGCTAGTCCAAGGCGTCGCGTCCGGGACAGCGATGAGCGCTCTGGCGGCCGGACTGCTCGACTTCGCTCCCAGAACGCGTCCACACTTGGGAGCCATATTGACGGCTGTGGGAACCAGTGGCGGCATGGCTATCGGCGCTGCGGTCGTAGGTCTGCTCGTCCAATGGACCTCGAGCCCTGACTTCTACCTTTTTCCGGTCCTGACGCTGATGTTTCTCGGCCTGGCGGCTGTCTCCCTTGCTCTGCCTGAAAACACAAGGCCAAATTGGCGAGCGCTGACGGCCATTCGTCCAAGAATCCGGTTAGTAGCCGGGGCTCGCTCCGAGTTCTGGGCCACCGTTCCTAGCACCATTGCAGGCTGGGCCGCGACTGGGCTGTTCCTAGCACTCATTCCCTCCCTCGTCCGCGACGTACTTCACAATCAGTTCCCGGCCGCAGGAGGCTTCACCATTGCTGTTCTCTATGTGGCAGTCACTGCAGGCGGCATCTGGTCGGTACGTCTTAGTGCTCGTGCCACGGCAATTCTCGGGGCTGCGCTCATGGCCAGCGGGGCAGCCAGTCTCGCCCTCGCGCTAACGACAGAATCAACCGTGGGGTTCGCGGCGGCAGCGCTCGCGGTCGGGATGGGCGTTGGTCTCACCTTCAGCGGCAACCTCCGCGCAGTCGGTGCAGTCACCGCATCAGAGGCGCGCTCAGAGACATTCGCTGCGGTCTACCTGCTCAGCTATCTTTCGCTGAGCGTGCCCTCCCTTGCGGCCGGAATTGTCGCTCCCATATGGGGTCTGGAGGCCACCAGCTATGCATACATCGGGTTCGTAGGTCTCTTCTCGGCAACCGCACTTGTTCACGCATTTCTGCGGCCAGTTGTGCCGAAGTGCTGATTGGTGCAGCGACGCCCGTCGATCGGATGGACCGTTGCCGCGATTGCCGGTTTTTGTACTCTAGGTAGTGGCGGGTTTGACCCCGTGGTGGGTAGCAGTGAAGGGGCATTTCTTATTGTCATGATTTTGTCAGCAGGGAGATCAGGAGAGACGAAGGACGGCTACCCGCGTGGCCGGAGACTGGTCATCGCGGGCTGTCGCCGAGGTGGCGGCTAACCGAAGGACATGATGTTTCGAGTTCGCGGCCTATTTCGGCTGAACCTCACGGCGATAACGCCGAACCCATCAGGCATCGCGGAACCGAAGTTCGTCTGGTAAAACGGCTTTTTTTGCTAAACTCTCTGACGGTGCTCGACCCGCGAAACCTTCCAAGCGTCAGAGCGCGAATCACGGGTTCCGTGAACTGGGTCTGCAGCTCTGAACCCTCGAAGTTCGGTAGCGCTGAGTACCTATTGACCCGTGAACCCACGAACTCGCCATGCACGTGAACGTGGCCATGCGCCAGCACTCGAGGTTGTAGCACGTCCCAGACTCTTGTGACTCGCGCTCGAGACGCCGACGAGTAAACGAGCTCGGGCTTTAGGCCGCTCGTCGCAGCTGAGCGACCGTGTGCTCTGCGGACAGGCGACGCACGAACGGCAGGTACCGGGTGAGCGCCTCGAGCGAGTCCACCCCGGCTGCGTCCACCAGCTCGGGCAGCCCGGTCCCGGCGCTCATCTGCGTCGCCAGCCAGGTGCTGCGCATCCGCTGCGTCTGAGCGTGCACCCCGTCTGGGTTCGCCCGTGCGACGAAGTTGCTGATGAGGTTTTTCCCCGCACCTGCCCGGCCCGGTTTGAACAGGAACGCGTTCGCCTCCAGCTCGGCGGCCCGGTCCGCGACGACCGATTCCCACTGGCGCAGCACTGGGACCGTCCGGATTCGACCCTCGGTCACCTGAATGAGGACGGCGCCATCATGGCGGCTCACACCCGCTGCCCGCACGCTCATGACTTCGACCGCCGATAGCCCGACACCGAACCCGAGCGCAAGCAACACGAGCGCGTCGGCCCCGTGACCCTTCCGCTTCTCGGCCTTGGCCCACCGGGTCAACGACGCCACTTCATCGGAGGTGTACGGGGCTGTCGGGTCTGACGGTGCCATGGTCGGCAGCGGCCGCGGGGCCAACTCCGCGGGCAGCAGCGCTTCGGCCACTCGCAGCAACTGTGAGCGCCGGTTCGTCCGGGTCGCGTGCCCGAACGAGGGCAGACCGGTGGCAATGTGTTCGACGATGACCGGGCGGCTGAAGACTTCCGCCCGCTCAAGCGTCGGTGTGCCCGGCGTCCTGAGGTACCAGTGGACAAGGGCGGCGACGGCCCGGGTGAGCTCGGTCACGTCGTACGGGGTTGCTCCGGCTGCGTCCGTGACGCAGTTTTCAATGAACTTCGCAATGGTGGGGCTGGTGGGGTCGCTAGCGGACTTGGGCAATGGAGGTTCCTTGGCACTGTCGCCCGCGTGTCGGGCGGAGCACGACATGCGCTCAAGGTCTCTATGCGGCGGCCAGATTGGCTGGTGTCCGTTTGGAAATGGCCGTTTAGTCGACGCCCGAAGGCGCACGCCGCCCAACCCAGATCACCGACCGGTAGTCAAGACCACTGTGACTGCTCCGTAGTCACCGGTCGGCCAGAGTGCATCGCATACGCTTTTCGCCTTGCTCGCGCTACATTGTTGTCAATCCTCACGCTACATTTTTGTAAGCACGCGGGCCTCCTCGGCACATCAACCACATGAACGCGTGCACCGGAAGGGCCACCCACGTACCGATCTCACGGCGCGACTAGGTTAATTTGTCTCACGGCTGTAGCCCCATCGCGGCCCCGCAGCTTCCTAAGCCGCTAGCGTTCGAACTACTTGTCCTATGGGCCCGAAAGCCTTGATTTCTCGGGAAATCTCGAACGTCCTGAGAACTCGCCCCTCGCGCCGAGAGCGCGCCGATCCTCCCAGCTTCTTGCGCTCGACGCGACAGCACTTTCGCGTTTCCACGGTCGAGCCGTACTCGCGATCGGCGATCTGGCCACGACTTGACTGGGATTGGCACTGTGAATGTATGGCAGTTCTTCAGCTTCCCAAGCTGGCAGCCGATTTGGGATTTCGGTCCGAGCGAACCCGCGTTTTCGGGTGTGCTTGTCAGTTCTCACGCAAAGTGAGACTGTTCTCATTCATTTCAAGACTTCGGTAGTGAATTGGCCGGATGCTGAGGCAGCTAGACAGCGCGACATGTGGCACCTCGGACCCACTAGCACTAAGCCGACCGCCGCCGAACTCGCTCAAGGTGCGATGGAGCTACGCAGCCTCGTGCGACTGTTGCCATCATTAAAGCCGTCGTGCTTGCTGGGCGGTACGCCCAATCTGGCTGGAACAAGCACGTCGCTCCATTTACTGGCTCCAACTTGACCGTGATTGAGACTTTGGCACCCGTCGCCACTTCCGATGAAGCCAGCCCGGCCATCGCGACGAGTTCAATCGCGTTCTGGATGGCGCCGCCATCTTTGTGAAGTGGGGCTCCGCAGGGTGCCGCCTGCCGCCGACGTTGTTCGCCTTCTGATAGGTTCCGCGTCATGAAGCTAAGTCGAGTAGAAGTCGAGCGCTTTCTTGGCTTCAAGAAGGTTGTCGTTGATATCGACCACGACCTGCAATTGATTGCTGGGCCGAACAACGCTGGCAAGTCATCGCTGATTCGCTTGATCGAGACGTTCTTTAGCGATCCCAACGGGGAGACGCTAGTCGGGATGCTTCCCCTGAACACGTACTACGCGGCACTCGGTCCCCGAACTCTGTCGTCAATTCAGCTCTGGTTCTCCGATCTGTCCGATGACGATAGGCAAGCATTCGGTCCGCTTATCCGTCAAGACAGTCGTTTCTGAGTCTCTATTCGCTGCAGCAGAAAAGGAAACATCAGCTACAACGGCTCACGTGACGCCACAGCAGAGCAATCGCGAAAGAGCTATGAGGAGCTTCTGACCCGATTCCAGTTCGTAAAAATTCCCTCTGTTCGCGTCGCGGGCGAGGGAGAGCGAGGTGAGGCTCAATCCCTCGAGCGGTTCTTCAACACATTGGAGAGCGTACTCATTCGAAGTGGAGCAACGAGAAGCACCCTGCTTCAACAAGAATTCGCGGCAGCCATCGCGCCCGTCGAGCAACTTGTAAAAAGAGTGTTGGACGAGTACGCGAATGGTTCGCCTGCCAGCCGCGCCGAGTTCGCGAGCGCGGCCACATTTTCACCCAGCGTCTCAGGATCATCGTTATCGACCTTGAACTCGAACCACTCTGATTCGCCCGCGAGCGCTGCCAATTGCGGAACTATGTGGAGAAGTTGGTCGCGGTCATGCAGCCTCATGCTCGCGACCCTTCGTTGTGATGTCGACGGAGATGCACCCCGACATTTGCAGGAATGAGGGCGTGGGACGCATGAGCTTCTTAATGTCCTGAAGTGAGTGGGTGAACTCTTGCCGGGCCGCCTCCCGCTCGATTACCAGATGGCGGAGCGGACGTTGAGGATGAGTGAAGCGTAGCGGTCGGCAAGCCCTTTGAGGTGCGGTCGACTTGAAACTTGCCGCCCGGCACTTGTTAGGAGCGCGTCACTGCGTGCGGCCTATTTGTAGACGGTGAGCGACAGGAGATGGTCGCTCCATTCGTTATCGGCGGCCGTCCTCAAATATGGGTTACCGCTGGGATTTGCGATCGCGTACACGTATGCGGCCTTAGTCGGACCCTTGACGTACGCGATGAGAGGGTTCTTGCGAACCCAGTCGACCATCCAAGCCTTGGTGCGCCAGTCAGCACTGTTGGTTCCATGGTCTGCCACCAGGTAGGTAGAGGAGGAGTGTTCTTCAAATGGCGTCACGTCACATGGTGGGTGCGTCGGCGTTGCCCGGGGTCACGGACTGGCTCACGATGTCCGTGAAACGGTGCTTGATGTACTCGGCCGCACGAACGGCGACCGCCTGAAGTGTGCTCGTCGGATTCACTGCGGCGCCTGTCGTGAGCGAGCTGGCATCCGTAATGAACAGGTTGGGAACATCCCAGGTCTGGTTCCACTTGTTCGTGACGGAGTCTTCTGGCGTATTCCCCATGCGGCATGTGCCCATGATGTGCCAGCCAGGAGCCGGCTCCGAGAGTCCGCGAACGCCCGTGGTGGCAGTATCGACCACGTTGCCAGCGGCGTGTGCCGCTTCGAGTGCCTTCGTGCGGCCCCATTCGACGAGACGCCGGTCGTTGTCGTGCACCTCATAGTGCACATGGGGCGCTGGAAGTCCGGAGGAGTCAACGACATCCCGGTCGAGGGTAACCCTGTTTGTCGCCACCGGCAGGTCTTCGCCCTGCACCTGGATCAGCGCGTGACGCCCGAAGTGGTTCGCGAAGTAGTCACGGTGATCCTTGCCCCACGGTGCGCGCCTGCCGGTGTTTGTGCCGAGCGCGCTGTTGGCCGCTCCGAGAGACGTACCGACCTGAAGGGAGAAGCCGTTGACGAACCCTCGGCTCGAATCGGTGTTGTAGAACTGTTGCGAGTATGCGACAGCAGTCTCCACCCCCTTGAAGCCTTCGAGGGGCCGGTCGAACCAGAAGTCATCAGCCGCCCAGCTATGGAACATGAGGTGCCGCCCGACCATGCCGTTGCTGTTGGCCAACCCATCGGGATGACCGGCCTGTGCCGACATGAGAAGGAGGCGGGGAGTCCCGATAGCGTTGGCCGCCATCACCACAATCTTCGCTGTGATCTCGTGTCGTTGACCGCTGAGCCGGTCGATGTAGGTGGCGCCAGTCGCCTTGCCGGCGCGCACGTTGATGCGCTCGACGCGCGCGTTCGTGCGCAGGTCCACGCCGTTGTTCAGGGCGCGCGGCCAGTAGGTTACGTCCGCCGACGCGATGGAGCCTCGGGTGCAACCGCTGAGACAAAAACCGCAATCGTTGCATGCAAGTCGCGCCTCCCGATCGTGTGTCAGGATCGCGTTGTCTGCCGGCCACCAGTGCCAGCCCAGTTTGTTGAACCCTGCTCCGACGAGGTTCCCCAGCGAGCCGCCCTTGGTCGCCGGACCCCAACCATCGGGCCTCGGTGGGTTCCCTGGGTCCCCGACGCGGCGAGCAACCGCGAGCTCGGCATCGTTGATCGTGTAGAACGGCTCCAGCTCCTCATAGCTGATAGGCCAGTCGATCGTGCCCTCGACACCGTGTTCGGTGCCCTTGCGGAAGTCGACCGGCTTGAAGCGCGGCCATGCCCCGGCATACAGCAGCGTTGCTCCCCCAACGCCGCTCATCATCATTGGTGCGGCGTTTCCGGTGACCGGGTAGTCCTCTGGCGCCTGCCTTACGTTGCCGCGCCAGTCCCAGGACCGAACGCGCTCAAGCTCCCACGAATCGTACATGTGGGGTCGTTCCATGGGGTTGACCCAGTCGCCCTGCTCCAGGCAGATGACACGGATTCCGCCGTCACTCAGACGCTTGCTTACGGCCGCGCCGCCCGCTCCTGCGCCAATGACCAAGACATCCGTCTCATCGCGTGATGTGGCTCTCATTCCTCGGTTCCTTTACTGCTGGTGCCCCTCAACACATCCGGAATCTCGACACGCCGAACGTCTTCGGTTCGTGTGTACGAACCGGTTATCTGGCCGAATAATCGCTCGTCCCACTCCTCGGTCGTGTCCGAGTAGCCATAAGGCTGCGGCGCGTTCCTGAGGTCCTTGCCCGCTTCGAGTTCCCGATTGATCGTGGTGATGACCGCGGACCGGGAGTAGTAGGCGTAATAGGCCATGTCACGCACGATCTCGAAGAAACCCGGATTCGATCTCTCGACAGACGCCACGATCTCGAGTTGCTCAGCCGATTCGGCCTGGGCGAACGCCCCCCCGAGCGAGTCGAGCCAGCTGCGGAACTGGTTCTCGCCGATGAACGGGTACCACTTCGGCTCTACTCCCGCAGGCGCGAGGTACCGCGCGAAGAAGGCGACCACGTCGACTTCGCTCGGCGCCGGAAAACCACCGCCGGGCGGGATGAGCTGATCAACGAACGCATTTAGCGTCCTGATCTGCAGCGACGTGAAGGTGATACCCGGGAGCCAGCCACCCATCGGCGGTTTCATCGATTCGTCTCGGATAGCGCGGTGCGGCGTATTTCTCTTGAGGATGATGTCCATGCCCTCTCCTTAACTGTGGGTTCCTCGTGAGTTGGTAGGTTTCGGGCGGACTAGGAGGCCAGCTCGCCGCCGTCAACGAAGAAAGGAGCCCCGACGGAGAAACGCGACTCGTCGCTGGCCATGTAGACAACCAGTGGTGCGACATCGTCGGGCTGGCCCACGCGGCCCAGCGGATTGGCACCCTTTGCCACCGCGTCCGGGTCGGGCTGTGCGTCAAGGAAGTTATGCCCGATGCCGGTCATGATGAGTCCGGGGACCAGGGCATTGACGAGGATATTCTCCTTCGCGTGGTCCATCGCCATGGCGCGAGTAAGTGACATCACGGCGCCCTTCGAGGCGAGGTAAGCCGCGTTTCCCGCCCACCCCTTGAACGAACCCGGGGACGCCGTGTTGATGATCCGGCCGCCGCCCGCCTTGCGCATTTCGGGGATAGCGTGCCGCGAGCAGAAAAAGATGCCGTCAAGGTTCACCGCGAGCGTGCGACGCCAATTCTCGATGGAGACATCCACGACGCTGCCCTCCATCACGTTGATGCCAGCATTGTTGAAGAGCACATCGACTGACCCGAATTCGCTTACTGTCGCCTCAACGAGAGCTTTGGCTTGCTCGTCCTGGGAGACGTCGCAGGACACGAAGATCGCCCGCCCGCCGGCCTCGCGGATGGTCCGAGCAGTGGCTTCACCCTCCTCGATCGAAAGGTCGGTCACTGTGACGGACGCACCCTCCGCCGCCAGCGCAATAGCGGATGATCGCCCGATTCCCGAGGCACCACCTGTCACGATGCAGGTCTTACCAGCCAGTTTCATTCTGTCTCCCTCGTCTTGTCTTGAAATCGTCTGCTAGATCTCAGCTCGCCGGAATGATCCCCGGCACTGCTACGGGAACCCGATAGACCGAGGTGGATGCAGTGATGTACAGCCAGTCCCTCTGGGCTCCGCCGAAACAGAAGTTCGCGACGACCTCCGGGACATCGAGCACCTCGATCAACTCGCCCTCCTCACTGATTCGCCAGATTCCCCCGGGCCCGCTGCACAGCACATTCCCGAGGCTGTCCACTTTCATTCCGTCGGGAACGCCGCGTTCGAAGTCCCCGGTCTGGGAAAAGAACACGCCACCCCCGGTGAGGGTGCCGTTTGCGGCGACATCGAACCGTCGGATGTGACGCTGCTCGGAATCGTTCACATACAGACGGGATTCGTCGGGCGAGAAGCACAGGCCGTTGGGGGCGACGAAGTCGTCTGACAGAAGCTCCGGTTCGTCCGCGGCCTCACGAACGAGATAGACCCCCTGGAATGCGAGGTCCTGCGGACGTTTGACTCCGACGAACGAATTGTTCCGTCCGTAGGGTGGGTCGGTGAAGTAGATCGTGCCATCCGCCCGTTGCACGATATCGTTGGGGCTGTTGAGGGGGCGGCCGGCATACGTCGACGCGATGGTGACGATAGAGCCGTCGGGGGCTGTCGCCGTGACCCGGCTAGTAGCGTGCTCGCAGACGAGCAGCCGCCCGCTCAAATCGATCGCCAGCCCGTTCGCTTTGTTAGTCGCTGAGCGATACGTCGTGACCTCCCTGCCGTCCCAACGGTGGATTCGGCTGTTCGGAATATCGGAGAAGATCAGGGATGAGGTACGGTTGTCCCATACAGGCCCCTCGGTGAAGGCGAAGCCGGTCGCGACCCGCTCCACAAGCGGTCCCGCGAAGGATGTCGTAACCGTCGTGTTCATCGTTTGCGCACGTCTTTCTGAGTGTTTCGATCGCTGGCAAGACCGGCCAGCGCGGTGGAACTGTCTCGGGGGCCGACCACGAATCAGTCCCCCGACACAGGTGTGCGTGAGCCCTATGCGGCCTTGGCCGTGGCGTTGTCGAACATCGCGAACAGCTCCGGCGACGTGACGACATCGCCGTAGGTGCCCTGGATGTTCTTGAGGGCTTCGCGATAAGCCGGGTTCTCCGGATCGTGGTCGTATGCTGCCGTCGCATCCGCTACGACGACCGAGCGGATGTTAAGGTTCCAGGCGTCAATCGCCGTATTGCGAATGCAGTACGACGTGGACAGTCCGACCAGGATGAGGTACTCAATACGGTTCGCGGTAAGCATGTTCTCGAACGTCGTTCCATTGAAGACGCTGAACTTCGGGCGGTCGAACACGGGTTCGCCCTCCTGGTAGTGCATGCGAGGGTCGATCTCCGTCTCGGCGTCGCCAAACTTACCGTCGGAGCCGCCGTTCGGGTACCAAAAGCGGACCTTGTCGTTGTACAGACCCGCATCGAGACCATCCGCGCGAACACCCCACCGCGACCACGAGACCGGGATCGCGAGCTCACGTGCGCGGTCGATGATGTCGTTACATGCGGTGACGCAGTCATCACCGCTCGGGGTGCCGCCTCCGCCGCGGATGTAGCCACTAGCGCTCGGGTCGGTGCATGTCGTCTGCATGTCCGTGACGTGCAGCCACGTGCGGCTCAGGTCAAAGCCAGGTGCCAGACGTACGGAACGGTCCATCAGCTGGTCGAGGTCGATTTCCAAAGGCATTGCTGTTTCTCCTATTTCGTTGTATCGAGTTATGGCGAGAGGCGAGGGCGTCTCGCCGGCTACCAGGTCTTGCCCATGACGTCGGACACGTTCTCGCTGGTGACGAGAGTGCTGGTCAACCACACGTTCTTTGGCAGAGGTTCACCTGAGAGGACCTTCGCGGCAGCGAGGATTCCCTCGCGAGCAACCGTCGCATAGACCGCAGTCGCCGTCAGGTCGCCCTTCTTGACGAGGTCGAGTCCCACCTGCTGCCCATTGATGGATCCGACAAGGGTGCCCTTCAGACGATTGGACTCCTGAAGTGCTTGGACTACGCCCGAGGCCATGTCGTCGGCCTGCGCGTAAACTGCCTGGAAGCTGCCGGCGGCATAGCGCTGGAGAATGTTCTCCATCGCGGTCAGGGCTGGAGCGCGCAGGTAGTCGCCGTTCTCGCTGGCGATCACCTTGATGCCGGGGTAGGCGGAGATGCCTTTCATGAACCCGTCGTGGCGGGCGATAGTCGGGGATGCTCCGGGAGTCCCGGTGATCTCGACGATCTTGCCCTTGCCGTTGAGTTGCTTGGCGATGTACTCGCCGACTAGCTTTCCGTTCTCGAAGTCGTTCGGTGCGATGTACGACGTGACCGTCGTATTGGCACCCCGGTCCACCGTGATCACCTTCACCCCCGCTGCTTCCGCGCGCTTGATAGCAGGGACGAGCGCGTCAGCCTGGTATGGACTGATGAGCAGAACTTTGATGCCGCGTGCCACCAGGTTGTCGACATCGTTACTCTGCTTGGTCGCATTGCCCTGGCCGTCAGTAACGGTCAGGTCGATTCCGGGGAAATACTTCTTGACTTGGTCCTCGGCCTCGTTGCGCATCGCGACGCCATAGGAGAAGGCGGTACTGTTCAGCGACAGGCCGACCTTTCCTTTGACGGATGCAGGATTCGCCTTGAGCTTGAGCGCAGTCGCGCAGTCTGCCTTACAGAAGAAGCCCGGCTCGGGGGCGCCGGTGGTGGTACCCGCTGCGGCCCCTCCGCCTGTCTGACCACTGCACGCAGTAAAGATGAGTACGAATGCGAGCGACGCTGCGGCAGCGGCCACACGCCGCATCCGGCCAGAGCGCGTCTGCTGTGCTGATTTCACTTGAGGTCCTCCATTGGATGGTGTGATTGATGGGCGGTGCGGTAGATGGTCGCGCCGGGGTTATGACCGGCTTTTCTTTGACATCAGCAGTGTCACGACGACCGCGACGACGATCACGACGCCCTTCACGGTCTGCTGCATGAACGGGGAGACCCCTAGAAGGTCGAGCACGTTAGCCAGGACTGCCAGCAGGAGGGCTCCCAGGACAGTTCCGACGATTCGTCCCGAGCCGCCGAACAGGCTCGTTCCGCCAATGACGACGGCAGCTATAGCGTCTAAGGCGATCAGACCGCCAGAGGTCGGGTCACCGACGTTGAGCCTCGATGTGTACATCAGGCCGGCGGTGGCGGCGGTAATACCGGCGATGGCGTAGACCCCGAAAAGCACGGGCCGGACTCGAATGCCTGAGAGGCGCGCCGCCTCCTGGCTGCCGCCGATCGCGTAGACATACCGACCGAACGTCGTGTAGCGCAGGATCGCGCCGCCGATGAGAGCGGTCGCTAGGAAAATGATTACTGGGCCCGGTACGCCGAAGACCGAACCACTTCCCATGAATCCGAGCATTCCGTCGCCGATAAGGTCGAGCTGGACCTGCGTGCCGTTCGTGGATTGGAGCGCTAGGCCGCCGATCACTGCCGAGGTGGCCAGGGTGGCCACGAAGGGCTGGATCTTCACGTTCGCGACGAGGAAGGCGTTCATGGAGCCGAGCAATGCACCGAGGATGAGGCTGATCAGGATCACCCCATACGCCGGGATACCCGCCATGAGCAGCATGCCCGAGAACACGGATGTCGCGGCGAGGATTGCTCCGACACTCAAGTCGATGCCCGCCGTGATGATGACGAACGTCATCCCGACCGCCACTACCCCCACCGCCGCGGACTGCCGGGCGACGTTGGCAATGTTCATCGGGCTATAGAACGTCGGCACGAAGACGGCGAGCAGCACGATGAGCACGACGACGAACCCGATGACGGGGATGAGACGTCTGCCTTCCACGGCGGCCTCCTGTCGCGACCGTTGGGCGGTGCCGATCGAGGGATCGGTGGACGGAGCCCTCAGATCGGCGTTCTTGGTGGTAGTCATTGCGTGCCCCGGGATTCGTGGTTTTCAATGGTTGCTTTTGGTTCGTTGTGGCCGCCCATCGCGAGGCTCATGATTGATTCCTCGCTCAGCTCGCTTCTGGACAGCTCGCCCGCGACCGCACCGTGGTGCATGACCACGACCCGATCGCAGAGGAGGAGCAGCTCCGGCAGCTCAGACGACGCGACGAGGAGACCCTTGCCCCCGCGTCGAAGTTGTTCTATGAGTTCGTAGATCTCGAACTTGGCTCCGATGTCCACGCCGCGAGTCGGCTCGTCGAGCATGAGAGTCTGAACGCCGCTCTCAAGCCACTTGGCGAGCACGACTTTCTGCTGGTTTCCGCCAGAGAGGCTCCGCACTCGCTGCCGAAGGCTCGCCGTGCGAACGCGCAACTGCGCCCGGTAATCGGCGGCGAGTCTAAGCTCTCGCCGGCGGCGATTGAGACTCTCGCGGTTGGTCGCCATGCGGACAAGCGGAATGTTGTCGACGATTGACATGTCAAGGAAGGCTCCCTGGGTTGCCCTCTCCTCAGGCACGAGGCCAAGTCCCGCTCGGATGGCGTCAGACGCCGACCGGAATCGTGCCTCGATGCCTCGAACCAGGACTCTGCCTTCGCTGATTTCGTCGACACCGAGGATGGCTCGCATTAGCTCCGTGCGGCCAGCGCCACGAAGTCCGGCGAGGCCGACAACTTCGCCCGCGTGCACAGTGACGCTGACGTCGCGGAGCTTGTCGCGGCTCGAGATGTTCTCGACTCGAAGAAGCTCGCCCCCCCTGCATTCGTCATCGGTGGACCTGATCGAGGTTGTGGCAAATTCGCGGCCGACCATCTTCGAAACGAGATCACGGTAGCTGGTCTCGCCGATCGGTCCCCGCGAGACGGCCTTGCCGTCCTTGAGAACGAGATACGAGTCGCTCACCTCGAGGATCTCGCTGAGACGGTGGGAGACCAGGATGATGGCGATACCGCGATCCTTAAGCTTCCTGATGATCTCGAGCAATGTGTCGACGTCATCGCCGCCCAACACTGCCGTGGGCTCGTCCAGGATCAGGACCTGAGCATGGCGGTGCAAAGCACGGGCGATTTCAAGCATCTGCTTCTCGGCAACGCTTAACCGATCGACGCGCTTGCGGGGTTCGAGGTGCAAACCAACTTCAGCGAGGAACTCGGCCGCACGCTTGTACATTTCCGGCCAGGAGACGACACCGGCATGCTTAGGAAACTGGCCGAAAAGCATGTTCTCGGCGACAGTGAGCGTGGGAAACAGGCTGAATTCCTGGTACACCGTCACGATTCCTGCCGATGCGGCCTCGCTCGGATTTCGGAACGACACCGGCCGGCCGGCCAACCTAATCTCTCCGGTGTCAGTGGCCTCTGCGCCACTCAGCAGTCTGATAAGCGTCGACTTGCCAGCGCCGTTCTCGCCGACTAATCCGAGCACTTCGCCCGCTTTGAGCGTAAAGCTCACCGGAGCGAGCGCTTCGACACCGCTGTAGCTCTTCGAAACTCCGGCCACATCCAGAAGGATGCCGGCCTCGGCAGAAGTGGTGCCGAGCGGGACTCGGGTGGGTACCAATTCAACCTCCGTTGGTTGTCGTCACATCGACTTGCGCTATTAGTGGCCCGGCGCTGGGCGAGCAGCATCGAGAACCGCCTTGGCGAAGGGATTCATGTTTGTGAACGCTGATCGCATTCATGAATGTCCACCGGGCGGCCTGAAAAGCAATTCAACGGCACCATCACCGCAGTCGAAATCCGGATCGCGCGAACATTCAGCCGAATTGCGCGACACCCACTCAATCGACGAGGTCGCGGTGGACGAGTCCCCGGATGGTGCTGGCGAGGTAGCCGCTAGTGCCCGTTACCGTATCGCTCCGGGTGCGCGTACCGGTCTCGTGCCTCCATCAGCAGTCGAGCGCAATGCGCTTCCGTCCCCTGATCTAGCCGGACCATCGGGATCGAGATACTGAGCGCATCGGTAGGTGCACGTCCACTGCGCGGGTTCGGGAGAGGAATGGCAAAGCACCGGATGCCGATGCTGTTTTCCTCGTTGTCGATCGAATATCCGCGCTGCCTGGTCCGCTCGAGGTCCCGCTCCAGCTCGCTCCAACGAATGATCGTGCTCGGGGTGAGCTGCGGCAACTCGGTTGGCAGAAGCGCACGTACCGTTTCCGGGTTCCGCTGCGAGAGCAGGGCCTTGCCGAGAGCGGTCGCATGAAGGGGGAGTCGACGGCCGATCGCGGAGTAGAGGCGAATCGGATACGTTGAATCTCGCTTGGCGAGGTAGACGACGTCCCTGCCGTCGATTCTGCCCAAATGGATCGTCTCGCCAAGTTGATCGGACAGCCAATCCAGGACCTGCTGGGCACGGGCGACCACATCGTCGCGGTCGATATACGCCGTCCCGACGAATAGGGCGTGCACGCCCAGACCGAATCGAAGACCCGACTCGTCGGTCTCTACCCAGCCGCGGTGGACCATTGTCTTGAGGATTCCGTGGAGGCTGCTCTTCGGGATCGAGAGGCGCGATGACAATTCCGGAAGGCTCTGCTTGCGCTCCGACACCGCCAGCGCCTCGAGCACCTCGAGCGCACGACTCGCCGATTTGACCAGCGGGAACGCATCGTCCTGATCGTGATCAAGGCTCAAAGCGCCACCCCTCGCTACCTGTGCTTACTCCGGTCGTCCGCATTACCGAGTGTATCCAAAGAGTTGACAGGTCACTGCGGGATCCCTAGCATTCAGCATGTTGATTGTTCTTCAGCATACTGAACGAGCGCGGCGCGGAGCCCGCGCGTTGGTCGGTGCCGCTACGCGTGACCTGAGCCCGGGCGTCACAGCGGACGTCCTTTCGATGAGGAGAGCCCAATGATTAACAGAGATGTGAAGTCTCTCCAAAGGAAGCCCGACGTCGTCGATGTCGTCATCGTCGGAATGGGTGCTTCCGGCGGAACGGCCGCCAAAGTTCTCAGCGAAGCCGGCCTGACAGTCGTCGGACTCGACCGTGGACCCTGGCTATCTCCGCAGACGCATTTCTCGGGCGACGAGCTGAAGTTCCTGAACCGTGACTACCTCGGGCCGGACCCGGCCTTGAACCCACGCACGGTGCGCCACGACCTGAACAGCAAGGCTGAGATCACCTCGTTCTCGCCCGTCCCCCAGCTTGTTGGCGGCGGAACCGTCCATTGGGCTGGCTGGGTTCCACGACCAATGCCGTCAGACTTCAAGCAGCGCTCTCTTCACGGTGACATCGAGGGCGCGAGCCTTGTCGACTGGCCCATCACGTACGACGAGCTAGAGCCTTACCTCTCAAAGATCGAATGGGAATTCGGTTGCGCAGGACTGGCGCGGTCCAACAAATTCGAGCCTCCCCGCAGCAGGGAGTATCCGATGCCTCCGCTGCCTCCGACAGCTTTCGCCGCCAAATTCTACGAAGGATGCGAACGGCTCGGCATCAATGCCTACCCGTTCCCGATCGCGCTTGCAAGCACTTCCTACAAAGGCCGCGAGCCGGCCAACCACACCGGTTTTTGGAATCAGTTCGGCGATCCAACGCTGATGCGCTCGACGACGCTCACAAGCTTCATCCCGGACGCCTTGTCGACTGGTCGTTTCGAACTCCGACCGGACTGCTACGTGCGGGAAGTCACCGTCGGAAGCGAAGGCAGGGCCAAGGGTGTCGTCTACGTCGACGCCGAAGGCAACGAATTCGAGCAAGAGGCGAAGGCCGTGGTCCTCTGCTTGGGCGCGATCGAGTCAGCCCGTCTCATGCTCATGTCCAAGTCAAGATACTTTCCGGAGGGCCTGGCCAACAGCAGTGGATACCTCGGCAAGAATGCAACCTTTCACGAGACCATGTGGACCGTCGGCCTCTTCGACAAGGACTTACACGATCCCCTGTACGGATACTCGGGCCACCAGATGAACGGCGGATCGTTCGAGTTCTACGAGACCGACGAGTCGCGAGGACACATCGGCGGCTCGGTCATCGCGTCCTGCACCGTCGCCCAGCCGATCAACTGGCTACACCCCGGTCGGCCAATGTGGGGCCAGGCGGGTAAGGATGCCGATCGCGATTTCTATAATCACGCGATGGCTGTAGAACTGATCCTCCACGACATGCCCCAGGAAACAAACCAGGTAGACCTCGATCCCGAGGTGACCGACGGCTGGGGCCTCCCCGTTGCGCGGATCACTCACAAGCCGCACGAGAACGACATCCGGCTAGCCACCTGGCAGACGAACAAGAACATGGAGATCCTCGAGGCCGCGGGAGCGTACCGCGTGCTCCCGACTCATTTGGAGAAGAGCACCGGCAACTCGTTCCACCAGCACGGCACGGCCCGCATGGGAGACAACTGGTCGACAAGTGTGCTTAACGAATGGTGCCAGGCGCATGATGTCGACAACCTCTTCGTCATGGACGGATCGTTCTTCCCGACTTCCACGGGAGTCAACCCGACGCTGACAATCATGGCGCAGGCGTGGCGGGCATCCGAATACCTCGCGAACATCTACGCCCGCGGCCGCGCGGAGTAGCACCAACCCAACAGGAGGCAATCTCTTATGGTCTGCAGAGCTCATTGGCGAGTGATCCAGCCGCGCGTCGCCGTCGATGCCCCAGAACGCCTGTTCTTCGACGAACACCAATGGCAAACGATCGAGGATGCTACAGCCAGGATCATCCCGACCGATCACCAGCCCGGCGCGCGTGAAGCCGCGGTGGTCCGTTACATCGATCGTTATCTATCCGGTATCGAATACATCTATGCGGCCGCCGACGGCTCGGGATTCCTCGAGCTCGACGGCCATCCGGCGCAATCGTGGACGAGGCGGGTGGAGGCCCTTCGCTGCGCCTACTCCGAGGGAGTCCGCGATCTCGACCGGCTCTCGAACGAGATTTTCGACTCACCCTTCACCGAGCTCGACGAGGCCAAGCAGGACGCGGTGCTTGTCACTCTCTCGGGCGCGCCGAAGCCCGAGCCGCTCGGGCCGGGGCGGGCAGAGTCGATCGGGACGATCCTGCAGTCGGCGTCCGACCACCGCCTGACGTTCTTCAACCTGCTCGCATTACACACCAGACAAGGGTTCTATGGCGATCCGTTCTACGGCGGCAATCGGGACCGAATCGGCTGGGAGGTAATCGGCTTCCCCGGCCCCACCTCGCTGAGAGACACGAACGATTGCTCGTTCAGCCTGGAGAGCACATATGTGACGGGTAAGGCATGGGAGGATCTGATCCCTCATCTGCGTGAGTCCGCGCCGCTCAGCACGAATTAGCCGCCAATACGCCACCAAATTCAGAGGATTCGTCCGTGATATCGCCCCCGTCTTTCAATTCCGAGCTATCGGCGCGTGTGCGCGAGCATCCATTGATCGCCGTGCTCCGGGCAGAAGAGGCGGCGCTCTATCGCGACGTCATCGATGTCCTGGTAAACAACGGCATCGACTCGATCGAACGCACGCTCTCGACTCCGGGCACGCTGGAGAAACTGCCAGCGCTGCTGGGCCAGCGCCCGATGGCTGCGTCATCGGGGTCGGGACGATCGTTCAAGTAGCGGATGCCAGGCGTGCGATCGAAGCTGGTGCGCACTACCTCGTGACTCCGGCTTCGGATCTCGAGGTCATCGCGTGCGGTCGAGCTGCAGGCATCCCGGTGATCTCCGGGGGTTTCACCCCAACCGAGCTCCACTCATCGTGGGTCGCCGGGGCGGCAGCAGTCAAGATATTCCCCGCTGCAACTGTCGGGGTTACATTCGCAAACTATCTCCGCGGCCCGTTCCCTTCGCTTCAGTTCGTTCCTTCCGGTGGCGTCGGCATCGATGAGATACCAGAGTGGTTCGAGGCGGGCGCGCTCGCCGTGAGTCTTGGCGGTTCGCTTGTGGGAGACGCTTTCGTCGGAGGTTCCCTGGCCGAGCTCGCCGACCGTGCGAGGCGAGCGGTCTCCTTCGTGCCCGCGTGGGTGGGTGCACAATGACACTCGGCACGAATGCTGCGTTGAGGACGGGGCCTGTCGTGACGTTAGGTGAGACCATGGCGCTCGTGAGTGCCGACACCGCAGGGCCACTGCAGCATTGCCGATCAATGACCCTGGGAATGGGCGGCTCCGAAAGCAACGTGGCGATCGCGTTGCGCAGGCTCGGCACGGACGCCGCCTGGATGGGGCGCGTTGGCGACGACTCGCTCGGAGACCTCATCCTGCGAGAGCTTCAGGCGGAGGGCGTGACCGCGATCGCAATCCGGGATAGCGAGGCTCCCACAGGCCTAATGATCAAGGAACGACGAAACAGTCGTGAAACCAAGGTCTGGTACTACCGCAATGGAAATGCCGGCTCACGGTTATGCCCTGACGACATCGACTCCGCGCTCATCAAATCGGCATCGATCCTGCACATCACCGGGATCACTCCTGCCTTGTCACCGATCGCGCGGAAGGCAACGTTCTTCGCCATCGAGGTCGCCCGCGAAGCGGGCGTAGCGGTCTCATTCGACCTCAATTACCGCGGGCGGCTCTGGAGACATGATGAAGCGGCCCCGATCTACCGACGGATCATTGAGCGGTCGGACTTCGTGTTCGCCGGCGAGGATGAAGCAGAGATCGTCGTCGGCCCCGCGTGGGGGCCAATCGAACTCGCGCATCGTCTCTCTGAACTGGGAGCGGGTCATGCGGTCATAAAACGTGGAGCGCTAGGTGCGGTCGCGGTGTCCGCGGGGCTGGAATACACGCAAGACGCGATTCCGATCACGCCCGTCGACACTGTCGGGGCAGGCGACGGCTTCGTTGCGGGTTTCCTCTCTGACTTCCTGCTGGGAGAAAGCGTCTCGTCGTGCCTTCTGACTGCCGTCACGGTTGGCGCGCATGTGTGCCTCGTATCCGGTGACTGGGAAGGACTTCCGAGTCGTTCTGAGTTCGCTGGCATCGAATCGGCGGAGCCCGTTTCCCGCTGAAGCCAGCGCTGACCTGGCACGCCCCACCACCAAAGCCAACTGCAGTCGAAGGAAGCGCAGGCCAGATTGTCCACAGCCCCACGAATGCGCAAAAATCGTGCCTATACTCCCGGAGTGCCATTAGCAACGTCCGAGCCGTTCCGGCGCCACCCGGTCGCGTCCTGCAGCGACCTCGATGACGCACGCCTGGTATTGAGCGACGTGTTCCTGCCGCTGGACTTCCCGAACGCGTCGGCGGCGACGAGGCTGAACATGTCTCTCAACGTCGTCAAAGTCGGTCGTGTGACGCTCGGGTATCTCCGCTTCGGTGACGCCGTGCGTATTCGTACCGCCCACGCCACCAACTTCCACGTCGATATACCACTGGCAGGCCGGGCAACGATGCGCGGGGGCCACCGTGCGCCGGTATATGGGACACCGCGTACGGCCGCTGTATTCACGCCCGGCCTGCCGGCCGATTTGGATTGCGACGCGGAATTCGCACAATTGTCGGTCATGATTCCAGCCGCCGGGCTGAATCTTGAACTAGAGAATTACCTCGGCCACGCCGTCACCAAGCCGTTGGAGTTCTCCTCTGAGCTGGACCTCACGACAAGTGCAGGATGCGCCGTGCTGCAGACCCTTCACCTCATCGATCTCGCATCGAACGACGAGCAGGGCCTGCTCAAACATCCACTTTCGGAACAACGGCTAGAGCAAGTACTGATGGGGTCACTGCTCCTTGCCCAACCACACAACTACTCTGAGGCCCTCAACTCCACCGTTGCCTCAGCCGGATCGCGGCCGGTGGCGAAAGCAGTCGATTTGCTCAGGGCGCACCCCGAGCACCCCTGGACCGTATCCGGCCTGGCGAGCGAGGTCGCCGTCAGCGTTCGCAGCCTCCAAGAAGGGTTCCGCCGATCGGTTGGCACCACCCCGATGGGCTATCTGCGTGAACTCCGACTGGAACGTGCCCGCGCGGAGCTCTCCAACGCCGAGCCCGGATCGGTCACCGTTACCGAGGTCGCCGCGAAATGGGGAATCGGGCACCTGGGACGCTTCGCAACCGACTACCGCCGTCGTTTCTCTGAGCAACCATCAGACACGATCAGGCGTGCATCCCTCTAGCCGATAAGCTGAAACGGCGTCTGGATGGTATCGATCAGATCGTGCTCTCACTCAGCCCCGGGGCCTGACGACCGGGGAGATCGCTGCGCACTTCGATGAGGTTTATGGGGCGAAGGTCTCCAAGGACACGATCTCGAAGATCACCGAAGATGCTGGCCGCACCGTTGCCGTGGACGAGACCGGATCCCCGCGATTCCTGTCTGGATGCTCCGCTCGAGCTTGTCCGCGAGTGGCGGCAGGCAAACGCCACCGCTGGCTCTCGACACCATGTCGTCAAAGAAGTGCTCGAAGCGCATCTCGCCGCCTTCGAGCCGCCTGTCGCGGACGAGCATCCGGTGATCCTGGATGCACTGAAATCGCCGGATGAGTGGTGGGCGACGGTGGTCCAGGCGCTTCGCTGATCAGTCCTTCGCAAATCCCTAAGTCGTCGTTGCCGTGATGATTGTCGGCGTGGGCATCTCGATCCTGGCTGGCTGTACGGCAGCACCGGCGCCTACCCATGAATGGTCCGATCGGATGAGCGCCCTGCTCAGCGACCCCAACGGGCAGGGTAGTGCTGGCGGAGATCTCAGGGTTCATAGCGGGTCAAGAAGCGCACACGCCAGCGTCGAACTGCCCGGCATCCCGAGCGGTGAATACGACGTGCTTGCTGTGTGCACCGGCACCGGTACCGTTCACATCGCTGTCAAGACCCGCGCATCGCCGGGCAGAGTGCTCGCCTCATCCGAGGTTGCCTGCGGCGCGACCCTGAGACTTCCGGTCGCTGTCGCCGCAACAGGAATCGTTCTCGAGGCCACCGACACCCGGCACCTCCGCGCGATGGCAAGCAGCAATGGTGACCGCAGGCTGGGAACCAACCTCCACCACTTATTCAAACTGATCGCGGACCACCGAACCTTTGGCGTGTGAACACCGAAGCTGACTCACATTTCTCTTGAGATCGGCCGCTTGGCCACATCGCAATGCGTTTTTCGCCTCCCTCACGATACATTTTTGACAATCTTCGCGATGCATATTTGTACGACTCGCGGGGCGTCAACGCCGACCCAAAACGGCGCCACCAGTGCCGGGTGAGTTCTACGTTTTCGTTGCTGAAGCCGGACGCCGGCTGATCGTTCGCTGGTAGCCGTTTAGGGCACTTTTAGATTCTTTAGACATATGCCCGTCCAATAGCCCAGCGTTCGCGTCCGGCAGCAGATCAAGGAACTCGGGCGGCACAGGACAAGGCCGCGGCCTCACGAAAAATCCCTCTGGATGCGCGTCTCGCATCGTTGAACGCACACCCTTCTGTGCTGGGTTTGTGCTCCCCGGACGGAGGGCGGTTGTGTGACCGTGCTGGCAGGCTCATCGAATTACCTCCGCCGAGCTGGCTCTGAGCCAGACGCAAGGCGAGACGCGGCTCGATCCTGCCGCGACCGAGGCGTTTCGCGTCGCTGGACCCACAGGTCGCCGGTAGTCGGTCTGGATACGCCTCGGCTTCGGGCGTCAATCTTGTCCCCAGGTGCCGAATCGTCCCCACAATGCTCTGAAGCGCAACCAGCTCGAGAAAGGCATTGGTCAGTCACCGGCCCGTATGAGCTATGGCAATTCACATGCGACGGATGCACGCCGAGCAAAGTCACTTGCTTTCCCGCACGGGACAGACAAACGGGCTCGCGAAATTAGGGTGATCGCACAACACGCGCTCTTTCGGTCGCGAAGATCAGGTCGCCAACTGGCATGACTTGGGCGGGAAAGTGGGGAATCGGTGGATCGTTGGGACGAGGTTCGCTGGGCCACGAGCCAGGCCGGGTATGACAGCTCTGAGCTCATTCGCCGCTCGAAAGAACGATCAGTGTCTCCAGAGGTGCTGCTTGAGGGCATCCACCGCGCTGCAGCCGTGTGGGCACAAGTCGCCGCCGGCGAGATGCCGCCGTTCACGGCTTTCGAGGCGACGCCGCCCGGCATGCTTGACGTGCGCGTTTTCGATCAAGCCGAGAGGTGGGTAGACATTTTTGCCATGCCGCATCGGATCTGCGATCGGAC
This sequence comes from Microbacteriaceae bacterium, assembly GCA_025464975.1. Lineage (GTDB taxonomy): Bacteria > Actinomycetota > Actinomycetes > Actinomycetales > Microbacteriaceae > Lacisediminihabitans. The sequence goes on along the minus strand of JAODMT010000024.1, from coordinate 50,287 downwards.
AGACTTCACCGACCACTACCTGCGCAACGTCATCGCGTTCTTGATAGACCAGGGCCCCCGTCTGGCCCGCGCCTATCGCGACGCCTTCCCGGAATGCTCGTAAAGCGGGACTGCTCGGGAGTGGCTGGAGTCCACACCGCTGATGCGAGAACTACAGACGGAGCTGACGCGACGAAAGTGGTGCGACTTTCTGACGGTAGAGCCTGAGATCGGTGAAGTCGGTTGAGCGGGCTGGGTGGACGTCGTCCCGTCCGACGAAACTTGGCGCGCAACCCTCGCAGAGCGACCGCGACCGTCGATGAACATCGTTGAAATCACGCGCGAGCTAAACGCGGCCCTCGGCCCCACCTTGGTTGCCGCCCTCACAGGCGAGAGTGACCCGACCGCATCTCGCGAATGGGAGAACCCGGACGCGAGCCCGCCAACCGAGGAACAGGCCACTCGGCTGCGCGTCGCATACGAGACCTGGTCGGCGGTCTCAACCGAACACGGCGCCGACGTCGCGCGGGTGTGGTTCATCGGAGCGAACCCCTGGCTGGGCTACGACACTGCGGTAGACGCGCTCCGCGAGGGACGGTTCGCCGAGGTAGCGGCCGCCGTACGGGCGATGCTCGACGACGACTCGTTCTCGGGATAGACCTTGGACAATTTCGTCGCCCGATTGGTTCCCTTCCATGTGTTGTTCCATGGTTTTAGCTCTCTGGCCGGTCCGCTTCGATGCGGCTGACCAGCCGTCGGATTCCTTCGGCGGCAGAGCCTCGATCGTCCGCTAGCCAAGAAAGCGACGGCAATTCGTCCACGATCCCGATCCACGCCTGATCCTCCTCAGACCAAAACACCTCGTATTGGAAAGCTTCCGGATCCCTCAGCGGGCCTCCTCCTATCTGCAGTAGGGGCGGAGACTCATGTGAGATTCGTGGAATCTCATTTGACCGTGTAGTTGACCGCGGCATCGGCGAGTGGAGGTCGTGGCAAAGCTGGTTCAGCTGGGTCGGAGAGGCGTTCGATTCGAACAATGACAGTGCAAACCTGCCAATAAAAATCCACCATGAAGTCCACTGACTTCATCGTCCATCCCCCGGTACTGCCCACTTCACACCGTTCGATGGTGCGCAGCAGCCGGCACGTGTCGTTGATCGATGTCGACGCATTCGGACCGGGAATACGCTCCACGGTGCCGGCGTCCAAGTCGAAGAGATGGTTGCTGCCCGACCGGGTGACAACCCGCCACCGGCCACCCTCGTCGCCGGTGAGCCGGTCGCGAGTCTCCCCGGAGCTGTGCTCGACCGGCTCGGCTGCTGGGTTCGTGTCCGCCATCAGGTGCCTCCTTTCGGGCGGGACTGGACTCCGGCCCTGTGGATCGGACGCTAGCCGGGATCGACCTCAGGAAGTTCCCGTGCCGGAACGCACTGCGGGAACCATCGCCCGCAACCGGGCCGGGTTACCGGGCACCCCAGGCCCAGATCGGCAGCCTGGTCAGCGCCGATTCGCGTGCCGGATCGAGTTGCCCACGCCGGCGCAAGTGCCGTTGCTTGCTCGCCCAGGCGGCAAGCGACCGCTCAACCGGATCGGCAGCACGAACCGACGGCGCCCGACGGTGCTGGTGCAGGAACAGCTCGTAAGCGCGAAACGTCTCTGACCAGCGATCGGCGATCGGATCCCACAAGAAACCCGGGAACGCCTCCAACCGGCGGCGCTGGTAGTCGCAATGCGTCTCCCGGGTTCGCGGGCGGCGCTGGTAGCGCAGCCACTCCACCAGCACGCGTTCCACAGCAGAGACCTCAGCCCGCCGAACCCGGTTGTTCTCCCGCGGAAGGCGACCCACTGCCGCGATGAAGTCGTCCACCGCTCGAACCGACGTCACCCACCCGAGCACGCGACTCGACGTGGCGGTGGACGGGGTTCCCCCGGCCGCGATGGACTGTTCGGTGCGGAAGTACCGGATCGAGCGGGCCTCGTCCTCGGTCAGCGATCCAGGATCGCGGGTGGTCAGCTGCTGGTAGTCGTCGTTCAGGGCATGGAGATATTTCGGGATGAACACGGTTGCCTTTCGGACCCGCACCGGCGTGCGGGTGTCGAAAGGGTTATGCGCGGCATCACCGAATCCCGGCGCGGCACGGCGCCCAACCGGCGGAAGCGTTCCGGCACGGGAACACCACGGGCCAGCCGATCAGTACTGTCGCCGACACCGACCCGCCCGCCGCCAGAAGGGGCGCAGAAAGCGGAGAACTACCGGAAGGAGACGCGATGAGCCGGAAATCCGACCTGATGATGCTGGCCCGAGTTCCGGGCGCAGCCTGGTCCCCGGTCCCGCGGACGCAGATGGTTGCCCTGATGCAAGCGACCGGCGAGATCGAGTTCCAAGCGGCCGGCGACACCACCGCGACAATCCGCCGAATCGTCGTCGTCACCCTCGACTCGAACGGTGGCTACCGGTTGCGGTTCGGGTTCGACCTCCCCGGGCGGCGGACAATCAGCACCAGAGTGTCAGCCCGCACGGCAGCCCTGGCGTCCGCGGACATGCAGGCCTACCTCGCCTCGCTCGAAACTCTGCGTCGTGCATTCGGCGCCGAATCCCCCAGCATCGAATTCGACCGCAGCCGCACTCCCAAACCCAGCGACGGGAAAATCGGGATTCTCACCCGCAGCGGCACCACCTACGAGGTGGACATCGACCAGATGGAGATACGCCGGCACCCCGGCCGGCTCGCGCAAACCCACGCCACGGTGCCAGCCAGCCAGCTTCGCGGCGACGGCCAGCTCATCAAGCTCCTCGAAATCGCCCAACTCGCCCTCGGGAAACCCGCCCTGTTCTACCTTGAACCCCTCGGCGATCCCCGGGTCACAGTGGCCAGCACCATCAGAACAACCCGCGCGCTCCTCCTTGTCAGACTGACATCGGCCCAAGCGGGCACCGCCGATATTGATCCAACGGGTCGGTAATCATGAGCGGTGGGCACAATGACAACACCGCCAAGCACGACGCGTCGGTGCCGCCCTTGCCGTCGACAGGTGATCGCTTGGTCACGAAGCGCGTCGGGTTCACCCACACGAACGTGCAGACGCACGGGCCATCTGCCCTCATGGTCCGCCGTGGTTACGGAGATTCGGAGAATCTCTTCAAAGATCTGATTCCCGGGCTCCGTCACGCTGTTGCCGCCGCCAAAGCAAGATCAATTCCACCCGGCACCGTTCCAAGCGTGATTTGCCACGTGCTGGCGGCTAAAACCTCAGGCCCAGGTAGTAGGAGCACAGGTCAATTAGTCCGCCAACCGGTTGGCAACGTCCGGCCAAGTTCGAGTATCGGCAAGAAGCGGCTTGATGTTGTCGAAGTGTTGAGCCCAATTGACCAGGTCAGCTAGTTGCATCAATGTTTCGCCTCGCTGGATTCTCACGAGCCTGTCGTAGGCCATACCCGGAGCCTGCATCAGCTTCGCATAGCTTTCCAAGGAGTGCCCATTGGCAAGCATCGCCTCCCGGGCCGCGTTTGCGACCCGGTGTTGCAGCTGCGCGGCCAGGAACCGCGGGTCCCCGGAATCTACATCGGTCGCCGGCACAAGGGGGAGACTCGTCTTCCCGAACTGCTTCGGCTCGGCGACAAGCGAACGTGGCTCGAAGCGGAACGCCCTCGGATCTGAACCTACCGTCACGGATCACTCCTATCAACAGGCCGACTTTTGAGCCTCTAGACCAGCGTAAACTCCACCAGCCTAGGGTTATAACCGACGTTCACGGATTTAGTCCTCTTTCGCCGTCCTGCAAATGCGCCTGTCCGCGCATAGAGAGGTTGTGCAGAACAACACGCAACCAATCATCCAGACGCCGCGGCTCAGCAGAAGCACCGACATCGCTGCCCTCGCGGCTGAGCGAGTCGCCTCCCCGCGGCGGGAGTCCGCCGACACTCAGCTTCGCTACGGCGACACGAGTTGGGCCAGAAAGCGCATCGAAGTCCTCGCTCCGGCGCTAGGAACCTTTGCCAGCGGTTCGCCGGTCGTGACCGCCGTGCTCGACGGGTGCCGCTTGACGAAGGAGGTGAGCGCAGCGATGGCCAAGTATCAGCCCCGGGGGTTGGATGCAGAACGCCCTGAGCTTGAAGCGTTCGCCCGGGACGCATGCATGCTCGCCGCCCCCGCCACCGCCTATACAGGCGAACGGCTGCTGTCTGTCGCCGGCCCCTTCGTGGTCTGGTGTGTCAGGGAGCAGGGCTGGCCGCTGCAGGCCGATGTCATCTTCAGCCGCCAAGCAATCGATATGTACAGCACGCAGCGGACCCGCGGTCGTGGTGAAGGCACTCGCCGCAACTACCGAGCCATCCTGATGCGAATCTCGGAGGTAGTCGCCCCCGAGGAACATGCCGACGCTCTTACTCCGTTGAGCCGGAAACGCATCGCGAGCCCGTACACCGCCTCCGAGATGGCGGGGTTCCGCTTGTGGGCGGTCGGGCAGGTCAGTGCCGAGAAGCGCCGCAAAGCAATGTTGATGTTGATTTTCTGCGCCGGCGCCGGATTGCGCTCGAGCGACATTGCTCAGGTCTTCGCCGATGACGTGACGGTCGACGCCGACGGCGTCGTCATCACCGTCCGCGGGACCAACCCGCGAGAAGTCCCTCTGCTCCGGAACTGGGAAGAATGGATGGTCCCTGCGCTGGAGGCGTCCCCGACCGAGTTCCCACTCTGGGGCAAACCGAACCGGACCAATGGCAGCAACCTGCTCAGCAGCTTCACCGCACACACCGTCGGCACCTTCCCGCGCAGCGACCGCTTGCGAGCCACCTGGATTGTCACCCATCTCCAAACCGGCACCCGAATGAAGGAACTCCTCCGCGCAGCCGGGTTCGACAAGTTCGAAAACCTCCCTCGGTACCTCGAATTCGTCAACACCGTCGACCGCGCCAGCTTCCGCGCCGCCCTCCGCGGGGAGGACAGCGAATGACGAACAGCAGTCCGGAGGAAGCCCTCGACCTGCTCGAATCGCGCATGCAATCCACGTTCGGGATGGGGCACGATGACTTCGACCGCAAACGCAGCCGTGGTCCCGCCTCGATTGCTTACTTGAATATGGCCGCACGAATTGTCGACACGTCCGGGGTGGTACCCCAACTAGAGGAATGGCGTGCCCTGAAGGTGAAGTCGGCGGCGGGCCGGAAGGCCGACATCCCCTTCCGGGCCATTCTCATTCTCTTCCTGCTGCATGTGCAAACCGGTCACGGCGTGAACTACAACGCCATCGCCAGGACGCTTGACGTCCGCTTCAGGGCCAAGCACTTCGACCTCCTCGGTATCAATGACAACCCCGGTGACCGGATGGACTGGTACAAGCGCCTTTGGAGCAACGTCGACAGAATGATGAAGTACATCGACCCCTTCCCATCCCCCCGCAACAAGAAGCTCAATCAGAAGCAGTACGCCAAACTCATGGCGAAAGCCAACAGCGAGAAGGGCCTAAAGAATGCTGAGGTGAAGCTGAAGCGCCTCGACTGGGTCTGCGAACAGCTCCTCCACACTTCTGTTCGCATGCTCCCGAAAGAGTTTCTCGACAGGTCCCACGGAAATGGGGCCATGGACGCAACGCTCATCGAAACCACTGGACGGCCCAATCCGAAAGACCTCACCCGGACGCGCGGAAACGCCGACCCCTTCTCCGGTCGCTACCGCCGTCAGGGCAGCCACGACGGACAGGGTGCCAAAACCGACAAGGCCGGCTACGAGTTCGAAACCCTCGTACTCGTCTGGAACAAACCATTTGAGTCGCTACTCTTTCCCTCGCTCATCACCGCCGTCGGGTTTCACCGACCAGGAGAACTGAGAGGACACGGCCTCAAGCTCATCCAGTCACACCAACGTCTCGGCTTCGCAGGTGCGCTCGTGCTTTGCGACCGCGCCTACAACAACGGTGATGTGAACGACTTCCACATCCCCCTGCGACTCCTCGGCTGCGAACTCGTCATCGACTACAAGAAGACCAACCTGGGATTGCAGAGCAGTCACGAGGACCTCATCCTCGTCGAGGGCAACTGGTACGTCACCTGGATGCCCGAAGACCTCATCGGCGCCACTATCAGCTACCGCACCCGAGTCAAAGACCCCGACACCGGGAAAACGAAACGCCTCATCGACAAAGCAAAGTACCTGTCCCTACTGGCCGCCCGACGCGCGTACCGCCTCACTCCCAAGGGGAAGCCCGACAAGGACGGCTACCAGCGGTTCATCTACCCAACACCGGGCTACATGGCGGTCGACCGCGCTACCGGCAAACGCGTTGCCAAACCGAAAACAGCCGCAACCATCACAATCCCCATCGATGCGGGATTGTCGAAGGGCCGGTCCTCGAAGGCACAAGCACTCGCCATCAAGCACTGGCAGAAATTCGCATACAAGTCGCCCGAACACAAGGCCATCTACGGCATGCGGAGCCTCGTCGAGTCCTCCAACAAGACCCTCAAAGGCAAGAACCAAGAAAAGCTCGGCCACACCGAATCCCGGTCCGGCCGCGGATTCGCATTCAACTACCTCGTCGCAACCCTCGCAGCGGTGTCCTCTAACCTGCGCAAGATTCATGACTTCTTCGCCAAACTCGCCGAACGCGACCTTGGCGGTCCCATCCCTCGGCAACGCCGGCGCAAGACCGCGGCCGGAGTGCCGCTCACCCCGGTCAGCTCGCCCGCAGCTCTTGCGCCGCCCCGCTAAGCACCGCTCCGCTCCACGACAACCCCCGCGTACCGAAAGCTTCAGCCTGCCTAAAAGCAGGCTGATTGGCGTTTAAGGGCCAAATCCGGCCCCCGGAACAGGATCACAAGCACTATCGCGCAGAAATGGCGAAGGGCCGGTCCGACATTTCTGCCAAACCGGCCCCGCCGTATTCATTTCGGCCTATTTAATGAAACCCATCGCTGAATTTGATGAAACAGCCTTCGTGCGCGAGGGGGGACTTGAACCCCCATGCCCTCACGGGCACACGGACCTGAACCGTGCGCGTCTGCCAATTTCGCCACTCGCGCAGACTTAGCGAGATTACCACAGCCCGGGGGCGCCCTCCGCTCGTTGTAGTCGGCCGCGAGGGGCGGTAAATCGTTGCGCGCGCTCGCGTCACAGACCTTGCGGCTAACATCTACCTTGTTGTAAGCGCGAGGCGACGAGGGAGACCATTGGGCCTGTTGGACAGTTTTGAGAAGGGCTTGGAGCGCGTTGTCAACGGCGCATTCGCCAAGACCTTCAAATCTGGCCTGCAACCAATCGAGATTACATCCGCCCTCCGACGCGAGCTCGACACCCAGGCCGCGGTCGTGGCACGGGACCGAATCCTCGTTCCCAACCGCTTCACCGTGCGACTCAATGGGGTCGACTATCAGCGGATGACCTCGATCGGCCCCACCCTCATCGACGAGTTGACCCAGTTGGTGCAGCAGCACGCCACCGCCCAGCACTACCAGTTCTCCGGCGGCATCAGCATCAACCTGACCGAGGATCCGTCGCTGATGCAGGGCATGCTCGCCATCGACTCAGTGAGCGTCAAGGGCACTGTGGCGTGGACTCCGGTTCTGGATGTAGCGGGCAAGCGCTACCCGATCGTCAAGTCGCGCACCATCATCGGCCGCGGCAGCGACGCGGACATTACGGTCGACGACGCCGGCACCTCCCGCAAGCATGTCGAGATTCTCTGGGACGGCACACGGGCCGAAGTGAACGATCTCGGGTCGACCAACGGCTCAAAACTCGATGGCGCACCGGTCAAACGCGCGCCGCTCCCACCCGATTCCGTCATCGACATCGGGAGAACCCGTATCGTATTCCGGGTGCTCGCCCAATCCGCGTCGGTTGATCAACCCTTCAATCCGCGCGCGCCCGACGACGGCCTCGGAAATCGGCGATGAGCGAACTCACCTACCTGCTTCTTCGCTTCGGCTTCCTTTTGGTTCTCTGGGCGTTCATTTTCGGGGTCGTTTACGCGTTGAGGTCCGATCTGTTCGGTTCTCGGGTCCGCCGGACTTCGGGGGAGCAGGGGAACCAGCCATTCGTCGCCTCCGCCGTCGCGCCGCCCGTCGCACCGCCCGTTGCGCCGCCGGTCATGCCACCTGTTGCGCCCGCTTCTCCACCGCCCGGGGGCGGGTCGTCGTTCACCCAACTCATCTCACCCTCGCGTGGAACGGATGGAACCGGTGCGCCGACGCGACTCGTGATCACCTCCGGACCCAAAGAGGGCCTGGAGATTGAGCTCTCGAAGGAACCACTTACTATCGGGCGCTCGAGTGCGAGCGGCCTGGTAATCCGAGACGACTACACGTCAACCCATCACGCGCGACTCATGCTCTGGAGCGGGGAGTGGGTCATCCAGGACCTAGACTCGACCAACGGCACTTTCCTCGACGGAAAGCGTGTCAGTCTTCCCACCCCGATTCCCCTGAATACTCCGGTCAGGATCGGCACGACCAGTTTCGAACTTCGGCGGTAGGTGCATGGCCACATCGGGCAAGAGCACGGCCGTTTCTCACGTCGGCAAAATCCGGGCGAACAATCAGGATTCCGGCTACGCGGGCTCCCATCTGTTCGTTGTGGCCGATGGTATGGGCGGCCACGCCGGCGGCGACGTTGCCTCGGCCATCGCGCTGAAGCGCGTCATGGATGCCGACCGGCAGTACGCCTCGGCCGCAGATGCCGAGTTCGCCCTGCAGTCCGCCCTCATGGCCGCAAACTCTCTGCTGGCCGAGACGGTGTTTGAGCATCCGGAACTCACCGGAATGGGAACGACCGTCAGCGCCATCCTGCGCAGCGGTAGCCAGATTGCGCTCGCCCACATCGGCGACTCCCGCATTTACCTTCTGCGCGACGGAAAGCTCAAGCAGATCACCGCCGACCACACCTTCGTTCAGCGACTCGTCGACAGCGGCCGCATCACGCAGGAGGAGGCGGCCGTGCATCCGCGTCGTTCGGTGCTCATGCGCGTGCTTGGCGATGTTGACGCCGCTCCCGACATCGATACAACTGTTCTCGATGTGCAGCCGGGGGATCGCTGGCTGCTCTGCTCCGACGGCCTGTCCAGCTACGTCTCCGACGACAAGATCGAACACGCCCTCAGAACGATCCCCGACGTGAACGCCGCCGCCGAGCGGCTACTGAGGGACAGCCTGGACCAGGGGGCGCCGGACAACGTCACGGCCGTGATTGTCGACATCGACGAGACCGGCGAATCCGGATCGAATCCGGCAATCGTCGTCGGCTCTGCCGCGCTTCCGCTCACGTTTGAGGGAGAGTCCGGCCGACGTCCGCTGCGACTTCCGAGCCTTCTCCTTCACCCACTCAAGTCGACCCAGCACGAAGACAGCCACTTCGAACCGGAGTCGGACGAATACCTCGACGAACTCATTCTCGAAGACCGCCGTCGCGCTCGGAGGCGGCGGATCACCTGGCTGGTAGGCATCATCGTGATCATTGTGGGAATAGTCGTTGCCCTCCTCCTCGGCTACCGCTGGACGCAGTCGCTCTACTACGTCGGCGCGAACGGTTCCACCGTTGCCATCTACCAGGGGGTGCAGCAGGATATCGGGCCGATCTCCCTACACAGCGTCTACACCGAGACCAGCGTGAAGCTCAACGATCTCCCGACCTACATGCGAAAGACTGTTACGGACACGATTAGCGCACAAGACCTTTCCGACGCGAGGGCGATCATCAAGCGACTGGCAGATGCAGGTAAGTAGTTCCGACGCAACAGCCCCGATCGGTCGGCCGAGCTCAACGGCGACCGGCGAAGCCGCGCGCTCAACTTTCACCGAAACCATCCGCCTCAGGCTGAGGGTGCCGGCGAAGCGGCGCAACCTCGAACTTCTGCTGGTGATCGTCGCCTGCGGAATTGTTGGAGCCGCCATCGCGCTTGTCGAACTCGGAGCGCTAGGGCACATCGAGGGCACGGTTCTGCTGCTTGGCACAAGCCTCGGCGTGCTCGCCCTTGCAATGCACGTTGCAATGCGATTTGTCGCGCCCGAGGCAGACCCGCTCATCCTTCCGGTCATCCTTGTGCTGAACGGCCTCGGCATCGCGGAGATCTACCGCCTGGACATCGCCAACCACAACACCGGTTGGGGCGCCTCGGGCGTGCGCCAGATCGCCTGGACGGCTATGGCGATGGTCATCGCCCTCGCGGTACTCGTGCTTCTTCGCAACCATCGCGTGCTCCAGCGTTATCGCTACATCGCCATGTTCGTGGGCATCGTGTTGCTGCTACTGCCGATGCTTCCGGGGATCGGCGCGACCGTGAACGGCGCGCGGCTCTGGATCAGCATCGGAAGCTTTAACTTCCAGCCGGGGGAACTTGCAAAGATTGCCCTCGCCGTTTTCTTTGCCGGGTATCTGGTGACGGCGCGCGAGAGCCTGTCCATGGTTGGCAAGAAGTTCTTGGGGATGCGGTTTCCGCGAGTGCGCGATCTCGGGCCGATCCTGGTGATCTGGCTCGCCGCCATGGCCGTCCTCGTGTTCCAACACGACCTCGGCACCGCGCTGCTCTTTTTTGGCCTGTTCCTCGTAATGATCTACGTAGCCACCGGGCGGCTGAGCTGGGTGATCCTCGGGCTCCTGCTCTTCGTGGGAGGAGCGCTCATCGCCGGAAGCGCGCTCAGCTACGTTCAGGGCCGATTTGCGTCGTGGCTCGACCCCTTCAACCCCAAGGTCTACGACGCGATCGGTGGCAGCTACCAGCTCGTGCAGGGACTCTTCGGCTTCGCCCACGGCGGACTCATCGGAACCGGTCTCGGGCAGGGAAGCCCGAATATCGTGCCGCTGGCCGAGAGTGACTACATAATCGCGAGCCTCGGGGAAGAGCTTGGCCTTGCCGGCCTGTTCGCCATTCTCGCCCTCTACATGCTGTTCATCTCCCGTGGACTACGCATCGGCTTCGCAGGGCAGGATGACTTCGGCCGTCTGCTCGGCGTCGGGCTGTCTTTCGCCATTGCACTGCAGGTGTTCATCGTTATCGGGGGCGTCACCCGGGTGATCCCCCTCACCGGCCTGACGACACCATTCCTGGCGGCAGGTGGTTCGTCACTCGTCGCCAACTGGATCATCGCCGCCCTGTTACTTCGACTGTCCGACAGTGTCCGCACCCAACCAGGATTGATCGCCGACCGATGAGCCGCCAAATCAAGCGCGTGACCATTGCCGTGCTCCTCATGTTCCTCGCTCTGTTCACGTCCACAACGATCATCACGGTGTTCCAGGCCGACTCGCTCAACGCCGACGGACGCAATGTGCGAACACTTAACGCGAGCTACTCCGCCGAGCGCGGACCGATCCTGGTCAACGGCCAAGCGATTGCCGAGTCCGTTCCATCGAACGACAAGTACAAGTACCAGCGGGTCTACAGCTCGCCGGACCTGTATTCGCCGGTCACCGGATACTTCACCCTCAACCAGGGCAACACCGGGGTAGAGGGCGCTATGAACAGCTACCTCAGCGGAACGTCCAACGATCAGTTCTTCACCAAGGTCAAGTCGATTCTCACCGGCCAAACGCCGAAGGGAGCCGCCGTGTCGCTCACAATCAACCCGGCCATTCAGCAGGTCGCCTCGGATGCCCTCGGGAACAACACCGGCGCCGTCGTGGCCCTCGATCCGAAGACCGGCGCGATTCTCGCCATGGTGTCCAAGCCCGGGTACGATCCGACCCAGCTCGCGTCGCACAACACCAACGACGTCATCGCCGCCTATAAGCAGTTGCTCGCCGATCCGACGAATCCGCTCATCAATCGGGCCATCTCTGGCAACCTGTACTACCCGGGATCGGTATTCAAGCTTGTACTCACCTCGGCCGCCCTCGATAGCGGCAAGTTCACCCCGGACAGCGTCTTTCCGAACCCGCTGACCTTCACCCTGACCGGTACCAACACCCAGATCAACAACGCCGAAGGCGGTAACTGCGGCGGTGGGGCAACCGTGTCAATTGCCGACGCCTTGCGGTTGAGCTGCAACATTCCGATGGCGCAGCTCGGTGCCGCCCTCGGCGGCACCGAGATCGCGAAGTACGCGAAGGCCTACGGCTTCGGTCAGAAGCTCTCCGTGCCGATGCCGGTCACGCCGAGCATCTACAACGTCGGCAACGAGGCGCAGGTGGAACTGTCGTCGTTCGGTCAATTCGACGACCGCGTCACCCCCCTGCAGGTGGCAATGACCTCGGCGGCCATCGCCAACGGCGGCACTGAGATGCAGCCGACGCTCATCAAGGACATCACCGCGCCGGACCTCACCGTCATCCAGCCGTTCCAGCAGAAAATTTTCGCGCAGCCGATAACCCAGGCGACGAGCGCGACGATGACGCAGCTCATGGTCAACAACGTGAACAACGGGGCCGCCAATGGTGCAAGAATTAGCGGAGTCGATGTTGCGGGCAAGACCGGAACAGCGCAGAACGGCAATGGGAAGCCGTTCACTCTCTGGTTCACCGGATTCGCCCCCGCCAACAACCCCCAGGTTGCGGTTGCGGTTGTGGTAGAGAACGGTACGAGCTTCGGCAATACGGTCGCGGCGCCAATCGCAAAGAAGGTCATAGAGGCGGTGCTTAACAAATGAGACCCACTAGTGGCCTCACTTTCGGCGGACGGTACCAGCTCTCTAGTCGCGTTGCCATCGGTGGCATGGGCGAAGTTTGGCAAGCGACCGACCTGGTCATCGGTCGTACGGTTGCCATTAAGATCTTGAAGGACGAGTACCTCGGCGACCCGGGCTTCCTCGAGCGCTTTCGCGCCGAAGCGAGGCATGCGGCCCTCGTGAATCACGAGGGAATTGCCAACGTGTTCGATTACGGCGAGGAAGAGGGCAGCGCCTACCTCGTCATGGAGCTCGTCCCCGGCGAAGCGTTGTCGACCATCCTCGAGCGCGATCGTGTGCTCCCGGCCGACCGGGTGCTCGACATCGTCGCCCAGACGTCCTCGGCCCTTCACGCCGCCCACTCGGCCGGACTGGTGCACCGGGACATCAAGCCGGGCAATCTGCTGATCACCCCGGAGGGCCGGGTCAAGATCACCGACTTCGGCATCGCTCGGATTGCCGACCAGGTTCCGCTAACCGCCACCGGACAGGTGATGGGGACGGTGCAATACCTCTCGCCGGAGCAGGCGAGCGGGCACCCCGCCTCGCCGACTACGGACATCTATTCGCTAGGAATCGTCGCCTACGAGGCTCTCGCGGGGCGCCGTCCGTTCACGGGCGAGTCGCAAGTGGCGATAGCGATGGCGCAGATCAACGAGACGCCGCCGGAGTTGCCTTCTACCATCTCTGAGCCGGTACGAAACCTCGTGCTCGCGTGCATCGCCAAGAACCCGGCCGACCGTCCCGCTTCTGCCGCTCATCTTGCCCGCGCGGCGCAGGCTCTTCGACGCGGAGACGTCGTAGCAGCCGCGGCCGCCGTCCCCGGCATCATGGCCGCCGGCACGCTTCCGGCTCTTCAGCGCGAAAACCAGGCGACCCAAGCGACCCGCCTGCTGACAACGGCGGTTGCCACCGAGAGCGCGTCGACCACGGCACCGATTGGGACCAAGCGCCGGAATCGGTGGACCTGGCCTCTCGTCGCCCTCATCGCCATCTTCCTGGTTGTGATAATCGGAACGATCATCGCGCTCGTCGGAAATCCGACGTCGAGGGTCGGGCAGTCCGCGAGCGCCTCGCCGTCCATCTCCGCGTCGCCGACCGCTTCCTCGCCGTCGCCGAGTCCCTCTCCGACCAGCAACATCGTCAACATCACGCCCAATGAGTTCATCGGGCAGACAATGCCCCAGGTGCAGACTGCTCTCGACCAGCTCGGTCTCGGCGCGAACATGGTTCCGGACGCCAGCCCAGCGCCGTCGGCCGACAAGGTCGGCACGGCCTATTTCGTGAACCCGACCGGGAACGTGCACAAGAACGACGTCATCACCGTGAGGTTCTACGGCAACGTTCCGCCAACACCACCGAGCCAGCCTGCGGCACCAACCACGCCGGATGCTTCGACCGCCGTGGGTAAGACTGTCACCGTAACCATTCCGGCCTACACCGGGTGCCCGAGCGGATCGACGCTGCAGTTCTTCACCTTCACGCCGAGTGATGGATCGACCGTGACGCCGCCGAACCCGGTCGGCCCCAGTGTGACGACGCTGCAATGGACAATCTCTTTGACGCCGGGGCCGAATACGCTGTCCTACGTCGCCCAGTGCACCGGCACGAACAATGTTTCCCCGGCTTCGAACGCGCTGACCGTTACCGGCACGGTCCCTCCGACGCCGTAGACGGCGATCCTCCATCGCGCACGCATTACACTGACAGAGACTTTGCGCCCGCATCCACAGGAGACTAATTCGTGACTGAAGGTACTCGTCTGCTCGCCGGGAGGTATGAGGTTGGCGCGCTGATCGGTCGCGGAGGCATGTCCGACGTCCACGTCGGGAGGGACATTCGACTCGGCCGCCGCGTGGCGATCAAGTTGCTGAAGCCCGCGCTCGCAACGGATCCGCGGTTTCGCCTGCTCTTCCGCGAGGAGGCGCAAAAGGCCGCCCGCATGGCGCACCCGACCATCGTCCGCGTCTTCGACGCCGGCGAGGAAACAATACGCGAACCGAACGGTCAGGAATCGCAGGCCCCGTTCATCGTCATGGAATTCGTGGACGGGCGACTCCTCACGGACATCATTGCCGAGGGGCCGCTACAACCGAGCGAAGCAGTGCGGATCATGTCCGGCATTCTGACCGCACTCGAATACAGTCACCGCGCCCTGTTGGTTCACCGCGATGTCAAGCCGGGCAACGTCATGGTCACCCAAAACGGCCAAGTCAAGGTAATGGACTTCGGGATCGCCCGCGCCGTCTCCGATAATTCCGCGACGGTGGCCGACACAAGTGCGGTGCTCGGAACGGCACAGTACTTCTCCCCGGAACAGGCCAGAGGCGAGACGGTCGATGCCCGAACGGACCTCTATTCCGCCGGCGTCGTGCTCTTCGAGCTTCTCACCGGTCGCCCACCGTTCCGTGGCGACCGAGCCGCCGCCGTTGCCTACCAGCACATCAGCGAGGCCGCCGCCGCGCCGAGCACCCTCAACCCGCGGGTTTCTCCCGCGCTCGATGCCGTCGTGCTCCACGCCCTGGCCAAAGACAAGTTTGAGCGGTTCCAGACTGCCGCGGAGTTCCGCCAGGACCTCGAGACCGCGATGGCTGGCGCCGTTCCGGTGCGTCGTACGCCGGTCAGCAATTTCAACACCACGCTGTTCGGGATCAATCCCAACTCGCCCGCCGCTTCCGACACCGCGCTGAGCCAGTTGTCGGCTACCTACGACGACCGCGCAGTGCGCACGCAGTCGAGGCCACCGGTCGCCTGGATCTGGGTCGGCATCATGGCGATCGCGGCCATCCTGATCGGTGTCGTCTTTTGGGTCGTCAACCTTCCCCCCGCGACCATCGGCAACGACCTCTCCGTGCAGGTCCCGAATGTGAGCGGGAAGCCCTACGACAGCGGAGCGCGGGACCTCACAGACCTCAAGCTCAAGGTATCCCCCGTCACCGAGTCGAGTGGCAAAGTGACAAAGGGCGACATCATCACTACGGACCCGGGCTCCGGCGCGAAGGTCTCACGAGGCTCAACCGTGCTGGTGTACGTGTCATCGGGCAAGGCAGCCGCGACCGTCCCAAGCCTCTCTGGACTGACCGAGGAGGCGGCGAAGGCGGCGATCAAGGCGGCCAATCTGGCCTACGGAACCACCAGTTCCGACCATTCTCCGACCATCGGCGCAGGAATTGTGATCAGCAGCGACCCAGCCCCGGGTGCCGCGGCGCAACAGGGAGACCGGGTGAATCTCGTAGTCTCCGACGGTCTCGTCAACATCCCCGCCGTGGCCGGGCTCGACATCGCCACCGCCAACCAGAAGCTCAACGCGCTTCAACTGAACATCAACGCCGTTCCAAACCCCAATTGCAGCGGACTCAACGTGACGGACCAGTCATTGACCGGGGATCAACCGCAGAACTCCGCAATCACCATTACCTACTGCAGCGGCGGCTGACGGCCCGGCAAATGTCTACCGTGTGCTTCGCGGGCTCCAGGAGCACCACAGGCGCCCCAGGCGCGTCGCGGGGGAGGGTTTTCCGATGGGCGAATTCAGTTGAGGTTGACTAGCGGGCTGAGGCCGCGCGCGGCATCCTGAGCGGACGGCAATCCCGCGACTGCGAGCCAGTTGGCGATCATGCTGTAGCCACCCTCGGTGAGAACCGACTCTGGGTGAAATTGCACACCGAAGATGGGGGCTGAGTCGTGCCGCACCCCCATGATCACCCCGCCTTCGGTTCGCGAGGTGACCACAAGCTCCGCCGGTACCGTCTCGTCCACGACAGCGAGGGAGTGATACCGGGTGGCTCGGAACGGCTGCGGAACGCCCCGATAGAAGTCGCTGTCGTCGTGCCGGATCAATGAGGTCTTGCCGTGCATGAGCTCGTCGGCGTGGGTAACGGTTGCGCCCAGTGCCTCGGCTATGGCCTGGTGTCCGAGGCAGACGCCGAGCAACGGCAGACCGGATTCCAATGCGGCGGTCACGACGGGAATGGAGACGCCGGCCGCGGCTGGAGTCCCAGGCCCGGGAGAGAGCAGCACGCCGTCGTACTCAGCGATCCGCGAACTCGCCTCGGCGGCCGGGAAGGCGTCGTTGCGCATCACCTCGGTCGTCGCCCCGAGCTGCTGCAGATAGCCATTTAGCGTGTAGACGAAGCTGTCGTAATTATCGATGACGAGTATTCGAGTCATGTTCCCACCGTCACATCGTTGACGTTAACAAAAGTATTGAGCCACGGGAACACGAACAAAACGAGCACCGTGAGAATTACGAGAAACAGCGCGATCATCAATAGGACGCGCACCCACACCGGCCCTGGAAGAACGCGCCACAATGCTCCGTACATTCTGCCACCTATCCTTTCGCCGCAACGGTGGCACTAATCGCCGCCGGTGCTCCAGCCGAGGTCGGCTGCCAGGACTCCAGCACCGCATAGGCGATGATCCGCTCCTGCGCCGAGAACATGGGATTGCAACTCGTCATTGTCAGCACGCGGTCGGTCGCGGGCACCCCCGGGAATTCAGGGACCGGCTCGAGCACCCCGACACCCGTCGGCTTCACGTACTCGAGTCCCCGGAAGTCATAGGTGAAATACCCGTCCTTGGTTTGCACGTAGATCTTGTCCCCGATTTGCAGCGTCGCGAGGGGCTTGAATGGGGCGCCGTACGTTGTGCGATGGGCCGCCACGGCGAAATTGCCGACGGCGCCGGGCATCTGAGTTCCGGGATAGTGCCCGATGCCGTTCTTGTTGAGCACTTTGGTGGTCCCGACACCCTCGGAAATGGGCCGGGCGTAGTCGGAACCGAACCGAGGCACATACATGACGGCGAATTGGATAGCATCGCCCGGCGCAACAGCTACCACCGGATCCCCGAAGCTGATCTTGGTCGTTGGCGGCGCGGTGGCCGGAGCGTGGAGGGGTGCTGAGCCGCGCAAATTGTGCGAAAGAGTAACCCCGGCGGAGTTCTGTCCTGCCCCCACGACGAGATCGTTGAGCCAGAGCTGCCAGCCGAGGAAGAGGAAGACGAGGACTCCGCCGGTGATGAGCAGTTCGCCGATGACCCCCACCACGCTGACCCGACGCGGCCCCGATGCGGCGGGCACCATTTGGTTCCGCCGCATAGCCATCATGAACCTGATTCTAGGCGTTCGACCCTAGAGGCGGGCCCGGATAGCCCGGGCATCCGTCTCCGCTTCGCCGTGCGTGCGCCGCGTCAATTTCGCGCGTCTTCCCAGGGGACATCAGCGGCCGGCCGTCCGGGAAGGGCGCCGCCCGGGAGCCGCACTGGCTTTCACGCTACAATTCCGGCATGGCTAGATCGAACCCGCGCACGAAAGCCCTTGCCCCTCAGGAGAACCGGACCGGGGACGACGCACCCAATCCCGTGTGGTTCAAGCCGATCATGTTCGGCCTGATGCTGATCGGTCTAGCTTGGATCATCGTGTTCTACGTGAGCCAGAACGCGCTGCCCGTTCCTCAGCTTGGCCAGTGGAACATTCTGGTCGGGTTCGGAATCCTGTTCATCGGATTCCTCATGACCACCCGATGGCGCTGAGCCCGCATCCCCTGCTGGGGGCAATTACACCGGTGTAATTATCCCCATGTGGAAAGCCTGTGGATAACTTTCCGGTCAGGCCACGCCGGCCACGCCAGCCACGGTGAGCGCAATCAGGGCGGCTGCGGTGCCGCCAAGGGCTAACCACTGAACCGTTCGCTGCGATCGATTGCGCGTGCGTACGAAGATGAACCCGACCAGCGCGCCAATAATCAGGCCGCCGACGTGCGCCTGCCAGGCGATCCCTGGAACTACGAACCCGATCACGAGGTTGAGCACGATCACGACGATCAGCTGCCGACTCGAGCCGCCCAGGTGTCGTTGGATCACGAAGAAGGCACCGAGCAGCCCGAAGATTGCCCCCGATGCTCCTGCGACGGCGATGGTGGGCGCCACCAGCAACACCGCCACCGAGCCGCCGAATCCCGCGAGCAGGAACAGGGCTGCGAACCGCCACCGTCCAAGCATCGACTCGAGCAGTGGCCCGAACACATACACCGAGTACATGTTGAACAGCAGGTGCAGGATCGACAGGTGAACGAAGATCGACGTGATCATTCGCCACGGTTCGGTGGCGGCAAAACCGCCCTGGAACGCGAGCGCTTGGAAGATCGGACCGAAGATCCCGGTGAACAGCTGCAACAGGAAGACGAGCGTGCAGAGCGCGATGATGCCATAGGTCACGACGGGCGAATCGCTTCGCCCGGCGCGACGCAGTGCCGTCACCACGGCCGGTCGGGCTCTCGGCGTGCTCTGCCGCGCTTCCCGCACACACTCGGGGCAGTGGACACCGACGGCCGCCGGAGTCTGGCACTCCGGGCAAATCGTCCTGCCACACCGCTGGCAGAGCACGAAGCTCTGGCGATCAGGATGCCGGTAACAGTAGTTGGCTGAATCCGTCGGTCCCTGGCTCACTGTCGCATCACGCGGGTCAGACCTCTTCGATGGTTACGGAGTTGATGGTGACGTCTTGCTTGGGACGATCGCGGGAGTCCTTTTCGACGGCCTCGATCTTCTTAACCACATCGCGCGACGCCTCATCGGCTACCTCGCCGAAGATGGTGTGCTTGCCCTGAAGCCAAGTGGTCGGAACGGTCGTGATAAAGAACTGCGACCCGTTGGTGCCGCGGCCACCCTGGGTGCCCGCGTTTGCCATCGCAAGGAGGTACGGCTTGGTGAAGGTCAGTTCCGGGCTGATTTCGTCGTCGAACTGGTAGCCGGGTCCACCGGTTCCCTGGCCAAGTGGGTCGCCGCCCTGGATCATGAAGTCGTCAATGATCCGGTGGAACACCACGCCGTCGTACAGCTTGTCCGTGGACACCTTTCCGGTGGCGGGATGCGTCCACTCGATTTCCCCGGTCGCGAGGCCGACGAAGTTGTTCACGGTCTTCGGCGCGTGGTTTCCAAAGAGGTTGACCTTGATATCGCCCAAAGTGGTGTGGAAGGTGGCTACGTGGGTGTGCGTTGACATAGAGCCATTCTTTCACAGCATTACCTAGCGTTCGGGGTTCACTCAGTCAACGGGCTTTGTGCGGCCAGAGGTGCGTGCAAAGATGTAAGGATTCTCCGTTCCGACCACTGGAGGTTCCGCATGGCTCTGTCACGTAAGCGCGAGAAAGAACTGAAGCGCCTTCGGGAGGCGGCATTCGAACTCTGGGACGACCAAAAGGATGTTCTCGAGCACGCGCAACACGTGGTCCGGGAGGCAAGCCGTCAGGCCGCGCAACTAAGCCGAGAGGAAGTCGCGCCGCGCGTACGCGAAGCCATCGACCACAACGTGCGCCCCGCGGTAGCCACCGGGCTTGCCGCCGGCCGCACCGTCGCCGACACGGCACGGGACAAGATGCAGCGCGAGGTGCTTCCCGCCGTGTCATCCGCGATCGCATCGGCCCTCGCCGTGCTCGAAGTCTCGAAGGATCCGCGGGTTCGTGAGGCGCTTGGTCGGGTTCGCGAGGTCAGTGGTCGGCTAGCCCCGAAGGTCGCGGTCGAACCACCGAGGAGCGCCGGACCCGGTCGCTACATTCTGGTCGGAGTTGCCATCGTCGCCGCCGCCGGAGTGGCGTATGCCGCGTGGCAGACGCTGCGCGCCGACGACGAGCTGTGGGTCAGCGACGACGAAACCGACGAGATTGTTGTCGCGGCCGTGAAGCCGGAGACCACCCCTCCGCCGGCGGGTGACTCGAACGTTGGCTGATCCGGGCGGTTCCCGCTCTCAGTTCTCTCCGAGCTCGCGATAGAGCGAGATCCCCAGGTCGACGAGCCCGACGCGCTTGAGTGATTTGACGGCCCCGAGCTTCACCCAGCGGGCCCGGTCGGTGCTTCCGTCGATCTCGTTCTGCAGCTCGCCGGATTCGATGCGTGCCGAATAGATGATCCGCAGGGCGTGCAGCGGGGGTAGGTCGGGGGAGAAGCGGTCCTTCGCACTGATGACGTGGGAGTCCACGCCAAGCAGCGGGCCAAGCACGGCCGTGTATCCGGTCTCCTCAAGGATTTCCCGGCGGGCAGCATCCGCGGGATCCTCTCCGGGGTCTATGCCACCTCCGGGGAGGGTCCAGCCGGAGCGTCCGGACTGGCGCCAGTGCGCGAGCAGAATCTGGCCATCCGCGACGATGACACCGTAGCTAGCCACTCGGAGGTCCATGGGTTATACCGTAGCGACTCGCACAGGAGCGCTGAACCACGAGGCCTTCCGGAGCGGCCGGGGTTGATGTGGAGACGAGGGGAATCGAACCCCTAACCCCCGCCTTGCAAAGGCGGTGCTCTGCCAATTGAGCTACGTCCCCGCGCCACGGGAATCCTTGATTGGATCCCGAGTGGGGATACCAGGACTTGAACCTGGGACCTCTTCGTTATCAGCGAAGCGCTCTAACCGCCTGAGCTATATCCCCGTGGGCAGATACGAGAGTATCGCACCTGCGGTGTTTCACCGAATCGAGAACCGCTCACCCGGTTGGGTGCACGCGGTGACCAGCCCTCGCACGCCGAATCGTCCTCAGTTGTTGGTGAAACCGACGAGCAGGCCGCCGGTAAGCCGCACGCTGAAGTTGTACAGCATCGCCGTGATTGCACCGAGAGCGGTGCCGACGACGGTGTTCAAAAGCGCAACGACCAACGCGAACAGGCCGACCTGGCCCAACGAGAAGCTCTGGGTCACGCTGAACGCGGGATCGTTGAGGATGTCGCGCAGCAGCACGTTCAACTTTCCGAAAATGCCGGTGCTGTCGAGGACGACCCAGACGAGCATGCTTGCAACGATCATGATGATGCCGAGCGTCAGCGCGATCAGGAAGGAGAGCTTCACCGCCGACCAAAAGTCGATGTAGACCAGCTTGAGGCGAACCTGCTTGGTTGCGGTGGCTCGCTGCGATTTTCGCTGGAGCTTTTCGGCGACGCTACTCATCTACTGATTCGTCCTTCCCAGTCTGGGCTTCCTCGGTCGCAGGCTCCGCGGTGGGAGCATCCAGGCCTTCGGATTCCAGATTGCGTTCACTGTTTTTCGCGACTTCAATGATCTTGTCGTCCTCCGCAAAGCGGGCGAAGACAACACCCATGGTGTCCCGGCCCTTGGCCGGAACCTCGGCGACAGACGAGCGTACCACCTTGCCGCTGGCTAGAACCACAAGCACCTCGTCGTCGTCACCGACGATCAACGCGCCAGCAAGATCCCCGCGGGACTCGGCAAGCTTTGCCACCTTGATGCCGAGCCCGCCGCGGTTTTGGACGCGGTACTGGTCAACCGAGGTGCGCTTGGCATATCCACCCTCGGTAACGATGAACACATAACCCTCGTCCGACACGACAGACGCGTCGAGCAGGGTGTCCTCGTCGCGGAAGTGCATTCCAATGACCCCGGAGGTGGCGCGCCCCATTGGGCGCAGGGCCTCATCGGATGCTGTGAATCGAATGGACATGCCCTTGCGGGAGACCAACAGCAGGTCGGAGTCCTCCTCGACCAGCATCGCGGAAACCAGCTCGTCCTCTTCGCGGAGGTTGATCGCGATGATTCCGCCTGACCGGTTGGTGTCGTACTCGGAGAGCAACGTCTTCTTCACCAGACCGCCGCGGGTCGCGAGGGCAAGATACTTTGCGACGGCATAGTCCCGGATGTCGAGAATCTGGGCGATCTCCTCGTCCGCCTGAAGCGCAAGGAGGTTCGCGACGTGCTGGCCCTTGGTATCGCGACCGCCCTCCTGCACCTCGTAGGCCTTGGCGCGGTAGACCCGCCCCTTGTTGGTGAAGAACAGCAGCCAGTGGTGAGTCGTCGTGACGAAGAAGTGCTCCACGACGTCATCCGCCCGCAGCTGGGCGCCCTTGACGCCCTTGCCGCCACGGTGCTGTGTGCGGTAGTTGTCGCTTCGGGTGCGCTTGATGTAGCCGCCGCGCGTGACGGTGATCACCATCTCCTCTTCGGGGATGAGGTCTTCCACGTTCATATCCCCGTCGAAACCGAACATGATCTCGGTGCGACGCTCGTCACCGTACTTGGCGATGAGCTCGGTGAGCTCTTCGCTCACGATGTCACGCTGACGCTGTGGGCTGTCGAGAATCGCCAGGTAGGCGGCGATCTCGAGCTCGATGCGCTCGTTCTCCTCGACGATCTTCTGGCGTTCGAGGGCGGCGAGCCGGCGAAGCTGCATCTCGAGGATGGCGCGGGCCTGCTGCTCGTCGATCTCGAGCAGCGCAATCAGCCCATCGCGCGCATCCTCGACGGTCGCCGAGCGCCGGATGAGGGCAATGACCTCATCGAGCGCGTCGAGGGCCTTCAGATAGCCGCGCAGGATGTGAGCGCGCTCCTCGGCTCGACGCAACCGGAATTTGGTGCGCCGAACGATGACGTCGATCTGGTGGTCCGCCCAGGCGGTGATGAATCCGTCGATAGCGAGTGTGCGCGGAATTCCGTCGACGATCGCCAGCATGTTGGCGCCGAAGTTCTCCTGCAATTGGGTGTGCTTGTACAGGTTGTTCAGCACGACCTTGGCAACGGCGTCACGCTTGAGCACGATGACGAGTCGCTGGCCGGTACGGCCGGAGGTCTCGTCCCGGATGTCGGCGATGCCGGAGATCTTGCCTTCCTTGACCAGTTCGGCGATCTTCAGCGCGAGGTTGTCGGGGTTGACCTGGTACGGGAGTTCCGTGACGACCAGGCAGGTGCGCCCCTGCAACTCCTCCACGTTGACGACCGCGCGCATGGTGATCGATCCGCGGCCGGTGCGGTATGCGTCCTGAATGCCCTTGAGCCCGAGAATCTGGGCCCCGGTGGGGAAGTCCGGTCCCTTGATGCGCTGGATGAGCGCCTCGACCAATTCCTCCTGGCTGGCATCCGGGTTCGCCAGGTGCCACAGCGCGGCTTCGCCGACCTCGCGAAGGTTGTGCGGCGGGATGTTGGTCGCCATTCCGACGGCAATGCCGACCGAGCCATTGACGAGGAGGTTGGGGAAGCGGCTCGGCAGAACGAACGGCTCCTGAGTACGGCCGTCGTAGTTGTCCTGGAAGTCGACGGTCTCTTCCTCGATGTCCCGCACCATCTCCATGGCGAGCGGGGCCATTTTGGTCTCGGTGTACCGGTGCGCCGCGGCGCCATCGTTGCCGGGCGACCCGAAGTTTCCCTGCCCGAGGGCGAGCGGGTAGCGGAGGCTCCACGGCTGGACGAGACGCACCAGCGCGTCATAAACGGATGAATCGCCGTGTGGGTGGAACTGGCCCATGACGTCACCGATGACGCGAGTGCACTTGGAGAAACCCTTGTCGGGCCGGTATCCGCCGTCGTACATGGCGTAGATCACGCGACGGTGGACGGGCTTGAGACCGTCCCGAACCTCGGGCAGCGCACGACCGACGATGACGCTCATTGCGTAGTCGAGGTAGGAGCGCTGCATCTCGAGCTGCAGATCCACCTGGGTCACCTTGTCGTGACTCAGGTCGATCTCCTTGCCGGCAATCTGCGGCTCAGCGTCGGGGGTTACTTCGTCAGCCATGCGTTCTCAATTCCGTCTCTGAGGTGGTACGTCGGAAGATCTCGATACGGCCGCGAGCGGCCTCTCGATTCTGATCGGTGTGCGCGATCAGATATCGAGGAAGCGAACGTCTTTCGCGTTCTTCTGAATGAAACTGCGGCGAGACTCCACGTCTTCGCCCATGAGGGTGGAGAAGATTTCGTCCGCAGCGAGCGCATCGTCCAGGGTGACCTGCAGCAGGGTGCGGGTCACCGGGTCCATGGTGGTCTCCCACAGTTCCTTGTAGTCCATCTCGCCGAGACCCTTGTAGCGCTGCACCCCGCTGTCCTTCGGCATCCGCTTCCCGGCAGCGGCCCCCGCCTCGAGCAGCGCATCCTTCTCGCGGTCGCTGTAGACGTACTCGTGGGGCGAGTTGGTCCACTTGAGTCGATAGAGCGGAGGCTGCGCGAGGTAGACGTAGCCGAGGTCAATGAGCGGCCGCATGTAGCGGAACAGCAGGGTGAGCAGGAGCGTCGTGATGTGTTGACCGTCAACGTCCGCATCGGCCATCAGCACGATCTTGTGGTACCTGGCCTTGTCCGGGTTGAAGTCCTCGCCAACACCGGCGCCGAAGGCTGTGATCATCGCCTGCACCTCGTTGTTCGCGAGAGCCCGGTCGAGGCGTGCCTTCTCCACATTGAGGATCTTTCCCCGCAGCGGAAGAATGGCCTGGAATTCGGGGTTCCGGCCCTGCACGGCGGAGCCGCCGGCCGAGTCACCCTCGACCATGAAGATTTCGGACAGGCTGGGGTCGTTGCTCGAGCAGTCGCGCAATTTGCCGGGCATTCCGCCGGACTCGAGGAGTCCCTTTCGACGGGTTTGTTCTCGCGCCTTACGGGCGGCCAGTCGGGCGGCGGAAGCCTGGATGGCCTTGCGGATGACGTCCCGGGCCTGGGTGGGATTACGGTCGAACCAGTCGCCGAGTTGATCTCCGGCAATGCGCTGGACGAAGGACTTCGCGATTGTGTTTCCGAGCTTGGTCTTGGTCTGACCCTCGAATTGCGGCTCCGCGAGCTTGACCGAAATCACCGCGGTGAGACCCTCGCGAACGTCGTCGCCCGTGAGGTTCTCATCCTTCTCTTTGATGATGCCCTTTTCCCTGGCGTACTTGTTCACCAGCGTGGTGAGCGCCGCCCGGAACCCCTCTTCGTGGGTTCCGCCCTCGTGCGTGTTGATGGTGTTCGCATAGGTGTGGACGCTCTCCTGATAGGAGGTGGTCCACTGCATCGCGACCTCGAGGGAGATCTTCTGGTCTTTGTCTTCGAGCTCGAAGGAGATGACGTCCGGGTGGACAACCTCGACCTTCTTCGCGGAGTTGAGGTATTCGACGTAGTCGACGAGGCCGTTCTGGTACATGTAGGTGACAGACACAGGGCCGGCGCCGTCGAGGTCGCGCTCGTCGGTGAGCGAGATGGCGAGTCCCTTGTTCAGGAAGGCCATCTGCTGGAAGCGCGCTCGAAGGGTTTCATAGTCGAACTCAACGGTTTCGAAGGTATCGGGGCTCGGCCAGAAGGTGATCGTCGTTCCATGCTCTTCCGAGGCTTCACCCTGCTCGAGTGGCGCCTGCGGGATTCCGTGCTTGTAACTCTGCCGCCAGACGTGGCCCTGGCGCGTGACCTCGACGTCGAGTTCCTTTGAAAGCGCATTGACGACCGAGATGCCCACGCCGTGCAGTCCTCCGGACACCGAATAGCCGCCGCCGCCGAATTTACCGCCGGCGTGCAGAATCGTGAGAACGACCTCGACCGTCGACTTGTTCTCCGAGCGGTTGAGGTCTACTGGGATTCCGCGGCCGTTGTCGACGACCCGAATACCGCCGTTCTTCATCATGGTGACGAGAATGGTGTCGCAATACCCGGCGAGGGCCTCGTCTACCGAGTTGTCAACCACTTCGTAGACGAGGTGGTGAAGGCCACGAGGGCCGGTGGAACCGATATACATGCCGGGGCGTTTTCGCACCGCCTCAAGCCCCTCGAGGACCTGGATCTGATCGGCTCCGTAGCTGTCTTCAGATTCGGAATTCGAGCGGTTTTCTGCCATGTGAAATTGGGCTCCTGCCAGGTAGATCGATTGTTCGTTCGCGGCTCGGGTTCCCCCGCAGGGAACTGCCATGACGACTAGCCAATTCTACCAAACGTTCGGAGACAAAGGGCGCAAGACGGCGATCTGGGGACTTTACTTGTTCCCGTCGACGATTTTTGCCTACTCAACCGTAAGTATCGCGCGGACCACGCCCTGGGATTGATCTGGGGCCGCGTTTCCATGAGGGGGCGTTCGGTCCCTCGAAGCGCAGGGAATCGATCGCGGCATCCGGGTATCGCGCGATGATCTGGTTGATGATCTGCCCGCGCATTATTCGAAGCTGCGTCGCCCATGCCGTCGAGTCGCACCGCACCGTCAGCACGCCGTCTTCAATGCCGACCGGGGTCGAGTGTTCGGCTGTCTCCTGGCCGGCTATCTCGGTCCAGGACGCGAGCAGTTCCGATTGCGCAAGCGGAGAGACCCAACCGAGCTTCGACGTCAACGCGGAGACCACGGATCCGAGACCCTCCGGATCACGGCCGCCACCGAACGGAACCGTCGACCCCGGCTCGCGATGCGCCCGCTTGCGCGAGTCGGCCGAACGGAACTTTCCGTCGCCGAACACTCGACGAAACCGCATGTAGACCGCCACCGGCTCTGACTCGAGTGGCTCGTCCGACATTTCCTTCACGAAGCAGCCTCCACAATCGTCCCGGCGGAGATCCGGATCGCGTTGCCGGTCAGGGCGCCGGGAACGTCTTCAAAGACCGCCGCGGTGATCAACACCTGCTCAAAGTCTTTCACCGCATCGGCGAGTCGCGCCCGACGGGATTCGTCCAATTCCGCGAAGACATCGTCGAGCATCAGCACCGGATCCCCCGTGGAAGACTCACGGCGCAGCAGAGTTGCCGAGGCGAGCTTGAGGGCGAGGGCGAACGACCAGGATTCGCCGTGGCTGGCATACCCACGGGCCGGGAGCCCATTCAATTCGAGCACCAGATCGTCCCGATGCGGCCCGACGAGGGTCATTCCCCGGTCGAGTTCGCTGCGACGCAGGCGCTCGAGAGCGTCGCGGTATCCGACGGCGGCCTCTTCCGCCCCGATCCGCTCCCGCCGTACCGCCGTGTCCTCCGGAACCTCGTCGGAAGCGGAACCGGCCGAATAAATGCTGAGCTGATTGGCGAGAGTCGCGTCGTGGTCCTCGCCGGCGACCGAGGTGTACGCCGACGCCACCTCCGGAGCCAGCTCGGCCACGAGGTTCGTTCGGGCCTCGATGAGTTGCGCGCCGAGCGCGACAAGTCGCTCGTCCCAGACATCGAGGGTGCCGAGCTGCGCTCCCTTCAGACCGGAAGCCCGCGCCGACTTGAGAAGGGTGTTGCGCTGCCTGAGTACTCGTTCGTAGTCCGCGAGCACCCCGGAGATGCGCGGCGAACGCAAGACGAGAAGTTCGTCGAGAAATCGGCGGCGCCCCGATGGCTCGCCGCGGATGAGCGAGAGATCTTCCGGTGCGAACAGAACGCTGGAGAAATACCGGGGCAATTCCCGGGTCTTGATTACCGACCGGTTGACCTGAGCCCGGTTGGCCGACGAGCGGTTGAGTTGCACCTCTGCCAGAATCTGACGGCCCCCGTGCTCGAGGCGGGCGCGGATGATCGCCGAGTCAGCACCCTGCCGGATCATCGCATGATCGACCGAGACCCGGTGTGAGCCCAGCGTGCTCAGGTACGCGAGGGATTCGACCAGGTTGGTTTTTCCCTGACCGTTGCTCCCGACAAACAGGTTGGCGCCGGGTACGAGAGCTACCTCCGCCGTCGCGTAATTCCGAAAGTCGGTAAGGCTCAGGTGGGTGACGATCACGCGGCCACGAGATCAGTCGACAGCTTTGACCGAGTGTCCACCGAACTGGTTGCGCAGCGCGGCAACGGCCTTCATTGCGGGAGAACCCTCTGGCTGGCGCGACACGAACCTGGCGAAGATCGACGCACTGATCGTCGGAACCGGAACCGCGTTCGCCAGAGCCTCCTCGATGGTCCAGCGTCCCTCGCCCGAGTCCTCGACATATCCGGCGATGTCCTTGAATTCGGGATCCTCTTCCAGCGCACGAACGAGTAGTTCGAGAAGCCAGGAGCGAACGACCGTGCCACGCTGCCAAGCCTTGAACGTGCCGGTGACGTCTTTGATGATGTCGTCACGCTTGTCGAGCAGCTCATAACCCTCTGCGTACGCCTGCATCAGCGCGTATTCGATGCCGTTGTGCACCATCTTCGCGTAGTGTCCGGCGCCGACCTCGCCGGCATGCACGAATCCCTCGTCGCGCGGTCCATCGGGGCGAAGCGCGTCGAAAATCGGCATCGCGAGGTCGATGTTCGCCTTGTCGCCGCCGACCATGAGGCCGTAGCCGTTGTTGAGGCCCCAGACGCCGCCGGAGACGCCGGCGTCAACGAAATTGATTCCCTTTTCCCCGACCTGGGCCGCATGCTTCAGGTCTTCGGTGAAGCGGGAGTTGCCACCATCGATGATGAGGTCACCGGGTTCGAGTTCCCCGGCAAGCTCGGTGACCACCGAGCTTGTGATGTCTCCGGCCGGAACCATGACCCAGACAATTCGGGGAGCGGTAAGCGCCGTGGCCAGCTCGGCCAGGCTCGCGACGTCTGACACCGCGGGATTGCGGTCGTAGCCGACCACATCGATCCCGTTCTTGCGCAGACGCTCGCGCATGTTGTTGCCCATTTTTCCGAGACCAACGAGTCCGATTTGCATTTCTATACTTTCCTCGAGTGACGTCAACGGCTGTAAGCCGGATTAACGCAGCAGCAGGTTGGGCTGCAGCAGATACTTGTAATTATCGGCGCCCGGCTGGTCCTTGGACGACTGGCTCGTGATGAGGACCGGGCCGGGCTTGTTCGGATTCTCCGTCTTGGTGAACGAGATCCGTACGAATTCGGAATGGACCGCGCCGAGCCCGTCGAGGAGAAACGCCGGCTTGAGCGACACCACCGTGTCGCCGCCGTTGAGGTGAGCGTCGATCGTCTCAGACGCCTGGGCCTGCTCCGATCCGATCGCTTCGAGCGTGACCCCGTCGACCGTGAAGGTGAAGCGCAGCGCAGCCTCCCGCTCGAGAACGAGTGACACCCGGCGCACCGCCTCGATGAGTTCCGCGGTGTTGATGACCGCATAGTTGTCAACGGACTCGGGGAACAGCCGCTTCACCGGAGGGAAATTCCCCTTGATCAGCAGCGAGGTGACGGTCTTCCTGTCCGCTCGGAACGCGATGAGTTCACGATCGTCGGTGTTGGTGATCGCCACGGATATCGTGCCGCTGTGGCCGAAAGTCTTGCCGATCTCCTGGAGGGTCCGAGCTGGAACGAGGGCCGTGAGGGTCTCGGTCGAGGCGACCTCTCCGGAATCCCACTCGATCGCTCGCACCGCGACCCGGTAGCGGTCGGTGGCGACGAGGGTGAGGTTGTTGTCGGAGACCTCGAGTTGCACGCCAGTGATCACCGGGGTGACGTCATCTCGCGACGCGGCAACCGCGACTTGCGCCACGGCGGTCGCGAAGGATTCGGCCGGAAGAAGTCCCGATTCGGCCGAGATCTGAGGCAAAGTCGGATATTCCTCTACCGGCATGCTCAACAGGGTGAATTTCGCGGACCCGCAACTGACCGCGATCCGGCCCTCCTCCGTCGAGAACTGGACCGGCGCATTCGGCAGGCGGCTCGCGATGTCGGCCAGGAGGCGCCCGGACACCAGAATCTTGCCCTCTTCCTCGACTTCCGCGGAAATCTCGGTCTGAGCGGAGACTTCATAGTCGAAGGACGACAGGGTGAGCCCGGTGTCGGTGGTCTCGATCAGGACTCCGCTGAGAATCGGAAGCGTCGTCCGTTGCGGGAGGAGCTTGACCGCGAAAGAAACTGCCTCACTGAAAACGTCGCGATTCACCTGAAACTTCATGAACACCCCTTGCTGTGGACTTGGCGAACCGAGATGGAACGTGGGACCGGCGGTTAATACTGACACAGGCTCCAGATGGCTGTAGTTCGGCGCTGCGGCAAGGGTTATCTTCATCAAATTTCAATTATTTAAGGATTAACACTCTTAACCGCTGTGGAAACTGTGCACAACTCGATCTGAGGCAGCAAACGACGGGGAACTACACGCGTGTGAGTTGTGGGATTCCTGTGATTTAGACGGAGGACAAACTAGACAGGTAACCGGTTCTGTCGGAGCAGTTTCCACAGGTGGGAAGGAGATTCGCACAACGGTCACCGGCGTTTCCCACAGTTATCCACAAGTTATTCACACTGTGGGATATGCGTGCTAGAGGGAGTTGTAGCGGTGGTTTTGCTTGATCCGGCTCGTCAATTCCGTCACCTGGTTGTAGATGGACCGGCGTTCCTTCATGAGCTCGCTGATCTTCTTGTTGGCGTACATGACGGTTGTGTGGTCTCGGTTGCCGAATAGCTGACCAATTTTCGGCAGCGAGAGATTCGTCATTTCCCGGCACAGGTACATCGCGATCTGGCGAGCGGTGGCGACAGCCTGGGACCGGGACGACCCGTACAAGTCATCCACCGTGAGCTTGAAGTACTCGGCGGTGTGATTGATGATGTCCACCGGCGCGATGACGTTGTCATCGTCGAGAGTGATGAGGTCTTTGAGGACCGTCTGAACAAGAGCCATATCGACGGGAGTCCGGTTGAGGCTGGCGAAGGCAGTCACCCGGATGAGAGTTCCCTCCAGTTCCCGGATGTTCGATGAGACTTTGGTGGCCATATATTCGAGAATCTCGGCGCTGACCTGCAGTTTCTCGCTTTGTGCCTTCTTGCGAAGAATCGCTATTCGAGTTTCGAGGTCCGGCGCCTGCACGTCGGTGATGAGTCCCCACTCAAACCGGGACCGCATCCTGTCCTCGAAGCCGGTGAGAGCCTTCGGGGGCAGATCGCTCGTGATCACGACCTGCTTGTTGTGGTCGTGCAGCGTATTGAAGGTGTGGAAGAACGCCTCCTGAGTCTCGACCGCCCTCTGGAGGAACTGGATGTCGTCGATGAGCAGGATGTCGATTTCCCGATAGCGAGATTGGAAAACGGACGCCCGGTTGTTGGCGATCGAGTTGATGAAGTCGTTGGTGAATTCCTCGGAACTCACGTATCGGACGCGGATGCCGGGGTAGAGGCTCTCGGCGTAGTGGCCGATGGCATGAAGAAGGTGGGTCTTGCCGAGGCCGGAGTCGCCGTAAATGAAGAGCGGGTTGTATGCCTTTGCCGGCGCCTCGGCGACGGCAACGGCCGCCGCGTGGGCGAATCGATTGGATCCGCCGATGACGAAGTTGTCGAAGTTGTACTTGGGGTTCAGCCTGGAATCGGCTCGTCGTGACCCAACGGAGATTCCGTCCGTGGGCGGGGAGACCGGGACAGGTTGCTCGATATAGGGCTGCTCCACTCGAGACTGGTTCGGCTGGAGCGCATCATGCACGATTTCCGGGTTCACAACGATCGCGAAATTGCTCACGGACTGTTCATCGTCAAGCCCGGTGATGGCATTCAGGAGCGGGAGACGGATCCGTTGTTCCAGCATGCCTCGCGTGAGGTCGTTGGGCACCTCGAGATACAGTGTGCCGGCCATGACTCCCTTCGGTTCGACCAAGCTGAGGAACCCCTGCAGCTGAGGGGTTATTCGCTCGTCATCCCGCAGGCTGGCCAGCACGGATTTCCAGATGTGTTGGGTCGAATCCGCGATCTCGGTCATGGTCCCCTCAATGTGATCGGGTTAGTTATTCACAAGGTTATCCACCGTCTGTGCAGTCTGACCTACCTTAGTTTGTGAGGGCATGTCGTTGCCATGCTGAGAAGTAGACTCTGTGGATAATGCGGAACTTCTCCCCAGAGTTTGACCGCAGCCGGTTAAGACCGTATTTTTAATCAGTTGACTTCAGCCTGATGGCTTACCTTCACTTCCTTGGCTTCCGGTGCTCTCTTTATTGGGCTGGCCTCGCGGAGTCCTGACACGCAAGAGAAATGAATCATGAGCAAGAGAACTTTTCAGCCCAACAACCGTCGCCGCGCTAAGGTGCACGGATTCCGCTTGAGAATGCGCACTCGCGCCGGCCGCGCCATCCTTGGTGCGCGTCGCCGCAAGGGGCGCACCGAACTCTCGGCGTAGCAATCCCGGGTGTTGGCGAAGCCCAACCGGCTTGTCCGGGCAGATGACTATCGTCGCCTCGTGCGCCGTGGTCGTCGTGTCGTGACCCCTCACACGGTCGTTTACGTGCTTCGCTCCAACAAAACAAGCCCCGTGCGCTTCGGATTCATCGTTCCAAAGACCGTAGGCATTGCCGTATCCCGAAATCTTGTCAGGCGACGACTCAAGTCGTTGAGTCACGCGGCCCTACCGTCGCTTGAGCCGGGGACCGAGATCGTCATTCGTGCTTTGCCAGGCGCGGCGCAGGCGAACTGGGCTACCCTGCGAACTGAGATCTCCGACGTTTTAAGCGAGGGCGTGAGACTAGCGTGAATTCCGTGCTTGCATTCCTGTTGCTCTTGCCCCGAAACCTGTTGGTTTTGGTGCTGCGGTGCTATCGCGCGGTGATTTCACCCCTCTACGGCGATGTGTGCCGGTATTACCCCTCTTGCTCTTCATACACACTGCAGGCAATTCAGCAGTACGGCGTGATTCGCGGATCCTGGATGGGGGCTAGGCGCATCGCTCGCTGCCACCCGTGGGCCGCCGGCGGCGTGGACGATGTCCCACCCCGCGTCGTCAGCAAGTACGCGATTACGCGATTTGGTTTTGTTGTATCAATGGCCACGGAAAGGTGACCTAAGCATGGATCCCATCGGAACCGTCCTCTGGCCGATCAAGTGGGTCGTCGAGCTCATCCTCGTCGCCTTCCACGAATTTTGGTCGTTCCTTGGTTTAGACCCAAATGCCGGCCTGACCTGGGTTTTGTCTATCGTCGGACTGGTTCTGGTCATCCGTGCCGCGCTGATTCCGATCTTTGTCCGACAGATCAGGAGCCAGCGCCGAATGCTCGAGGTGGCGCCGCAGCTCAAGAAGATTCAGGACAAGTACAAGGGAAAGAAAGACCAGTTCTCCCGCGAGGCCATGTCCCGCGAAACCATGGAGCTGTACAAGAAGACCGGGACCAACCCGCTGAGTTCGTGTCTTCCACTTCTGCTTCAGATGCCGATCTTCTTCAGCCTGTTCTCGGTGTTGCACAACGCCCAGACCGGCCTCGTCGGTGTTGGCCTCCTAAACAAGGCGCTGTCGCAGTCCTTCGGTCATTCCTCGCTGTTTGGCGTCGCACCGCTTCACCTCGCGATCAGCACTGCGGCTGGCAACGGGTACGTAATCGTCATCGCGATCGTGATGATCGTGCTCATGACGGGGTCGCAATTCATCACCCAGCTTCAGATCATGTCGAAGAACCAGTCGGCTGAGATGAAGGCCAGCCCAATGTTCAAGCAGCAGCGCATCCTGTTGTACCTGCTGCCCCTTGTCTTCGCGTTTTCTGGATACACCTTCCCGCTCGGCGTGATGTTCTATTGGCTCGTGTCGAACTTCTGGACCATGGGCCAGCAGTTCCTTGTCATCCGCAACATGCCGACCCCCGGAAGCGAGGCCGCCCTCGCGAGGGAAGCACGAATGGCCAAGAAGGCGCAGCGTCGCGGGTTCTCGATCATTGAGGGAACGCAGCCGCTCGCCGTCGAGGAGCCGCGCTCCACGCAGCGAGTGCAGCCGGTGAACAAGAACCGGGCGAAAAAGACCGGCAATAAGAAGTAACACGCTCCCCCGCTCCCTCGCTGAAGAATTCGCTCGCCGAAGAACTCGCTCGCTCAAGAAAGAGACACACCATGGAAGAAACCACCCCGGACCTCGCCACTGATGTGGACCTCGCCGTTGAGGGCGAAGCGGGAGTCGTTGCTACTTCCGGCCCCTCCGCGGACTCCTCCCGTTCGGTGAGCCAGCTCGAGGAGGAAGGCGACATCGCCGCCGACTACATCGAAGAGCTGCTGGATATCACCGATCTTGACGGAGACATCGATATTGATGCCCGCGACGGACGCGCCTACCTTTCCGTGAACTCCAGCCAGGACAGCAACCTACGGCTGCTTTCCAAGCCCGAGACGGTCAACGCTCTGCAGGAGCTGACGCGAATCGCGGTTCAGGCCAAGACCGGCGTATTCTCGCGGCTGATCCTCGACGTTGGTGGGTCGCGCCAGGTTCGTGAGGCCGAGCTTGCTCACCTTGTGGATCGGGCGGCCGAGCGGATCGACGGCGGCGCTCAGTCCGCCGCGTTGCCGCCGATGTCTTCCTACGAGCGCAAGCTCGTGCACGACCTCGTTGCGGGCAAGGGCCTGGTGTCGCGGTCCGAGGGCGAAGGCTCAGACCGCCACACCGTCATCACCCGGGCGTAGTTTCACGTGAAACATCACCGTGCCTGACCAATTCGCCACGCCTGAAGTCGAGCCAGAACCGCAGATTGCGCAGTCGTTGTTTGGCGACCGCCTAGAGCTCGCCCGGCAATACACCGCCGACCTCGCGCGCGAAGGGGAACGGCTCGGGCTGATCGGTCCGCTGGAGATGCCGAGGTTGTGGACCCGGCACATAATCAACAGTGCGCTTCTCGCTCCGCTCTTGCGCCCGGGGAGGGTCGGGGACGTTGGCAGTGGGGCCGGATTGCCAGGGCTGGTGCTCGCCATCTCCAGGCCGGACGTTCGACTCGTCCTGATCGAGCCGATGGAACGACGGGTCGAGTGGCTGATCCGCGAGACCGCGGATCTCGGGCTCGATAACGTCGAGGTCGTGCGGGGACGGGCGGAAGAGGTCAAACTGTCGCCGTGGCTGGACCAGGTGACCGCTCGTGCCGTCAGCGCCCTGTCAAAGCTGATCCCACTCACCGTGCCTCTTGTGCGCTCCGGCGGCGAACTGCTGTTTCTCAAGGGGTCGAGTGTGGACGCGGAAATCGAATCCGCCGCGAAGGTCATCCGCAAGGCGCGTCTCACGAATGTTGAAGTTGTCACGGTCGGCGACGGAGTGGCCACCGAGGTGACAAGGGTCTTTCGAGCTACAGTTGACTGAGCTCGGGTGGGGACCTGACGTGGCCGCCCAGTCGTTCACTCTCACGCTGCCCCGTCTCATTGAGTCTTTGGATCTCAGACGATCCGACCGAAGCGGGGCCAGGTCGGCCACCGCGCTCGCGCAGGAGGAAATTTGCAGTTCCGATTGAAAAGGTTTCACGTGAAACATCCGCCCGAGGCCGCGAAGGCGGACTACGCGGCCGAAATATTCGAGGCAATGCGCGAGGACGAGCTCGCGCAGGATGCGACGGCCGGCGAGGCCATCACGACAGCCGCTTCGAACGGTCATTCGGCGGGAGAACGCCAATCGGATACCGACGCAAACAAGTCGCTCGAGACCTCTACGGCAACGGATTTGATTTCCTCTGCTCAACCAGAGACCGAATCGGAGACCGAACGCCAGACTGAACCGCAGCCAATCGGTGACGGGGAACCAGCGCCCGAGACTCACGTTGGGCCGGCCGAGGGCGTCGGGGGCAGCGAAGCCTATGACGGCGACGAAGACACTGTCACCGAACACGCCAGCGCCGCAGAGCCGACTTCCGACGCGGCGGCAGTGGATGCGACGGCGGAGGACGCGACGGCGGAGGACGCGACGGAAGCACTCGCCGTGGCACTCGCGGTCGGAGTGGAGTCCGCTACGGCGGTCCCGGCGGGCTCATCCGGGTCCCTGTCCCTCGGGGAAACCCCGCTGGCGCGGGAACTCTCCGAAATCACCCGGAGAAAGCAGGCACTCGCCGCCGAGCAGCTTCCGCTACCGGCCAAGACACGAGTCTTCACCGTCGCCAACCAAAAGGGCGGCGTCGGTAAGACGACGACCACGGTCAATCTGGCCGCGGCGCTGGCTCGGAACGGGGCGAGAGTGCTTGTTATCGACCTCGATCCGCAGGGAAACGCGTCCACGGCGCTCGGCATCGAGCACCGATCGGACACGATCAGCGTTTACGACGTGGTCATCAACGACGAGCCGATACGAAACGTGATTCAGAAGAGCCCGGAATTCGATGCGCTCTACTGCGTGCCGGCCACGATTCATCTTGCCGGAGCCGAAATCGAGCTGGTCTCGATGGTTGCCCGCGAACAGCGCCTGCGGACCTCGCTCGAAAGCTTCCTGAGGGAGAGCGAGGATCCGTTTCACTACGTTTTCATCGATTGCCCTCCGTCCCTCGGCCTTCTGACGATCAATGCCTTCGTCGCGGCCCGAGAGGTGCTCATTCCGATTCAATGCGAGTACTACGCGCTCGAGGGCCTGAGCCAACTGCTCACCAACATCCAGCTGATCGAGCGGCACCTCAATCCGGAGCTCACCGTGTCAACGATTCTGCTCACGATGTATGACGCGCGCACGAACCTGGCCAACCAGGTGGCGCAGGACGTTCGTGGCCACTTCCCGGACAAGGTCCTCTCGAGCCTCATTCCTCGTTCCGTTCGCATCTCGGAGGCTCCGAGCTACGGACAGACCGTGATCAGTTACGACACCTATTCGCCCGGCTCGCTTTCTTATCTCGAGGCAGCCGCTGAAATCGCACACAGGGGAGCACCGAAATAATGGCTGGACCGAAGAGAACAGGCCTTGGCAGGGGAATCGGATCGCTGATCCCGACCGACGAGGGTAGCCCGGCCAGACCGGTTGATGTGTTCTTCCCGACGAGTGCCAAGACCACGACGGTTGAGCTCAGTGCTGAGCAACTGGCCAGCGGACACGTTGTGACTCCCGGTCTCGCGGCGGTTCCCGGTGCTCGGCTCGCCAACCTGCCGGTGAATGAGATCATCCCCAATGCGTCTCAGCCTCGGACCTCCTTCGTGCAGGAGGAGCTGGAGGAGCTGGTCGCCTCGATTCGCGAGGTCGGAGTGCTTCAGCCGATCGTGGTGCGTCCGATAGTCGGATCGCGATCCGGTGAGCCGCAATACGAACTCGTCATGGGCGAGCGCCGTTTGCGGGCGAGCAAGCTTCTCGGGCTCGAGAGCATCCCCGCTGTCGTGAAGAGCACGGCGGACGATGCGATGCTGCGCGATGCCCTGCTCGAAAACCTCCATCGCGCGAACCTCAACCCACTCGAAGAGGCGTCGGCGTATCAGCAATTGCTCGCCGACTTCGGGATCACCCAGGACGAGCTCGCCGCTCGGATTGGGCGATCCCGCCCACAGATCACGAACACCATTCGCTTGCTGCGACTGCCAACCGCGGTTCAGAACCGCGTGGCCGCCGGGGTACTCAGCGCCGGACACGCGAGGGCGATCCTTTCTGCCGGCGACGAGGCGACGATGGAGCGCCTCGCGGACAAGATCGTCAACGAGGACCTGTCCGTGCGGGCAGCCGAGGCCGCTGCCGTGCTCGTCTCGACGAAGGTCGGCCGAGCGCCGCGCCCGAGCGCGGGTCGCCGTCAGGGGCAGCTCGACGAGATTGCGGAACGACTGGGAGATCGGCTCAACACCCGGGTCAAGGTTAACCTCGGTTCGAGCAAGGGAACGATAGTCATCGATTTCGCCACGGTCGCCGACCTCAATCGCATCCTGGCCGAGCTAAACGAGCCGGGATTCGGCTAGGCGCCGCCGACTTCAGGAAGCGAAATAGGCGTTCCTTCAGGCCGACACCCACGCGGAAGTTTCGCGTAAAGGCCTGATGGGACGCCTATTTTGTAAATCCGTCTCCGCGCGGCGAGCCGCGGGATTCCTTTTTGCCGGAGGGTAT
This sequence comes from Microbacteriaceae bacterium, assembly GCA_025464975.1. Taxonomy (GTDB): domain Bacteria; phylum Actinomycetota; class Actinomycetes; order Actinomycetales; family Microbacteriaceae; genus Lacisediminihabitans. The sequence continues at coordinate 12,397 of JAODMT010000024.1, read as the reverse complement.
GCGCGGGATCGCTAAGACGAACCGATTCAGGCGTTCGCTTCGCGGATGGCCGCTTCTGCAAGGGCAGAGTAGACCCAGCCGAGGTCGTGTCCGGCGCTCTCGAGCGCGAGGGGGAGCAGCGAGGTTTCGGTGAGCCCGGGCAACACGTTGGCCTCCAGAAACCACGCGGTGCCGGAGGAATCGACGATGAGGTCGACCCGGGAGAGGTGACGCAACCCCAGTGCGCGATGGGCGCGGAGGGCGACGTCGGCAGCGGCCGCGCTCACCTCGGGGCTCAGTCGAGCGGGTGTGTAAAACCGAGTCTCACCGGCGTTGTAGCGGGCCTCGAAGCTGTAGACGCCGGAGAGCGGCTGGATTTCCACCGCGGGGAGCGCCACTGGGCCATCGCCGGTGTCGATGATGCCGACCGCGATTTCGGTGCCGACTACGCGTTGTTCCACAAGCGCGACGTCGCAATACGTGTAGGCATCGACCATCGCCCGCGGCAGGTCGGCGCGATCATCGACGAGGGTCACCCCTTGGGCCGATCCTCCCTGAGCGGGCTTGACGACGAGGGGGACCGGCAGCCTCGAGGTTACGCAGTCCAGAACGCTTGACGCGCCGAGCTCACGGAAGGCATCCCGGGATAGCGCGATCGACGACGGGGTTGGCACCCCAGAGCGCTCCACGAGCGACTTGGCGGTCGGTTTGTCCCAGGCGAGCCGAGCGGAGCCCGGCTGGGAACCGACGTAGGGGACTCCGACGAACTCGAGAAGCGCGCGAAGCGCCCCGTCCTCTCCGCTTGCACCATGCAGCGCCGGCCAAACCACGTCGGGAGGCGACGCGGCGAGGTAGGAGAGCAGCGAGGCATCCGGGTCACGCAAAATGACCGTGATTCCGTGTTCCTGGAGTCGGTCTGCCACCTGGCGGCCGGACCGAAGTGACACGTCGCGCTCGTGGGAGATTCCGCCGGCGAGGACGACGACGGTTCGGGTGGGATTATTGGTCACGATGTGGCTCAACCGATGTTGGATGGCGGGCTTGCGACGCCCTGTTTGAGTGGGACGGTCGCGAGTGGCGTCGTCTGCGAGAAGGTGTTCAAGAGGTCGATTTCGCCGTTGATTACCGTGGACAGCCGACGGATGCCCTCCCGGATGAATTCCGGAGTCGGGTAGCAGAACGACAGGCGGATGTTGTTTCGTCCACTTCCATCGGCATAGAACGCCGTCCCCGGCGTGTAGGCGACGAGTTCCCTGACCGCCCTGGGCAGCATGGCCTTCGAATCCATGTTGTCTGGCAGTGTCGCCCACACGTAGAAGCCGCCGCCCGGAACCGTCCACCGCAATTGGGGGAGAAATTCGGCGAGGGCGGAGAGCATTGCGTCCCGACGCTCCTGGTAAATACCCCGGAAGGTGTCGATCTGTCCCTTCCAGTCCGCGGCCGCGAGATATTCGGAGATCATGAGTTGACTGAATGAGCTCGGGGACAGCACCGCGGCCTCGTTCGCGAGAATGAGCTTCTCCCGAATGGCGTGCGGCGCGAGGGCCCAGCCGACCCGGAACCCGGGGGCGAGCGTCTTCGAAAAGGTTCCGAGGTAGATGACGCCGTCTTCGTCGACCGATCTCATTGCGTGGGGCGGCGGCGAGTCGAAGTACAGCAGGCCGTACGGGTTGTCCTCGAGGACGAGAATCTCGTTGTCGCGACAGATCTCGAGAACCTCGAGGCGACGCTCCCAGGTGAGGGTGACTCCGGCCGGGTTGCTGAATGACGGGATTGTGTACAGGAACTTGATGGTCTTGCCGGCCGCTTTGATGCGGGCGATTGCCTCCCGGAGCGCCTGGGGAATCAGCCCGAACTCGTCCATGGGGACGTGATTGATGTCGGCCTGAAAGGAGTTGAAGACCACCATCGCCGTCACGTAGCTCGGACCCTCGGCCAGCACGACGTCGCCGGGGTTGAGAAAGAGCTTGGTGACGAGCTCGAGCGCATGTTGGGATCCGGTCGTCACGACGACGTCGTCGACGCTCGCTCGAATCCCCTCGAGCGCCATCACTTCGAGAATCTGTTCGCGAAGGGCCGGTACGCCTTGCCCCGAGCCGTATTGGAGCGCCTGCGGGCCGCTGTCCCGCATCATCCGCTCGAACGCGCCCGCGACTAGCTCGGTGGGCAGCCCACTGACGAATGGCATGCCTCCGGCGAGGGAGACGACCTCCGGACGGGAGGCGACCGCGAAGAGCGCTCGGACCTCAGATGCGCTCAATCCGGCGGTGCGATCGGCATAGAGGTCGTACCAGGGGTCGAGATTTGTCCCAGAGTCGGGGCGAGACGGTGTTCCGGCGTTTGTCATGGCTGTTCCAGGGTCGAGCGATGAGGTGAAGACTCAAGAATAGCCGCGGTACCCAAGAGGGCCGCTCACCTAGCGGTGGGCGGCCCTCTTGCGTGGTTCTGTGGCCAGGTATTGCCTCGTTACTTGAGCCACTCGGCGAAGTCGGATTCGAGCGCCGGCTTCGGCTTTGCCCCGATAACGGTCTTGACGACCTCTCCGGCCTTGAACAGCTTCATCGCCGGGATCGAGGTGATCTGGTATTTTGCGGCGATCTCCATGTTGTCGTCAACGTTGACCTTGACGAGCTGGATCTTGTCGGAGTGCTCGGAGGCGATCTGGTCGAGGATCGGGCTGACCGCACGACACGGGCCACACCACTCGGCCCAGAAGTCGACAAGGACGAGCTTTTCAGAGTCCAGGACGTCGGCCTGGAAGCTCGCGTCGGTTACATCTTTGGCGTTTGACATTAAATTCTCTCTTTCGTTGGAGTCGTGAGCGTTAGGCCGGGACGGCATCGGGCGTGGCTTCCCCGATCGCCGTCGCCAGGAGGTCTTTGGGGAGCGACGCGAGATAGTGCTCGGCGTCGAGAGCCGCGACGGTGCCGGAGGCGGCGGCCGTCACCGCCTGCCGGTAGGTCGGGTCGAGCACGTCTCCCGCGGCGAACACGCCGGGGAGGTTGGTGCGGGAGCTGCGACCCTCAACGACGATGGTGCCGTCCGGGTTGATGTCGAGAACGCCGTGAACGAGGTGGGTGCGAGGGTCGGCCCCGATTGCCACGAACAATCCACTCACATCAAGCGTGCGCTCGGTTCCGTCTACGGTGTTCCGCAGTCCGAGGCCGGTCACCATCTCGTCGCCATAGATGTGCTCGACGGTCTGATTGAACAGGAACTCGATCTTCGGGTTTTCGAACGCGCGGTCCTGCATCGTCTTGGAGGCGCGCAGCGTGTCGTTTCGATGGATGATGTACACCTTGTCGGCAAACTTCGTGAGGAAGGTCGCCTCTTCCATGGCAGAGTCGCCGCCGCCGACGACGGCAATGGTCTTCTTGCGAAAGAAGAAACCGTCACAGGTCGCACACCAGGACACTCCGTGGCCGCTCAGGCGCTCCTCCTCTTCGAGGCCGAGCTTGCGGTACGCCGATCCGGTGGCGAAGACTACGGACAGCGCCTCGTGCACGTCCCCGTTGCCGAGAGTGACCCGCTTCACCTCGCCGGTCAGGTCGAGTGCGGTCACATCGTCCAGCACAACCGTCGTGCCGAACCGTTCGGCCTGCGCCTGGAACGCCATCATGAGGTCGGGGCCCTGAATGCCCTCGGGGAAGCCGGGATAGTTCTCTACCTCTGTCGTCTTCATCAGCTCACCGCCCGCCTCGACGGAGCTTGCGATGAGCAGCGGCTCAAGGTTCGCGCGGGCCGCGTAGATGGCGGCCGTGTAGCCGGCAGGACCCGAGCCGATAATGATGGTCTGGCGCAACTGGAATATCTCCTTGGCTGGTGTGCGGGCCGAATCCACGGCCCACAGGGGGATACAACACATCCTAGGGACACACTATTCCGGAACTCCGGGCCGCTCGAGCGCGCGCACTGCTTTCGCGTGTGGTCAGCCGGCGCGGCGGAAACGAGCCGAGAGCGTGCCCGTCACGGCGGCCAGCTCCGGGTTGCGGAACAGGGTGAGCAGGCCGAAATACGCTGCCGCCATCACCGTGCCGGCGGCGACTATCGTGAGCAGCGCCGCGAGGAGGCTGGACTGCGCGAACCCGTCGGCCCGGAAGCCGCCGAGCAGCAGCACGACGGCGACGCCGACGGCGCCGCTGACCAGCGCGAGACCGAGGTACTGCAGGTGGCGAACGACGAGCAGCCGACCATCCATTCCCCCGAGCCGGCGGCGAACGAGCACGATGGCGACGACGGCCTGGGCGCTACCGGCTATGGAGGTTACGGCGGCGACGCCGACGCCGATCCAGTCGTGAGGAAGGGTGGTGCACAGAAGCGCCCCGACAATGAAGAGGACGGCCTGGATGCACTGCATGAAGAACGGTGTGCGTGTGTCGCCGAGCGCATAGAACACCCGCTGAATCACGAACAGCATGCTGAACAGAATCAGGCCCGGAAGGAACGCGAGGATGACGGCGGCCATGGCGGTCGCATGGGAGAACTTGCTCTCGTACACCCGAGCGAACGGGAAGGCGACGACGGCGAGGGCCACGGCGCCGAAGACGATCAGCAGTCCGATCGAGCGGAGGGATGACGACAGGTCGTTGCGAACGGCATCGAGGTCCCCACGACTGGCATGGCCGCTCATCCGGGTGAAATACGCGGTGGCAATGGAGACCGCCACAACGGAATGCGGAAGCATGAAGATGAGCCACGAGTTCTGAAGGGCCGCTACTCCCGCGGTGGGCGACAGCGTGGAAACCTGGGTCTGGAACACGCCCGCAACCTGCGTGACCAGCACCATCCCGAAGAGCCACCCGGCCGCCCGTCCCGTGGCGCCGAGCCCCACGCCGCGCCAGCGGAAGTCCGGACGGAAACGCAAGCCGGCCCGTTTCCAGAACAGGAACAGCACGAGAGCCTGAGCCGCGACGCTCAGCGTCGTTGTGGCGCCGAGCAGCACGATTCGGCCAGAGTCCCACAGTGCGACGCTACTGTTCTGCGAGGCGCCGCCGAACAGGAGCATGAACACGACGATTCCCGCGATCGAGACGACGTTGTTGAGCACCGGCGCCCAGGTGAACGGGCCGAAGATCCGACGGGCGTTGAGCACCTCGCTCAACAGGCTGTACAGGGCGTAGAAGAAGATTTGCGGGAGACACCAATAGGCGAAAACCGTCGCGAGCTGGATGGTTTGCGCGCTGAATCCGGCCTGCCCGCCGCCAGCCTGACGGGTGTAGAGGGCAATGAGTGCCGGTGCGGCGAGGGTCGCGGCCACGGTGACGACCGCGAACACGACGATGCCGAGGGTGACCACCCGATTGATGAATTTCTCGCCGCCGTCGGAGTGCAGGCCCGCCTTGACGATCTGCGGCACGAGCACCGCGCTGAGAACGCCACCGGCAACGAGCGCGTACAGATTGTTAGGAAGCTGATTTGCCACGCCGAATGCGTTGGCGCTCGCGCTCGAGACCTGGCCGATCGCCAGCGCAAGAACCACCCCCCGCGCGAACCCGAGTACCCGAGACACGATCGTGCCAGCGGCGAGAATCGCGCTCGCACGGCCCGTCCCGCTCGAGGCGATGGCGTCGTCGACCAGATCCTGCTCGGGGGGAAGGTCCTGGTTCCCCTGAAGTCCGGGGGAGTCGGTCACGATTTCCGCGCTTCCGGCGTCGCCTCGAGGGCCGGGTCCAACGGATCCGGGTCCGGCGCGGTGCCATCCCGTGCCTTCTTCGCCTTGCGACGCCGTGCGATGTTGCGGTAGATGCCGAAGGCGAAGACGCCGATCAACAGCACCGCAACCACGGCGGTGAAGGCGGTCTCCCAGCCGGCTTGCACATCCACGTTGAGGGGGACGGGGCCAGCAATCGACACGTTGGTAGCGCTCGAGAGCGAGACCCGGAGTGTCGCGTTACCGTTTGCGTTCGATCGGGCCGGAACGTTCGCCTTCGCCTGCGACTGCGCCTCGATCGTGAGTTCCACGCGCTCGTTGGCGATGGAGAGGATGCCCGTGGGGGACCGAACCGTCACGTAGACGGTCACCGGCCAGTCGAGCTGGTTGCTCACCGTGATGGGAAGATTGCTGTTCGTTGCCGTGATGATTGCGGAACTGCTCTTGGCGAGCGACACCGAATTGAGCAGGTTGCTGGAGGTGGCGAGGTACTTCTTGGTGGCCGCGCTCCAGGTCGTGTCATTAGCCCACGAGTTGGCGAGAATGGCGAGCAGGGTGAGTCGGCGCTCTCCGGTGATCTGGGTCGGGTCTGACAGCACCGACGAAAAGCTTCCCGCCCGTGCCTCGGCGTTCAAAAGGTCTCCCACCGTGCCGATCCGTGCTGCCGATTCCGGCTTCGGAACGACCGACGCTTGCGTGGCCGTGGTGGCCGGGGCGGTGGCGAGCTCCTTCAGGCTGGCCGGTCCGGCCCAGGGGAGGGCGGCCAGAGCCCCAAGCGTTTCACTCATCCGCACGTCCGCGCCGGGCGTGCTTCGATCGAGCGTGGCGAACAGGGTGCGAGAGTCGGTCGGTCGTTCCGCCGAGGTGACGGCGAGCGTGCTTGAGAGGTCCGACATCGCGTTGGCCCAGGATGCCGCGGTCGTGGCCGAGACAGCTGCCTGCAAATAGGAGGAGATTGAGGCATCCGAGATAAGCGCCGGATGCTTTCCCACCATGACCGGAGCGCTCGGGGTGTAATTCAGACCGCTGTACCCGACATTGCCGGAACTGAGGATTGTTGTGGTGAGTCCGCCCGTTTGGAAGTTGTCGAGATCCGATTCGACGACAGTGTCATCGGCCGGCCAGGCCACCGAATGGATGGTGTACGGGAGAGCTTGCAACGACTGTGCATCCGGCACCGTCGGCTGAGTCGGTTGCGGGCTCGGGGTCGGCGTGGGGGTCTCGCCCGTCGGCGACTCCGACGGAGTCGGGGCGGCCGAGGGGAACAGTTGCGGGTCGATGGGAAAGCTCGTCGGCTGCAGAACGCGGGGTCCGGGATTTTCCGGCTTGGCCTGGCTGACCGCCGCGAGGTCTGAGTCCGCGTAGCTGAGTGCGAAGGTGTCGTTGGTCAGCCCGGCGAGTCGAGCGAGCCAGGCAATAGCCGACGGCGGGGCCGTCGGGCCGAGGATGCGAATCGACGCGACAATCCGGGGATCGACGCCGATTGCGACCGCGGTGCCGTCGACGTTGTCCAATTGCCGGGACAGCAGACCGCCGGGGCTCGTGTAATTGGCCAACAGGTCGGACGAGATCAACGCGTCGGAGCTTTGCGGAACGGTGAGTGGCATGGCGATCGCAAGTCCGGTTCGCGGCACGCCGCCGCCCGGATTCCAGACGACCGAGCCGCGCGACTGGCCCAACTCCGAGCCGCCGGCGGTGACCCTCACCGCGAGGGTGCGGGCGCCCCACACTCCGGCCTGAGTGCCGAAATTGATGGACGACGCCGGGACGGTGAGTTGCACGGAGACCGTGCGCCCGGCGTCGACCTGCGGCGTTGGACTTTCGAGCACAACTGTGCCCAGCCGATCGGAGGCCGAGGTTGAAGCGGGATTGAGCCACGTGGATAGCTCTGATCGAGAGGCCAGCGGCGTGCGATTGAGGTACACCGTCGCCGTTCCGGCCGGAATCGCTACCTTCGTCGAATTGGAGATGGTCCCCGTGAGCTCGAGGGGCGACCCAGGGGCGAGAACTCCGGACGAAGCCGGCGCGAACATGACGGTCGAGTTGGCCGTCTCTGTGGCGGCGGCGACCGTCGCGGCGGCAGCGCCTTGCGACGCGCCGACACCGGGCAGCGCGAGGGCACCGGTGGCCATAGCCAGCGCGATAAGGGATGTGAGGAGTCTCATAGGCGTCAGACGCGGCGAAGTCATTACCTCGACCGTCCTCCAGTGATTCTAGGGTCTAGGCACTCCGCGGCGGCTGAGGCGGCGGAGCCGCCGGTAGTCTTGACGGCATGGAAAGCGTCGCTTCGGCAATTCAGCGACTGTCGGACCTGGCCACCTCCCCCCACATCTCCCGGCTCTCCGCTGCCTTTGCGGCGGCGGGATTCGAATTCGCTCTCGTCGGCGGTTCGGTACGCGACGCGTTTCTGGGCAGGGAGATGAACGACCTTGACTTCACCACGAACGCCACCCCCGACGAGACTCTCGCCATCGTCAAGCCGGTAGCCGACGCGCACTGGGACATCGGGCGCGCCTTCGGCACGATCGGCGCACGCGTCGACGGCCATACGGTGGAAATCACCACGTACCGCACCGATGCGTACGACGGTGAGACCCGCAAACCTGTCGTCGAGTTCGGTCAGACGCTGGAGGGCGACCTCACGCGGCGGGACTTCACCGTGAATGCGATGGCGCTCCGGTTGCCGGCACAGGTGCTGGTCGACCCCTCGGGTGGCATGGACGATCTCGTTGCGAGGCGACTGTCCACCCCCGGCCACGCGGAGGTATCGTTCGGCGACGACCCGCTCCGAATGATGCGCGCCGCGCGGTTCACCTCCCAACTGGGGTTTACCCTGGAAACGGGCGCCCTTGCAGCGATGCACGCGCTCGCCGACCGAATCTCGATGATTTCGATGGAGCGGGTAAACGATGAACTGTCGAAACTTCTGAAGAGCGCCGCCCCGCGGGCGGGACTCGAGGTGCTCGTAGACACCGGCATCGCCGCGATCGTGCTACCGGAGCTTCCGGCGCTCAAGCTGCAGATCGACGAACACTTTCACCACAAGGACGTGTACGAGCACAGCCTGACGGTGCTGGACCAGGCCATCGATCTGGAGAAATCGAGGCATCCCGGAGGCCAGCCCGATCTGACCCTGCGCCTCGCAGCCCTGCTTCACGACATCGGAAAGCCGGCAACCAAGCGCACGGAGTCCGGCGGCGTGGTCACCTTCCACCACCACGACGTGGTCGGAGCGAAGCTCGCGAAGCGGCGGCTCAAGGAGCTGCGCTACGACAACGAAACCGTTGCCGATGTCTCCCGGCTCATCGAGCTGCACCTTCGATTCTTCGGCTACACGGAGGGTGCCTGGAGCGACTCAGCGGTGCGGCGCTACGTGCGTGATGCCGGGCCGCTGCTCGAGCGGCTGCACATTCTCACCCGCGCCGACGTGACCACCCGAAATCGGCGCAAGGCCGACCGATTGTCATTTGCCTACGACGACCTCGAGGATCGAATCGCCGCCCTGGGAGCCGAGGAGGAGCTTGCCGCGATCCGACCCGATCTCGACGGGGAACAGATCATGGCGATCCTCGGGCTCACACCCGGGCGTGAGGTCGGCGAGGCATACCGCTTCCTGCTCGAGCTGCGGCTCGAGGAGGGTCCGCTCGGCACAGAGACGGCCACCGAGCGATTGCGCGCCTGGCACGACTCGAAAATGGCCGGGCAGCGCCCCGGGGACGCCGACCGACCCGACTGAGTCGGGCCGGTCATCCGACTCAGGAGTGGTCGCGGATGAACTGCTCGAGCAGTTCACGAGCCACCGGGTCGGGGTACTGGATCGCCGGCGACTTCATGAAGTAGGCGGATGCGGACTCGATCGGTCCGCCGATGCCGGCGTCGAGGGCGATCTTCGCCGCGCGAATTGCGTCGATCACCACTCCGGCCGAGTTCGGCGAATCCCAGACCTCGAGCTTGTATTCGAGGGATGTCGGGGCGTTGCCGAAGCCGTGTCCCTCGAGACGCACAAAGGCGAGCTTGCGATCGTCCAACCACGGGATGTGGTCGCTGGGGCCGATGTGCACGTCGCGGGCCGGCAGCGACACATCGATGTTGCTCGTGACCGCCTGGGTCTTGGAGATCTTCTTTGACTCGAGCCGCCGGCGCTCCAGCATGTTCTTGAAGTCCATGTTTCCGCCGACATTGAGCTGGTAGGTGCGGTCCAGCACGATCCCTCGCTCCTCGAACAGGCGCGCGAGCACCCGGTGCGTGATCGTCGCGCCGACCTGGCTCTTGATGTCGTCGCCGACGATCGGGATGCCGGCCTCGACGAATTTCTGCGCCCAGACGGGATCGCTGGCGATAAAGACGGGGAGGGCGTTCACGAACGCGACGCCGGAATCGAGAGCGGCCTGCGCATAGAACTTCGCACCATCCTCCGAGCCAACCGGCAGGTAGCAGACGAGCACGTCTGCCCCGGATTCGCGCAGTACCCGCGCGACGTCCACGGCGGCGGCGGACGACTCCTCGATCGTGTCCCGGTAGTACTCCCCGAGCCCATCGAGGGTGGGGCCGCGCTGCACAATGACCCCGGTCTCGGCCACGTCGGCAAAGCGAAGCGTGTTGTTCTCGCTCGCCCACATGGCCTCCGCGAGGTCGACGCCGACCTTCTCGGCATCGACGTCGAACGCGGCGACGAACTCGATGTCGCCGATTGCATAAGCGCCGAAGCGAGTGTGCATGAGTCCGGGAACGACCTGAGAGTCGTCGGCTTCGGCATAGAAGGTGACGCCCTGAATGAGTGCGTTCGCACAGTTTCCGACTCCGGCGATGGCGACTTTGAGGGACATGTTTGTAGAGCTCCTTGATCGAGAGTGATGCAACTGACTACACTAGGCAGGTTGTCTTACGCGCCGTCGGTGCGAAGCAACGATGCCGATATACCCTCCTGCCACAGATCGTCTGTGGCCGTTCTAGTCCAAAGGAGGTGGGTTAGTTATGCATCAGTACGAACTAATGGTAATTCTCGATCCAGAGATCGATGAGCGCACCGTGGCTCCGAGCCTCGATAAGTTCCTCAACGTCATCCGCAATGATGGTGGTTCGATCGACAAGGTCGACATCTGGGGCCGCCGTCGCCTTGCCTACGAAATCAACAAGAAGACAGAGGGCATTTACGCCGTCGTCGCCTTGACCGCAAACCCCGACGCGACAGTCGAGCTTGACCGCCAGCTGAAGCTCAGCGAAGCCGTCATGCGTACCAAGGTGCTCCGCGCCGAGGAGGCAATCGCTCAGGTTGCCGAGGCCGCGAAGCTCTCAGCCGAGAAGGCAGCCCGCAAGGCTGCCGCACCGGCCAAGGCCGGCTCGGCAGCGAAGGCAGCGGAGGTCGCAGCCGCACCGGCGACGACCGCAACACCGGCCGCCCCGTCGGCGCCCGCCGAGGCTCCCGCGAGCGCTGAGTAGCCCATGGCCGGCGAGACCGTAATCACCGTGGTGGGAAACCTCACGAGCGACCCCGAATTGCGTTACACGCAGAACGGGCTGGCGGTTGCCAACTTCACCATCGCTTCCACGCCGCGCAGCTTCGACAGGGCGAGCAACGACTGGAAAGATGGCGAGGCACTCTTCCTCCGGGCGAGCGTCTGGCGTGAGTTCGCCGAGCATGTAGCGGGGTCCCTCACCAAGGGGTCGCGCGTCATCGCCACGGGTCGACTCAGGCAGCGTTCGTACGAGACCAAGGAGGGCGAGAAGCGCACAAGCTTCGAGCTCGAGATCGACGAGATCGGTCCGAGCCTTCGTTACGCTACCGCGCAGGTCACCCGCACCTCATCCTCCCGTGAGGGTGGATCCGGCGCAGGCGCCCGCCCGCAGGTCGCAGACGAGCCGTGGGCAGCTTCCGCCCCGGCCGACGCGAGCGGCGGCGACGTCTGGAACACGCCAGGCAGCTACAACGACGAGACGCCGTTCTAGGTCTCTGATCCCGCCAACCGGCGCGCCACGATCTCGAATCGAGCGAATTCGGTAGTGGGACCTGGTCGCTTCCGCGGCCCGCCTCAACACACTTCTTCAGAAAGCAGGAAACCATGGCTGGAAAGAGCAGCGGCGATCGCCGTAAGCCTCTCCGCACGATCAAGGGCGGCAAGAACGCCGCCCCGGCGAAGTCCATTCGCGTCGGTGTCATCGACTACAAGGACGTCGCCACCCTCCGCAAGTTCATTTCCGAGCGGGGAAAAATCCGTGCTCGCCGCATCACCGGTGTCTCCGTTCAGGAGCAGCGTCTCATCGCCCGCGCAGTCAAGAACGCGCGTGAGATGGCACTGCTTCCCTACGCCGGCTCAGGCCGTTAGGGGCTCGCGATATGTCTAAGTTGATTCTCACGCACGAGGTCACCGGCCTCGGAGCACCGGGGGACGTCGTCGACGTCAAGACCGGATACGGCCGCAACTACCTCATCCCCCAGGGCTTCGCTGTCGCGTGGACCCGCGGTGGCGAGAAGCAGGTCGAATCGATCAAGGCCGCCCGCGTCGCCCGCGAGCACGCCACGATCGAAGAGGCGCAGGACCTCAAGGCGAAGCTCGAGGCAACGACCGTGAAGCTGACCGTCAAGGCCGGCGAAGGCGGGCGTCTCTTCGGCTCGGTCAAGACGACGGATGTCGCCGAGGCCGTCGCCGCAGCGGGACTCGGTTCGGTCGACAAGCGCAAGATCGAGATCTCGTCGCCGATCAAGGCCACCGGGCAGCACGAGGCAACAGTGCGCCTTCGGGATGACCTCGTCGCCACGATCACCCTCAC
>JAODMT010000009.1 GCA_025464975.1 Microbacteriaceae bacterium | reverse complement strand
CTAAGACTCTCTGCGCCGATGGTACTGCAAGGGGGACCTTGTGGGAGAGTAGGACACCGCCGGACTTAACTTATGCACCACCAGAATGGCCACCCCACACCGGGTGGCCATTCTGCGTTAAGCCACCCGCTCGATACGCCTCGCGCCCCGTGAGGTTGTGCGCGAACGGGACCTAGGCCCGGGTCGCGTGAACTCGGTAGACGAGCACGGGGATGAGCACGAGCGAACGCAGGTCCACGAGCGCGTGGGTGACGATCGGCACGAGAATGTTGCCGGTCGCGAGGTACAGCGACATGAGCAGCGCACCGACCACAAGCGCGCCGATCATGCCGGGCCAGCCCTGATAGACATGCAGCAACGCGAAGAGCAAAATGCTTGCGGCGACCGCGACCACGGCATTGCCGAGCGCGCCGAAGATCAGAGCCGGCACCGCCAGCCGAAAGAGAAGCTCCTCCACGACGCCGGCGTTGATCGACAGCGCCGCACCGTATGCGAGCTCCCGACGGTTGCGGGGAAGAAGCGCTCCGATGTCGCCGATCGTCGGGATGTTCTCCGAATTGCGTGCGAGGAATACGGCGAGGGCGGTTCCCCCGACCAGCGCGATCGCGAAGACCGCGGCCAGCCCGGGAATGAGAGCGCCGGTGTCGTCGAGCAGACCGCTGAACCATCGTCCCACCGGCCAGGCGGCCGTGGCGCCGCGCAGCGGGGTGATGTATTGCCAGCTGAGCAGAAGGATCACCACGGCCGAACCGCCGAAGGTCAAAAGGGCGTCGATGAGCCATTTGCGAAGCATTCGCTGCCGATTCCGAGTACGTTCGAAGCGCTTGAATCGCTGGTACTCCTTGCGCTCCTTGCGCACGGCTCGGTAGACGAGCAGCGCGATGAGTGCCACGAGTGTGACGCAGAGAACCACGCGGCTGGCCGGCGAATCGGGTGAGAGCACGCCCCATTGTCTCTCCCGCGCCACAACACAGCGTGGGCGCACCGGTAATCCACGCCATGAGCGTGGACCACCGGCCGGCGCGGGGGAGGATAGGAGGCATGACCGAAGAAAGCCCATATCCGCCGCATCCGAAGCTCGATGAACTCATCGCGGTGCTCGCCAGGCTGCGAGCCCCCGGCGGCTGCGCGTGGGACCGGGAGCAGACTCACGGCTCCCTGGTGCAATACCTCATCGAGGAAACTCATGAGCTGGTCGAGGCGATCGAGAGCGGTACGCGCGATGACATCATCGAGGAACTCGGTGATGTGCTCTATCAGGTGATCTTTCACTCCGACATCGCGGCCGAATGCGAGTCCGAACGGTTCGACATCGAGGATGTCGCGGCGCACATGACCGCGAAGATGATCGGCCGCCACCCGCACGTCTTTGTCGACCCGACGGCGCACACCTCCGAGGATGTCGTCGCCCTCTGGGACGTTCGGAAGGCGGCGGAGAAGCCACACCGCACGAGCGTGCTCGACGGGATCCCCGGCGGGATGCCGTCCCTCGCCCTCGCGGACAAGTTGATCGGCCGGGCGCACAAGGTTGGCGTGCTCGATGGCGGCGACTCCGCTTCCGTCCCCGTCGAGGACGAGGATCAGCTTGGTGGCCTGCTGCTGGCAATCGTCGCCTCGGCGAAGGCGAGCGGCCTCGACGCCGAGCGAGCCTTGAGGTCGACTCTTCGCGGGCTTCAGGACGAGATCCGTGTCGTCGAATCACGGGCTGACGGCGATCCATTCGACGCCGGAGTGATTGGCGTCCCCGCGGAATGAAGACGCGGAACGTACGCGGGGCAGCGGATAAGGTGGTGCCCCCCTCAACCCGAATGAGGGGGGCACCGCAGTCCGGCTCCACTGGCTTTCGCTGGGAATTCCTCAGCGAACAGGTTGCCGAACTCAGGCCGTTGGATTACCCGATCCGCAGGCCTGGTCTATGGGATTCGACGTCACACTCGTATTTGTATTGAAAACGTCTTCGGTTCACAGCCGGATTACTATCGACGGCGACGGCACTTCCGCGCCAATGCCAAGTGTAACCCGGGACGCCCCTTTCAACAAACAGACGCTACGCGAACGCGCCCCCACGATCAATGGGTCTCGGCCGACGGCGCTCCCTTGGCTTCGGGTGCCGCCCGCTTGTGCGGCGACGCGCGAGACGGGCGTGAAACAATCGACAAATGGTTAGCCCGGTAAATCCGCCTCGCGGCATGCGAGACTTCCTGCCCGCCGAAAAAGCGCGACGTGATCGCGTGCTCGCCGTCATCCGCTCGGTGTTCTCCGCCCACGGGTTCGAGGAGATCGAAACGCCGGTGATGGAGGACTCCGCGCGGCTGCACGCCGGGCTCGGCGGCGACAACGAGAAGCTCGCCTTCGGTGTGCTCAAGCGCGGGCTCACCAGGGAGGACTTCGAAGCGGCGACCGACAGCCTCGACCTCGCCGACCTCGGGTTGCGGTTCGACCTGACCGTGCCACTCGCGCGGTTCTACGCCAGCCACCGCTCCGAGCTGCCGGCCGTGTTCCGGTCCATTCAGGTGGCACCCGTCTGGCGGGCCGAGCGGCCGCAGAAGGGCCGCTATCGGCAGTTCGTACAGTGCGACATCGACATCATCGGCGAGGCCGGTCCGCTCGCCGAGGTCGAGCTGATGACCGCCGCGGCCGCCGCTCTCTCCGCCCTCGGCCTCACCGGTTGGACTATCCGAGTGAACGACCGGCGGCTCCTGATCGGAATGCTCGCCCTGTTCGGTTTCGCCCCCGAGGATCACGAAGCGGTGCTCATCACGATCGACAAGCTGGACAAGATCGGGCAAGACGGTGTCGTGGCGGAACTGCGCGATCGTGGCATCGGCGTCCAGGCGGTCGACGCGCTCGAGGCATTCTTCCGCCGCCCGCAGACCATGGAGTACCTCTCATTCGGGCAGCGGTCCATCGCAAAGGCGCTACCCATCGGGGTCGACGAATCCGTGATCGCGGAGGTCGCGGAGATTGGGCTCGCCGTTCAGGCCGCGGTCACCGAGTCCACCCGTGCCGCGGTTGCGCTGGAAGCGGTCGCCGTAGGCTCTTCGGCGGACACGGTCGCGGCGGCCGACGTTTCGGGACCGGATGCCGCGCGTCGGCGCGCCGGGACCCCGCCGACCATAGAGTTCGATCCGTTCCTCGTGCGAGGCATGGGGTACTACACCGGAACCATTTTCGAAATCGTGCACCCCGAGTCCCCCGGATCGCTCGGTGGCGGTGGACGATACGACGGCATGATCGGCCGCTTCCTCGGCGCGGACGTGCCTGCATCGGGAATTTCCATCGGCTTCGAACGCATCGTGGATCTCGTCGACGTGGAGCCCGCCGGGGGGACGCGCGGAGTGGCGCTGCTCTACGGACCGGAGATTGGGTTGTCGACCCTCATGACGCTGAAGTCGGAACTCGTGGCAAGCGGCCACCGGGTGCGACTCGAGCGGGTGCCGCGCAACATCAAGCCTCTTCTTCGGCAGCTCGTCGAATCCGGATACGGCGAGGTGGCGACGGTCACCGCCGAGATTCGGCGAGTCGAAGACCTGAGCTTCCGGTCGCTCGAGGCCTGAGACCGCGCTCTCGGCTCCGTCGCCGCCCAGTAAGATTGCCATCGCGCTGCCCAACGGGGGAGTGCCCGATTGATCGCAATAGATGCAATAAAGGAGACCCGTCGTGGCTTTGATCGAAGCAGTAGGCGCCCGCGAAATTCTCGATTCACGAGGCAACCCGACCGTCGAGGTCGAGGTTCTGCTTGACGACGGCATCGTCGCCCGCGCATCCGTTCCGTCCGGGGCATCCACCGGCGCTTTCGAGGCGTACGAGGTGCGCGACGGCGACAAGAAGCGGTACGACGGCAAGGGCGTTCAGAAGGCGGTCGACGCCGTCATCGACACCATCGGCCCAGCTCTCGAGGGCTTCGACGCCACCGATCAGCGACTCATCGACGCCGCCATGATCCAGCTCGACGGCACCGAGAACAAGAAGAAGCTCGGCGCTAACGCCATCCTCGGCGTCTCCCTTGCGGTGGCCAAGGCCGCGGCAGACTCCGCCGACCTCCCGCTATTCCGTTACCTCGGCGGTCCGAACGCCCACACTCTTCCGGTGCCAATGCTCAACGTGATCAACGGCGGAGCGCACGCCGACACGAGCGTCGACATCCAGGAATTCATGATCCTGCCCATCGGCGCCGAGACATTCAGCGAGGGCCTCCGCTGGGGCGTCGAGACCTACCACGTGCTCAAGGGACTGCTCAAGGCTCGCGGACTCTCGACCGGTCTCGGTGACGAGGGCGGCTTCGCCCCCGACCTCTCCGGCGGACGTGCCGCTCTCGACCTCCTCGTCGAGGCGATCACCGCCGCCGGGTTCACCCCCGGCAAGGACATCGCCCTTGGGCTCGATGTCGCGGCGACCGAGTTCTTCAGCAACGGCGTGTACTCCTTCGAGAAGCAGCAGCTCGACGCCGCGGCGCTCACCTCCTACTTCGTGGGCCTCGTCAACGACTACCCGCTCGTCACCATCGAAGACCCGCTCGCCGAGGATGACTGGGAGGGCTACCAGCACCTGACCGAGCAGCTCGGCAAGAAGGTACAGATCGTCGGGGATGACCTCTTCGTCACAAACCCGGAGCGACTGGCCAAGGGAATCTCGCTCGACGTGGCGAACTCGATTCTGGTCAAGGTCAACCAGATCGGTACCCTCACCGAGACCCTCGATGCCGTCGCCCTCGCGCAGCGCAGCGGATACACGGCCATCCTGTCGCACCGCTCGGGTGAGACCGAGGACACGACCATCGCCGACCTCGCCGTCGCGACGGACGCTGGACAGATCAAAACCGGAGCCCCGGCTCGCAGCGAGCGTGTCGCTAAGTACAACCAGCTCTTGCGCATCGAGGAAGAGCTCGCCGAGGCCGCCGTTTACGCCGGGCGCGGTGCGTTTCCCCGCTTCAAAGGCTAGGCCTGTCCTCGGCACTTTGCGTGGCCGCCTCGTTTAGGCTCGAAGTATGACGAGGCAGCCACGCGCCGGTAGTGCGCGCACGACACGTGTGCCCGTTGAGCTGCCGGCCGAGCACGCGTCCGGGCAATGGCTCCGCAGCATCCGGGCGTCCGGATTTGCGATCACAGCGCTGGTGCTCATCGTCATGTTCATCGTTGTGCTTGCGCCGTCGCTTCGAGTGTTCGTCGAGCAGCGCCAGCAGATCGCCGTGCTCGAGCAACAGGTGCAGACGGCGAAGCACGCGGTCACCGACCTGAAGAATCAGCAGGCGCGCTGGAGCGACCCGCATTACATCGAGAATCTGGCGCGGGAACGGCTGGACTATGTGTTTCCCGGTGACTACAGCTATCTCGTGACCGACCTCGGATCGACAAAGGCGACGACCGCGAATGGCCAGCCGATCAGCGACAAGCTTCAGACCACGAAAGTCGACTGGGTCGCTTCTCTGTTATCGTCGGTGTTCACGGCCGGGCTAACGACCGCTCCATCGGGCAAGATCGTGGCTCCGGCCATCGGCGGCGTGGGGAAGTAGATCATGACCACCCCGCCCTTTGCGCCTCCCACCGAGGCGGACATCCGCATCGTGTCGCGGCAGCTCGGCCGGCCGGCGCGCAACGTGATCGGGATCGCCGCTCGCTGCGTCTGCGGTGCACCCACCGTTGTTGCCACGAGTCCTCGTCTCGACGACGGCACCCCGTTCCCCACTCTGTACTATCTGTCTCACCCGGCAGCCACCGCCGCGATCTCTACGCTCGAAGCCAACGGTGTGATGACAGAGTTGCAAGATCTGCTGAACGACGAGGGGATCGCCGCGCGCTACCGCGCGGCCCACGCGGCGTACCTCGCCGATCGAGAGGGAATCGAGGTGGTTCCGGAACTGGACGGCATCTCCGCCGGCGGCATGCCCGTGCGTGTCAAGTGCCTTCACGCCCTCGCCGGCCACTCTCTCGCGGCAGGACCTGGCGTGAACCCGATTGGCGACCTCGCCCTCGAACGGGCGGCCTGGTCGCCCACCGTGTGCGAGTGCGAGGACTACAGCGGCATACCCTCGTGAGACGAGCCGGCTGGCTTGGCGGACTCGTTGTTCTCGCGGTCGCGGGATCGGTTCTGGTCGCCGCGCCGGCCTCGGCCGACAACATCCGCGATCGAGAGTATTGGCTCGCGAGCTATGGGATCCAGTCCGCCTGGTCAACCACACGAGGCGCGGGGGTGACCATCGCGATCATCGACACGGGCGTGGACGGAAGTCATCCGGATCTCACCGGAACCGTCGTGGGCGGAACAGACGTCTCGGGCGTCGGGAGTGCGAACGGGCAGAAGCCGGTCGGCAGTGACAGCGAGCACGGCACCATGGTGGCGTCGTTGCTCGCCGGTCACGGCAACGGCCCGGGGAATGCGGATGGGGTGCTCGGGGTGGCTCCCGAAGCCAAGCTTCTGTCGGTCTCTGTCGGGCTCGGGGTCGGCGCAACCGGATCGGACGACCAGATCGCGCAGGGCGTGCGATGGTCGGCAGATCATGGCGCGAACATCATCAACATGTCGCTCACCCGTAATACTCTCGATTGGCCGCCGAGCTGGGATGACGCATTCCTCTACGCCATGAAGAAGGGGGTGATCATTGTGGCCGCGGCGGGCAACCGCGGCAGCGGCACGACGGAGGTCGGAGCTCCAGCCACCATGCCCGGCGTCGTGGTCGTCGCCGGTGTCGACCAGAATGGGAACGCGAGCTTCGACGCCTCCTCGCAGGGCATCACTCTTTCGGTCTCGGCACCGAGCGAGTCGCTCGTCGGAGCGGCCCCGGGCGGCGGGTACTACCAGTGGGCCGGCACCAGCGGGGCAACGCCTCTCGTCGCCGGAGTTCTCGCACTGATCGAGGCCTCGCACCCCAAGCTCAGCGCCGGCAACGTAATAAATCGACTCACAGCGACCGCGACAGCCAAGGGCAATGCGATCGTCTACGGAAGCGGACTCATGAATGCGGCTGCGGCAGTCACGGCGCAGGTACCGACGGTCAACGCGGATCCCGCTCACGAGTTGGAGAACTGGATTCGGCTGAACCGGCGCGCAACGGCCTCGCCTTCGCCGGTCCCCACGGTCGTTCCGCCGCCGGTAGCGCCGCGCAGCGCCGCCGAGGCCGCCGCCCCCGAGAGTCCGTTCGGCCAGGTGCTGCCAACCGTCGGGTCGCTCAGGGACGTGGGAGTCCCACTCCTCGTCTATGTCACCTTCGCTACCCTGCTCCTCTTTGTATTGCGACGCATCCGCCGTGAGTTCAAGGGTGCCCGGCGCAAGTAATAGACTCTCGGTCGTGCCTAAAATCCTGATCGTCGGCGGCGGCTACGCCGGTTTCTACACGGCCCTCAAGCTCGAGCGTTCCCTTCGCCCCGGTGAAGCCGAGGTGACTATGGTCGACCCGCTTCCCTACATGACCTACCAGCCGTTCCTCCCTGAGGTCGCTGCGGGGTCCATCGAGCCCCGCCATGCGGTGGTTTCGCACCGACGCCACCTCAGGTCTACCAACGTGGTCACGGCGAAGGTCACCGGCATCAATCACGCGGCGAAGACGGCCACCATCTCGCCCGAAATCGGGGAGCCGTGGGAGTTCGAGTACGACATCATCGTCGTAACGGCGGGATCTGTCTCTCGCACCTTCCCGATCCCCGGCGTCGCAGACGAGGCGATCGGCCTCAAGACCATCGAAGAGGCGGTGGAGATCCGGGACCGGATCCTCACCAACTTCGACAAGGCCGCGATTCTCCCGGCCGGACCGGAGCGCGACCGCCTTCTCACCTTCACCGTCATCGGCGGCGGATTCGCCGGCATCGAGATCTTCGGCGAGATGCGCAGCCTCGCGAGCTCGCTGCTTCGTTACTACCCGACCATCACGTTTGACGACACGCACTTTCACCTCGTCGAGGCGATGGGCCGCATCATGCCCGAGGTTTCGCTCAAGACGAGCCACTGGGTCATCAAGAACCTCGCCCAGCGCGGTGCCGAAATCCACCTCGAGACCCAGCTGACCTCAGCCGTCGCCGGCGTGATCGAGCTCTCGACGGGTGAGACTTTCGAGAGCGATCTGGTGGTGTGGACTGCCGGAGTCATGGCAAGCCCAATGCTGCGCAACACCGACCTGCCCATCGAGGAGCGCGGTCGCCTGCGAGTGCAGGCCGACCTCCGAGTCATCAACGAGGACGGCGTGGTTCCGGATGCCTGGGGCGCGGGAGACGTGAGCGCCGTTCCGGACCTCACCGGAAACGGCGTCGGGGGATTCTGCGTTCCGAACGCGCAGCACGCGGTGCGTCAGGGCAAGCTCCTCGCCAAGAACATCCTCGGTACCCTTCGCGGAGAACTGCCGCGGGAGTACTACCACAAGAACCTCGGGGCCGTCGCGGGTCTCGGGCTCGGCGAGGGTGCGTTCCAGTCCGGCAAGATCGCGATCAAGGGCGTTCCTGCTTGGATGATGCACCGCGGTTACCACGGACTCGCGGTGCCGATGTGGGAGCGCAAGATCCGGGTATTTGCGGGCTGGTTCCTCAACTTCTTCCTGCGCCGCGACCTCGTCTCACTCGAGGCCCGAGTTACCCCGCGCGAAGCATTCGAGACCTTCGCGTCGCGCCCGCGTTCCTAGAGCGTCCTCCTTCGCGTTCCCGGCCGGGCCCTGCTCCGGTGAGTCGGGCCGGGCGCGCGATTGTTCGATGGTGCCTCTAGGCTGAGTCCTGCTCGCCCCCATAGCCCAACCGGCAGAGGCAGACGACTTAAAATCGTTCCAGTCAGGGTTCGAATCCCTGTGGGGGCACTTCGCTCACCGGTCAAAACCCCTGCGGAGTGACTATCACCACTCCCGCCCGGGGAGCGACGCTAAGCTGCGCGTCGAATCCACCCGTGACCGGCGGCGGAATTGCGGGCTTTGTGTTGACCCGTCGAGACGAGACCAAGATTGCCGCTCGACGCCGCCGCCCGACCGGTCGATAATCAGGTGCAGAACACCCGACAAAAGCACAACACCCATGACTGGAGATCAACGATGTCAACCATCCTCAATCCCTACCTCAGCTTTCGT
Source organism: Microbacteriaceae bacterium (assembly GCA_025464975.1). GTDB lineage: Bacteria > Actinomycetota > Actinomycetes > Actinomycetales > Microbacteriaceae > Lacisediminihabitans. The sequence goes on along the minus strand of JAODMT010000009.1, from coordinate 395,113 downwards.
GACAACGCGAAGGAGGCGATGGACTTTTACCACTCTGTCTTTGGCGGCGAACTGACCAGCAGCACGTTTGCCGAGTTCCAGGCGAGCGAGGACCCGGGCGAGCAGGACAAGATAATGCACTCGATGCTGCGCTCGGACGGCGGCCTCATTCTCATGGCATCCGACACACCGAAAAGCATGGACTTCACTCCCGGCACGAACTATTCGGTGTCGCTGAGCGGGGAGGACGAGTCGGAGTTGCGGGGCTACTGGGACAAGCTTGCGGAGGGTGGCACCGTTGCGATGCCCCTGGAGAAGGCGCCGTGGGGAGACAGTTTCGGCATGCTGGTCGACCGGTTCGGCGTGAGCTGGCTCGTGAACATCAATCAGGCACAACCGGCGGCCTGAACGGCATCACCGGCACGGGTCTATGCCCGCGCCGGTGATGGATCGACGAAGCGCAACCAGCCCCAGACGGCGATGCTCACCGTGGCGAACGCGCCGGCGACGAGCAGCGAACCCAAGACGGGGAAGACGGCCTCCCGACCGCCGAGGACGACCACGGAGCCGAGCACGCACACCACGGCGACCGTCGCGAGCCATACCGGCGTCGACCACTCGAGGATCGCGCGGCCGGGCAGCGTCGCCAGCGGCAGCATGAGGATCACGGCCGATCCGAAGCCCGCGAAGGCGACGGTGGCGAGCAGCTCACCGAGGAAGAGTCCCCAGAAGCCCGTCGGCGGGATCATCCCGTGCAACAGCCAGCCCACGCAGGCCAGCAGGGTGACCGCGCCGACGGCGGTGAGGTTCGCGATTGCCCGTGGCCGGGCGGCGATGTTACCGGCGAAACCGATGCCGAGGATCACCCCGGCGACGATCGGCGGCTCGATCCCGGCCAATCGCGAGAGCACCGCGGCCAGAACGACGGCAAGCATGAGCAGCGGAAGAAAGCGGACGCGAGCGGACACGCCCTGCCACCGGGACGCCGCCCCGGCGGCGATCATCACCCCCAGCACGTTCACGAGAGCGAGGCCGAGCAGCACGGCCACGGAGAGTCGAAGATAGCGAACCTCGTCGCTCACCCCTCCCGCCAGCAGGATGACGGCCGCCGCGGCGGCGACGGGAGCGATCGCACGCAGCCAGGTATTCGGCCGCTTCTGATCGTCCGGAACGATCACTCGGCGGCGATTTCGGCCGGTCAACTGCATCGGCCGCATTCGAAAGCGACGCAGCGAGTTGGCCAGAAGCCTGAGCGGCAGGGCCACGAGCACGATGAAGGCCGCGGCGAGCACGGGGGCGAGTAGCCAGTTCGTGCCCGTGATGCTTGCCGCGAGAGTGGGGATGGTCGTGCCGAATTTGGTCGGCGTGCCCCAGTTGCTCGAGTGGTGGTGCGGCGCCCCGCCCGACGGCGGGGGGAGTGCCGGCGGTTGGGCGGGCGCGACAGGGATCGGGGTCGGAAGCGGGGTCGCGGTCGGGCCGGAGCGCGGGTTCTCCGGCGACGATGGCCGAGCCGGGCTACCCGATCCGGCCTTGAGCACGAACCGGAGAGTGATTGGGGCGCTCGGCGTGCTGTAGTTGCCCGCGGCGTCCCGCTGAATGACGAGGGCGGTGTGGGCGCCGATCGAAACGGCCTTCACCGCGCATCCCCATGCCCCGCTCGAGACCGCGACCTCACAGATTGGGACGTTGTCGAGGTAGAGATCTATGAGGCCGCCGTCCTCGCCGGTTCCGGTGAACACCGCGGAGGTCCCGCTCACGCTGCTGCCCGATTGCGGAGAGCTGATGGTCGGGCTGGCCGGTGCGTCACGGTCGACGACGATGTCGAGGGAACCGGAGATGGCGGACGAGGCCCCGCCGCCGATATCCGCTCGGGACTGGGTGGCCTGGACGACGTACGAACCCGAGGGGACGCTGAGGGCGCACGACCAATACCCGGAGTCCGCTGCGACAGTCGTGCAGCCGCCGGATTCGCTTCCGCCGACCAGAGTAGTCACTGAGGCACCGGGGACTCCGTACCCGGAAACCAGGCCGCTCGTCCGGTAACCGGGCCTGCCATCAATCGTTGGCGCCCCGAGCACATCGATGGTCGCTGTCGCGGGGGCGCTCGTCTGCCCGTCGAGTGACTCCGTGGCAGACAGCACGATTCCGGCGCCGTTCGGCAGAAAGACCCAGCAGTCCCAGACGGTAGCCTGACCTGCTTCGACGGAGCACAGCGGGGGGCTCCCCGAGGCCAGCGGGGCAATAAGAACTGCGGCACCGGCATCCTTTGCGCCCTCGACATGCACCGCGTTGACGTTCGAGAACGTCGGAACCGAGACGGTCAGCGCATTAAGACCGGCCGACGGCTGAGCCGAGGGGGCCGGCGGTGCAGCCGAGGGGGCCGGCGGCGCAGCAAGACCGGCCGATGGCGCAGCAAGACCGGCCGATGGCGGGGCCGATGGCGATGGCGGGGCGGGGGCCGGCTGAATCGCGGCGGCTCCCATGAGGGCGAGTCCCTGACCGGCGAACGCCAGGATGGCCAGCGCTGAGGCGAGTCGCCGGGACGCGCTCGCTCCGCGACCGCGAAACCAACGCCGGGAACCGACTGCGAGGAAGAACTGCACCGTAGCTCCATTCAGCAGGCAATCGAGGGCAGTGTCAATACCCCGTGCGTGGTAATCAAAAAGCCGTAGCAATTGACGGCGTCGCCGATCCCGGCCATGATTCGTAGTCAGACGTCTTGGTCGCCTGACCCAGTCGATCGATGGATCGGCGCGAGGAGGGGGACGGAATTGGCACGGTTGTCATCGGCCGATCGGCGCGCGGTCCTTGTGCGGGCGGCGCTCAGAGTGATCGACCGTGATGGCGTGTACCGCGCGACCACTCGAGCAATCGTCGCCGAGGCGGAAATGTCACTCGCGAGCTTCCACTACGTCTTCCGGTCACGGGACGAGATGCTCGGTGAGCTATTCGCCTTCGTGGTTCGGCGCGAGGAGGAGGCCACGCTCGCCGCTCTGTCGTCGAGTGTGAGCATCCGACAAGCAGTCAGATCCGGACTCCAGGCGTATTTCGACCTGCTCGCGGCTCACCCGGAGCGCGAACAGGCGCTGCAGGAGCTGATCCAGTATGCGCTGCGCACCCCGGAACTCGCCGCCTTGCCCGGCGCCCAGTACCGACGCTATGTCCACTCCGCGCAGACAATGCTCGAGCATGGCGCCGAGCTCACCGGCGTTCGGTGGGCGATTCCCATCGAGCAACTGTCCGGAGTGCTCGTCGCGTTCACCGACGGCCTGACGATGTCCTGGCTCGCCAATCGGGACGACAGCGCCGCAGCAGCACTTATGGAATTCGCGGCCGACGCTATCGCTGCGCAGTCCGTTCCGGCTCGGTCCATCCCAGCGTCCGACCCACCCAGGGAGCAACCTCAATGACGATGCCCGCTCTGACCCCGGGGACGGCCGCGCCAAGCAGCGCGCCCTTCGCGGAGCCGACGCGGGTGGTCTCCGCCGGGTGGATCGCCCTCTTTGCCATGGCCTGGCTCGGAGTCTGGATGGCGCAGCTCACCCCGATTCAGCTCTTGCTTCCGGCCCAGGTCGAGCAACAACTGAGCGCGACGTCCTGGATCGACAAGGTCGTCGCGTTCGGAATCATCTCCGGCATCGCCGGGCTGTTTGCCCTCATCGCCTTCCCGCTCACCGGCGCTCTTTCCGACCGCACCACGTCACGCTTCGGCCGCCGCCGACCCTGGATACTCGGTGGCGCCGTGCTGTTTGCGGTCGCGCTTGTGCTGCTCGGGGTGCAGCAGAGCCTCATCGGGATCGGGATCTTCTGGTCGCTCGCGCTCATCGGATTCTGCGTGCTCACCGCTGCCCTCACCGCCGTGATTTCCGATCAGGTTCCGGTCGGGCAGCGCGGATTCGTCTCCGGGTGGATCTCCGCGCCCCAGGCCATCGGAACGATCCTCGGGGTGTTGCTCGTCGTCGTGCTCGCGCTCAGCCAGGTCGTGGGCTACAGCCTGGTTGCCGCGCTTCTGGTGATCCTCGTGCTGCCATTCGTGCTCCGAATACCGGATGTGGTGCTCGCCAAAGCGGATCGGCCCCCTCTCACACGGATCGGCCTGGTCTCCGGATTCTGGATCAGCCCGCGGCAGTTCCCGGACTTCGGCTGGACTCTGACGAGCCGGGTGCTGGTGAACTTCGGCAACGCGTTCGGCACATCGCTGCTTCTCTACTTTCTGCAGGACGGCCTCAGAGTCAAGGACGCCGAGGATGTACTCCTCGTGCTGATTCTGATTTACATGGTCTTCGTCGTCGTGGCGTCCCTTTTCCTTGGCAGGCTTTCCGACCGCCTCGGTCGCCGCAAGGCGTTCGTCTTCGCGTCCGCGGCACTCCAGGGTATCGCGGCGCTCATGCTTGCCTTCGTGCCGGTGCTCGGTGTCGCGATGGTCGCCGCCGGCATTCTCGGACTCGGCTATGGCTGCTTCCTGTCGGTTGACCAGGCCCTGGCGACCCAGGTTCTGCCCGATGCCAGCGCCCGCGGTAAGGATCTCGGAATCATGAATATCGCCACCGCGGTTCCGCAGGCCGTTGCGCCGCTCATTGGAGCATTCGTGGTCGCGGCGCTCGCCGGTTTCCAGGGCCTCTTTGTGCTCGCCGCGGTCAGCGCCATCCTCGGAGCGCTCGCCGTGCTGCCGGTCCGGTCGGTGCGCTGATGGGCATCTCGCTCGAGCGGCCGACCGCCGAACCGTGGGCGAACCCATCGACCTACTGGCCGACGCTCGACAGTGCGACACGGGAGCTGGATCCGCCGTTCGGTGTGATCAGCCTTCCGGCGCTCGCCCACAACGCGTTCGACATGCTTCGCAGGGCGAACGGAACCACAATCAGGGTCGCGTCGAAGTCGGTCCGGGTGCGCGGAGTGATGGATGCGGTGCTCGCTCTTCCCGGCTACTCCGGCGTGCTCGCCTACACCCTGCCTGAGGCGCTGTGGCTCGCGACCGACGAACATGATCACGCCGGGATTTCGGACGTCGTGGTCGGCTACCCGAGCGTGGATCGTGCGGCGATCCTGCGCCTCGCACTCGACCCGGTTCTCGCCTCGCGGGTGACGCTGATGATCGACTCGCCCGAGCAGCTTGATCTCATTGACGCGATTGTTCCGGCAGCGAACCGGGAGGTTCTCCGGGTCTGTCTCGAGCTCGACGCATCCTGGAACACGAGGGTCCTCGGGCATCTCGGCAGCTGGCGCTCTCCCGTGTTCACCCCGGCTGAGGCCCGGTCGCTCGCGGAGACAATCGAGGCGCGACCGGGCTTCGCGCTCGTCGGAATGATGGCCTACGAGGGGCAGATTGCCGGCCTGATCAATAACCCGGCCAATGCCGCACGTGGGGCGGTCGTGCGCTGGATCCAGAAGCACTCCGCCGTCGAACTGGCCACCCGCCGGGCAGCGGCGGTGGCTGCCGTTCGGCAGATCGCCGACCTCGAATTCGTGAACGGCGGGGGGACCGGATCGCTTGAGTCGACGAGCGCCGAGGTCGGTGTCACCGAGATCGCGGCCGGCAGCGGGCTGTTCGGCCCGCACCTCTTCGACCACTACCGCCATTTCGCTCCGGCGCCGGCGGCGGCGTTCGCACTGTCGGTCGTGCGAAAGCCGGCGCCGGGCATGGCGACGCTGCAGGGCGGCGGCTGGGTGGCATCCGGACCGCCCGCCGCCGAGAGGCTGCCGCTCGTCGTGTGGCCTCAACGGACGACGCTTGTCCCGCGGGAGATGGCCGGAGAGGTGCAGACCCCGCTTGCCGGACCTGGCGCGCGAGGGCTGCGAATCGGTGACCGGGCGTGGCTGCGTCACACCAAGGCGGGGGAGCTGAGCGAGCACCTCATAGAATTCGCGATCGTCGACGGCGAAACGATCGTCGATCGAATGCCGACCTACCGCGGCGAGGGGCAAGCCTTCCTGTGACGGAACTCAACTCCCTGCGGCCGGGGAGGGCCTGGCGAAACTGGGGACGCTCCGAAGCGGCGCGTCCTGCCTTCACCGCGACTCCGACGAGTGTAGACGGGGTTGTCGCGATCGTGCGTCGGGCACGCGATCGCGGTCTTGCCATCAAGACCATCGGCGCCGGCCACAGTTTCAGCGCGGTGGCGGTCGCCTCCGGCATCCAACTCGATGTCTCAAGGCTCGAGGGAATTGTCGACGTCAACCTCGCCGCTGGCCGGGTCACGTTCGGCGCCGGCACGCGGCTGCATCGGTTCCCAGCCCTCCTCGGACCGCTCGGCCTCGCCCTGGAGAACATGGGAGACATCGACCGGCAAACCATTGCCGGGGCGACATCCACCGGAACCCACGGAACGGGAGCGACGTTCGGTGGTCTCGCCACCAGGGTCGTGGCCGTGACGATGGTCACGGCCGAGGCGACGATCCTGCGGATCAGCGAAACCGAGAACGCGGAACTGCTGCCGGCGGCGCGGCTCGGGCTCGGTGCGCTCGGCATCATCGTGGACCTCACCGTTCAATGCGTCCCGTCCTTTCTGCTCGCCGCGGTCGAGCGGCCCGCCTCGTTCGACGACGTACTGGATGACTTCGAGGCGCTGGCCACCGGGGCTGATCACTTCGAGTTCTACTGGTGGCCGCACACCGACGGCGTCATGACCAAAACCAATTCCCGATTGCCAACTGACGCTGAGCGACACCCGATCGGCGCGCTTGCTGGCTGGTTCGAGGACCGGGTGCTCAGCAATATCGCTCTCGCGGCGATGTGCAACATCGGCCGACTCGTGCCGGCCGCCACCCCTCCGCTGAATCGTTTCGCGACCCGGGCGTACGGAAACCGCACCTACACCGACAACTCACACGACGTGTTCGTCAGTGCGCGCACTACCCGGTTCCGCGAGATGGAGTACGCGATTCCGCGGGCCGCGGTGCCGCAAGCCCTCCGCGACGTGCGTGACCTGATCGACGGCACCGGGTGGCGAATCTCGTTCCCGATCGAGGTGCGGGTCGCGGCATCCGACGACACTTGGCTGTCGACGGCCAACGGGCGCGACACCGGCTACATCGCGGTTCACCGGTATTTCCGGGACGACCACGAGGACTACTTCCTTGCGGTGGAGCAGATCATGCGGTCGCATCAGGGCCGGCCGCACTGGGGCAAGATCCACTATCAGGATTCGGAATCGCTGGCTGCGCTCTATCCGCACCACGGCGACTTCGTCGCCGTTCGGGATCGGCTCGATCCGGATCGCGTATTCACCAATCCGTACCTGTATCGGGTGCTCGGCCCGTGATCGACCGGTAACTCCTCGTGCTGTCCGGCACCCGCCGCGCGGCATAACTCACCAGTCGGTCAGCTCACGTGTACGGCCGGCCGCCGCTTCACGTCTCTCTCCGATTCGCGCAACACCTCGCGCGTGACCGGCGCAACGTCGCCAACGCCCGTGACCAGGAACTTGAACATGTTCGAGAATGGGTTGCCCTCGGTCCACTCGAAGTAGATCGTCGGCACCACCCCGGTCTCATCCCGAATTTTGAGCAGTACCGAGGCAATGGTGTTCGGGATGTTGCCGCTGTTGACCTCGAGCACGCGGTAGCCGTGCTTGTCGACGCCACGCACGAACAGGTCCTCCTCGAAGTCCGAGGAGTCCGCCCGATGAACCTCGAGGAAGATGACCTTTGAGCGCTGCGGGATGTGGCTGAAGCGCCGCTCGTCCGCGTTCTTGTCGCGGTACTCCTTCGCGCTTCCGTCGTCCGGCTCGTTGGCGATGATGCGGATCGCTCCGTGCCGCGCATCGGCGGTGATGAAGGCCAGCGCCTGGTCATCCAGATCCACGGAGGTCGCTCGAAGCTGCAGCGATCGCTGCACACGAGACACGATCGAAATCACGAGGATGCCGAGGATGAACAGGGCGGCGATGCGAAGTCCGTCCGGTCGTTCGATCACATTGGCAACTGTCGTGTAGAGGAAGACGACCGCCACGATGGTGAATCCGACCGTCCGCTTGCGCTGCTTCTTGTGAAGGGCGGACAGCGTCACCGCGACCGACGCCGAGGTGATCAGCACGAGCACACCGGTCGCGTAGGCCCCGCCCTGGGCGTCAACGTTCGCCCGGAAGACGATCGTGATGAGGAACGCGATCGCGGTGAAGACGAGCACGAGGGGGCGCACCGCGCGAGCCCAGGTCGGGGCCATTCCGTAGCGCGGAAGATAGCGCGGCACCAGATTGAGCAGACCGGCCATGGCAGAGGCGCCGGCGAACCAGAGGATGCAGATGGTGCTGAGGTCATAGACCGTGCCGAAGAGCGGGCCAAGGTATTCGTGGGCGAGGTAGGCGAGGGCCCGGCCGTTGGCCGATCCGCCGGGCTGAAATGCCTTCTGCGGGATGAGGATCGTTGTAACGAGACTCGAGGTGATCAGGAACGCGCTCATGATGATGGCCGCGCTGGTGAGCAGGCGGTGCGCCCCGCGAATGCGACCCAGCGGCTTGGCTTCGGTGTCTTGCGGAGCGCCGGTGATTTGCGGCATGACGGCGACGCCGGTTTCGAATCCGGAGAGGCCGAGGGCGAGCTTGGGGAAAACAATGAGGGCGATGCCAACGATGACGAGCGGGTTTCCGTTTTGCGTATTCACCGCACTCCACCAGTTCGAGACGTCGATCGGGTGCGTGAAGATCCGTCCAATCGAAACCAGGATCACGACGACGTTGAGCACGAGATACACCGCGACGAGCACAACGGCGATTCCGATGGCCTCCTTGAAGCCGCGGAGGAAGACGATGCCGAGCAGCGCAACCAGCACGAGCGTGATTGCGACCTGGCTTCCGTGGAACCAGGGCGGCGCGTACGGGTTCTCGATCGCGTGAGCCGACGCGTCGGCGGCCGATAGGGTGATGGTGATCATGAAGTCCGTGGCGGCGAACCCCAGGAGCACCAGAACGAAGAGCTTTCCGGCCCACCACGGGAGTAACCGTTCGAGCATGGCGATCGAGCCCGATCCGCGGAAACTTTCCCGCGCCACTCGTCTGTAGACCGGCAGCGCCCCGAAGAGGGTGAGCGCCACGAGCACGATCGTCGCGAACGGGGACAGCAGCCCCGCCGCGACCGCGGCGATGGCCGGCTGATAGCCGAGAGTGGAGAAGTAGTCGACGCCGGTCAGGCACATCACGCGCCACCAGGAGTTGGTCTTCTCCGTGACCTCCGCGTGGGGCCCCGGATGCGCCCCGGATTGGCTGGTCAGCCCGTGCAGCATCCAGCTTTTAAACGACTCGGTTGTCGCCGACATGAACACCATTCCCTCGATGGACCGGTTCCCCACCGAACTTGGCCCCGTACAGAATAACGCCGTCCCGCTGTGCGTCTCACATCACACGGTGAGCAGAGTGTTCACCCGGCGACCGGGGAGCTTCTTGGCGCCGCCGAGATCTCGCAGCTCTAAAATCACGCTAATCCCAGCGACTCTCCATCCAGAGCGCTCGACAAGCGAGCAGCTCGCCGCGAGGGTGCCACCGGTCGCGAGCACGTCGTCCACCAGCAGAACTCGAGTGCCCGGTGCGAGCTCGTCGGGGTGAATTTCGAGGGAGGTGCTGCCGTACTCAAGGTCGTAGTCCTCGGAAATCACCTGTCGCGGAAGTTTGCCCGGCTTGCGAATCATCACGCAACCGAGCCCGGTCGCGTAGGCGGCGCCGGCGGCGAGCACGAAGCCCCGAGCCTCCATGCCTGCTATCGCGTCGAACTCGCCGTCGAACGGCGCGACTAGCGCGTCGATGACCGAACGAAGGGCCGGCCCGTCGGCGAAGACGGGGCTGAGGTCGCGGAAGGTGATGCCAGGTGACGGGAAGTCGTGCACGACCCGGCTCAGTCGCTCGATCGCGTCGCGTGCAGCGTGCGGCATCCGGTCCCCTCTTGGCCTCGCGGATGTTTAGCCGCGGAGGCAATCCTGCCAGAACCCACTCCTGCCAGAACCCACTCCTGCCAGAAGCCCTGCTCAGGCGGTCTTCCGGCGGAGGGTGACGGAGCCGAGGGCGATCGCCCCCACCGCGAACGCGGCGATGATCACGAGCTTTCCGCCGACATAGTCGGCGTCCTCGGTGTTTGCGGCGACCGCGTTGAGCGCGTCGATCGCGTGGGAGAGCGGCAGCCAGTCCGAGATCGCGTGCAACACGTCTGGCAGCTGGTCTCGGGGGAGAAAGATGCCCCCGAGCAGTATCTGCGGGAACACGAGCACCGGTAAGAACTGGACGACCTGGAACTCGCTGCGCGCAAATGCGCTCGCGAACAGGCCGAGAGTGGTGCCGAGCAGCGCATCGGCGAGGGCCACCGATAGCAGCAGTGCGAGGGAGCCACTGATCGTGAGCCCGCACACCCAGATGGAAAATGCCACCGCAATCGTCGCCTGAACGACGGCAAGGGCGCCGAAGGCGATGGTGTAGCCGAGGATGAAGTCGAATTTGCCCAGCGGCATGGTGAGGAGGCGTTCGAGGGTTCCGGAGCGCCGCTCTCGCAGGGTGGTGATGCTCGTGACCAGGAACATGATGATGAAGGGGAAGAGGGCGAGAATCGCCGGACCGATCCGTTGGAACACGTCGGTGTCGGAGAACAACCAGGACATGAGTCCGATCAACAGGCTCGGAACCACGAGAAGGAGCCCGACCGTTCGCGGGTCGTGCGAGATTTGGGTGAGGACCCGGCCGGCGGTGGCGAGGGTACGTCGGAGGTTCATGCCGGTTCCGTTCTGCGCGCGCCGCTCTCGATGAGCGAGAGGAAGGCGGTTTCGGGGTCGGTGGTGCCCGTGGCGGCAAGCAGCCCGGCAGGGGTCTCGTCGGCGAGCAGGCTGCCGTCGCGCATGAGCAGGAGTCGGTCGCACCGGGTGGCCTCGTCCATCACGTGGCTTGACACCAGGAGGCTCGTGCCTCGGGCGGCGAGATCGTGAAAGAGCGCCCACAGCTCCACCCGAAGCACCGGGTCGAGGCCCACAGTCGGCTCGTCGAGAACGAGAAGGTCGGGTGAACCGAGCAGAGCCGCGGCAAGCGACACTCGGCTGCGCTGCCCGCCCGAGAGCGTGCCGACCATTCGCGTTGCCTGCTGGGTGAGATCCGTCAACTCGAGCACCCTGTCGACCTCCGAGGCCGCCGCCCCGAGTACAGCTCGGAAGTAACGCAGGTTCTGGCGAACGGTGAGATCGTCGTAGACGCTTGCGTCTTGCGTCACGTAGCCGACCCGCTGGCGAAGCCGCGGCATGCCCGCGGGGTACCCGAGCACGGTGACGGTGCCGGCGCTGATCTTCTGCACACCGACTATCGATCGCATGAGGGTCGTCTTCCCGCAGCCGCTTGGCCCGAGCAATCCGACCACTTCGCCGACCGGGACGGATAGCGACAGCCCGCGCAGAGCAACGTTCGTTCCGCGGATGACTCTCAGGTCTCGCACCTCGATGGCGACGCTGCCATCATAATTCGTCATGTGATGAATTATTCGCGCGGCGCTAGCCCCGTGTCAATGGTGTGCCAACCAGATGCCACTGCACGACCGGTCCGACGAGGCGAACCAGATCTTCGACCGGCGTCGTCGAGAGTGGTTCGACCCGGATGCCGTAGCGCACCATGATGAGGCCGACCAGTTGGCTGGCCGCGAGGGTGGCGCGCAACTCCGGGTCTTCAGCTTCCGGGGCCGCCTCGAGCCGGCTCGCGAGCTTGTGCAGCACCTCGCGAACAAGGAACTGCCGGATCATCGCCGCCGCAAACTCGTGACCGAGGGCGGTGTGCAACAGTCCGATGATGCGTTGGCCGTTTCGGCCCTCGTCGAGAGTTGCCAGGAGAGTCCGCACGAGGTTCTCGCCCATTGCCTCGTCCGGTCCGGACAGCACCGCGGCAACGATGCGGTCGGGGCGCACGGGAGCGCCGATCGACTCCGCAAAGAGATCCGCCTTCTCCGCGAAGTAATGGTGAACGAGGGCCGGGTCCACGTTTGCCGCCCGGGCGATCGATCGGAAGGACGCTCCGTCGTAGCCTCGGCTGGCGAACTCCCGACCGGCGGCGGAGACGATCAGATCTCGCGTGTTCGCCCGATCGGTCGGAGTGGAACGGCGTCGGCCGCGCGGCCGTGACGCCGAAACCACGGGGCCTGGGGCCTCCGGATTGCTGTCCACGAGGTGAGCCTAATCCCCACCTCGCTTCGCGTTCACCTTGAGCTTGCCGCCAACGGGAGATAGTGGTATTTGCCTTGACTATAGTTGTGTCGTCCTGCGGCTTACCCGCCCGAAGCATCAGCACGAGAGATCAGCAATGGAACTCCTAATCTTGATCGGCGTCATCGTCTTGCTCGTCGTGATCATCGGCGTCTACCTGTGGTCGACGTACAACGGGCTTGTTCGCCTTAACGTGCGTGTCGACGAGGCGTGGAGCGACATCACCGTTCAACTCAAACGCCGCGCCGACCTGTTGCCGAATCTGATCGAAACGGTTAAGGGCTACGCGGCGCACGAATCGGGAGTCTTCGAGGCCGTGACAAAGGCGCGGGCCGAGTCGATAGGCGCTTCGACCCCGGTAGATGCCGCCGTGGCCGAGAATCACATGCAGACCGCGCTCAAGAGCATCTTTGCCGTCGCTGAGGCATACCCCAAGCTGCAGGCCAGCCAGAACTTTTTGCAGCTTCAGGGCGAGCTGGTTGACACCGAGGACAAGGTGCAGGCGTCGCGGCGGTTCTACAACGGGGGAGTGCGCGAACTCAACACCAAAGTCAAGACGTTCCCGAACACCCTGTTCGTGCGCGGGCTCGGCTTCGGGGAGCGAGACTTCTTTGAGGTGTCGGACGCGGCGGCGATCGCCGAGCCGCCCCGTGTTCAGTTCTGACCGCATGACGCACACCGAATCCCGCGATCACTCGCGAGAAAACTGAACCATGTACCGCGCGATAGCTAAGAACAAGCGCAATACCGTCTTCATCATCCTGGTGTTCCTCGTCATCATCGGGGCGCTGGGACTTCTTGCGGGCTACGTGTACAACAACCCGTCGGTCACGATCACGGTGCTGGTCGTGGCCGCCGTGTACGCGATCATCCAATACTTCGCCGCCTCCCGGTTGGCCATCTCCATCTCGGGAGGCCGCGAGATTCAAAAAGCCGACAACCCGCGGCTCTACCGCATCGTTGAAAACCTGTCGATCACCGATGGGCTGCCGATGCCGAAGGTGTACATCGTGAACGACCCGGCCCCGAATGCGTTCGCGACCGGGCGCGACCCGCAACACGCCTATGTCGCGGCGACGACTGGTCTTCTCGACCTCATGGAAGACTCAGAGCTCGAGGGCGTCATGGCCCACGAGATGGGTCACGTGCAGAATTACGACACCCGGGTGTCCATGATCGTCTTCGGCCTCGTTGTCGCGGTCGGTTTCATCGCCGACCTGTTTCTTCGGTTCGCGTTCTTCGGGGGCGGACGGGGCAACGACCGCAATGGCGGCGGAGGCAACAATCCGATCGTTCTGGTCTTCGGCCTCGCCGCCATGATCATCGCCCCGCTCGTCGCCGCGGGCGTGCAGGCCGCGATCTCGCGTCAACGCGAATACCTCGCCGACGCCACGAGCGCGATGACGACGCGCAATCCGGATGCCCTGGCAAGCGCACTTCAGAAGCTCGAGCAGTACGGCCGACCGATGCGGCGTCAGAACTCCTCGATGTCGCACCTGTGGATCTCCGATCCGTCGCGGCCGGGCATCATGAGCCGACTGTTCAGCACGCACCCGCCGATCGTCGACCGGGTGGCTCGCCTTCACAAAATCGGCGGCGAGTTCTAGGACGCAGTGTCGCCTAGGTTCGAACCGAAGAGACGGCCTTGGCGGCAAGGGTGCGGAGCGCGGATCGCGTCGGACCGACCCGGTCGGCACCCTGATCAAGGTAGATCTGTACCCAGTTGTGTCCGAGCACGATCTCGACCGTGCAGTTTCCGGCGGGCGAGCAGCGCATGTAGGCGCCGTCTTCCGGGGCGAGGCCGGGAATCGCGACGGTGGCGTAGCCCGCCGAGTCCGCTGCCCGAGTGATGTTCCAGGCCCACTCGCCCCCCGGAAGCACCCTGAGACCGCCGCGTATGCCCAGCCCGTCGGGCGTGGCCCATGGACACGGTCGCGCATTCGCGTCGATCCAGGCCGCCCCGATCAGACTCTCGCCGCCATCCATCCCGGAAAGGTAGAGCTTGCCAGTTAGGTCAAGGGCAGCGGTGACGTCCGTGCTTGAGAAGAACTCGTCGCATCGATGAGCGGCGACCGGGATGGTGCCGGGCGGCGGGGACCAGGTCGAGGCGTTTGCGTCGGCTGCCGCGACGGAGCGGCGAACGGTGTCCGCGATCCGGCGCATGGCGGCGGCTCGGGCGGCCTGTCCGCCGTTGCCGTCCAGCCCCCACGCGGCGACCTGCACCCACGTGTCCTCGAACAGCGAGTCGATCGAACACGGACCGGACGGGTCGGCGGTGTCGCAGCCGAGCTTTTCGGTACCGTCAACGGAGTAGTAGTCGGCGTATCGCGACCAGTGGTCGGCGGCGTTCGGCAGGACCCTCACGACGATCCCCACCTGGTCCTTGCTCGCACTGTCATTGACGGCGGGCTGGCCGTTGCTCCACTCGCACTCGAGCCCTCCGGATTGACGGACGGCGAAGGACGCCGGACCGGCATTCGAGCCGAGTTCCCTCCACTGCACCGCGGGAAGCAGACGGACGGGGTTCCGAAGGGCGGCATCCACCTCGGCCGCGGTGAGCATGTCTGCGCAGTCGAGATCAACGAAGGGCTGCGGGTCCGGCGGTAAAGCAACTGACGGCTCGGGAGCGGGCTCGGCCGACGCGGGACTGTTGCCCGACGGAGGGGCGGTGGGACTGCTGGCGCATCCGGTCGCGGCAATGCCGCAGAGAACCGACGCGGCCACCAGGATGACCGTGCTCCGGGTGTGCCGACCCCGAGTCAGTGGCATGGGCAAAGCCTAGGCTTACGAGCATCCCCAATCCTCGGCCTGATCTCACGAGTTCGTAACACTCGGTGAAACCAGCGGCACGGCGAGTTCGGCCGCGAGCGACGACGAGAGGTCGCCCCGACCGATCACCTCGATGGTCTCGAGCCCCTGCCACGCGACGGTCTCCTGCAGCAGGCGGGCGAGACGGGGCACGGTGTCGTGAGGGGCGCCAAGTTCGCTCCAGGCCGATTGCACTCGCAACACCCGGTTCTTGCGGTCGCTCTTGAGATCGACGCGGCCGACCAGGCGGTCGTCGATGAGTAGCGGGAGGGAGTAATAGCCGAACACCCGCTTGTGAGCCGGGGTGTAGATCTCGATGCGGTAGCGGAACCCGAACAGGCGCTCGGCGCGGTCCCGTTCCCAGACGACCGGGTCAAACGGGGACAGCAGGGCAGTGGCCTCGATGCGGCGCGGCACCCTGGCATCCCGATGCAGATAGGCGGGCTGCTTCCAGCCCGACACGGATACGGGAACAAGCTCACCCGAGTCGACGAGGTCCCGAACCGCCGCCTTCGCCGGCTCGTTCTTGATGCGGAAGTAGTCGGCGAAGTCCGAAAGGGTGCCGATCCCGTGCGCTCGGGCCGAAGCGCTCACGAGCTGGCGCACGGCCTCGTTCTCGGGCATCCGGGCGTCGAGGAGGTGCGGTGCGATGGCGGTCTCGGCAAGCGCATAGCGTCGTTCGAACCGGGTGCGTCCGGCCGAGACGACTTCCCCGAAGCGGAAGAGGAATTCCAGACCCATCTTGACGTCCGACCAGCCCCACCAGCCTCCCGCCCCCTTGCCGGAGTCGTGGTCGACCTCGCTCGCGGCTACCGAGCCGCGGTCTGCGAGGTGGGAGCGAAGCCAGTCGAGAAGCGGACCGTTGGCCTGAACCCAACCACCGGCCTCGGCGCCGTACCGTCGGCGCATCGACTCCATCCGCCAGCGAAACAGCGGCCAGGATTCTCGTGGGATGAGGGCGGCCTCATGTGCCCAGTACTCCAGGTACTGTCCGCCCTCGGCAAAGGTCAACCGGTCGAGTTGCGCCTTATCGTAGGCGCCGAGCCGCGCGAACGCGGGAAGGTAGTGGCTTCGCTCGAAGACGTTGACCGAGTCCAATTGCAGCAGCCCGAGTCGCCCGATCGTGAGATTCAACTGGCGAACACCGGTCGTCACCGGTCGTGGTCGGCCGAAGCCCTGGGCCGCGAGGGCAATTCGTCGGGCCTGACCGGGACTCAGCGAGGGTGTGACCGATCGTGACTGACTCATCGAGATCGACACTAGCCGCTGGGTCGGACATCCTGGGCAGGCCGCCTCGTGCGTGGTCCCCTGACGCGCCGCTTCGCTGCCGGCGCCGAGCCCGGTCGCCGCACCCGAACGAAGTACGCCGGTGCGGACGAACAAACTTCTTCAGGCTATGTTCCCCTGATATTCATCGCAGTTCTTCCCTCAAGACGTAAGGAAGGGTCACTATAGGGTAGGTCGGCCCGGTATCCGACAGTTCGCACGCGCGAACGACCGGGAGCGGCCACCGGAGGACACAGTGATCAAGAAGCGTTCCATTGCAGGTGCGGCGTTCGCGGTAGCAGTCGCGATTTCGCTCAGTGCGTGCGCGAGCAGCCCCGACTCGAGCACCGCCACGGGCTCCGGCTCCGTCGACGCCAAGACCGCGACCAGTGCGGCCGACTTCGGCGGAATGGCCGCACTCGTCGCGGCAGCCAACAAAGAGGGACAACTGAACGTCATCGCGCTTCCGCCGTCGTGGGCGAACTACGGCAAGATCATCGCCGGGTTCGAGAAGAAGTACCCGAAGATCAAGATCAACTCGGCAAACCCCGACGGGTCGAGCGCCGACGAGGTGTCGGCAGCCAAGTCGCTCAAGGGCCAGTCCACCGCCCCCGACGTCTTCGATATCGGAACCGCTGTCCTCGGAGAGAACCTCGACCTGGTGGCGCCGTACAAGGTCGCAAACTGGGCGGACATTCCCGCCGGCTTCAAGGATGCCTCCGGCAAGTGGTACTACGACTACACCGGACTGATGTCCGTCGGCTACGACTCCACCGTCATCAAGAAGGCGCCGAGCTCAATCAACGACCTGCTCGGCCCGGCCTACAAGGGCAAGGTCGCGATCAAGGGCGACCCGACTCAGACAAACGAGGCCGCGAGCGCGGTGTATCTGGCCGCCCTTCAGAACAAGGGAAGCGCGGACAACATTCAGCCCGGTATCGATTTCTTCCAGAAACTCAAGAAGGCGGGAAACTTCCAGGCTGTCCTTCCCAGCCAGGCGACAGTCGTCTCCGGTGAGACCCCGGTCGTGATCCAGTGGAGCTACAACAACCAGGCCTGGGGTGCGGGTGGTGGCGCCACCGCAAACCCTAATTTCAAGACAGTGATTCTGCCCGGCACCGCCCTCGGCAGCTACTACAACCAGGCCATCAGTGCCGACGCTCCGCACCCTGCAGCGGCGCGTCTCTGGGAAGAATGGATCTACAGCCCGGAAGTTCAGAACCTCTACCTCGCCTCCGGCGCTTACCCCGCGACTCTCGCGGCGATGGAGACCAACAAGACGGTCGACGCCAAAGTTCTCAAGACCGTTGGGGCGGCGCCGAAGAACTTCGTTCAGCTGACCGCGGAGCAGGCGGCAGCTGCCGGAACCCTCCTCAGTTCCAAGTGGGCCGCGGCGATCGGCTAACGTCCATGACTTCCGCGGTAACCACTGCGCCAGCCACAACCACGAGCGGCGCCGGGACCACTTCCCGGCGCCGCAGCGTGGTTTGGCTCGGCCTCGTCCCCTTTGCGATCTACGTGCTGCTCTTCCTCGCGGTTCCCGCCGCGCTCGCCGTCGGCAGCGGATTCTTCACCAGCTCGGGCGCTTTCACCCTCGCAAACCTCTCCGCCTTCGCCAATCCGCAGATCCTCGCTGGTTTCTGGTCGTCTCTCTGGTTGTCGGCCCTCACCGCTGTGATCGGCGCGATTCTCGGAGCCATCGTATGCTTCGCCCTCATGGGCGCGAGGAGGGATGGGCCGCTTCGGTCGCTTGTCGATTCAGCGAGCAGCGTGCTCGCCCAGTTCGGTGGGGTCATGCTGGCCTTCGCCTTCATCGCGACGTTCGGCACGCAGGGCCTGATCACCCAGTGGCTGGTCTCCCTCGGCCTGTCGAGCAACGTATTCAACGACTTCGAAAACGGTGGCGTGCTGCTCTATCAAATCCCGGGCCTCGTGCTGCCATACCTGTACTTCCAGGTTCCTCTCATGGTGCTCACCTTTTTGCCGGCGATGGAGGGGCTCAAGCCCACGTGGGGAGAGGCGAACGCGACCCTCGGCGGCACCCGGTTCACCTACTGGACGCGCATTGGCATGCCGATTCTCGCTCCGGCCTTCTTCGGTAGCCTCATCCTGCTTTTTGCCAATGCGTTCTCGTCCTACGCGACAGCGGCGGCCCTTATCTCGCAGGGCGGCATTGTCCCGCTCGCAATCAAGCAGCAGCTCACGAGCGAGACCGTCGTCGGAGTTTCCAACGTCGCCGGAGTGCTTGCGCTCGGCATGGTGATCGTCATGATCGTCCTGATGACCGCGTACTCCGCGCTGCAGCGCCGGGCATCGAGGTGGCAGAAGTGAGCAAAGCCAGATACGGCGCCGAGCCGAGCCCGGTCACCCGGTGGATCATTCTCGGCTTCGTCGGCGCGGTGTTCATCGTGCCGATCCTTGCTCTCGTCGAGTTTTCGCTTCGCCTCGGTCAAACCGGACAACACGGACTCGTTCATTACGCCGCGATCTTCGATCCGGCGAACGCGTCCACCTACAGCGTCCTGTTCCAGGGCATCGGCAACTCGCTGGTCATCTGCGCGATCACCGTGCTGATCGTGCTCCTGGTGCTATTGCCGACAATGATTCTGGTCGAACTCAAGTTTCCCAAATACCGACGGGTGCTCGAGTTCATCTGCATCATTCCGATCACCATCCCTTCCATCGTTCTCGTGGTCGGCTTCGTCCCCGTCTACTCGGTGGTCGCCTCGATCTTCGGCAGCAACCCGTGGACGCTCGCTTTCGCGGTCGGCGTGATCGTGCTGCCGTACGCCTACCGACCGATTGCGGCGAATCTCGCCGCGCTCGATGTCGTGATTCTCAGCGAGGCGAGCAGATCGCTCGGCGCCGGTTGGTTCAGCCTGATCGTCAGGGTGCTTCTGCCGAATCTGCGCCGGGGAATTTTCGCGTCCTGCTTCATCACCATTGCCGTGGTGCTCGGCGAATACACCATCGCCTCGTTCCTCAGCCAGAACACGTTCCAGACGGCGTTGCTGCTTCTTCAGCACACCGACCCCTACGTCGCAGTGATCTTCGCCTTGTTTGCGCTCGTCTTCGTCTTCGTTCTTCTCATTCTCATTGGTCGTCTCGGCACGTCGAGGCGCAATCGGAGGTCAGCATGACAACCACACTCTCCGCTCACCCCGCGGAATCTCTCGCGGGCAAGGGCGCCACCGTCGAGCTCGTCGACGTGGTCAAGGACTACGCCGGACACCGCGCACTCACCGGAGTAAACCTCACCATGGCCCCCGGCGAATTCATCGCGCTGCTCGGGCCGTCCGGTTGCGGCAAGACGACGGTGCTTCGCGCGCTCTCCGGGCTCGAGCAGGTGAACGGCGGGCGCATCCTGATCGACGGTGTCGACGTGGTCAACACCCCGGTGAACAAGCGCGATATCGGCATGGTCTTCCAGTCGTATTCACTGTTCCCGCACATGACCGTTCTGCAGAACGTCGAATTCGGTCTGCAAATGCGCAAAGTGGATGCGGCGAGTCGCCGCCGCCGCGCGAGCGAGGCGCTGGAGATGGTGGGGCTCGGTGAGCTCGGTTCCCGTTACGCTCACCAGCTCTCCGGCGGCCAGCAGCAGCGTGTGGCCCTCGCCCGCGCTCTAGTCACTCGCCCGCGAGTGCTGCTGCTCGATGAGCCGCTCTCCGCTCTCGACGCGAAGGTGCGCGTTCAGCTTCGGGACGAGATTCGTCGCATCCAGACCGACCTCGGCATCACGACACTCTTCGTGACTCACGATCAGGAGGAGGCGCTCGCCGTTGCCGACCGGGTCGCGGTGATGAACGCGGGCAACATCGAACAGATCGGCACGCCGGAGGAGCTCTACCTCAACCCCGCGACGTCGTTCGTCGCCGACTTCATCGGGCTGAGCAATCAACTCGACGGGGAGTTGGACACCGACACGGGGACGATCGCGATCTACGGCCACGAACTGTCCGCCCTCGGAGCCGGACACGCCGGTGGCCCGGTCACCGCGTATGTGCGCCCCGAGGACATCGAACTCGCCGCCGACGGCATCCCTGGCACGGTGGTGTCGACGAGCTTCCTCGGATCGGTGCGTCGCACAACTGTCCGCCTCGGTGACGGAACTCTCGTCGCCGTGCAACATGACGTCTCCGCTCGCCCGCAGTCGGGTGACGGCGTTCACGTGAGGCTGAAGGGGCGCCCGGCATCGGCCCGTCCGCGCGCCTCCTGATTGCATACCGCACGGCGCATGAGCGCCGACGTAGACTGACCGAGTGATTATCGGATCGCGAAGGACACCGCCGGTAGTACCGGTCCGTCAGGAAGCGGACGCCCCCATTCCCCCCGCAATCCGGATTGCCGGCGCCTGGTCGTGGCGGATTCTCGGCATTGCCGGTGTCGTCTGGCTGTTCATCTGGCTCATCATCACGCTGCGCGAGATCGTGGTCCCGTTCATGGTGGCGATCCTCATCGCCGCGCTTCTCGTGCCCCTTGTGAGCTTCCTTTTGCGTCATCGCTGGCCGAAATGGGCTGCCGTTGCGCTCGCGGAGATCGGCTTGCTCGCCATCGTCACCGGACTCATCCTCCTCGTCGTGTTCCAGGTACGCGCGGGATTTCCTGACCTCCAGCGGCAAAGTGTTCAGGCGTACGCCAATCTCAAGCAATACCTCCTCGCCTCGCCGCTTCACCTGACCGATGCCGACATCAACAACTATCTCGGGCAGGCCGTGGCGAACATCCAGAAGGACAGCCAAGCCCTCGTCTCCGGAGTGGTCTCGGTCGGGTCCTCGGCGGGCCGCTTCCTCGCCGGAGTTCTACTCACACTGTTCGCCACCCTGTTCATGCTGATCGACGGGAGAGGCATCTGGCACTGGGTGGTGCGACTGTTCCCGCGCAACTCGCGGGTCGCCATCAACGGGTCCGGTCAGGCCGGGTGGGTCACTCTCACCAACTTCGTGCGAGTCCAGATTTTCGTCGCGTTCGTCGACGCCGTCGGCATCGGACTCGGCGCCTACATCCTCGGCCTGTTCTTCGGCGGATTCCCGCTTGTCATTCCCATTGCGATCGCGGTCTTCCTCGGCTCATTCATCCCGGTGGTCGGTGCTGTTCTGACCGGAGTGCTCGCGGTGTTCGTCGCTCTCGTCTACCTCAATCCGTTCGCTGCGCTCATCATGCTCGGGATCGTCATCCTCGTGCAGCAGATCGAGGGACACGTCCTGCAGCCGTTCATCATGGGCGGGGCGGTCAAGGTTCACCCGCTCGCCGTAGTCTTCGCCGTGGCTGCCGGCGGCTTCCTCGCCGGAATCCCCGGGGCGCTGTTCGCCGTTCCCGTCGTCGCGACCCTCAACGTGATGATCAGCTACGTCGCGAGCGGCCAATGGAGAACCGAACCGAATCCGGACCTGAAGGACGCACTACGGAATGCCTGAACTGACTCTCGCCGGCCCGACGCTTGCCGAATTCGAACGGGCGCGCGTCGTTGTGTCCCAGGTCGCCGAGGTGACCCCGATGGAGAGTTCGCGGTTCCTCGCCGAGCTCCTCGGCGCCCCGGTGTACCTCAAGTGCGAGAATCTGCAGCGAACCGGCTCCTACAAGATCCGTGGCGGATTCAACCGCATCTCGCAGCTGACCGACGAGGAGAAGTCGCGCGGTGTCGTGGCCGCATCGGCGGGAAACCACGCCCAGGGTGTCGCGTTCGCCGCCCGGGAGCTTGGCATCGCGGCAACCATCTTCATGCCCGTCGGTGTGGCGCTGCCCAAGCTTCAGGCGACCCGCCACTACGGCGCGGAAGTCGTCTTACGCGGCCATTCCGTCGACGAGGCGCTGCGCACGGCGGCCGAGTTTGCCGCGACGACCGGCGCCGTGTTCATTCCGCCGTTCGATCACCCGGATGTCGTGGCGGGCCAGGGAACGCTCGGACTCGAAATTCTCGACCAGGTTCCCGACCTGCAGACGGTAATAGTGCCGATCGGCGGTGGGGGACTCATCTCCGGCGTCGCAAGCGCACTCAAGCAGAAATTCGCCCGGGACGGGAGGATCGTGCGCATCATCGGTGTGCAGGCCGAGAATGCCGCCCCTTATCCGATCTCGTTGCGTAACGGCGTGTCGACGGAGATCACGATCTCGCCGACGATCGCCGACGGAATCGCGGTCAACAAGCCGGGCCTCCTCAACTTCGAGATCGTGCAGCAGGCCGTTGATGAAGTCATCACCGTCTCCGATGACGACATCGCACGGGCCATGCTCGTGCTGCTCGAGCGTGCGAAGCTCGTAGTCGAACCTGCGGGAGCCGTTTCGGTCGCCGCGATCATGACCGGGCAGATCTCGAGCACCGGGCCGACGGTCGCGATCCTCAGCGGCGGCAACATCGACCCGCTCGTCATGGAGCGCGTCATCTCCCGCGGGCTAGCGGCGTCCGACCGCTACCTCAAACTTCGGCTGATGCTTCCGGATCGACCGGGGCAACTCGCACGCATCGCCGAACTCATCTCCGAGGCGAACGCCAACGTCGTCGAGGTTCTCCACACCAGGCACGGTCGAAACGCTCTCATTAGCGACGTCGAGATCGAGCTGAGCATCGAGACGCGCGGTCCCGAGCATGTTCAACGCGTGCTTCGGCACCTCATCGATGCCGGGTACGAGCCGCGGGTCGACTTTTAGCCGTTCTCATCGGCTCAGGGGACGTAGGTCTCTACCTTGTCGATCTGCACGGTGATCTCCTTGCCGTTCGGGGCGGTATAGGACACCGTTTCGCCTACCTCGTGACCGAGGATCGCTCCACCGAGCGGACTGCCTTCGCTGTACACGTCGAGATCGCTGTCTTCGCCGACGATTTCACGACTTCCCAGAAGGAAGACGCTCTCGTCGCCGAGGATGCGGGCCGTGATGACGGTTCCGGACTGCACGACCCCCGTGCTCTCCGGCGCCGCCCCGACCTTGGCGTGGCGCAAGAGCTCCGTGAGAACGCGGATGCGGGCCTCCATCTTGCCCTGCTCCTCCTTGGCTGCGTGGTAGCCGCCGTTCTCTTTGAGGTCGCCCTCTTCGCGCGCCGACTCGATCTTCTTCGCGATCTCGATTCTTCCGACGCCAGAGAGCTGCTCGAGCTCTGCGCTGCGGCGGTCGAAAGCTTCCTGGGTCAGCCAGGTTTCATTGGTTTCGGTGGACACTGTGTGCTCCTCGCGGATGTACCCCGGGTGGACGAGCCGCCTCGGTGCAGGCGGCGCGGATGCGGATAAAACAAATGAGACCGGCCGCACGGCCGGTCTCTAGTTCAATGAGGCAAGTTTAGGTCAGCCAACAACTGTAGATCAACCCGGTGACACCGCGTTCCGAGCTGAGTACGACGTGGGTGTGTGCCGTAGTGGAGCGCGTAGAGGCGGGGATTTTCACAATGCGCCACCCAACGATCGCGTGCGCCGCATTTTGCACCTGTAGGGCACAGCTCGCCGTGTCACCCGGCGGCATGGACACCTGATAGCTGATGCTCACGCTCCGGTCGCTGAGGATGGTCGCGCCGCCATCGACGGCGTCGACCGTGCCGCTGACCTGGGCGAGGCCGGACCAGGCCGCCCAGGCGGTCAGCACGGCGGCGGCCACCGCGGCCGCTCCGATGTATGTCCAGCGAATTCGGCGCTTCCGCTCGGGCGTGCGACCGTAACGGGCGGATATTGCCGAGGATTCGACCGGCGCGCGGCGATGCGCCTCTTCGAGCTCTTCGTCGATCGCACTCATGTCACATCCCCGCACGCCTATTCTTGTAGTCCAAGGTTATCTGCCAATCGCTAGGAGTTCGGTGACACTGCGTCTGCTTGCCGTGCACGCCCATCCCGACGACGAGTCGAGCAAGGGTGCGGCGACGTCTGCCTATTACCGAAGCATCGGCGTCGAGGTGCTCGTCGTCAGCTGCACCGGGGGCGAGCGCGGAGACATCCAGAACGACGCGCTTGAACCGACGGCGATGGCAAATCGTGACATGGCCGGGCTGCGCCGACGGGAAATGGCCGGCGCTCAGGCCGCCATGGGCATAGAGCACCGCTGGCTCGGCTACCAGGACTCCGGCCTCCCGAAGAACGGTGAGCCGGTGCCGGCAAATTCGTTCTCGGTCATCCCCCTCGAGATTTCGGGGGAGCCGCTCGTGAAGATCATCCGCGAGTACCGCCCGCAGGTGCTCGTGACGTACGACGAGACCGGTGGGTACCCACACCCCGATCACATTCGCACGCATGAGATTTCCATGTTCGCCTTCGACGCCGCAGCGGACGCCGCACGATACCCGAGGGCCGGGGACCCGTGGCAGATCTCCAAGGTGTACTACGACCGCACCTTCAACGCCCCGCGCATCGAAGCGATGTACCAGTACCTGCTCGTTAAGCGGCCGGACTCGCCCGAGCTCAAGCGGCTCTCGGAGATGCGGGAGTGGATGGGCGCCCGACCCGATCTCGCCACCTCGCACGTGCCGGTCGGCGAGTTCTTCGAGGCTCGGGATCGCGCCCTGCTCTCGCACGCGAGTCAGGTCCCGCCCGACAGCGCCTTCTTCTTCTGGCCGAACGACCTTCAACGTGAGGCCTGGCCGTTCGAGGACTTTCAACTCGCCGTATCTCGCGTCGAATCATCAGTGCCCGAATCCGATCTCTTCGCTGGGGTCTCCGATGATGGGACCGACGACCGGGAGGTCACCGAATGAACATCCTCTACTCGGCGATAGTCCGACTCGCCGCCACTCCGACGCCGCAACCCAACTTCGACGAGAACTCGGTCACGCCGGGCTGGTTCGGATTCCTCGCCATTTTTCTCGTCGCGTGCGCGGTGATTCTGCTCTGCATCGATCTCGTTCGCCGGGTGCGCCGCGTCCGGTACCGCGGTGAGATCCGCGAGCAGCTCGAGGCCGAGCGAGACGCCGCCGACCACGTCGACTGATTCACCGGCCCCTGAGCGCCGACCGCGTCCGAGCCGGCCAGAACAGCGGCCGGCCTGACATCAGCCGGCCAGGACGGGCGGATTGACCGCGACAAGCAGAATCGCCGTCCAGTGGCAAAGGAATGCCAGCAGGGTCAAGGCGTGGAAGATTTCGTGGAAGCCGAACACGCCGGGAACCGGGTTGGGCCGTTTGAAGCCATAGATCACCGCGCCGACCGTGTAAAAGATCCCGCCGAGCAGGATGAGGCTCATCATGGCGGCGTTCGCGGCGTAGAAGTCAACAATGAAGGCCAGCGACGCGTAGCCGAGCAGAAGATACAGCGGGACGTACAGCCAGCGGGGGGCGCCGATCCAAAACACACGGAAGCCGATGCCGACCGCCGCGCCGCCCCAGACGAGCCACAGCAGCAGCACGGCCTTGGGGTGCGGGAGTGCCAACACTGTGATCGGCGTGTAAGAACCGGCGATCAGCAGAAAGATGTTCGCGTGGTCGAGTCGCTTGAGCAGTCTTTTCGTGCGGTCGTTCCAGTCGAACCGGTGATACAGGGCCGAGACGCCGAAGAGCAGGAGCGAGGAGAGCACGAAGACCGTGCTGGAGATCTTCGCCGCCTGACCGCGCGCGAGCACGATCAGTACGATGCCGAGGATGATCGCGACCGGGAACGTGCCGGCGTGGATCCACCCGCGCCAACTCGGCTTCTGCAGCAGCAGCGCCGCGCGCTCGTCCGTCGGGCTCTCTTCGATCGCATCGTCCAACAGGGGGATGTTGGGGAGGTCCGGTCCGGAATCCTCGGTGCTGTCCGGGGCGGCCGAGTGACCCTCATCCTGACTCATGACAGCGAGCCTAGACCCGAGCTCGCTTCGCTCGCTGACCGATACCTCTGGCCGGTTGCACTAGCGTATGTGTGTGGCAAAGCGGGAAGTTCCCCTCGGACGAGGCATCCTTTACGGGCTCTATCAGAATCGCATTCGCCGCTACCTTGGCACCCAAGAGCTTCCGAGGCATGTGGCCATGATTCTCGATGGCAATCGCCGCTGGGCCAGGCAACGGCTGCTCGAAACGGCTGCCCACGGTCACCGGGCTGGGGCGGCGAAATTCCGCGAGTTCCTCATCTGGTGTGACGACCTCGGCATCGCGACCGCGACGCTCTACCTGCTGTCGACCGACAACCTCACGGGCCGTCACAGCGACGAGCTCGACGAACTGTTTCGGATCATCGGGGATCTGGCAGAGGACCTCTCGCACTTCCGAAACTGGCGCGTGCAACACGTCGGCTCGGCCGACGGCCTTCCCCCGGAACTGGTCGCGACGCTCGCAGCGGCGGAGGAGCGCACCCGATCCAACACGGGACTGCACATCAACCTCGCCGTCGGTTATGGCGGGCGGCGCGAGATCGCGGACGCCATGCGGAGCATCGTCACCAAGCACGAGGAGGAGGGCGGCACTCTTGACGCTCTCGCCGAGATCCTCACCCCCGAGCTCATCGGCGACCACCTGTACACGGGCGGACAACCGGACCCCGACCTCGTGATCCGAACGTCGGGCGAACAGCGACTGAGTGATTTCATGCTCTGGCAGAGCGCTCATAGCGAGTTCTACTTCGTGGAGGCACTCGGGCCGGATCTGCGCGAGGTCGACTTCCTGCGAGCCTTGCGTGACTACTCGCGGCGCCAGCGCCGGTACGGTAGTTGAACCATGCTGACCGTCGATGAGTACGCCTCGGGATTCTCCGAAGAGCCCGGGTTCCTGGACTTCGCCCGAATCGGCCCGTTCGGACGGGCCGTTCTGGAGGAAGAGCAGGCGCAGATCGAGCTGCTTCGGCGGGCCCGCTTCGGGAGCCTGACTAGCCTCGACCGGCAAGACCTCAGGGTGCGTGAGGCGGTAAGTTCCCTCACCCGATTCCCGGCCGATCAGGTGGTCTTTCAGCCGAACACGAGCTCCGGACTCATGCACGCCATGTTCGGTATCACCGGCGGCGCGCTGCTCTCCGCCGCGGAGTTCCCCTCCCTGACTTTCGCGGCCGCTCGAGCGTCGGAAGCACTCAAGGTTCTCAACCCGGTGTGGCTCGACACCTCCGGAGGTCCGATCACCCCCGGAGTCATCCGTGACCAACTCACCCCGAGCACGGTTGCCGTCGCGGTGAGCCTCGTCGACTTCCGCACCGGCTACCTCGTGGACATCGAGGGAATCCGACAGGTGATCGGCGACCGGCTGCTCATCGTCGACGCGATCCAGGGCCTCGGTGTGGTCGATGCCCCGTTCGAACTCGCCGACATTGTGGCAAGCGGCGGCCAGAAGTGGGTGCGCGCGGGGTGGGGGACCGGATTTCTCGCCCTCAGCGATCGAGCGCTGAATCGACTGACCCCCGTGTTCTCCGGATTCAGCGCGAGCGAAGCCGAGGACCTCCCCCTCGACGAGATCGTTCCGCCGGCACCCGGCGCTGCCGGCTACAGCATCAGCAACCCAAGCCCGATCGCGCAGGCCCGCCTTGCCGCCGCCCTGGAGGAAATCAGCGGCGTCGGTGTCGCTGCCATCAGCGTTCGGCTCGCGGAGAAGGTGTCCCGGGTGATCGACCTGGCCGACGAGTTCGCCATCCCGGTCGTGTCACCGCGGGCGGAGAACGAACGCGCCGGAATCGTCGTGCTGAAACCGGCGGCCGATCAGCTCACAACGCTGACCGCGTCACTTTTCAATCACGGGGTCAGCGTCACCGTTCGTCAGAATGCGGTGCGGCTGAGCCCGCACGTGTCGACCGACGACGAGACTTTCGACATGCTCCGGGCCTCCTTCATCAGCTTCGGGTCCGCAATCACGGTCTAATTGTTTACCGACACGTAATCGGCCAACGCGCGTGTCGCTCAGGGTGAGTTCAGTTCACGCCCGTAGCGTTCGAAGCATCAGGTATGGCGCCTGATCGAGACGGCCACGCAAGTTCGTCTCGGAACGTGTGGTGGCCGTCACGAGAGAAAATTCCGAGTGCTGAGCACTCGGGGATGGAGCTCACGTGGCCGCTTTTGACAAGACCAGCCCCACCTCTCGCACGGACATCCCCGTCAAGCAGACCGAACGCACGTACGTGCTCGACACGTCTGTCTTGTTGTCCGACCCGAGGGCGATCTTCCGCTTCTCAGAGCATGCGGTCGTGCTCCCCGTGGTGGTGATTTCGGAGTTGGAGGGAAAGCGCAACGATCCGGAAATCGGCTACTTCGCACGGCAGGCACTTCGAAACCTCGATGAACTCCGGGTGCAACATGAGCGACTCGACTTCCCGATCGCCGTCGGTGACGGGGGGAGTCTGCGGGTCGAGCTTAACCACTCCAACATGTCCGTGCTGCCGTCCGGCCTTCAGCTGAACGACAACGACTCCCGCATTCTTGCCGTGGCCCTCAATCTGGCCAATGACGGGTTGGATGTCACGGTCGTTTCGAAGGACCTCCCGCTCCGGGTGAAGGCGGCCTCCATCGGGCTCGCCGCAGAGGAGTACCGGGCGGAACTGGCCGTCGATTCCGGCTGGACCGGAATGGACGATGTCACCCTCGGCTCCGAGCAGATGGCGAAACTCTACGAGACCGAACGGCTATCCTCGCGACTGCTCGGCGACATCCCAATCAACACCGGCCTGGTCATTCACTCCGACCGGGGCTCGGCGCTCGGCAGGGTCACCTCCCGTGGCGAAATGCGTCTGGTTCGCGGCGACCGCGACATCTTCGGATTGCATGGCCGCTCGGCCGAGCAGCGACTGGCGATCGACATGCTGCTCGATCCGGAAATCGGCATCGTCTCGCTCGGCGGACGGGCGGGCACCGGCAAGTCGGCGCTTGCCCTGTGCGCGGGCCTCGAGGCGGTTCTGGAAAAGCAACAGCACAAGAAGATCATGGTGTTCCGCCCGCTGTACGCGGTCGGCGGTCAGGAGCTCGGCTTCCTTCCCGGCGATGCCTCGGAGAAGATGAACCCGTGGGCTCAGGCGGTGTTCGACACTCTCGGCTCGGTGGTTTCCCAGAATGTGCTCGATGAAGTGGTCGAGCGAGGGATGCTCGAGGTGCTTCCGCTGACGCACATCCGCGGTCGATCGCTGCACGACGCGTTCGTGATTGTTGACGAGGCTCAATCCCTCGAACGCAACGTTCTGCTCACCGTGCTCAGCCGAATCGGCCAGAATTCCCGCGTCGTGCTCACCCATGATGTGGCCCAGCGCGACAACCTTCGTGTCGGCCGCCACGACGGGGTCGCCTCGGTAATCGAAACGCTCAAGGGCCACGCGCTGTTCGGGCACATCACCCTGACCCGCTCGGAACGGTCGGCGATCGCCGCCCTCGTCACCGAAATGTTGGAGTCGAACGAGCTGGCCTGACCGCCGGAAAAAAACTGGTCTACCCCGCGCCGCGCTCGCAGCTCTGCGCGGGGTAGACAGCTTAGGCTCTAGGGGTGAACCTTCCCATGACCGCACTCCTCGGCGGACTGGCCGTTCTCACACTCTGGGGGTTCGTCGCCCCCCGATCGCAGTGGCGGGTCCTGACGAGTTGGAGCCACCGAGACCCGCGGGGGAACGAACCCGGTCAGGTCGTCGTCGGCATCCATCGAGTAGTGGCTGGCCTGGCCGTCGCATCGCTCGCGTTCACCGGAGTGTCGATCGAGCAGGGGAGCAAACAACCCAAGGCTGTCCCCGTTGTGCGATCGACTGCCGACCCCGTGCGTCAGCTTTGGGGAACGCCGGATCCGGTCGTTGTCAATCGGGTGATCTCACCGGTTACTGCAGCGCCGACTAATCTCGTTTCGCTTCCCGTGCTGCGCTTCCAGGGGATTGACGGCACGCATCGCGACCCCAGCTACCCCTTCAACTTAGGCACCTTTCAACCTCCGCATGCGAAGAAGGGCGACGGGTACGTCGGGTCCGACCCTGCCGTCGGTCTCACCGCGCTCGACGCCGCGAATCTCGTTGTTCAGGTTCGTGCGGACGCCCGCTGCATCCCCAAACAGGTGCTAGTCCTCCAGTCGGCGAGCGCGGTCGTCGTCGCCGTCTACTACGGGCGTCCGGGCGGAGAGGTCGCCAACGGGGCCGACCTCGCCACCCTATGCAACGCGCCGGCATCGGGTTCGGTATCCACCCTCATCCCGCTCCACCTTGATGCGCCGGTCGGCTCACGGGCGGTAGTCAACCTCGACGGGGTTCCGGTCGCCCCCGCGGTGTCGAAGAACTGAGACGGGCCCGGTAACGGCCCGCAGAACGGATCGGCCGCCGAACCCGGGTTCCGCGGCCGACCCGTATCGGAAAACTAGACGGCGGCCTGTGCCTGCGGAGGTCGCGTCATCGACAACACGTCGAGCGCGGTGTCGAGCTGGTCGAGGCTGACCTCACCCCGCTCTACAAACCCGAGGTCGATCACCGATTCCCGGATGGTGATCGCCTTCGTCACCGCGTTCTTGGCCACCTTTGCGGCCGCCTCGTAGCCGATGACACGGTTGAGCGGCGTGACGATCGCGGGGGAGGACTCGGCAAGCGCGCGTGCCCGCTCCTCATTCGCCCGCAGGCCAGTGACCGTCTTGTCGGCGAGCGCCACCGTGCTGTTGGCGAGCAGCCGGATGGACTCGAGGAGCGCGGTTCCCATCACCGGGATGGCGACGTTCAGCTCGAATGCGCCGGATGCCCCCGCCCACGCGATGGTCGCATCGTTGCCGATCACCCGCGCGGCGACCATGAGCACGGCCTCGGGAATGACCGGATTCACCTTGCCAGGCATGATCGAGGAACCGGGCTGGAGATCCGGAATGTTCAGTTCGCCGAGGCCCGTGTTGGGTCCGGAACCCATCCACCGCAGGTCATTGCAGATCTTGGTGAGGCTCACGGCAATCACGCGCAGAGCGCCGGATGCCTCGACGAGCCCGTCGCGGGCTCCCTGAGCCTCGAAGTGATCTCGAGCTTCCGTAAGCGGCAGGCCGGAGTCGGCGGCGAGAAGAGCGATCACCCGCTGTGAGAAACCGGCCGGGGTGTTGATCCCGGTTCCGACTGCAGTGCCGCCGAGCGGCACCTCGGCGACGCGCACGATGGTGGAGCGCACCCGGTCGATGCCGTTGCGCATTTGCGCGGCGTACCCGGCAAACTCCTGACCGAGGGTCACCGGGGTGGCGTCCATGAGGTGGGTGCGGCCGGACTTGACGACGGTCTTCCACAGCTCCGCCTTGGTCTCGAGCGACACCGCGAGATGATCGAGCGCGGGGATGAGGTCGCCGAGAAGCGCCCCCGTGACGGCGACGTGCACCGAGGTGGGGAAGACGTCATTTGAGGACTGTGACGCATTGACGTGGTCGTTCGGGTGCACCGGCTGTCCAGCGATCCGGGTGGCGAGAGTGGCCAGCACCTCGTTGATGTTCATGTTCGAGGAGGTACCGCTGCCGGTCTGGTAGGTGTCGACCGGGAATTCGTCATGGTGGCGCCCGGCGATGAGTTCGTCCGCCGCGAGCGCGATGGCATCGGCGACGGTCGCATCGACAATACCGAGTTCCTTGTTCACGACGGCCGCCGCTCGCTTGATGCGGGCGAGGGCGACGATCTGCGCCGGCTCGAGACCGGAGCCGGAGATCGGAAAGTTCTCCACGGCTCGTTGGGTCTGGGCACCGTAGAGCGCCGCGCTCGGCACGCGCACCTCGCCCATGGTGTCGTGCTCGATGCGGAAGTCGGTGTCCGGCGATCCAGAACTGGTCACGGCGATTGTGTTCCTTACTCTGATGGTGATGTTCGGTCGCAGACTAGATGCTGCCGACGACGATGTCCGGGACCGCCGTGCCCTCGAGCAGCCGGTAGTTTGCCCCAACGATAGCCAGCGTACCCGCGGCAATCGCGTCGCTGATGAGTTCCGAACTCTGAAGCAGCTCGGACACGGTGTCCCGAAGATGCTCCCGACCCACCTCGGTCGAGTCCGGAGCTTCGAGGCTCGTTTCCCCTCGCCTCACCCGCGTGACGGCTGGAATGATTTTTTCGATGAGGTGGTAAATGTGGGGCGGGAGGGAAACGGCATCCGGCATCTGCGAGTCGATTGCCGCACGCACGGCGCCGCACTCGTCGTGCCCCAGTACGACTATCAAGGGCACCTGTAGTACCGCGACGGCATACTCGAGCGACCCGATGACGGAGTCGGAGATAACCTGGCCGGCGTTGCGCACGACGAACAGGTCGCCGAGGCCCTTGTCGAAGATGATCTCGGCGGCGAGCCGCGAGTCGCTGCAGCCGAACAGCGCCGCGTGCGGTGCCTGCTTGCCGACGAGTTGTTCCCGACGTTCAACATCCTGACGCGGATGACGTGGTTCGCCGGCGACGAACCGCTGGTTGCCCCGCGCCATCTCAGCCCAGGCCTTGGCCGGAGTGGGGATGGTGGTCGATTCGGTGTCAATGGTCACTTGGCCCCCTCAAGCTGGGTGGTGATTGCCCCGGCGAGTGTCGTGAATTCCGCGCGGGTCGCCGTGCCATGAAGCACAATGCTGCTCACCCCGGTGACGGTGCTCAGCGAATAGGCGAAATTGCCGGCGTCCGCGGCGCTGCGACGGTCATAGGCCTTCCAGGTCACGCCGTCGATGGTGACGTTTCCGGTCGATTGGGCTCCCTGGAGCTGGTTGGCCACCCAGGTGGGGTTGGCCTTGACGCCCTGCACGACACCGATGAACTCTTGGCTGGGGGTGATGAGGCCGATGGTCCAGGCGACTACGCCATCCGACCCGGTGTTGAGACCGTCGGTGTTGGCCTTCCACCCTGACGGTAGCTCGGGGGCAGCGAGGGTGTGGCCGGCCTCCGGTTGCGACGCCACGGCGTCGCTTCGGTAGTTCACGGCTGGGGGCGGTGAGCCATCGGGACGCACGACCACAAGTACGAGGAAGAGTACAACGGCCAAGGAGGCGGCGAGTGCCAGGACGAGATTGAGTAGTGTCTGGTTGGATCGGTGCCGTCGAGAAGTATCGGCCTTGCGGGCCGCGGTTTCGTCCGGCGTCTCCGGACGCCCGAGTTCCGCGACGACGCGCGGGGGACGGCTCGGTTGATCTGCCACTTACTTCCTCGACATTCGGATGCGCTACTCGGCGGCGTCGTGCGCTGGGTCGGAGCTGCTCGTATCGGAGCCGGGCGAAGCGGGGTTAGCAGAAGCAGGGTTGATCGAACTCAGGCGGGCCTTGTCGAGCCTCGCCTTGGCGCCGATGAGCCATTCTTCGCAGTGCTTGGCGAGGGCCTCGCCCCGCTCCCAGAGCGCGAGCGACTGTTCGAGGGTCGAGGAGCCCTGCTCGAGTTCGTGGACGACGCGCACAAGCTCGTCACGAGAGTCCTCGTAGCTCAGTTCTGCGACATCGGCATTGGAGGTCACGCCGACGGAAGGGGTAGTTGCCACACAGCGATTCTACCCAGCCTCGCGTCGAGGCCCTCGGGCCCTACGAAATTACGGCGGCCGCCGTCCCGTCGGCGAGGGTGAGGAGGAGGGGAGTGCCGACCACGGCCTCCCGTGCGCTACGCAGCACCCGGCCGTCGGGCAGCTGGGCGATGGCGTATCCGCGATCAAGCGTGCGCTGCGGCGACAGCGCGCGCAGATGGGAGCGCAGGTCGCCGACCCGGGTGAGCGAGTGCTCGACGAGACGCTCAATGAGTTCGTTGCTGCGTTGGACGTACCTGCCGAGCTCCTCCGCCCTCGAATCGATCAGCCATTGCGGATTCGCGACAACGGGACGCGACCTCAACTGTTCCAGCCGGTCGATCTCGATCCGCAAGCGAGCGGTCATCCTGGTGCCGATGCGTGCTCTGGCCTGCTGCACTCGGGCGAGTTCCTCCGCGACATCCGGTACAACCCGTTTGGCGGCGTCGGTCGGCGTGGAAGCGCGAAGATCGGCGACGTCGTCGAGCAGCGGCCGGTCCGCCTCGTGTCCGATGGCGCTCACGATCGGGGTGACGCAGGCCGCGGCGGTGCGGACGAGGGCTTCGTCGCTGAAGACGAGGAGGTTCTGGAAGTCGCCGCCACCGCGGGCGATGATGATCACGTCGACGTCGGGGTCCGCGTCGAGCGCGGTGAGCGCCGCGGCCACCTCGCGAGAGGCGCGATCACCCTGAACGGCCGTGTGAATCACGGTGAACTCCACCGCGGGCCAGCGCAACTGCGCGTTGCGGATGACGTCTTTCTCGGCATCGGAGTCCTTGCCGGTGATCAGCCCGATTCGCCCCGGCAGGAAGGGAAGCCGGCGCTTGTTCGAGACGTCGAACAGACCCTCCGACCGAAGCGTCTGCCGAAGGCGCTCGAGTCTCTCGAGCAGGTCGCCGATGCCAACATGTCGCATTTCGAACACCTGCATGGTCAGCGTTCCGCCCTTGACCCAGTAGTTCGGCTTTACGAGGGCGACGACCCGGTCGCCTTGCTTCAAATCGGCCGGGAGCCTGACCTTGACGGACGACCACACTGTGAAGCCGACCGTGATGTCGGCGTTCAGGTCCTTGAGCTTGCCGTAGACATTGCCGCCGGACAGCCCCCACTGCGTGATTTCGCCCTCGGTCCAGACGGCGCCGAGCCGGTCGATATAGCCCTTGATCTTGCTCGAGAGCAGCCCGACCGGCCACGGGGCGTCCACCGTGGATGGCGCGTCGACTATCGTCATGCCTTGGTTGCCGTCACTCTGTGTCGCTCGCACTGCGCCGGGTCAGGAATCGCCGCCGACGGGCGGCTCGCCAACGTATTCGTGGGCTTCCCTGGCAAGCTCCGGCCACAGTTGCAGGTCACGAACGCGAGCCCAGTTCCGGCCGGGTTGGCCCTTAACCACGAATCGCTTGGCGATGCCGCGTTCGACCAGGTCTGCCGCGCGGGCCGGCGGAAGTTCGACCAGGAGGTCGTCCCCCTCGAGGCGAGCAAAGACCGTCCCATGAACGAGGAGCCCCTCGGCGGCGACGGAGACACCATCTTCCTCGCTGAAGGAGTAGACGAGTTCATTGAATCCCTCCGTCGCGGCCCTGCTTGCCATTTCTCCGCCTCCAAGCGTCCGCTCACTCCCGCGTAGAATCGTCGGGTGAGCACAATCACCAATGGCAATCTCGCGGTGAGTATGCCCAAGCCGCGGATGCCTGCCGTTCGGAACAGGCTAAAGGATACCCCCGTCCCCGGGCCCAAGCGTGTACTCCTCGCCGCTCCGCGGGGCTACTGTGCAGGAGTGGACCGGGCGGTCATCGCGGTCGAGAAGGCGCTCGAACACTTCGGTTCGCCGGTCTACGTTCGCAAGCAGATCGTTCACAACATCCACGTGGTTTCGACCCTGGAGAAAAAGGGAGCGATTTTCGTCGACGAGGTCGACGAGGTGCCAGAGGGGTCGCACATCGTCTTCTCCGCGCACGGGGTCTCGCCGGCCGTGGTTCGGAATGCCGCCGACCGCAAGCTCTCCGCAATAGACGCGACCTGCCCACTCGTGACCAAGGTGCACCGCGAAGCGTCGCGGTTCTCCCGCGACAACTTCGAAATTCTGCTCATCGGCCACGCCGGTCACGAAGAGGTCGAGGGCACGATGGGCCATGCGCCGGAGCGCACGACCCTCGTCAATAGCCCGGCGGATGTCGCGAAGCTCACAGTCACCGATCCGGACAACCTCGTGTGGCTCTCGCAGACCACCCTGAGCGTCGACGAGACGATGGAGACCGTGCGACTGCTGCGCGAACGGTTCCCTAATCTGCATAACCCACCGAGCGACGACATCTGTTACGCCACCCAAAACCGACAGGTTGCAATCAAGAAGGTCTCCGAGGAGGCCGAACTGGTGATCGTCGTCGGCTCGGCCAACAGCTCGAACACCGTGCGTCTCGTCGACGTCGCGCTCGAAAATGGCGCCAAGGCGGCCTACCGCGTCGACTACGCGAGTGAGATCCGGCAGGAATGGCTCGACGGCGTTTCGATCATTGGAGTGACCTCCGGGGCGTCCGTTCCGGAGGTTCTCGTGCAGGAGGTGCTCGACGACCTGGCCGACGCCGGGTACGGCGACGTGCAGCAGGTTGTGACCGCCGAGGAAGATCTCATGTTCTCGCTGCCGAAGGAACTCCGTAAAGACGCCGACGGCAACGATGACGCCCGCGGCCTTGGTGGCCGAACCCGACAGCTTGATTGGCAGAAGCCGTGACCGATGAAGGACCCCGCTACGGCGAGATGCGACCGACGCCGCGGTACGGCGAGTACGCGACCCCGCAGGATCAGGCGCAGGCCATGGGATCGAACGCGCCGATGCTGCCGAGCGACGCGGCCCCTTCGCAGGTCGGACCGGCGTGGGGAGGGCCAACCGCCGCCTCAACTCGACCGACGCCACGTCGCTGGGACCTCGTTCTCACGGCGGTAATTCTCGCCTACGCGACGCTCAACGTCGTGTCGCAGCTGTTCCTCACCTCGAGTCTGTCGACAGTGATCAAGGACTTCTATCGGCTGCAGGGGATCGGCGCATACACGCCGACCCCGCTCA
This sequence comes from Microbacteriaceae bacterium, assembly GCA_025464975.1. Lineage (GTDB taxonomy): Bacteria > Actinomycetota > Actinomycetes > Actinomycetales > Microbacteriaceae > Lacisediminihabitans. The sequence continues at coordinate 358,553 of JAODMT010000009.1, read as the reverse complement.
CAGTCACCCTCGGCGTCGTCCTGAATGTCGTCACCGCCGTGCTGTACGTCGCCACCGTCGTTCTCACGGTGCTTCAGCTTCGGCGGGGAAGAGTCGCCTTCTACATCCCGATCATCGGCGGTGTGATCGCGATGCTCGTCGCTCTCGCCTTCGTCGTCGTGTTGCTGACCGGCGACCCTACCTTCACGAGCTACATGAATGGCCTGAACGGCTAGACCGCTTGCCGGTCATTTCCCGGATTGACCCGCCGAGCCGAGTTGTTCCGTTGCGCGCGCAACCCGAGCTGCCATCGCCGACTCCGCGAGCTTGCCCCACGACCTCGGGTCGTAGGTCTTCTTGTTGCCGACCTCGCCGTCGATCTTCAGAAATCCGTCGTAGTTCTTCAGCACGGTGTCGGCGATCGAACGGCTGAACGCGTACTGCGTGTCGGTGTCGATGTTCATCTTCACGACGCCGTTGGACACCGCCGTCGCGATTTCCTCATCGCTTGAACCGGATCCGCCGTGAAACACGAGGTCGAGCGGCTTGGCTGCCGTCGTGAAACGCTCGGCGAGCCCAGCCTGGATCTCGCCAAGAAGTTCGGGGCGAAGCTTGACGTTGCCCGGCTTGTACACGCCGTGGACGTTCCCGAAGGTGAGCGCGGCGATGTAGCGTCCGCTTTCGCCAAGCCCGAGGGCCTCAACCAGGGCGGTCGCGTCGTCGAGCGTGGTGTAGAGGTGCTCGCCGGCCGCGTTCTTGACGCCGTCCTCTTCGCCTCCGACGACGCCGATCTCCACCTCGAGGATCGCGTTGATCGCCCGCATGCGCGGAAGCAGATCCTTGGCGATGGCGAGGTTCTCCTCGAGGGGAACGGCGGATCCGTCCCACATGTGCGACTGGAAAATCGGGTTGCGACCCGCACGAACTTCGGCCTCCGACGCCTCGATCAGCGGAAGAACGAATCCCGCGAGCGCGTCTTTGGGGCAATGGTCCGTGTGCAGGGCAACGGTGATCGGGTAGTTCTTGGCCACCTCGGTCGCGAATGCGGCGAACGCGAGGGCGCCGGCCGCGCGGTTCTTCACGGTGTGGCCGGCGAAGTAGTCCGCTCCACCGGTGGTTACCTGGATAATGCCGTCCGAGCCTGCGTCGGTGAGACCCTGAAGCACGGCGTTGATCGTCTGCGAAGAGGACACGTTGACCGCGGGATAGGCGAAGCCGCGAGCCTTCGCCTTGTCCAGCATCTCGGCGTACTGCTCGGGGGTTGCGACGGGCATCGAAGTCTCCTTATTAGCGTGCCGGGTCAGGCGACCGCGGTGAGGTTTAAAGAAGTCTACGGAGTAAGAACCCGCAAACTTTCTTGATTGCGACCGGTTTCGAAACGCCTCCCCGTCGTTAGCCTAGAACGGTGGATACAGACACCGGCGCCTTCTCCCTCAGTCCAGATCGCAATCTCGGCATGGAACTCGTTCGGGCGACGGAGGCCGCAGCCATCCGCGCCGTGCCATTCATTGGACGTGGTGACAAGAATGCGGCCGATGGAGCGGCGGTTGATGCCATGCGCCAATTCCTCGGAACCGTCAATTTCGACGGCCTCGTGGTGATCGGCGAGGGCGAGAAGGATCACGCGCCGATGCTGTTCAACGGCGAGCAGGTCGGCACCGGCCACGGGCCGCCGTGCGACATCGCCGTCGACCCGATCGACGGAACCTCCCTCACCGCCGCCGGTCGTCAGAACGCGCTGTCGATGATCGCGGTCTCCGATCGCGGCAGCATGTATGACCCGTCGGCGGTCTTCTATATGGACAAGATTGTTACCGGTCCGGAGGGTCACGGCGTCGTCGACATTCGGCTGCCGATCGCGGAGAACATTCGCGGGCTCGCCAAGGCGAAACACAAGGATGTCGCGGATCTCGTCATCGCCGTGCTTGACCGACCGCGTCACGCCAAGCTGATCGAAGACATTCGCGCCGCCGGCGCCGGAACCCGGTTGCTGCTCGACGGGGATGTTGCCGGCGGAATCAACGCGGCCCGGTACGACGCCCGCATCGACATGTGTGTCGGCCAGGGCGGCACTCCCGAGGGGATCATCACCGCTTGCGCGCTCAAGGGTCTTGGCGGCTTTATCCAGGCCAAACTGGCCCCGCGCGACGATGATGAGCGACAGAGAGCCATCGACGCGGGTCACGATCTTGAGCGCATTCTCGAAATCGATGACCTCGTCACGAGCGACAACACCTACTTCGTTGCGACCGGCGTTACCGACGGCCAACTCGTCGGTGGCGTGCGGAAGAAGGGGCCGATCATCCGAACCGAAAGCATCGTGCTTCGCGGTCGATCCGGGACCATCCGCCGGGTCGTCGCCGACCACCTCGCCGAAAAGTGGTTGTAGTCAGATCTGCTCGGATTCGGACTCGAGCGCGGTCACGATCTCCAGTTCGGCGACGAGTTCGAACGCCGAGAGATCGCGCGGCATCTCCTCGATCTCCCGCTGGTCCCCGAGAACTTTGGACTCGTCAAGCAGGTTGAGCTTGCGGGCGGAGGGAAGCACCTGCCGCTCCAGCGAGCCGACAAATCCGTTGAAGTTCTTCACCGTGCTTTCGATCGAACGGCCGAGCTTCTCCACGTGCTGGGCGAGGGTGGAGAGCCGACCGTACAGTTCGCGGCTCGTCTCGAACAGCATCTTCGCCTCCTGGGTCACCACGTCTTGTTGCCAGCTGAACGCCACGGTCTTCAACACCGACCACAGCGTCACCGGGGAGGCGAGGGCGACGCGCTTGCTGAAGGCGTAGTCCATGATTCCCGGGTCGGCCTCCATGGCGGAGGCCACGAGGGACTCACTCGGGATGAACGCGATCACGAGTTCCGGCGAGGCATCGAGCCCCGCCCAGTAGGCCTTGCCACCGAGGGTGTCGATGTGCGCGCGCACCGCCCGAACGTGTTGCCTGATGAAGGCTTCCCGCCGGGCCCCCTCCTCGCCGGCGGCGGTGAGCGGGATCTGGCTGGCCTCGAGGTAGGCGGTGAACGGCACCTTGGCATCGACCGCGATGTTCTTGCCGCCCGGAAGGTGAATGACCATGTCCGGTCGGCCGGCTCCGGCATCCGAGCTGATGCTTGACTGCACGTCGAAGTCGACCCGCTCGATGAGTCCCGCCGCCTGCACGACGTTGCGAAGTTGGGTTTCCCCCCACACGCCACGCGTCGCGTTGTTGCGCAGAGCCGACGCCAGCGACTCGGCGGTCGAGCGCAACCGCTCCTCGGATTCGGTCGCGTTGCGCAATTGTTCGCTGAGCTCGCCGTGCTGAAGGCTGCGCTGAGCTTCGAGTTCGGTCACCTTGAGCTGCATTGAGCGCAGCGACTCCTGCACCGGTGAGAGCGCCTGAAGCACCTTGCTCTCGCGCTGCTGGCGCTCGGCTTCGGCCGCCTGCTCGCGCCGATGGCGCTCGACCAGTTCCCGATACTGCTCCTGCTGCGTGTACACCTGCTCCCGCAGTGCGCTTGCGGTGGCCTGGATTGCCGCGAGGTCCGAGGTCAGTAGCGCCCGTGCCGCGGCTTCCTCTGCGCGCACCCGGGCCATCGCAATCTCGTGCTGCGATGCCAGCAGCGCCGGGTCGACTCCGGCCGGGACCTCGGCGAGCAGGTCGGCGCGGCGCGAACGAGCGTACAGAGCGCCGATGACCGCCCCGAGCACGACGCCGACGGCGAGGCCGAGGACGAGGGCGATGATTTGGTTCATGAGGTCAGTGTGACAGCGGGGTGCGACATAGCCGTGAGGGCCGCCGGAGCGTGAACATCTCGGGAACAATGCGGTGTCGGCAATCAGCCCGGTACGCCGTGGCTCGCGGTTAGCATTGCCGCATGGAAATCGTTAATCATTGGCTCAATGGCGTGTCATTCGACGGCGAATCGACCCGCACCGCACCTGTTTATGACCCGGCCCTCGGTGTCGTCGCGAGGGAGGTTCGCCTCGCGACGACGTCTGATGTGGATGCCGCGGTCCGGGCGGCGCGAGCCGCGTTTCCCGAGTGGGCCGAAACCTCGCTCTCCAAGCGTCAGTCGGTGCTCTTCACCTTTCGCGAGCTGCTCAATGCGCGAAAGGACGAGTTGGCCGCCATCCTCACCTCGGAGCATGGCAAGGTGCTTTCCGATGCCCTGGGGGAGATCGCCCGCGGGCTCGAGGTCGTCGAGTTCGCCACCGGCATCCCGCACCTGATGAAGGGCGAATACAGCGAGAACGTCTCGACCGGCGTCGACGTGTATTCGACGAGGGAACCGCTCGGTGTTGTCGGCATCATCAGTCCGTTCAACTTTCCGGCGATGGTGCCGCTGTGGTTCTTCCCGCTCGCGATCGCGGCCGGGAATACCGTGGTGCTCAAGCCGAGCGAGAAGGACCCCTCTGCTTCCGTGTGGATGGCGAAGCTGTTCCAGGAGGCCGGGCTTCCCGACGGGGTGCTCAATGTGCTGCACGGCGACAAGGTCGCGGTCGACGGTCTGCTCCACCACCCCGATGTCGCGTCGATCTCGTTCGTCGGGTCGACGCCGATCGCCAAGTACATCTACGAGACGGGCGCCGCGAATGGCAAGCGCGTCCAGGCCCTCGGCGGTGCCAAGAATCACATGCTCGTGCTGCCCGATGCCGACCTCGACCTCGTCGCCGATTCCGCGGTCAATGCCGGATTCGGTTCGGCGGGGGAGCGCTGCATGGCGATCAGTGTTCTCGTTGTCGTGGAGCCGGTTGCGGATGAACTCGTCGAGAAGATCGCGAAGCGGATGTCCGGGCTCACGGTCGGAGACGGCCGCCGCGGTTGCGACATGGGTCCGCTCATCACGCGAGAGCACCGGGACAGGGTATCCGGCTACATCGACATCGCTACCGAGGACGGCGCGACTGTCGTCGTCGACGGTCGGGGCGTCGAGGTGAACGGCGAGAGCGACGGGTTCTGGCTCGGACCGACCCTTATCGACTCGGTGCCGACTGAGTCCCGCGTCTATACCGACGAGATTTTCGGTCCGGTGCTCTCGATCGTGCGGGTTCCGAGCTACGACGCCGGCGTCGCGCTGATCAACCGGTCCCGCTACGGCAACGGCACGGCAATCTTCACCAACGACGGCGGGGCGGCGAGGCGCTTCCAGCGCGAGGTGCAGATCGGCATGGTCGGTATCAACGTGCCGATTCCCGTTCCGGTTGCCTACTATTCGTTCGGCGGTTGGAAGGACTCCCTGTTCGGCGACTCGAAGGCGTACGGCCCGGATGGCGTCCACTTCTTCACCAGGCAGAAGGCGGTAACCCGGCGGTGGCTGGACCCGTCGCACGGCGGGATCAACCTGGGTTTTCCCGAAAACAGGTAGGCGGGAACGCGGCGGTTACCCCAGCGCCATCGGCGCGCGTTCCTCCGCCGCGCGCTGGTCAGTGGGCGACCCGACTACTCCGATGCGGACCGAAGTGAGCTGCGCGAGTTCCTCGATCGAGGAAGCCTCGTGACGCTTCGCTGCGTGCAGGATGATCGCCGCGCAGGCCTCGGAGTCGGCCAGGGCGTCGTGGTGGGCGAAGTCTTCGAAACCGGCCGCCATCGCGGCAACCGGAAGCCGGTACGAGTCCAGGTTGTAGGTCTTTCTCGCCACCTTTAGGCTGCACAGATAGCTGAACGATGGTACGTCGATGAGGCTCGCGCGGCAGGCGCCGGAGATCACCCCCATGTCGAACCCGGCGTTGTGCGCCACGAGGTGGTCACCGTCGGCGAACGCGACGAGGTCCGGCAACTGTTCGCTCCAGAGCGCCGCGTCCGCGACATCCGGAGCCACAATGCCGTGAATGCGCGTGTTCCACTCGCTGAAATGGTCGTGGCCGAGCGGGGGCCGGATGAACCAGCTCGCCCGGTCGACGACGAGCCCGTCGCGCACCTTGACCAGGCCGACGGAACACGCCGATGCGCTGGAGGAATTGGCGGTCTCGAAGTCGATAGCGGTGAAGTTGAGGCCCATATGGGCATCGTCTCACGCGCGTCCGACCCTTCATCGGGAGCGCGCCGCCGTTGTCGCGGTTATTGTCGAATGATGAATGCGGAAGCGGTGAGACCGCCAACCGAACTCGAGCGAATGATCGTGCTCGCCGACGCGGGGCGGGCCTCCATGCTCGACGTGCTGGACGTGTTCGCGGCGACACAGGTTGTCGTGCCGAGCGGCACCCAGGTCACCGACAACCTCGACCAGCTGCAACCGGTGCTGTTCGACGTCGGGGGCGCCTCGATGCTCGCGGTCTTCACCCATCTCGACCAGATCGCCGAATTCGGCGAGCTCGCCAGCTTCGCCCTGTCGATCCAGGGACGCTCGCTGCTCGTCTCGATACCGCCGGGCGCCGGAGTGGTCGTCAACCCGTCACGCTCCATCGGGTTCGAGCTGACCCCGGAGGGCCTCGGCCTGTTCCTCAACGATCTGCGGATGCGGGAGCAGTAATGGCAGGGCGTGAGCGCTCGCCGGAGCAGGCCAACTCGTTCGGTCGAGCCGTCGACGAATACGAGCGGGCCCGTCCACGCTATCCGGATGCCGCGATCGACTGGGTCATCCCGGCGGGCGCGCGCGTCGCGCTCGACCTCGGGGCCGGAACCGGCAAGTTCACCCGATCCCTCGTGGCCCGCGGACTCGAGGTGACCGCTGTCGAACCGGACGACGTCATGCGCGTGGCGCTCAGCAGCGCCCTCCCGACCGTTCGCGCCGTCCCGGGCACCGGGGAAGAGATCCCGCTCCCCGATCGGAGTGTCGACGTCGTCACCGTCGCACAGGCCTGGCACTGGATGGATCCGGCCCGGGCCACCGCGGAGATCGCGCGGGTCCTGCGTCCCGGCGGCACGATCGCCCTGGTCTGGAACATCCGGGACGAGACCGTTGCCTGGGTGCAGCGGTTGAGCGAAATCATGGGATCCAGCGAAGCGGAGCGCTTTGTCGCCGGCGCCGTTGAGATCGGGGCGCCGTTCGGACCGCTCGAGACCCATGTTGTCGAGTGGAGCAACGAGATCGACGGTGGATCTCTCGTGTCGCTCGTCGCCTCGCGCAGCTACCTGATCACCGCGGATGAGGAACGGCGCACCCGGGTGCTTGACGCGGTGCGTGAACTCGTCGCGACCGACCCGGCCCTCGCCGGGCGGGAGCGGTTCGAGCTGCCATACAAGACCATGCTCTACCGGGCGCGGCTCCCGGCCGCCCCCATAGACTAGGGGCCCGTGGCTCTCACTATTGCAATCGTCGGTCTGCCCAATGTCGGCAAGTCCACCCTGTTCAACGCGCTCACCAAGAATCAGGTGCTCGCGGCCAACTACCCGTTCGCCACGATCGAACCGAACGTCGGCGTTGTCAGCCTCCCCGATCCCCGATTGGACGCCCTCGCGGACCTGTTTTCCAGCGAGCGCATTCTCTCGGCGCCGGTGTCGTTCGTCGACATCGCCGGCATCGTCAAGGGCGCCTCGGTCGGTGAGGGGCTCGGCAACAAGTTCCTCGCGAACATTCGCGAGGCCGACGCGATCGCGCAGGTGATCCGCGGATTCTCCGACCCGGATGTCGTTCACGTCGACGGCAAGGTCGATGCGGCATCCGATATGGAGACGATCAACACCGAGCTCATCCTCGCCGACCTGCAGACGCTCGAGAAGGCGATCCCGCGTTTCGAGAAAGAGGTCAAGACCAAGCGGACCGAACCGGTCGTGCTCCAGACCGCGCTCGCCGCGCAGAAGATTCTCGACGGGGGGAAGGCGCTGTCCAGCTCGACGCTCGATGTCGAGCCGATTCGCGAGCTCGGGCTGCTCACCACCAAGCCATTCATCTACGTCTTCAACGTGGACGAGGACATCCTCGGCGACTCCGAGCGCCGCGCATCGCTTGCCGCGCTCGTCGCGCCGGCGACCGCGATCTTCCTCGACGCGAAGCTCGAGTCGGAACTGATCGACCTCGACCCGGAGGACGCCGCGGAATTGCTCGCCTCGACCGGCCAGGAGGAGAGCGGGCTGACCCAATTGGCCCGCATCGGCTTCGACACCCTCGGTTTGCAGACCTATCTCACCGCCGGCCCGAAAGAGGCGCGGGCGTGGACCATCCCGAAGGGCGCGAAGGCGCCGCAGGCCGCGGGGGTCATCCACACCGACTTTGAGAAGGGCTTCATCAAGGCCGAGGTCATCGGCTTCCAGGACCTGCTCGACGCCGGCTCGATCGCCGAGGCCCGCTCCAAGGGCAAGGCGCGCATCGAGGGCAAGGAATACGTTATGCAGGATGGCGACGTGGTGGAGTTCCGCTTCAACAACTAGATTCGTTCGCGGGTTGAGGAGGCCGCCCGCGGCCGTCTCGAAACCGGCTCGGGAGGGCTCTCGCCTCCGGCGCCTTTCGCGCAGTGCGTCGCTTCTCCGGAGGTTTCGCGCCGATCACGGGTCATCCGCTCGAATGCCCCCGTATTGGTGGGAGTTCGGCGAGGTCGCTCTACTCGAACTCACCGATCCTCCGGAGAAACGGTACAAGCGCCGAACCGCTTCGGCCAGAAGCGCACGGACCGATTGCGGCCTCGTTCGCCGCGGCTGCCGGAGTTATCATGGCGCAAGGAGGCGCCCTCATGAAGGAACCGCTGCCGCCACCGGCGACCATGCACGATCTGGTCATCGAGTTTGACCAGATCGATGCGGATTCGCTCCCACTTGTCGGCGGTAAGGCCGCCAATCTCGGCGTTCTCACCCGAGGTGGCTTCCCGGTGCCGCAGGGGTTCTGCCTCACGACGTCGGCATACCGCGAGGTGGCGGGAACGGCGGGGCTCGATGAGGTGCTGCACGCGCTGACCACTGCCGATCCTGCGAGTGTGCCGCCGCTCGCGGGCCGGGCGCGTGACCTCGTGCTTGGTGCACCGGTGCCGGCAGCGGTCTCCGCCGCCATCCGCATCGGGTACGCGCGTATCGGCGATGACCGCGGTGGCGACGATCATGTTGGCGATGACTCCGGTGACCGCGCCATGGCTGTCGCGGTGCGGTCGTCTGCCACCGCCGAGGACCTACCGTTCGCCAGCTTCGCCGGACAGCAGGACACCTTTCTCAATGTTGTCGGGCCAGACGCTGTGGAGGATGCGGTACGTCGCTGCTGGGCCTCCCTGTGGACCGACCGCGCGGTTGCCTACCGTCAGGCAAACGGGATTGATCACCGCGAGGTAGCGCTCGCCGTCGTCGTGCAGCGCATGGTTGACCCGGGCGTCGCGGGCGTGTTGTTCACCGCGAACCCGCTCACCGGTCGCCGCCATGAGGCCGTGATCGACGCGAGCCCGGGGCTCGGAGAGGCGGTCGTGTCTGGCGCGGTGAATCCAGACCATTTTGTGGTCGACACCGTGACCGGCGAGGTGCGGGAGCGCCGGATCGGCGACAAGCGGGTGCGCATTCGCGCGCTGCCGGACGGGGGAACAGAGCGGGTCGAGGACGAGCGGATCGAGGAGACATCACGAGCCTGTCTGGATGACGCCCAACTCATCGCACTGGCCGCCATCGGCAATCAGGTGGAGGAGCACTACGGTGAGCCCCAAGACATCGAGTGGGCCATCGACCGGGACGGCACGCTCTGGCTCCTGCAAGCTCGGCCGATCACGACGCTCTACCCGGTGCCCCGCCGGCGGTATCCCGCGCCGGGCACCCGCCTCTTTCTGTGCTTCACCCTCGCGCAAGGCCTGACCAGGCCGATCACGCCGATGGGGCTGGCGGCGTTCCGACTGATCGGCTCGTCGATCGCCACAACGGCCGGGTTCGCGCTGGCTGACCCCCTCGACGGCCCATCCCCGTACGCCGAGGCAGGCGGGAGGTTGTTCATCGACCTCACACCGGCGATTCGCAGCACCGTCGGCCGCGCGATCGCACCCCGAGTCTTCGACGTCATGGAGGCCCGCTCGGCGGTCGTGATGCGCCGGCTGTTCGACGACCCCCGGTTCTCCGTCATCCTGCGACAGAAGCGTCCGCTGATTGAGCACGTCGCGCGGGTCGCCATCCGGGCCAGAGCGCCGATCACCGCCCTACAGGCGGTACTGTCGCCGGCCGCCGCCCTGCGCCACGCTGATCGTGCGCAGGGCCGGCTGCGGCGCGTCGTGCGGGTTCCGGATGACGCCACCCCAAGCCAGCGGCTGGAACACGTGAAGCGCGTCCTTGGGCGGGATTTGTTCCCGATCGTTCCGACGATCCTTCCGCTACCTCTCGTCGGGTTCGCGATGCTCTTTCTTGCCCGAAAGGTGATCGGAGATCGCGCGACGCACGACGAGTGGCAATCGGTGCTGCGTGGCCTGCCGAACAACGTGACCACCGAGATGGATCTCGCCATGTGGGGCGTTGCGATCAGGATCAGCGGTGACCCCGAGAGTGAGACACTGTTCACCACCGAAGGTCTGCCCGACCTGGTCGCCGGCTACCGTGCGGGATCGCTGCCCGCGGTCGCACAGACCGCGCTCGCCGAATTCCTGAACCGGCACGGCGATCGCGCCGTCGCGGAGATCGATGTCGGGATGCCGCGCTGGTCGGAGGACCCCACGCACGTCATCGGGGTACTCACCAACTACCTACGGCTCACGGGCCAGGATCTTGCCCCCGACCAACAATTCGCCGGGGCGGCGAAGCAGGCCAGAGAGGCGGTCGCGGGGTTGATCGCGAAGGCCAGAGCCGCCGGCCGAGTGCGCGGCCTGATTGTGCGGATGGCGCTCAGCCGCACGCGAGCGCTCGCCGGTTTGCGTGAGCTGCCGAAGTATTTCTTCGTCGTAGCGATAGCCGCGATGCGCCGGGAGTTGCTCCAGGTCGGCGAAGCGTTGACGATCGCAGGCAGCATTGCCGCCCCGGCCGACATCTTCTTCCTGGATCTGGCCGAAGCCGAGGCAGGACTGACCGGGGAGGACTTCCGCCAGCGGGTTCACGACAGGCGCCTCGTCTACGAACGCGAACTGCTGCGCAGACACATTCCGCGGGTGCTGCTCTCCGACGGCACCGAGCCGGAGGCACAGCGTGTCGAACAGCCCGGCGGCGAACAGCCCGCCGGCGAACAGGGCGCGGCCGCCGGCACGCTAAACGGCACTCCGGCGTCGGCCGGAGTGGTGAGCGGCCCGGCCCGCGTCATCCTGGATCCGGTCGGGGCGCACCTGGAGCCCGGTGACATTCTCGTGGCACCGTCGACCGACCCCGGGTGGACCCCGCTGTTCCTCACCGCCGGCGGCTTGGTGATGGAGATGGGCGGCGCCAACTCGCACGGCGCCGTTGTTGCGCGGGAGTACGGAATTCCGGCTGTCGTGGGCGTTCCCGACGCGACGACGCGGCTGCTCACCGGTCAGAGGATCAGCGTCGACGGGACGGCCGGCACGGTGACACCGCTCTAGCTTGCTGATACGGCACGGCGCCACGTCGGTCTGCGCCGGCGCGCGAGTTCCGTGCGTCACGTGCCCCGGGTGACCTCGCCGATGAAATCGGCAACCGACGACGTCACCAGCTCGGCAACCGCCCGCGCGTTCAGCGGCGACGACGCCAGCACCTTCATGCTGTGATCGGCCCCCGGCACGGCGACAACGCGGATGCTTCGTCGCGCGCCCACCTCGGCCGCGAGCGTCGCGGCGCTTCCGAAGGTGTCGCGCTCACCCTGCAGCACCAGTACCGGTACCTCGGGGGTGAGAAGTTCGCTCAGCCGCGATTTCTCGGGGCGGCCGGGCGGATGTAATGGGAATGCCAGGCAGACGACAGCCACGGCATCGACGGTTCCCGCGGTCCTGCAGGCCACGCGTGCGCCGGCGCTGCGACCACCCACCACCACTGGCAGCCCGCCGGTGATCTGCTTGACCAGCGGCGCGGTTTCCTGCCAGGCGACGTCCAGGGCCGCCGGCCGCGCTCCCACTCTGCGTCCGGCCACCCGCCACGGCTGTTCGTATCGCACCACCGTGATGCCCTGGCCCGGCAGCATTGCGGCCAGCGCGGTGAGGTCGGCAGCCCCGATCCCGCCGCCGGCACCGTGGCCCAGCCACAGCACAGCGCTTGGGTTCTCGGCGGCATCGACGACCAGTCGGCCGGGGCCGAGAGAGGTAGGCGCTGCGACATCCATGGTCCCGACGCTACCCGTTCCGGTTCGTTCGCTGGTTGTCGAGGCGGCCCGCGGCCGCCCCGAATCAGCTAGACCAGCGAGCCGATTTCGTCGCGTGCCGCTCGGATCATCGAGTCGCGGGCTTCGGCGACAGGCTGGTACTTGCTCCGATATTCGGGACTCCAATACTCGACTCCGGATTCGACAGCACCGCGGAACTCCACAAGGGCGGCCCGGATGGCCCGCGCTTTCTCTACGACAGTGTCGCCGCCCACAATCTCCAGACTCCGCAGCTTCTGGGTGACCTCACTGTCGACCAGCCAGTACTTTTCCGGATCCTGGGGGAGGGGATTGGGGCATCCGTCCGCCATTCTGCCCAGGGTATGAGCTGCAGTGTGGGCAGCGTCGACGAAGGCGATGTACCGCTCCGAACGCGTTGCTCGCAGCGCGTCAGCGAGGGCCTCACGACGCGATTTTGTGTGGCGGACAGATTCCGCAAAGAAGCTGCCAAGCGCGCCGAGAATGAGGGTGGCGATGGGCAGGAGCACGGTAAGCAAGTTCACCTCACCATTCTGCAGGAGGGGCAGGAGTCCCGGGCGACGCGACGGGTGTCTCTCCGAACCCGTCATGCTTTTCTGCGACGAAGAGTGCCGCGCCTCTTCGGCGTTGGTCCGTCGCTCGTCCGCAAGGGAAATTCCCAGCCCGTTCGCTGCTACGCTCGATTCAGGTCGTGTTTCCACCGACCGCCAGCCTCGACGAGGTGCCCGCCGACTACCAGGCGATGGCCGACCGTCAGGCGCTCAAAGGTGCGCATCGGCCCCCCTTAGCTCACATTTCGAATCACCCATCCCCCAATGAAAGAACCCATGCCTACAACTGTTACCGCTTACGCCGCTCCCTCCGCCGCAGCGCCCCTCGTGAAGACCACGATCGAGCGACGCGACGTCGGAGCGCACGATGTGCTCATCGACATCAAGTACGCCGGCGTCTGCCACTCCGACATCCACACGGTGCGCGGCGAATGGGGCCCACGCGAGTTCCCGCTCGCTCCCGGGCACGAGATCGTCGGAATCGTCGCCGAGGTCGGCCCCGAGGTCACTAAGTACAAGGTCGGCGATCGCGTCGGCGTCGGCTGCATGGTGAACTCCTGCGGCGAGTGCGCTAACTGCAAGGCGGGCGAGGAGCAGTATTGCGCGAAGGGCATGACCGAGACCTACGGCAGCGTTGACCGCGATGGCTCAATCACCCAGGGCGGTTACTCCACCCAGGTCGTCGTGATCGAAGACTTCGTCCTCGCCATTCCCGATGGCCTCGAACTGGATGTTGCGGCCCCGCTGCTCTGCGCCGGCATCACCACCTACTCGCCGCTGCACCACTGGGGCGCAGGTCCCGGCAAGAAGGTAGCCATCGTCGGCCTCGGCGGTCTCGGCCACATGGCCGTAAAGATCGCGCACGCACTCGGCGCCGAGGTGACCGTACTGTCGCAGACCCTGAGCAAGAAGGACGCCGGGATCGCTCTCGGTGCCGACCACTTCTACGCCACCTCGGATCCCGAAACTTTTGCCGCGCTTGCGGGCCAGTTCGACCTCATCCTGAACACGGTCAGCGCGGTAATCGACATCAACGCCTACCTGAGCCTGCTCGCTCTCGACGGCGCGCTGGTGAGCGTCGGCGCCCCCGCCGAACCGCTGGCAGTGAACGCATTCAGCCTCATCGGGGGGCGTCGTACCTTCGCCGGCTCCTTGATCGGAGGAATCCGCGAGACGCAGGAGATGCTGAACTTCTGTGCAGAGCACAAGCTGGGTTCCGAGATCGAACTGATCTCGGCCGACCAGATCAACGAGGCATACGAGCGCGTCCTCAAGTCTGACGTTCGCTACCGGTTCGTCATCGACGGCGCCACCATCGCCTGAGGCTGAGCCAGCCGAAGTAGTGGCGTATGCGGCCGCATCCGACGAGCGTTCAACGGCTCGTCGGATGCGGTCGTTTTCGTTTCGGCGGATGCCGATGAATCGCTTCGACCCGGCACTCCAGGCTGTCGTATCGCACGAGCCGGGGAGGGCCCGGGCGTCGGTGATCGATGGGGCGAGAGTCGGAGCGAACGCGAGCGTGGCTTCCGTGTCACTCCCACACCGATTACCGTCGATTCCATGTTGTGAACGAAGGGCCTGTGAGGAGCGTCATGAAGAACCCGTCTACAACGGCTGGGCTTGTCATCGCGGTCATCGCCGCCGCTGCTTTTGGTTCCTCTGGCGCCTTCGCCAAGCCTTTGCTCGAATCAGGCTGGAGCCCAGCGGCGGCCGTGACCGTACGAGCCCTTGTCGGTGGGGTCGTGCTGCTTCCGTTCGCGGTGCTCACTCTCCGCGGTAGGTGGTCCGCTCTATGGCGTGCACGCTGGCGCGTCCTTGCCATGGCTTTCGTGGGCGTCGCCGGCACGCAGTTGCTGTACTTCGCGGCCATTCAGCGCATTCCGGTCGGGACAGGCATCCTGATCGAGTACACGGCACCCCTACTGCTTGTCGCGAGCGCCTGGGTCCTCACCAGGCGACGGCCAAAATCAGTCGTGCTCGTAGGGTCGGGAGTCGCTCTGCTCGGGCTCGTGCTTGTTGTGTCGCCGGGCCGCGACGCACGGATGGATGCTCTTGGCCTCGCTTTGGCGCTCGCCGCGATGGTGGGTTGTGCCCTCTATTACGTTATCGCCGCTCGCCCGAGCGATGGCTTGCCCGCGGTCGCGCTCGCCGGGTTCGGGCTACTTCTCGGCGGCCTTCTGCTTGGCGTGGTGGGATTGACGGGCATAGTTTCGTTCACCGCGTCCTTCGACGGCGTGGTGCTTTTCGGCGGCGTTGTGCCGTGGTGGTTGCCGCTGCTGGTCGTCGGTGTCATCAGCACGGCGATCGCGTACGCGGCGAGCATTGCGGCCACTGAAATTCTGGGTGCGCGACTTGCCTCGTTTACTGGACTGCTCGAGGTGGTGGCTGCAACCTTTTATGCGTGGCTGCTCCTTGGTGAAGAGCTCACGCTCGGTCAGTTGGTCGGCGGCGTCCTCGTTCTGGTGGGCATCGGGTTCGTTCGCTCCGAGAAACCGCGGTCGCAAGCGCCGGTTGCGTCAATCGACGCCGAGCGTCTAGCTGGCTCGTGACAGTCGCTTGAATACCTGAGCACCGTTTAGGTATTTGAACGGCGGCAGCCTGCGCGGGGTGAGTGCCCACAAGTACCTTCAATAGCAGGGGGGCCCACCCGATGTCCTTCTACTTATCCCGAAGGCTAAACCACCATGAATTTAACCCTTAGGCGCACGGGCATGGTGACTTCGGTCACAGCTCTCACCGCGTCGGCCGTTTTGCTCCTCAGCGGGATTGCCCACGCGGATAGCCTTCACCATCGGGGCCTCGGGTTCGCAAAACATCAGGCAGCCGGCGGGTTAGCTGCACTGAGCAGTAATCATATTCTCGCCGCTCGCCGCTCGCCGCTGTCACTGCATCTGCGAAAAGTGATCCCGCCGCGCTAACGACTAGCCGTCTGTCAAGACGACTTCCGAGTACTCCCGTTCGGGCTCCGCAAGTCTCAACAGAATGAGGTCGGCAGCGGTCGTGCCGA
The DNA here is from genome assembly GCA_025464975.1 of Microbacteriaceae bacterium. Classification (GTDB taxonomy): domain Bacteria; phylum Actinomycetota; class Actinomycetes; order Actinomycetales; family Microbacteriaceae; genus Lacisediminihabitans. The sequence continues at coordinate 342,929 of JAODMT010000009.1, read as the reverse complement.
GGGCATAGCTCGGATGGGATCCGACAGTCACGGGATGCAGAGACGACGCCCACCAGGGCAGCGGGTCGAAGCTCACGATCTTCGGGGCGGCATCCGGCTCCATTGTGGCGATCGCTCGAAGCGCGCCGAGCGTCATGACGTTGTTGCCGACGAACACGCCAGCTGGCGGCTGTTCCAGGTCGAGCAGAGCCTTCATCGCTTCGTAACCGCCCTGTTCGGAGTAGTCGGTTTCGATGACGAGCCGCGGATCGGGCTCGATGCCCGCCGACACGTGGGCGTCCATGAAACCCGCGGCTCGATCCACCGCCGTGCTCGTTCGGCTCGGCCCACCGATGTGCGCGATTCGTTTCGAGCCAGCGAGCAGTCCGGCGGTGAGAATTCGAGCGTCATCCCGATTCGTAATGGTCACGGAGTCAACCGTCGCGCCGGGGACGCGTCGGTCGATCAGCACTACGACGAGACCGGAGCCGACCGCGTCTTCGATTTTCTGCAAACTGGCGGTCGCCGGAGCGAGTATCACACCGTCGAGCTGGTGATCGGCGAGCAATCGAAGGTATTCGGTTTGCTTCTCCTCGTTTCCGTCGCTGTTGCACAAGACGAGCAGGTAGCCGGCTCCTCTTAGCGTGTCTTCGATGCCTCGCACCACCTCCGTGTAGAACGGATTTGCCACGTCTGGCACGATGACTCCGATGAGCCCGCTGACGTTTCGCCGCAGCGCCGAGGCGATCTTGTTGCGCCGATAACCGAGTTCCGCTGCTGCGGCATGAACCCGAGCCACAATCTGGGGATTGACCGGCACATTTCCGTTAAGCGAGCGCGAAACGGTCGCGGGAGAAACGCCAGCCAACCGGGCGACATCCACGAGTCTTGCGCGACTAGCCGGCATTGCACCCCTCTGACTGCGCGGCATTTGGCCACGGTGTTTGACAAGCGACGGGAAGCGTGAACGAGCATCTCTCGGCTCGGCCGCCTTGGCTAGATTACGCCCGAATGGCACCTGGCAATTCGGGGTTGCGTGCCAATATCCCCTTGCTATAATCTGCTAACTCAACGGCGTGAAAACGATTTCACACTAGCCTGACCCGAAGTCGTGTGGGCTCGCTCCGTCGCCAAGCAAAGTCCCTTTTCCGACACGGAGGATTCATGCTCAGCACTCGCTCGACCCCGGGGCGGCGATTTCGTTCCGTCGCCGCTATCTCTGGACTCACCGCAGCCGCCCTGGCTTTGACCGGTTGCAGCAGCGCGAAGCCGCAGGCATCGTCGAAAGCGCTGTCCGTCGGCATCGTGACGTTCTCGACATCCGACGTCGACACAAACAAGATGGTCACTTCGATGACGAAGGTCGCCGAGTCGAAAGGATGGTCGGTCGAGAACCTGAACGCGAACGGCGACCAGCAGCAGGCGGTAACCGACATCAAGAATCTGGTGACGAAGAACGTCTCAGCGATAATCGTGACTGTCTTCGACTCGACCGCTCTGGCATCGGGGCTTTCCGCGGCGAGGGGCGCGAATATACCCGTGCTCTCGGCCGGAGGAGGAATGGCGCCGGGAATCGCCCTCAGCACCGACGACGGTGCAGGCAAGCCAATGGTCGACCTGATGCTCAAGGACATCAAGAACACCGGTACCGTGCTCAACCTCACCTATCACCCCGGAGTTCCCTGCCGTCAACGTGCGGATGCCTTCGACTCGATCGTGAAGAAGCAGTCGGGGGTCTCCGTCACGAACCACGAGATCAGCATCCCCGGGGCCGCGGAGACATCAAAGGCCGCTACCTCGGCCTGGTTGTCGGCAAACGCCAACAAGTCGGGCAATTTTGCCATCTTCAATTGCTATGACGACAACGCGCTTGGCGCTGTTTCGGCTCTGCAGCAGAACGGTCGCACGGACGTAAAGGTCTACTCGTACAACGCAACGCCGTCCGCGTTGCAAGCCGTTCGGGCCGGAACGATGACTGCGACGCTGTGGCTGGATCTGGCCTCAGCGGGCAAGATCCTGGTCGACTCGATCCCACAGATCCGTTCGAAGGGAGCGTCGTGGAAGCCGCGGTCGGTCATTCCCGACTACGTCATCGTCACCAAGAGCAACATTGACTCGTTCTCTGCCGCCCATGCTGGGTGAGCCACGAGCGATGTCGTCCTCCCTGACAGAAGCCAGCGGGCTGAAGTCGTTGCTCCAGTCCGTGTTGAAGCCGGCGAGTGCGCGCGGCTCACGCTCGAGTGGACTGATGCGACTGCTCGGCAACTACGGCACGATCTTCGCGTTAGTGATCATGATCGTCGTGTTCACGATCGTTGAGCCATCGACATTCCCAACGCTCGGAAACATCCGCAATGTCCTGACCGACATGTCACTCGCGGCGATCGTTGCCGCGGGAGTCACCCTTCCGCTGGTCGCCGGTGACTTCGACCTGAGCGTCGGGTATGTCGCGAGCTTCAGCGGTATCCTCGTCGTCGGTCTCCTGAGCAACGGCCAGTGGCCGGTTCCGCTCGCGATTGTGACGGCGATCGGGGCTGGCCTGCTGATTGGGATCATCAACGGCCTCGTCGTCTCGAAGCTCGGGGTGAACGCCTTCATCGCGACCCTTGGAACGGGAACGCTCGTCATCGGACTGAATTACGCCTATTCGGGTGGCATGCCGATAGCTCTCACCCACTCCCAGTCGTTCACGGAGATCAGCCTCGGACAGTTCTGGGGCATACCGAACCTCATCCTGATCATGGCAACCGCTCTTGTACTCCTGTGGGTCCTGCTCAATCGCACGGTGCAGGGCCAGCACATCAAGGCGGTGGGCAAGAGCCCTGAGACCGCTCGTCGGGCCGGTATCGCCGTCGATGGCACTCGCGTCATCGCGTTTGCCATCTCGGGAACGTGTGCGGCAATCACGGGCGTGCTGCTTGCGTCCAATCTCGGTTCCGGACAGGTGACGGCCGGGGACGGCTACATGCTCTCCGCATTCGCCGCCGCGTACCTCGGCTCTGCTGCGCTGCATCAGGGCGAATTCCACATCGTCGGCACTCTAATCGGCGTGTTGACTGTCGCGGTCGGAAACAATGGCCTCGCCATTCTGGGAGCGCCAATTTTCACGCAATACATGTTCTCGGGAGGCCTTCTCGTGATTGCCGTGGCGCTGGGGAGTGTGAGTCGACGCTATGCAGCCTGACGAACGCAACACCATCGACCGCGGGTTGACGACCGCCGCACCATTGGTGACTCTTCGAAATGTGAGCAAGCTGTTCGGGGGAGTGCATGCCCTGGACGACGTGTCGTTCGAACTGCGGCGCGGCGATGTCGTCGGTTTGGTCGGAGACAATGGTGCCGGCAAGTCGACGCTCGTGAAAATCCTCTCCGGAGTGTTCGGCCCGAGTTCGGGAGAGATTCTCATCGAGGGAGAACGGGAGACGCTGACGCCGCCGGCCCGCGCGCAACGACATGGCATCGAGACCGTGTACCAGGACCTTGCACTCGTGAGCTCGTTCACCGTCGCCGAAAACTTTTTCGTCGGGCGGGAGAGGTCGTGGGGCCGGGGACCGAAACTCTTTCAGATCATGAATCGGCGCTCCATGACGAGCACAGCGGCGAGCGCGCTCGAGAGCCTCAACATCTCCATCCCGCACCTGAAGAATCGGCCCGTGGAGCGGATGTCCGGTGGCCAGCGCCAAATGGCAGCGATTGCCCGCGGGGCATTCTGGGGTGAGCGGCTGCTTCTCCTCGACGAACCGACCGCGGCGCTTGGCGTGCGTGAATCACGTGAGGTTCTCGAACTGGTGAGCCAGCTCAGCCAGCGGGGCCTCACGATGCTCATGGTGACCCACAATCTCGAACACCTCTGGTCCGTCTGCAACAGAGTGATCGTGATGCGGCGGGGGAGAAAGGTCGCCGACCTCATGAGTTCGGAGACGACGATGGATGAGGTGGTCGCCTACATCACCGGGGCAAAAGGCCCCGAGACCCTCAGTTCGGAGTAGCGCGCCGTGTCGATGAAGCCGACGCGGACCGTGCAAGAGCTTCGTCGCCCGGTCGGCGGCTCTCATCCAGCGTGGCGACGTATTCCCGTTGGCCACTCCGATCGGGCGAGGTCAACGGTGTGCCGGTCGACCCGTCGATCGGCTGGTGCCTGACTTACCCGTAGCTCCGGGAGCCGCCGACAATGCAGGCGGCTCGAGCGCGCGGACGGTCTGCCGCACCGATTTGCCCGTCCATGCGAGCCCCTGAGGCAACGCCCTGCGCGTTGCGCCTACTTCGTGTTGCCGCTGGTTTAGGCGGGCTCAGTCCTCAGCAGTGACGACATCTCGACTATTCATAGGGAACGTCCAGCCTCCCGATTAGTTCCACATAGCTTGCGTCTCTAACTTTTCAGAGTCGGCACGGCGTCTGGTCGTGATCGTGAGGATGAGGATGAGCATGAGAAATTTCTTGAAACACGTCCGGAGACGGACGTGGGTGATCGCAGCGGCAGTCGTCCTTGTCGTCGCGGGCGGGTCGGTGTATTGGTTCGGCTTCGGGATTCACGCCGGGGCCCAGGGAGCCCAGGCGGCAACCCGCACAACCACAGCGAGCCTTCAGACCATGGAGAAGACCGTGGCAGGGTCGGGCACGCTGGCGCCGGCGGTGAAGGATGATGTGAACTTCGCATCATCGGGAACAGTCACAGCGGTCAACGTCACGGCCGGAAGCACCGTCACGGCGGGACAGACCCTGGCCACGCTCGACACAGCAACCGAAAACGCCGCCCTGCTCAACGCCCAAGCGAACCTCGCAACGGCGAACGCGCAACTCTCCGACAGCGAAACCTCCAGCGACGGGAGCAGCGCGGCGGTTGCCAAGATCGCGGCCAACGAAGCGGCCGTCACCGTCGCCCAATCCGCAGTCAACGCGGCGCAGACCGCGTACAACGGTACGACGCTGACCTCACCCATCGCCGGTCTCGTCACGGTCGTCAATCTCGCCGTGGGCGACGTCCTGACCAGCGGGTCGACCTCTTCGGGATCTTCGGGTTCCGGTTCTAGCGGCTCCGGTGCAAGCAGTTCCGCTGCCCCCTCGTTCGGTGCGGCGGCCCCCACAAGCTCCTCGTCCACGTCAACAACCACCACCGCCCAGTTCACCGTTGTCGGCACGGGGGCCTGGCAGGTCACCGTTCCCGTGGGAGCAACCGACCTCAAGAACATCGCCGTGAACCAGCAGGTGGAACTCTCAAGCGACGAGAACGCATCGTTCTTCGGAACGGTGTCGTCGATCGGTCTTCTGCCAACGACCACGACCGGTGCGGCCACCTTCCCGGTCGTCGTCACGGTAACCGGGTCACCGACCGACCTTTACGACGGCGTTACAGTCACATCGAAAATCGTCTACGAGCGTCGGATGAACGTATTGACGGTGCCCACCGCGGCCGTGACGACCGCGAACGGAAAGTCGACCGTGGACAAGATAGTCAACGGTAAGTCGGTCACGACGACGGTCACGGTCGGTGAGACGGTCAATGGCCTCACGGAGATAACCAAGGGCCTCAAGAACGGAGACCAAGTCTCCGAGGTGACATTCAACGGCACCGGAAACACCGGTGGTGCGGGCCGATTCCCCGGCGGCGGGGCAGGGTTCCCCGGCGGCGGAGGCGGTGCTGGTGGAGGAGCAGGATTCCCCGGCGGTGGTGGCGGTGCTGGCGGCGGCGGCTTCCCGGGCGGCGCGCGCCCAGGCGGAACGACAGGCGGTTAGGAAAATGGTTAACAACAAAATCGAAATCTCCGGCGAACCCCGCCGGGCACGCTCAGGCCGAGATCCGGAACCGCGCCACGCCATCGAGCTGATCGGGGCAGGCAAGACGTACCGGTCCGGCAGCATCGAGTTCGAGGCGCTCAAAGGCATCGACCTCACCATCGACGTCGGCGAATACGTCGCCGTGATGGGGCCCTCCGGATCGGGAAAGTCGACGATCATGAACATCCTCGGGTGCCTCGACACCCTTACCAAAGGCGAATATCACCTGGGTGGCGACGACGTCGACGACCTCGATGAAATAGAACTCGCCGCCATCCGCAACGAGCAAATCGGATTCGTCTTCCAGGGATTCAACCTGATGCCGGCACTCTCCGCCTGGCGGAACGTGGAAGTCGGGATGATGTATGCCCGGGTACCGAAGGAAGAGCGCAAGGTGCGCGCAGAACGCGCTCTGCACCGAGTGGGGCTCGGTGATCGCATGGAGAACCGTCCCGGAGAACTCTCCGGCGGGCAGCAGCAGCGGGTGGCCGTCGCCAGAGCTCTCGTGGGCGAACCGACCATAATCCTCGCCGACGAGCCGACCGGAAACCTCGATTCTGTGTCGACCGAGGACGTCCTGAGTCTGTTCGACGAGCTACATGAGGCCGGTCGCACCATCGTGCTCATCACCCACGAACTCGAGGTGGCTCAACGAGCCCGCCGAATCGTGTGGGTGCGCGACGGCGAAATCCTCAGAGATGAGGTGAATGCAGCATGAATTGGCCAGAAACCTTCGGCATCAGCTGGTCGGCAATTCGTTCCCACGGATTGAGGTCCGTGCTTACGGTGCTCGGCATCCTCATCGGTATCGCGGCGGTGATCCTCACCGTCGGTCTTGGCCTCGGAACGCAAAAGGATGTCAGCGCCCAGATCAGTTCCCTGGGAAGCAATCTGCTCATCGTCTCGCCCGGCAGCGCAACCTCTACGACAGGAATTCGAGGCGGTTTCGGCACCAGCTCGACACTGACCCTCGCTGACGCCGAGGCCCTCGCCACTTCGGTCAGCACGCCGGACATCAAGGGCGTCGCCGCCGAGAAGACTTCGCAACTCGCGTTGACTGCCGGTACTGCCAACTGGACGACGTCGGTCACTGGCGTGACGCCGTCCTGGTTGTCGGTGCGGGCGCGAACGCTGTCCTCGGGAGCATTCATCACGAATGCCGAGAACACGAACTCGTCGGCAGTGGTGGTGCTGGGATCGCAGACCGCAACCGAGCTATTCGGCTCACAAAATGTCGTCGGTCAGACGGTCACAATAAACAGCAAGACGTTCACGGTTATCGGAGTGCTTGCGTCGGTTGGCTCGACCACCACGAGCAACCTCGACGATGTCGCAATCGTCCCTATGTCCACCGAGGCCAACGAGCTCGTCGGTGGTACCTCGAGCGCGACCGTGTCGACCGTGTATATCGAGGCAAAGTCCGCGGCTCAGCTCTCGGCCGCCTATCAAGAAGCAGACACGATGCTTCTCAATCTTCACGGCATCACCTCGGCTGCCAGTGCAGATTTCACCATCAGCAGCCAGGACGCGCTCGTCAGCACGGCGACGTCGGTCTATCGAACCCTGACCGTGCTCCTCACCGGCATCGCTGGACTGTCGCTGTTGGTGGGCGGGATCGGGGTCATGAATATCATGCTCGTTTCCGTTACGGAGAGAACGAAGGAGATCGGTCTTCGAAAGGCACTGGGCGCTCCGCCGTGGGCGATCCGGCGCCAGTTCCTCGTCGAGGCTGCAATTCTCGGTCTGTCGGGCGGATTGCTTGGCGCAGTGCTTGGCGTCGCTGCCGCCCTGGTGCTGCCGGGGGTGATCGGGAGCTCAGTGGTGGTCTCGCCAGGGGCGGTCTTTCTCTCGATCGGCGTGGCGATCGCGATCGGCGTGACCTTCGGTGTCTACCCGGCAACTCGCGCCGCCGCGCTCGCCCCCATCGACGCACTCCGAACGGAGTGAGTCGCGCATTTCGACAACAACTACCGCTTTCGCGGAACCATCACAAGCCACATCAATTACGGAGATAACCATGCAGAAACCCACACCATCCGGAACCAAGCGAGCTGGCGGAATCATCGTCGTACTGGCTGCGGGCGCGCTCCTGCTCAGCGGCTGTGCCGCATCAGCGAGCACGCCGGCCGCGGCATCCAGCACCTCCGGCCCGGCGGCTCCGGCTAGCCAGCCCGCGGCTGCCAGTGGCATAACCGGTCAGATCGCAGCGGTGGCCGACGGCACCCTCCAGGTGCAGGGCGCAACCACTCAGACTGCCGTGACCTACACGAGCTCGACGACCATCACGCAGGCGGTCAGCGCGAGCGCGACTGACGTCACGACCGGGTCCTGCGTCAGGGGAATGAGCACGGGCTCAGCGGCCGCCACTACCGTGGCAATTACCCCGGCCGTCAACGGAAAGTGTGCAACCTTCCAGGGCGGAGGCGGCGCCGGCGGCGCTCGCCCGTCGGGGGCGCCAGGCGGAGCAGGCGGAGCCGGTGGAGCGCGCCCATCCGGAGCGCCGGGCGGCGGCGCAGGTGGCGCCGGCTTCACCCCTCCCGTGTCGGGCATGGTGACAGCGGTCTCAGGATCGACGATCACGGTTTCGACGACTTCGCCAAGCGGTGGCTCGTCGACGGGGAAGATCACCGTCGACGGCTCGACTACCTTCACCATCGCCAAGCCGGCTACGACGGCCGCCCTTGTCGTGAACCAGTGCGTCGCAGCGGCCGGAAAGTCCGACAGCTCGGGCAATTTCGCTGCAACCACTCTCGCGGTAACCACTCCCGGAGCGAACGGCTGTGTGCAGCGCGGCCGTCCGGGCGGCGCAGGAAATTGAGTGAGGCAGACCCCATGTCCGATTCCAAAAAAGAAGTGGCGCTCACGTCCAAACTGCGCGCCAAGCAGCGTCGCCGCCGGCGCAACGTGATCGTCGGCGCCGCCCTGGCCGTGGCGTTGTGCGCCGGGGGTGGTGGGGTGGCGTTTGCGGCCACCCGCCCCACCCCGGTGGACTATCGCACAGCCACCGCGAAGACAGGCGATGTGACCGAAACGGTCAACCTGACCGGGACGATCGCTTCAGTCAACAAGCGGAACGTCGCCTTTCAGACGGCCGGCACCGTCGGTTCCGTCCAGGTTGCTCTCGGTCAGAAGGTGACCGCGGGCCAAGTCCTTGCGGCCATGGATCCGGCTAGCCTGACCGCCGCCGTGACCGATGCACAGCAGACCGTCACGAAGGCAAACCAAACCCTCGCGGACGATCTCGCGTCGCAAACGGCCGTGGCGACACCGACCGCATCCGCCGCTCCGTCGAGTTCGACCGCCACATCCTCGGCTGCGTCGAGTTCGAGCAGGTCGACGTCGTCGAGTTCTGCTTCCGGTTCCGCGGCAACGGCTGCGGTTCAGGCGGCGGCTAAGGCAGTCACCGTTGCCCAGCAGAAGCTCGTGACGCAATACACTGCCGCGACGACTTCGCTTACCGCGACCCAGGCTTTGGTGACGGCGGCAAGTCCGACCTGCCAGCCCTTCTTGGATGCGACCGTGGACAGCGGCAGCAGCACGACAGGTGGGGGTACCACGACCGGTGGGACCACGACCGGTGGGTCAACGACCGGTGGCACCACAACCGGTGGCACCACGACGACGGGTGGCACGACGACGACGGGTGGCACGACGACCGGCGGTGGCACGTCAACGGGGTCATCCGCGTCAGCCGACCAGGTGGCCGCCGCGCAGGCGGCATTGGCCACGTGCCAGAGCGCGATCAGCGGTGTACTCACGGGCCAGCAGGCCACCGCCGCGGCGCAGACGGAGTTGCAGACTCTTGCTTCTGCGTTGAACGACTCCGTCACAGCGCTCAACACGGCGGTTCAGGCCTCGACCGGCGGCGCCTCGACTGGCGCGGCTTCGACCGGCGGCGCGTCAACCGCAGCCACGACCGGTAGCGCCACGACCGGCGCCACCGCGACGACATCGGCCGCTAAGACAGGATCGGCGCCTTCCGGATCGGGTGCCTCCCCGGTTGTTGCGTCGGCAGCGACGATCATTGCCGATGAGGCGGCGGTAACCGCGGCGAACGCGCAACTCGGCATCGCTCAGAATAACCAGAACCTGGGAAATCTGACCAGCCCGATCGCCGGAACCGTCGCCGCCATAGCGATGACTCCCGGAGCCGCAGTGCAGGCGGGATCCACCACGGAGATCATCACCATCATTGGTGACGGGGGCTACACGGTGTCTTCAACGGCGGCACTGAAGGATGTGACGAAACTGAAGGTTAATCAGCCGGTGGAGGTCGCGGTGACTAGCTCGTCGAAGACTCTCGCGGGAACCGTCAGCTCAATTGGTCTCTCCAATATCTCGACGACTTCCACTACGCCGTCCTATACGGTGACGGTGGCCGTCACCGACAAGACGGCGACGCTACTGAACGGGGCGGCTGCTGCATTGAAGGTCACGGCGGCCACTGCTACGTCGGTGCTGACGGTGCCGACCTCGGCTGTTCACCGAACCGCGCAAACCTACACGGTTGACGAACTGAAAAACGGCAGTTCGGTCACGACCACGGTCAAGGTCGGAGCCAGCGGTGCCCAGGAGACTGAGATCACTTCGGGGCTGACCAAGGGAACGGTGGTCATTCTCGCGGACATCGCCTCCACCACCATCGGCACCGCCACCCCGACTACCACCACTACCGGAAAGGGCCTCTCGGGACTGTCGAGTTCGACCACCACGACCACCGGCAGGACCGGAGGCGGCGGCGGCGGCGGCGGCAGGCCAGGCGGCGCGGCTCCCACGGGAGGTTGATAGCGAAAATCGCCCTACAGGAAACTAGGAACAGATAGCAAGAAACATCGGGCGTGTGCGGGCTCTCAGGAGGCCGCATACGCCCGTTCGCTGTGCCAGTTGGCCGCTCTCAGCGAGACTGGCGCCGCTTTCCCGCTCTGGGTTGACCCTTCACAGCAGGAGCCCTTCCCCGGCCTTTCGACGCCTTTGCCTTGCCTCCGGCCTTCGGCGTCTCGGCTGCTCCCGGACTCTTGGGCGGAGGGGTCACTCCGGCCGCCTCCGGGGGTAACGCTCCGGTCACGTCATTCACGGCACGCCTCTCTGTGCGCCGCTCTCGAGGAAGCGGCTCGCTCCACAGTATGCGCTAGCAGCGGAATGCATCTTTGCGGGCCTAGCCATGCGCCCGCCGGGGTGGTTCTGTAGGAGGGGTGACCGATCTCGCGATGTTTCCGCTCGGAACCGTGTTGTTCCCCTACATGCCGCTGCCGCTGCGGGTGTTCGAAAATCGCTATCTCGTGATGCTCTCACGCATTCTCACGGCCGAGCCGGCCGAGTTCGGGGTGGTGCTGATCGAGCAGGGTCAGGAGGTCGGCGGCGGTGAGCAGCGATTCTCCATCGGAACCGTCGCGCAGATCACTCAGCTGGACGCGACCGATGAGTTCGTCGTTCTGGTCGCCGAGGGGGAACGCCGGTTTGAGGTGCTCGAGTGGCTCGACGAGAATCCGTACCCGAGCGCGGTGATTCGTGAGTTGGCCGAGCTGGAGTGGGCGGAAGAGCTCAACCCCCTCCTGGCGGAGACCGAGGATGCCGTCCGGCGGGTGTTGCGTTTGGCAAGCGAATTCGACGAACTGCTCTGGTCGCCCGATGTGGAGCTGTCCTCCGAGCCGATCGCAGCCGCCTGGCAATTGGCCGGCATCTCTCCGGTCGCACCGCTCGACCAGATGGCGCTGCTCCGGTCCCGAAGCACGTTCGAACTCCTCACCTCGGTGCTTGATCTTGCTTCGGCGGCCGAGCAATCGCTGCGCGGACCCTGGCTGGGCGAATAGCGTCCGGGGGCGGGAGTGCGGCCTAGGCTTGAGGCATGGAATTTAGATATCTCGGCAACTCCGGCCTCAAGGTTTCGGAGATCACCTATGGCAATTGGTTGACACACGGTTCCCAGGTGGAGAACGACACAGCCAAGGCGAGCGTACTGGCCGCCCTGGAAGTCGGAATCACCACGTTCGACACTGCGGACGTCTACGCGAACACGGCGGCGGAGACCGTCCTCGGCGCCGCGTTGCACGGACAGCGGCGCCAGTCTGTTGAGATCTTCACCAAGGTATTCGGGCCGACCGGACCAAAGGGCCCGAATGACCGCGGACTCTCTCGCAAGCACATCCTCGAGTCGATCGACGGCTCACTCTCCCGGCTGCAGACCGACTATGTCGACCTGTACCAAGCCCACCGCTACGACTACGAGACACCGCTCGAGGAGACGATGCAGGCCTTCGCCGACCTCGTCCGGCAGGGCAAGGTGCTCTACGTCGGCGTGAGCGAGTGGACGGCGGAGCAGTTGCGCGATGGCGCGGCTCTCGCCAAGCAGCTCGGGTTCCAGCTGATCTCCAACCAGCCGCAGTATTCGGCGCTCTGGCGGGTCATCGAGGAGCAGGTGGTTCCGACCTCCAAGGAGCTCGGGATCTCGCAAATCGTCTGGTCGCCGATCGCGCAGGGTGTCCTCACCGGCAAGTACCTTCCCGGCACGTCGCTGCCCGAGGGCAGTCGCGCCACGGACGACAAGGGTGGCGCCGACATGATCAAGGGCTTCATGAGCGACAAGGTGCTGACCAGGGTGCAGGCACTGAAGCCGATCGCCGACGAGCTTGGCCTGTCGCTCGCCCAGCTCGCCGTAGCCTGGGTGCTGCAGAACGACAACGTTGCGTCCGCGATCATCGGCGCCTCGCGTCCGTCGCAGGTGCAGGAGAACGTGAAGGCCTCCGGCGTAAAGATCCCGGCAGAGCTTCTCGCTCGAATCGACGACGCCCTCGGTGACGTCATCGAGCGCGATCCGGCAAAGACCCACCTAAGCTCGCCGAAGACGCGCGAGAGCTAAGCGGAATCAGGATGCGCGGCTGCGGGCCGCCCGGTCGATGACCGGGCGGCCCGCAGCCGTTTGCGCCGAGGTCGTCGCCGGCCACAGCGGCCAGCCGGTCAGCGCAACCAGACCGTCGCGTTGGGGGAGAGCCGACCGTCGAGAACTGCCGAGTCGCTGCTGGCTATCAGCACCTCACCGTCCGGGAGGTCAACCGGCTCCCGGCCGAAATTGGTGATCACGAGCACGTTGGAGTTGCGGAAGTCGACGATCGACGCGGAAGCCGGAAGCCACTCGAGCCGACCGGTACCGAGCGACAGCTGCGATCGAAGCCGGATGGCGCGGCGGTACAGGTCAAGCGTCGAACCAGGACTGCGCTCCTCAACGTCCGCCGCGTGCTGGCGGAATGAATCCGGCTGCGGAAGCCAGCTCGCAGAACTCGGCCCGAACCCGAACGCCGGAGCGTCGGCCTCCCACGGAAGCGGCACCCGGCAGCCGTCGCGCCCGATCTCGGCGCCTCCGGAGCGGAAGAACGTGGGGTCCTGGCGCACGGATGCCGGCAGCTGGGTCACCTCGGGCAGCCCGAGCTCTTCGCCCTGATAGAGGTAGACCGAACCAGGGAGGGCGAGGGTGAGCAGCGTTGCGGCGCGAGCGCGGTCGAGCCCGAGCACCGAATCGGGCTGCTCATCGTTCGGTCCGATCCCGCTCGACCAGTGGGTCGGATCAGACAATCCGAACCGGCTCGCGTGTCGAATACAGTCGTGATTGGACAGCACCCAGGTGGTCGTGGCTCCGACTGCTGTGTTGGCAGCGATGGACTCGTCTATGGCCTCCCGCAGTCGGCCCGCATCCCAGCCGGCGAGCATGTACAAGAAGTTGAACGCCTGCTGCATCTCGTCCGAGCGCACGTACCTGGCTATCCGCGCCGCGGGGGCGACCCAGGCCTCGGCCACGAGCATCCGGTCGTTGCCGTACGAAGAGACGACCCGGTGCCAGTGCCGGTAGATATCGTGGACCGCCTCTTGGTCCCACATCGGTCCGCGGTTGTCTCCCGTTTCGAGTTCGGCAACCCACGTCTCCACATCGGGAAGGAATTCGTCTTTGACGAGAGCGTGCGCGACGTCCACCCGGAAACCGTCGACACCACGATCGAGCCAGAACCGCAACACGCGATCGAAGAAGTCGACGACCTCACGGTTAGCCCAATTGAAATCGGGCTGCTTAACGTCGAACAGGTGCAGGTACCACTGTCCGTCGCTGACCCGCTGCCAGGCTCCTCCGCCGAATACCGACTCCCAGTTATTCGGCGGCTCGTCGCCGTTTTCCCCTTGCCCGTCTCGAAAGATGTAGCGGTCGCGCGCGGGGGAGCCGGCCGGCGACGCGAGGGCCTCGGCGAACCAGGGATGTTCGTCCGAGCTGTGATTCGGCACCAGATCAACGATGATGCGCAGGCCCACGGCGTGTGCCTCCGCGAGCAGTCGGTCGAAGTCGGCAATGCTGCCGAACACGGGATCCACATCCGTGTAGTCAGCGATGTCGTAGCCAGCGTCGGCCTGCGGCGACACGTAGAAGGGCGAGAGCCAAAGCGCATCGACGCCGAGGGAGGTGACGTGCGGGAGACGGGAGATGATCCCGGGCAGATCTCCGATGCCGTCCCCGTTGGAATCGGCGAAGGAGCGAGGGTACACCTGGTAAATGACGGCGCTTCGCCACCATTCTTGCGCGGTGACTCCGGGCGATTCCGCCTCGGTCGGGGATGGGCTCATCAGTCGAGTGCTCCTCAGCGATAGCCTGACACACCGTTTATAACGCTACTGCTGCGGTCCGTGCAACCGATTGCATTGGTCCCGCCTTGGGGTTACATTGGGCGGGCATCAAGATCAATGCTCTTGTAATTCTCAGTGAGGAGAAAACATGAATAAGTCACGACTAGCGGCCGTGGCCGGGGTCGCGGTCTTCGGACTGGCTCTAGCCGGTTGTTCTGGGGGAGGAACGGCTGGCGGCGGAAATGATGCCACAGCAAATCTGACCAGTCGCGGTCCCATAACGTACGTACAGGGCAAGGACAACAGCAACGTCGTTCGACCGCTCATCGACAAATGGAATGCGGCGCATCCAAAGGAAAAGGTCACATTCAAGGAGCAGTCCGACCAGGCTGATCAGCAGCACGATGACCTCGTGCAGCACTTCCAGGCGAAGGATGCCGGTTATGACGTCGTCGACGTGGACGTCGTCTGGACCGCGGAATTCGCTGCGAAGGGCTGGCTGACCCCACTGACCGGCAAGATGAAGATTGACACCTCGGGTCTATTCCCGTCGGCTGTGAAGGCGGCAACCTACAACAACACGTTGTACGCCGCACCGCAGACGTCCGACGGTGGCATGCTCTACTACCGCACCGATCTCGTCAAGACGCCCCCGAAGACGTGGGACGAGATGATGTCGATGTGCAGCATTGCCAAGGCGAACAACATCGGATGCTACGCGGGACAGTTTGCGAAGTACGAGGGTCTCACCGTGAATGCCTCTGAGGCGATCAACGGTGCAGGAGGATCGGTGCTCGGCTCTGACGGCACGACACCGACGCTCACCACCGACAAGGCAAAGAATGGACTTGACCTTCTCGCGGCGGCTTTCAAGGACGGCAACATTCCCGCCGAGGCCATCACCTATCAGGAGGAACAGGGCCGCATCGCGTTCGAGTCGGGCAAGCTCATGTTCCTGCGCAACTGGCCGTATGTCTACAACCTGGCAAAGACCGACGGAAGTTCGGTGGTCAAGGATACCTTCGCCGTCGCTCCGCTTCCGGGACTCGATGGGGTCGGCGCATCCACACTCGGTGGCCACAACGCGGCAGTCAGTGTCTACTCCGATCACAAGGCGACAGCCAAGGACTTCCTCAACTTCCTTCTGACCGCCGAGAACCAGAAGTTCTTCGCCACGCAGGGATCGCTCGCGCCGGTTCGCATGAGCCTGTATGACGACCAGGAGCTCATCACGAAGCTTCCGTACATCCCGACGCTGAAAGAGTCGATCGACAACGCGGTGCCGCGGCCGGTGACACCGTTCTACCCCGCCGTAACCAAGGCGATCCAGGACAACACCTACTCGGCGCTCAAGGGTGACAAGAGTGTCGATCAGGCGCTCAAGGACATGGAGGCGGCAATCAAGTCGGCGGGTTCCTAACCCTCCGTCGGCCCGCGGTGGGGCGTTCGCCCAGAGCGCCCCGCCGCGGTGCAACACGAATAGATAGTTGAGAACACCAGGCAAGGAGGCCCAGTGTCCGCGGTTACAGAAGCAGCCCCGAAGCTACCGACGTCCAATCCGGTCAGGTCCGGTGGGCGTAAGCGCGGGGGGCTCAACGAGGCCCACGGACGGTGGGCCACCTATCTGATCACGCCCGCCATCGTGGTGCTCGGCATCGTCATCGGCTACCCCGTGGTCAGCGCAATCATCATGTCCTTTCAAAAGGATGCCGGGCTCGACAAGGCGACCGGACTTTTCGTCGCCGGCGGTTTTGCCGGATTCTCGAACTACGCCCATTGGCTCCTCCAGCAGTGTGTCTCCGCCACCGGGGTCGCGGCCGCATGTCCGCCCGGGAATCTCGGCGCCCAGTTCTGGAACGCCTTCGGCACGACGTTCTTCTTCACCGCGTTCACTGTGGTGTTCGAGACGATCCTCGGTTTCTGGATGGCGATCATCATGAACCGCAGCTTCCGGGGGCGGGGGCTCGTGCGAGCGGCGATCCTCGTGCCATGGGCGATTCCGACCGCGGTCACCGCCAAGCTGTGGTTCTTCATCTTCGCGTTCAATGGCATCCTCAATAGCCTGCTTGGCACGAAGATTCTTTGGACGAGTGACGAGTGGGCATCCAAGTTCGCCATCATCATCGCGGACACCTGGAAAACAACCCCGTTCATGGCGCTGCTCATTCTCGCGGGACTTCAGCTGATTTCCCAGGAGATATATGAAGCCGGAAGGATGGATGGCGCTTCCACGGTTCAGCAGTTCTTCCGACTGACCCTTCCGCTGGTCAAACCGGCGCTCCTCGTCGCGGTTCTGTTCCGCGTATTGGACGCGCTGCGCATCTACGACCTGCCCGCGATACTCACGCAAGGTGGCGGCGGGAGCGGCAACGCGACAACGACGCTCTCGATCCTCGTCGTTGACCAGATCAGGCAAGGGTTCAACAGCGCGTCGGCTCTGTCCACCATCACCTTCCTGATCATCTTCATCGTCGCCTTCATCTTCGTTCGATTCCTCGGTGCGAACGTCGTGCAGACGCAGGCCAGCCAGCAGAAGGGCGAACTGAAATGACCATTGCAGCCGAACGGTCTAGCGCGATTGCGCGAGACCGAGCCAAGGCAGACGCCAAGGTCAGGGTCAGGAAGACCAACGCCCCGATGATCCGAACGGTAGTCAGCGCCGTCATCATCGTCCTCTGGTGTCTCGCGCCGTTCTACTGGATGATCGTCACGGCCTTCCGGCAAGTGGGGTTCACCTACGACACGAGCCCATGGCCGACTCACGTCACGCTTGACAACTTCCGGACCGCTTTCTCCACCAATCTCGGCAACCATCTCGGTCAGGCGATGCTGAACAGCGTGTTCATCGGCGGGACGGTGACCGTGGTGGCGCTGGTGTTCGGGACCTCCGCGGCCTACGCTCTCGCGAGGCTGGAGTTCAAGGGCAAGAGCATCATCGCCGGCATGATCCTGGCGGCCTCGATGTTCCCCGGCGTGGCGCTCATCACTCCGCTGTTCCAGTTGTTCACCAACATCGGCTGGATGGGTACCTATCAGGCACTCATCATTCCGAGCATCTCCTTCGTGTTGCCACTCACGGTGTACACGCTCACCGCGTTTCTTCGGGAGATGCCGTGGGACCTTGAGGAGGCCGCTCGAATCGACGGGTGCACCAGGGTCCAGGCCTTCCGCCGGGTCATCCTGCCGCTCGCCGCTCCCGCGGTGTTCACGACCGCGATTCTGGCGTTCATCGCATCCTGGAACGAGTACCTGATTTCGAGCCAGCTGTCGAGCGACGCGACACAACCGGTGACGGTTGCTATCGCCGGTTTCGCGGGGAGCCAACCGCACGTTGAGCCGTACACGGCTGTGATGGCGGCGGGCACAATCGTGACCGTTCCGCTCGTCATCCTCGTGCTGATCTTCCAGCGGAAGATCGTTGCCGGTCTCACGGCCGGCGGAGTTAAGGGCTAGCGCCATGGCGATGAGAAGACCGGTGACCCCGACGCACCAGGTCGACCTGTTGATCGGGTTCACCGGCTTCTTCGCCATCATGTTCTTCATCATCACCGTGGTGTGCGAGCTCACCGGGCAACCGGCGCTCACATGGGCGCTCGTGCTGCTCGCGCTCGTCGGAGTGCTCGCTCTGCTGTGGAGGCGGCGCACGCGGATCCTCCGAACTGCCAGCGAATCGGCCGGCGCATCTCGCGACGGCACCTGACGGATAGCTTGGAATCGTGACCGGTATCCAGGAAATCGCCCGAGAGACCGGGCTGTCGACCGCAACGGTATCCCGAGCGCTTCGCGGACTCCCGAACGTGAAGGCCGAGACGACGAGCGCGGTGCGGCGAGCCGCCGACCGGCTGGGCTATATCCCCTCGTCGGCGGCGAGCGGGCTGGCCACGGGCCGGAGCAGGGCGCTCGGCGTACTCGTGCCGGTGATCAACCGCTGGTTCTACGTGAACGTGCTCGAGGGCATCGACGCCGAACTGCGCCAGGCCGGGTATGACCTCATCCTGTACAGCCTCGGCGGCCCGGCTGGCGACAGGGAACGGGTGTTCCACCGTTCCATCCTGCGGCGGCGGATTGATGCGCTCGTCGTGCTCTGTCTCGTGTTCAACCCGGATGAGTCGGAGCAGTTGCAGCTGGCCGAATTTCCGACCATCGTTGTCGGGGGACCGGGTCCCGGTGTGCGCCACATGGGCATCGACGATCGCGCGGCCGGAGCCGCCGCGACCAATCACCTCCTCGGCCTCGGTCACACCGAGATTGCCCACATCGGCGGCGAAGACGAGCTTGGATTGAACATCGCGGTGCCGCTCGAACGACACAACGGTTACGTCGAGGCTCTCAACGCCGCGGGAATATCGGCTCGTGAGGAGTGGACGGTAAACGGCGCATTCTCCTTCGAGGGCGGTCAACGCGCGATGCGCGGGCTGCTCGAGACGGCGGGGCATCGCCCAACCGCCGTCTTCGCCGCGTCCGACGAGATGGCATTCGGCGCCATCACGGCAATTGTCGAGGCCGGGTTGCGAGTGCCGAACGACTTGTCGGTCATCGGCATCGACGGTCACCAGTACGGAGCGGCAATGCGGCTGACCACTGTCTCCCAAAACCCGTACCAGCAGGGCGCGGATGCCACGCGGGTGTTGCTCGCCGAACTGGACGGTCGAGAGCACGCCGACAGCTTCCCCTCCGCTCCGTTCGAGCTGATCGTCCGATCCAGTACGGCTCCGCCACCGGCTTCTAAACGGGACGCGACTTGGTAGGCTAGCCGCACAACATAACATCCGGCCGATCAACGCGATGCGGGAGAGTTCACTTAGCAGCGACAACGTCGCTGTCGAGCGTGAACACCGAAGGAGCAAGCCTCCCCGCCAATCTCTCAGGTACGTGTACCGCATCGAACAGGCCACTCTGAAAAGTGAGTCGACGCGCAGCGTCGGACTCCGCCCACGGTGAAAGCTGACCCCGGTCGGCGAAGCTCTCAGGCCTATGACAGAGGGGGAGTTCCCGCAGCTCACGTTTCGCGCCTGGAGAACTCTTGACTGATCGCACCGTACAACCCGAACGATTGTCGCCCCTGCATCAGAAACATCTGGATGCCGGAGCGAGCTTCACCGACTTCGCCGGTTGGCAGATGCCTGTGCGCTACTCGAGCGACCTCGCGGAGCATCACGCGATCCGGACGACGGCTGGTCTGTTCGACCTGTCGCACATGGCGGAAATCTTCGTCACCGGCGACGCGGCCGGGGCTGCCCTGGATTACGCGCTTGCCGGCAAGATTTCGGCCATCGCCATTGGACAGGCGAAGTATTCGTTGCTGCTTTCCCCCGACGGAGGCATCATCGATGACGTCGTGGTGTATCGCACCGGCGAATCCAGGTTCACGGTGGTCGCCAATGCGTCGAACCGATTCCCCGCGGCCGAGGCGCTCGCCGCTCGGGCCGCCGGCTTCGACGCCGTCGTCGTCGACGGGAGCGATCAGATTGCCCTGATCGCGGTCCAGGGACCGAACGCGGTCGCGATCATGGATCGACTTGGCGGGTGGGACCTCCCGATCGCGCCGCGTGACCTCAAGTACTACTGGAGCACCCTGGGCAGCTACAACGGGTCGCAGGCCATGGTCGGCCGCACCGGCTACACCGGCGAGGACGGGTTCGAACTCTACGTTCCCGTCGGCGACGCCGCGACACTGTGGGACGAACTCATGGCGGCCGGTGCTGACCTCGGTCTCGTTCCGGCCGGCCTGGCGAGCCGGGACACCCTGCGGCTCGAGGCGGGCATGCCGCTGTACGGGCATGAGCTGAACCTCGGAACCTTCCCCGTGCAGGCGGGACTGAATCGAGTGGTCAACCTGAAGAAGGAGGGCGACTTTGTCGGCCGCGCCGCCGTCGAGGCCGGACCGCCCGAAGGCTCTCGGGTGCTTGTCGGTCTGCGTGCCGACGGCAAGCGCGCCGGTCGCGCCGACTATCCGGTGCGTGATCTGGATGGCGCGGAGGTCGGCGTCATCACGAGCGGCGCGCTGAGCCCGACGCTTGGCTACCCCGTGGCGATGGCCTATGTCGACCCGACCGCGGCGGAGCCCGGCACCGAATTGTTCCTGGATGTGCGCGGCACCAGCATCCCGGCATCCGTAGTAGCACTGCCCTTTTACAAGAGAGAAGCCAAGTAATGACTGATCAGACTGCACTCCGCTATACCGCCGAGCACGAGTGGCTTCTCGTGGACGGGGACACCGCCACTGTGGGCATCACCGCATACGCGGCCGAAAAGCTCGGCGACGTCGTCTTCGTGGATCTGCCGTCCGTCGGCGCGACGGTCGCGAGCGGGAAAGTGGTCGGCGAGATCGAATCGACCAAGTCGGTCGGTGAACTGTTCGCACCGGTCGATGGCACTGTCACCGAGGTCAACGACGCAGTGGTCGACAGTCCCGAGTTGGTCAACAGCGACCCGTTCGGCGAGGGCTGGCTGATCAAGGTGAGTTTCACCGAGCTGCCGCCGCTGCTCAGCTTCGACGAGTACACGGCGCTGGTGGGGGAGTAATGGCCATCGTGACCGGGATCACAACGGACGAACTGCTCGAGGAGAGCGGCTTCGCCGAACGTCACATCGGAACCGACGCCGACGCGCAAGCGAAAATGCTTGACGTCATCGGCTATCGGTCGGTTGATGCCCTGGTGGGCGCCGCCGTGCCGGCATCCATCCACGTCGACGGCTTCCGGGCCGCGGCGGAGTCGTCTCTTCCCGCGGCCGCGACAGAGCGTGAGGCTCTTGCCGAGCTGCGGAGGCTCGCTCGCAGGAACACCGTGAACCGGTCGATGATCGGCCTCGGCTATTACGACACGATCACCCCGGCCGTGATCAAGCGGAACGTCCTCGAAAACCCGAGCTGGTATACCGCGTACACCCCGTATCAGCCGGAGATCTCCCAGGGCCGCCTCGAGGCCCTGATCAACTTCCAGACCATGATCACCGACTTGACCGGTCTCACGACGGCCAACGCGTCGATGCTCGACGAGGGCACGGCGGTGGTGGAGGGGATGATGCTCGCCCGTCGCGCCTCTAAAGCGGAACCGCGTGCCTTCATCGTCGACTCCGACGCCTTCCCGCAGACCAAGGCTCTGCTGGCCAATCGGGCCGCGGCCGTCGGAATTGGGCTGATCGAGCTCGACCTCGCCGCAATCGACCCCCAGGAGCTTCCCGCGGCCTTCGGGATCTTCGTGCAATACCCGAGCGCCTCCGGCCGCATTTGGGATCCACGAGACGTGATCGCCGCCGCGCACTCGATGGGCGCCCTCGCCGTGGTCGCGGCGGACCTGCTTGCCCTGACCCTCATCACCTCGCCCGGGGAACTCGGGGCGGACGTCGCGGTCGGATCGAGTCAGCGGTTCGGAGTCCCGATGGGCTTCGGGGGCCCGCACGCCGGATACATGGCCGTTCGCTCCGGACTGGAACGCCAGCTGCCCGGGCGGCTGGTCGGCGTTTCACAGGACGCGGCCGGTCATCCGGCGTACCGCCTGTCGCTACAGGTTCGGGAACAGCACATCCGCCGCGACAAGGCGACATCCAACATCTGCACCGCGCAGGTGTTGCTGGCCGTCATGGCCAGTATGTATGCCGTCTACCACGGCCCGCAGGGACTCAAGCAGATCGCGACCCGGGTGACTCGACTCACTCGGGTGCTCGCTCGCGCCGCTTCGGAGGCGGGACACACGCTCGAGACGGCCAACTTCTTCGACACCATCACGCTGCGAACCAAGTCGGACGCGGCGCGGTTGGTGCGGCACGCGCACACCGCCGGATATCTCATCCACCTCGTAGACGACGAGCGGGTCCAGCTCTCGGTCGATGAGACGACAACGCTTGACGACGTGCGCGCGATCGCGGCGATCCTCGGCGAAGAGCTGACGGACGGCTCGGTGTCTCACGATATCGACTGGATTCCGATTGAGCTCGAGCGCTCGAGCGACTTCCTCACCCATCCGGTGTTCAACACGCACCGGTCGGAGACGTCGATGATGCGCTATCTCAAGCATCTCGCCGACTACGACTACGCGCTCGACCGCGGGATGATCCCGCTCGGCTCATGCACGATGAAACTCAACGCTGCCACCGAGATGGAGTCCGTAACCTGGCCGGAGTTCGCCGGCCTTCACCCGTTCGCCCCCGAGGCAGACGTGGCGGGCTACCTAGAGCTGATCGAGCAGCTGCAGACCTGGCTTGCCGACGTCACGGGCTACGACTCGGTTTCGCTCCAGCCGAACGCGGGGAGCCAGGGCGAACTCGCCGGACTCCTCGCGATCCGCGGCTACCACCTGTCGCGGGGAGACGCCGAACGGACAGTGTGCCTCATCCCGCAGAGCGCACACGGCACCAATGCCGCGTCGGCGGTGCTGGCCGGAATGCGAGTCGTCGTTGTGTCGACCGATGAGCTCGGGAACGTCGATCTCGACGACCTTCGGGCGAAGATCGATGAGCACGCGAACACGATCGCCGCGCTCATGATCACCTATCCGTCAACTCATGGGGTCTACGAACACGAGGTCGGCGCCATCTGCAAGGCCGTCCATGACGCGGGTGGTCAGGTGTACGTCGACGGAGCGAACCTCAATGCGCTACTCGGGTTCGCCCGATTCGGCGACTTCGGTGGCGATGTGTCACACCTCAATCTGCACAAGACATTTTGCATACCGCATGGCGGAGGCGGACCCGGTGTCGGACCGGTCGCGGCCAAGGCGCACCTCGCCGCATTCCTGCCCGGTCACCCGTTTGCCCAGCGCGACTTCACGCCGGCTGCCGGCAAACCGGCCCACCAGAACATCGTGAGCGCGGCCCCCTTCGGCAGCCCAAGCATCCTGCCGATCAGCTGGGCCTACGTTCGCATGATGGGGGCCGACGGGCTGAAGCGCGCCACCGGGGCAGCCGTTCTCGCGGCCAACTATGTCGCGGCCCGACTGCGCGACTACTATCCGGTGCTGTATTCCGGCGACAACGGGTTGGTCGCCCACGAGTGCATCCTCGACCTTCGCCCGCTTACGGAATCGACCGGTGTCACGGTCGACGATGTCGCCAAGCGGCTCATCGATTACGGCTTCCACGCCCCGACGATGTCGTTCCCCGTCGCGGGCACGCTCATGGTCGAACCGACCGAGAGCGAAGACCTCGCCGAGATCGACCGATTCATTGACGCGATGATCGCCATCAGGGGAGAGGCGGATGCGATCGCCGCCGGCACCTGGACGCTCGGCGATAACCCGCTGCACAACGCCCCGCACACCGCCCAATCGGTGATCGAGGGGGAGTGGACTCATCCCTACTCCCGAGAGCAGGCGGTCTACCCGGTGCGCAGCCTCATCCGTAACAAGTACTGGCCGCCGGTTCGGCGAATCGACAATGCCTTCGGCGATCGCAATCTGGTGTGCGCCTGCCCGCCTCCGGAGGCCTTCGCCGACTGAGCGGGTCCCGCCGCCCCGACCGGGCGGCGGACCGCCCACGGCGAACTCAGTGCGGCACTCCGAAGAGCCCGGGGAAGGCGGACGCCGCCCAGGGGTAGCCGACAAAGATGGCGGTGTCGATGATGAAGTGGGCGATTACGAGGGGAAGCACTCTTCCGTACCGGGAATAGAGCCAACCGAACAACACCCCCATCGCGAAGTTGCCGATGAAGGCGCCGAAACCCTGATACAGGTGGTAGCTACCGCGAAGCACCGCGGCGGTGAGGATGATCGGCCAGGTCTTCCAGCCGAGGTCGCGGAGGCGGGCGAAGAGGTAGCCGATCACAATGACCTCTTCCTGCAGCCCGGAGCGAAGCGCCGACAGCACAAGAATCGGAATTGTCCACCATTGTGTGTCGAGCGCGGAGGCCACGACGGTCACCCCGATCCCGAGCGCCTTTCCGCCGAGATAGACGCCGATTCCCGGGATGCCGATTGCCAGAGCAAGCCCCAGGCCGAGCATCGCGTCTTTTCCGGGTCGTCGGAAGTCGATGCCGAGCCGGCCTAGATGGGGCCGTGCCGTTTGCCAGAGAAGGAACGCCACAAGGGCGACCGGAACGAGGTCGAAGAAGATCGCCAGAAACTGGTAGATCAGGTCGAAGACCGGGCGGGGGCTGAGTGAGCCGTTGAGCGTCGTGCTCTGGCTCGAGAGCGGCTTCGGGAGCGTGACACTGTTGAGGATCGAAACTATGGAGTAGACCGCGGATGCCCCGAGAGACAGTCCGAGGACGAGGAGAATCTCCGCGACAATCCGGCGACGCCTCGCCGTGGGGAACACCGTCTCATCCACAGCCCCAGTTCTGACGGTGTTCGACGGGGCGGAGGATTGCACGCCTGCGATCGTACCCCTCGCGCCGGGGAGGTTACTTCGCATAGTCACGCTGAAATGCAGGAATAGTGCGATCTTGCGCGTTTGTACGCAACGCATCCTCGCTGGACGCAAACATGTTGATACCTCTTGTTTCCACTGTGTAACGTTTCGCTCCACAATTTGTCGGGTGGTACTCCGCGTACTTATGGTTCTCTTATCTAGCGCGGTAGCACGCGACGAATCATGCTGCCGTCAGCTCATGCACAGGAGGAAAATTGAAAATCAGAGGAAGACTGGCGCGCAACACAATTGCCGCAGTCGCCATCGCCGGGGTCGCAGCCATCGCGCTTGCGGGCTGCACGACGACGGGCAGCCAGACAACAACGTCGGCGAGCAAGAACATCACGATTGCCCAGGTCAACGAGGCTACCTCGTTCAACTACAACACCCCCCAGGGCAACCTTGACACCAACGGCGAGATCAACTACATGACTCAGCCGCAGTTCTATACGCTCGACCAGAAGTTCAACGTCATCCCCAACAAGGACCTGGGAACGTACAAGAAGCTGAGCGACAACCCGCTCACCGTCAAGTACACGCTCAACTCCACCGACAAGTGGTCCGACGGCCAGCCCATGACGGCCGACGACCTGCTGCTCGGCTGGTCGATCAACTCCTGCTACTACGACTCGGCGACCACCGACGCTGACGGCAACGTGACCGCCGGCACACAGTACTTCTCGACCGCTGGTGGTTGCGTGTTCTCCACAAACCTGCCGACCGTCGGGGACAACAACCATTCGATCACCTTCACCTATGACCAGCCCTACGTTGACTGGAATATCGTGAACCCGATCCAGTTCCCCATTCACGCGGTTGCAAAGGTTGCCGGCGTCACGGAGGCCGACTTCGTCAAGGCGATCAAGTCCACCCCCAAGGGCGACGTGAAGAGCCCCGCTCCGGAGAACCCGGTCCTGACCAAGATCGCGAAGGTGGTCAACACCGGGTACGACGCGACCTCGCTTCCGACGGACAAGTCGCTGCTGGTCTCGGGCGGCCCGCTCATGGTCTCGGCATGGACGCCGAAGCAATCAATGACCTTCGTCAAGAACCCGGAATACAAGGGAACCCACACGGTCAAGTTCGACAAGCTGATCATGCGCTTCATCGGCGACGCCAACGCGCAGACGACGGCGCTCGAAAACGGTGAGGTCGACGCGATTCAGCCGCAGGCATCAGCCGACACGGTGAAGTCTCTCAAGGCCAACGCCGGAGCGAAGCTCTTCCAGGGCAACCAGGTTGCGTACGACCACCTCGACCTGAACTTCAAGTCGAGCGTGTTCAGCGACCCGACGGTTCGCCAGGCGTTCCTGCTCACGATTCCGCGCGAGGACATCCTCAAGGCCATCGTGACCCCGGTAAACCCGAGCGCGAAGGTTCTCGACTCCCAGCTGTTCCTGCCGGGTCAGGATGGCTACACCCAAGCGGTGAAGGCAAACGGCTCGAGCGCGTACAACACTGTCGACATCGCGAAGGCCAAGCAGCTCCTCGCCGGCAAGACGCCGACCGTGAAGATCCTGTACAACACGGGCAACCCGAACCGCGTCGACTCGTTCCAGGCCATTCAGGCCTCGGCCGCGAAGGCCGGCTTCAACGTCGTTGACGGAGGATCGCCCGACTGGAGCAGCCTCCTCAGCGGTGGCGCCTACGACGCGTCGATCTTCGGCTGGATCAACCCGGGTGTCGGAAACGCCGCCGTCCCGCAGCTGTTCCAGATCGGAAACCCCGGAAACTACAGCAACTTCAACAACCAGCAGGCCAGCGACCTCGCGGTGAAGACGCAGACCACGCTGAACCCGAGCACGTTGCTCAACCAGAAGGTTGAAATCGACAAGCTCGCGTTCACCGACGGCTACGGATTGCCGCTCTTCCAGCTGCCGGGCCTCTTCGCGACCAACGGCAAGGTCAAGAACATCGGCTACTTTGGAGGCCAAACCGGTATTGTCTGGAACGTCTGGGACTGGACCAAGTAAGGGCGACCCAATTAGGTTCAGTACCTAACGCTCGGAACAGCACGGGGCGCCGACTCTCTCTCACGGAGGTCGGCGCCCCGTCGCTGAGAGCAGAGCAACCCAGCAATCCATGCAATTTCTTTTCACACAACTTCGAACAGGCGTCCCCTCCCTATGGTGAGTTTCATTGCGAGACGAGTTGTCGTCTCGGTCCTGATCCTGATCGCTGCATCATTCATCATGTATGTGCTCGCAGCATCGGCCGGTAATCCCTTACAAGACCTACAGGGGAGTCTCTCGCCCAACCGGCAGGCGCTCATCGACGCCCGGGTGCAGACACAACACCTCGACCTCGCTCCGCCGCTGCGGTGGGTACTCTGGCTCGGCGGCGTCGCCAAGTGCGTGGTTCCCGTCGCCGGCGGCTGCGACCTCGGAACCACCTTCCAGAATCAGCCGGTGACCGACCTGCTCCCGCAGGCGATGGGCTCCACGCTCCAGCTCGTGACGACGGCCTTCGTTCTCGCGATCGTGCTCGGAATCGGCCTCGGCATCGTGACGGCGCTTCGCGTGTACAGCGGCTTCGACTACACGGTGACGCTCATCAGCTTCTTTCTCTTCTCACTTCCGTCCTTCCTCGTCGCGGTGCTGCTCAAGTCGTTCATCGCCCTCAACTACAACAATTTCCTCGCGAACCCGCACCTACCACCGTTGGCGCTGCTGGTCACCGGGGTGATAGTCGGGGCGATCCTTCAACTTCTGGTCGGCGGACCCTGGCGGCGACGCCTCTACGTCTTCCTCGGCAGCGGACTCTTCACGGCGGCCATCCTCTGGTACATGTCCGTGAGCGGATGGTTCACGCGACCATCCCTCGGTCCGGTTGCCGTCATCGTCCTGACCGCCGGCATCGGATTCGCCATCGTCGCCGTGCTTGCCGGGCTGCGTAACCGCCGGGCCTGGATCACCGCCGGCATCAATGTACTGATCGCGATCATTGCCTACTTCTCGCTGCAGTGGCTCTTCAACATTTCCTCGGCCGGCACTCTCGTGTTCCTCGCCGTCATTACGCTCGCTGTCGGCATCGCTAGCGGCGCCATTGTCGGCGGCCCCGACCGCGGGCTCATGATGCGCATCGGCGGCATCACCTCCGTTCTGGTCGGCGGAATAGTGCTCCTCGACCGATTCATGCAGTCGTGGTACAGCTATTCCAACGACATCGGCGGCCGTCCGATCGCGACGGTCGGCTCGCAGACGCCGAGCCTCGGCGGCAACGTCTGGATTACGGGCATTGACAGCTTCACCCACCTGATTCTCCCGACGATCAGCCTCCTGCTCATTAGCTTCGCGAGTTACACCCGATACTCCCGTTCCGGCATGCTCGAGGTCCTCAACCAGGACTACGTGCGCACCGCGCGGGCGAAGGGACTCCCGGAGCGCTCGGTGATCGTGCGTCACGCGTTCCGCAACATGCTCATCCCGATCGCGACGCTCATCGCGACAGATGTCGGTGCGCTGCTCGGTGGGGCGATCATCACGGAATCGGTCTTCGCGATCAGCGGCATGGGGGCCCTGTTCAACATCGGACTCGGTCGGACCGACGTCAATCCGGTGATGGGGTACTTCCTCGTAATCGCGATTACCGCGATCGCGTTCAACTTCCTCGCCGACCTCGCCTACGCGGCGCTCGACCCACGAGTGCGTGTGCGATGACCGTGGTAAGCGATAGAGAAACGTTTGTGCCGAAGGGAATTTCATGAGCACAGTCCAAGGCAGTCCGCTCGAGCCGAAAATAAGCAGTGGGTTCGACGCGGCGGAAAGAGGATCCGGTGGACGCGGCGAGAGTCAGGGCCGCATCGTATTCAAACGCTTCCTCAAGAATCGGGTGTCGGTGGTTGCGCTCGTCGTCTACGTCGCGATCATCGTGTTCTCCATCTCGGCCATCGGACTCGGTCCGATCCCGGGATGGTGGCACTACCCGTATAGCCAGTTGAACCCGCAGCTCAATCAGGGCGCACCGACTCTTTCGGCGTCCGGGTTCGGCGAGCACCCGTTTGGGCAGGACCGCATCGGCCGTGACTATTTCGCCCTGACCATGCGTGGCATCCAGAACTCGGTGCTCGTAATGCTCGTCATCGGCGTGTTCGCCACCGTGCTCGGTGTCATCGTCGGCGCCGTTGCGGGCTACTTCCGCGGCTGGGTGGATGCCGTGCTCATGCGCATCACCGACGTCTTCATCGTCATTCCCGCCCTTGTGATCGGCGCCGTCGTCGGTAAGACCTCCAACGGGCTTGGTGCGTTCGGCCTCGCCGCTCTCCTCGGTCTCGTCTCGTGGATGGTCATCGCGCGACTGGTTCGCGGCGAATTCCTCACTCTGCGAGAGCGCGAGTTCGTTGAGGCCGCTCGAGTCGCCGGGGCATCGGACGGGCGCATCATCTTCCGTCACATCCTGCCCAACGCGGTCGGCGTGATCATCGTGAGTTCGACGCTGCTGATTGCATCGGCGATTCTGCTCGAGACGGCGATTAGCTACCTCGGTTACGGCATCAAATCGCCCGACTCATCGCTCGGCCTTCTGATTGGTTCAAACCAGTCGGCGTTCGCCACCCGGCCGTACCTGTTCTGGTGGCCGGCCACATTCATCGTTCTGTTGGCGTTGTGCGTCAACTTCGTCGGTGACGGGCTTCGCGATGCCTTCGACCCTCAGCAGCGCCGATTCAGCATTCGCCGCACCAAGGAGGTCGACGAGGTCATCGCGGGACAGCCGCTCACCGAGGTCGGCCTGCCCACCGAGAAGGATTAGGGATAGTGACCGTGTTGTCACAACCAGCCGACGGCGATCGCCGTCGCGATAGCCAGGATCACCAAGGCCGCGTCCTGGAACCAGTGCCAATGAATCGCAACCGGCGTGCTGTCGGCGACGCCCGGTTCGACGGCACCGGATTCGACGAGCGAGTTCCAGCGCTCGCGCACCAGGTAGGCAGCCTCCCCGGACTCCGTGGTTATGAGGTCTCCCGGCCTCGACCTGCCGGCGACCGTCGGCGTGTGGGCGTTCGGGCCGTGCCTCCGCTCGGCGCGCCGAGCCATGGCGAGTCCGGATCGACCCGGGGCCGGTGCAGCCCAGGCGGAGTAGGACGCGCGCGGGGTGCGCAGGCTGAGGGCGAACCTCGTGTCGACATCGATGAGCGCAGCCCACGGGATCACGATCGTTCGGGTGACGTTCACGAGCGTGACGCCGTCATCGCTCACGGCCACACTCGGCCGCCAGAGCAGCGCGTACACCAGACCCGCGGTGAACATGGTGAAAAGCACGAGCCCTCCGGCCGTTTCGGCCGGCTCGCCGACCACAAGGCTCGTCACCAACACGAACAAATCAATTGCCCAGATGATCACGGCAAGCACGCGATTGAATCGCGACCGGAAAACATCATCACTGCCAGCGAAGCTTCCCATGCCCCCATCCTCGCATCAACAACTGATGCCTTTCGGGCACTCCCTATCGCCACGACCGTCACGGTCAGAAAGGAAGCGATCTAAGTGGACGCCACTCCTACCGCTCCTGTACTCGAGGTCTCGAACCTCAACGTTGACTTCGCCGTCGACAACGTCTGGGTTCCGGCTGTAAAGAAGCTCAGTTACACCATTCGTTCGGGTGAGGTCATGGCGCTCGTCGGAGAGTCGGGCTCGGGAAAGAGCGTCAGCTCGATGTCGATACTCGACCTGCTCCCGAAAAACAGCCGGGTCAGTGGGAGCATCAAGCTCAACGGTCGCGAGCTACGCGGCGCCT
The DNA here is from genome assembly GCA_025464975.1 of Microbacteriaceae bacterium. GTDB lineage: Bacteria > Actinomycetota > Actinomycetes > Actinomycetales > Microbacteriaceae > Lacisediminihabitans. Next base: position 312,494 of record JAODMT010000009.1, on the reverse strand, counting down.
CTGCGTCGCAACTTCGGGACGTGCGAGGCAAGGAAGTCGCCGTCATCTTCCAGGAGCCGATGACGGCGCTCAACCCCGTCTTCACGGTCGGCGCCCAGATCGTCGAAACGGTCAGGCTACATTTCGGGGTGTCCCCGGCAGAGGCGAAGGAGCGCGCGATCGAATTGCTCGCCCTCGTGGAGCTGCCGGACCCGGTTAAGGCGTTCAACTCCTACCCCCATCAGCTCTCCGGCGGTCAGCGCCAGCGGGCGATGATCGCGCAGTCCATCTCGTGCGATCCGAAGCTCTTGATCGCGGACGAGCCGACCACGGCGCTCGACGTGACGGTGCAGGCGGAGATTCTTGACCTCATCCGCAGCCTGCGCGACCGACTCGGCAGTGCCGTGTTGCTGATCACCCACGACATGGGGGTGGTCGCGGACATCGCCGATCACATCGCCGTCATGCGCAAGGGGGAAATCGTCGAGGCCGGTGATTCGCTCTCGGTGTTCCACAACCCTCAGCACCCGTACACAAAAGCCCTTCTGGCTGCCGTGCCCCACCTCGGGCAGCGCGATTCGTCGGACGCGGACATAGACATGACCGTTGCGCTCGCGTCAATCGTCGAAGGCGACGACGCGAGCCTCGAACTGCGCGAGCGCATCGCGGAGAACGACCGTGCCGCCGCGGCTGCCGCGCGGTTGGCCGAGCGTCAACTCGCCTCGGTGCCCCTGGTGCTGGACTTTCAGGATGTGGTGATCGAGTACCCGGGCCGGGGCCGGGTCAAGGCATTCCGCGCCGTCGATCACGTCGACCTGCAGGTGCATAAGGGAGAGGTCATGGGACTCGTTGGCGAGTCCGGATCTGGCAAGACAACCCTCGGACGCGCGGCGATCGGTCTTCTTCCGATCACCGAAGGGCGGCTCGATGTCGTCGACACCGACATCTCGAATCCGAACCGCAAGATAGTGCGCCAGGTCCACCGCAAGGCCGGAATCGTCTTCCAGGACCCGGCATCGTCCCTCAACCCCCGAATGACCATCGGGCAGAGCATCGGCGAGCCGCTCATGCTCGCCAACAAGACCAAGGGTGCCGCCCTGGCGCGAGAGGTCGAACAACTCCTGAACTCCGTTGAGCTGCCGCGCACCTACTACAGTCGCTATCCGCACGAACTCTCCGGTGGCCAGAAGCAGCGAGTCGGCATCGCGCGCGCGCTTGCCCTCAAGCCGGCGCTGCTCATCGCGGACGAGCCAACCTCCGCTCTCGACGTGTCCGTTCAGGCGACGGTGCTGGAGCTGATCAAGTCATTGCAACGCGAATTCCAGTTCGCGTGTCTCTTCATCACTCACGACCTCGCCGTCATCGACGTCCTCGCCGACCGGATCGCCGTGATGCACAACGGCAGGCTCGCCGAGATGGGCACGCGAGACGAGATTCTGCGCAATCCGCGCGACCCGTACACTCAGCGATTGATCGCCGCCGTTCCGCTGCCCGATCCTGTGGTGCAGCGCGATCGCCGGGAGCTCCGCGCGAAGATCCTCGCGGCCGGAACCGACTGATTGGTCTGGCCCGGCAACGCCGGGTCAGCCAGTCGGCTAGTCGGCTAGTCAGCCAGGATGGGCGCGAGTGCAGGCAACTCGCGCCCATCCGCTTTTTTGATCCGCATCACTTCCGGCTTGTTCACGACCGCTGCAGGCGGCGCGTAGCCGTCGCCCACGGCCCGGAATATCCTGATCGGGCGCACTGTTGAGAGACCCAGCAGGGCCGATACGGTCATGCGAGGTAGACTGTGGGGTGCGGAGCACCACTGGTGTGACTCTGCCGCCACTGACTCACTCACTGGCCTCCCTCTTTCTCGAGACAAATCTGGACGTACAACTATGGCTATCGCCACCCGTAATGACCTGCGCAACGTAGCAATCGTCGCTCACGTCGACCATGGCAAGACCACGCTCGTTGACGCCATGCTGCGCCAGACGAACTCCTTTGCCGCGCACGCGCACCTCGAAGAGCGCGCGATGGACTCGAATGACCTCGAGCGCGAAAAGGGAATCACGATCCTGGCCAAGAACACGGCCGTCTCGTACTCCGGCATCCACGCCGCCGAGAACGGCGACGGCGGCCCGATCACGATCAACGTCATCGACACCCCCGGCCACGCCGACTTCGGCGGTGAGGTCGAGCGCGGCCTCAGCATGGTCGACGGCGTCGTCCTGCTCGTGGATGCGAGCGAGGGTCCGCTCCCGCAGACGCGATTCGTGCTTCGCAAGGCGCTCGAGTCCAAGCTCCCGGTCATCCTCCTCGTCAACAAGACGGACCGTCCGGACGCCCGCATCGACGAGGTCGTGGCCGAGAGCCAGGATCTGCTCCTCGGACTCGCGAGCGACATGTCCGATGACTTCCCGGATCTCGACCTCGACGCCATCCTCGACGTGCCGATCGTCTACGCCTCCGGCCGCAACGGAGCCGCGAGCTGGAACAAGCCCGAGAACGGTTCACTGCCGGACAACGAAGACCTCGAGCCGCTCTTTGACGCGATTCTCAAGCACATCCCGGCCCCGAGCTACGACGACGAGCACCCCCTTCAGGCCCACGTCACCAACCTCGACGCCTCGCCGTTCCTTGGCCGCCTCGCCTTGCTTCGCGTATTCAACGGCACGATCAAGAAGGGTCAGACCGTCGCCTGGGTCAAGCACGACGGCTCGGTGCACAACGTCAAGGTGACCGAGCTGCTCATCACGAGGGCACTCGACCGGTTCCCGACCGAGTCGGCCGGACCGGGTGACATCGTCGCCGTCGCCGGATTTGAAGACATCACGATCGGTGAGACCCTCGCCGACCCCAACGACGTTCGCCCGCTTCCGACCATCACGGTCGACGACCCGGCGATCTCAATGACCATCGGAACCAACACGAGCCCGATGATCGGCAAGGTCAAGGGGCACAAGCTCACCGCTCGCATGGTCAAGGACCGTCTCGACCGCGAGCTCGTCGGTAACGTCTCGATCAAGCTCGTCGACATCGGACGCCCGGACGCGTGGGAGGTGCAGGGTCGTGGCGAACTTGCTCTGGCCATCCTGGTCGAGCAGATGCGTCGCGAGGGCTTCGAGCTCACCGTCGGCAAGCCGCAGGTGGTCGTCAAGCAGGTCAACGGCAAGGTGCACGAGCCGTTCGAGCACCTCACCACCGATGCCCCGGAGGAGTACCTCGGAGCGATCACCCAGCTGCTCGCCGCTCGCAAGGGCCGCATGGAGGGCATGTCGAACCACGGCACCGGTTGGGTGCGCATGGAGTTCGTCGTGCCGTCGCGTGGCCTCATCGGCTTCCGCACCGAGTTCCTCACCATCACTCGTGGTGCCGGCATCGCCAACGCCGTCTCGCACGGCTACGAGCCCTGGGCCGGCGAGATCGTCACCCGCGTGAACGGGTCGATCGTCGCGGACCGCGCGGGAGTCGCGACCCCGTTCGCCATGGTCGCGCTGCAGGAGCGCATGTCCTTCTTCGTCGAGCCAACCCAGGAGGTGTACGAGGGCATGGTCGTCGGCGAGAACTCGCGCGCGGACGACATGGACGTCAACATCACCAAGGAAAAGCAGCTCACGAACATGCGCCAGTCCACCTCGGACACCTTCGAGCGCATGACCCCGTCCCGCAGGCTCACCCTCGAGGAGTGCCTCGAGTTTGCCCGCGAAGACGAGTGTGTCGAGGTGACGCCGGAGTTCGTGCGCATTCGCAAGGTGGAGCTCGACGCGAGCGCCCGTCAGCGCCGCACCTCGCGACTCAAGAAGCAGAACGCCTAGTCACAAACCGGGCCACGAGAGGTGCGCCGTCCAGCCGAGGGCTGAGCGGCGCGCCTTCGCCCGTTAACGGCTGCACAGCCAGAGCGCGAGTCGCCTAGGACTCGAACAGTCCGGCGCCGACGTAGCTGCCTCGCCGTGCGCCAGGCGGGACAGCGAAAATGCCCGAGCCGACGTGTTGGATGTATTCGTTCATCGCGTCGTTGCCGGCCAGCCGCAGTTGGATTGCAACGAATTGCGTGCGCGGGTCTCGCTGAAAGGCGATGAAGAAGAGTCCGGCGTTCAACTGTCCGAGGTCGTCGTTGCCGTCGACGAAGTTGTAGCCGCGACGCAGCAGGACAGCCCCGTGATTGTGGGTCGGATGTGCCAGTCGGACGTGCGCATCGGCGTCGATCGCGAGCGCCGAGTCGTGCTTCTTGGCGAAGTCCGGTTCGGTGAATTCCGATCCGCCGCTGAGCGGAGCGCCGTCGCCCTTTGTGCGGCCGATCACCCTCTGCTGCTCCCCGAGCGCCGAGCGATCCCATGGTTCGATGTTCATCCGGATCTTGCGCGAGACGAGGTACGAGCCGCCGGACATCCAAGCCGGCGAGTCCTCGGTCGGCACCCAGACGTGCTCGTCGACCACCGTCCGGTCCTCCGCCTTGACGTTGGCGGTGCCGTCCTTGAAGCCGAACAGGTTGCGTGGGGTTGCCTGCGCCCGGGTGGTCGAGGAGGTGCGTCCGAAGCCGAGCTGCGACCAGCGGATGGATGCCCGCCCGAACGCGATCCGGGACAGGTTGCGGATGGCGTGTACCGCGACCTGCGGGTCGTCGCTGCAGGCCTGGATGCATAGATCGCCGCCGACAAGCGCGGGGTCGAGCATGTCGCCGGCGAAGTGGGGGAGGTCGATGAGCGCGGCAGGTCGTTTGGTCGCGAGGCCGAACCGGTGGTCGAACAGTGACGGCCCGAATCCGAAGGTGATGGTGAGGCCGGCCGGCGGGAGCCCAAGCGCCTCGCCGGTGTCGTCTTGCGGCGCAGCGAGCGGACCGCTCACCGCTCCATCTCCTACCGTTTTGCCCTCCGTCATCCGCGCCGCCGCGGCGGTCCAGTCCTTGAGCAGGCCGATCAGATCCGACCGGGTGATGTCGCTGACGTCGAAGCTCGCAAAGTGCAGGCGGTCCTGGGCGGCCGTGGTGATACCGGACTGATGTGCGCCGTAGAACGGGTAGGTGGACGCCGCTCCGGAGCTATCCGCGGCGGAAGCTTCGGCGGCAACAGCGCTGACGACGGCCCGGTCGATGCCGAGACCGACGCCGGCTCCGACCACGCCGGCGCCCACGAGGCCGAGTAGCCCTCTCCGGGAGAGCCTGGTCTTCGCGGCTGGCGTTGACTGTGATTTCGTCACGTGGTCGTGCGCCTAGTCGACGAGCGCCGCGGTGAGCTTGCTCAGCGGTTCGCCGAGCGCATTCACACCGCCGGCAAGCTGTCGCACCTGCTCGGCGGAGAGCTGGTTGTAGTCGGCGAACCCGGACTGGATTGAGCCGTGCGCCGCAAGCTGCTTCTCGAGGCCCGCGAGCGTGGAGTCGATTTGGTCCACGAGCTGCGGGTTCTTGCCGGCGACGATGGCGCGGACGCCCTCATATGCCTCGCGAGCGCCGTCCAGGTTGGCCTGGAAGTCCCACAGGTCGGTGTGCGACCAGACCTCTTCCTCGCCGGTGATCTTGCTTTTCGCCACCTCGTCGAGGAGTCCGATCGCGCCATTGCTTAACGCGTCGATTGAGACCGTGTAGGCGGGCGCATTGACCTCGTTCGAGAGCTGAAGAGTGTCCTGGTCGAGCTTGTTGGCGACGGACGCCCGCTCGGCGGCGGTGAGCGGTAGGTACGCCGTTCCGCCGTTATCTGCCGCTGCCGGTGGCCAGAGGTCCTTCTCCAGGCGGTGCCAGCCGGTCCACTGGTCTCCGGTCGCGACATCCGCCTCACGCGCGTCGAGTTCGGGGTCCAGGTGGCCGAACGATTCGGCGACCGGCTCGATGCGCTCGTAAAACGCTCGCGCTTGGGGATAGAGGGACTTGGCCGTGGTCATGTCGCCGGCCAGGTATGCGGTAACGAAACTCTGGGTCGCGGGAACCAGTTGCGCGACCTGATTCTTCACGTAGGCGACGTAGCTCGCGGCGGCCGCAGCGGTCTGGGTCTTCGCGTCACCGGTCAACTCGATCTTCGTCCCGGACTTCGTCACGGTGAACGCGGCCCGCCCGACTCCGGCGCCAACCATGCCGGGCTTGCACGTGGTGAAGTAGTCTCCCGGCCCCAGCTGAATGGTGAGCGTGCGCGGTGCGCCGGGCGCGATATTTTCGGCCTCACCCATGATTTGCACGCCGTCCTTCGCCAGAACGTAGAACTCGGTAACCTGGTCCGCCGAGTTCGTGATGGTGAAGTTCACCGTCCCGCTCGGCGCGCTCGAGGAGGAGATCGCGCACTTCGAAGCCGTGCTGGTGACCTTGATGCTCGTGGCTGCGGTTGTCGTCGCCCGCGTATGGGCATTCGGAACGCACGCGCTGAGCGAGACGAGGGCGGCAGCAGCAATGGCGGCGACGACGACGTAACGGGTGGCCCGCAAAATCATCGTGCTCCCTCTGCGACGGCGGTCTGCGGGATGCCCGCTGGTGGTCTTGTGCCGCTCTGTCGACGGATCCTGGAGATGAAGATCGCGAGAACCGGAACGGCATAGCCTGCCCAGACGATCGCCTGTAGCCACGTGGTTGCCGGCGAGAAGTTGATCGTTCCCTTCAGCAACGTCCCGTACCAGCTCGCCGGCGGAACGGCTTCGCTCACGTCGAAGGCGAGCGAATTGAGCCCGGGAAGGACGCCGGCCTCCTGCAGATCGTGGACGCCGTAGGCGAGAACTCCTGCGGCGACGACGATGAGGAACAGCCCCGTGTAGGTGAAGAACTTGGAGAGGTTGATGCTGACGATCCCGCGGTAGATGAGATACCCGAGAACGATGGCCAGAAGGATGCCCAGCGCCGCTCCGAGAAGCGGGAAGGTCGTTGCCCCCGTTGCCTGCACCGCCGCCCAGATGAAGAGCGCTGTCTCGATTCCCTCCCGCCCGACGGCGAGGAATGCCACAGCAACCAGCCCCCAGCCGGCCCCGGTGAGGTGCTTGTCCACGCCGGCCCTGAGGTGACCGCTCAGGCTCCTCGAGGTCTTCAGCATCCAGAAGATCATCCAGGTGACGAATCCGGTGGCGAGGATCGAGAGGCTACCCCCGATGGTCTCCTGCGCCTCGAAGCTCAGGTCGCTGGCGCCAAACGTGAGCAGCGCGCCGATGCCGAGGGCGAGGGCTACGGCGAGCCCGACCCCGAGCCAAATGCGGCGCACCACGTCGCGGCGCCCGATCTTGATCAGGTACGCGATCAGGATGCCGACGACGAGGGCCGCTTCGAGGCCCTCGCGAAGGCCGATGAGCAAGTTTGCAAGCACGAGGAATCATTTCTGTTCAATAGAGGTAAGGCTAACCTAACTAAGTCGACTGTACCCACGACCACGCGCTGTTGTCCATCTGAAACAGCTGGGCAGGTGCGGTAAATTCGGCGGGTGCAGTCAACTAACGAACGCGTGCTCTTCGTCCACGCGCACCCCGACGACGAGTCGATCGCTACCGGCGGCACCATCGCGACCCTCATCGATCGTGGTGCGTCGGTCACCGTCGTCACCTGCACCAGGGGAGAGCTCGGTGAGGTGATTCCGGCCGACCTCAAGCACCTCGAGGGCAAGGGTGACCTGCTCGCGCTCGAGCGGACCGCGGAACTCGAGCGGGCGATGGCGGCGCTCGGCGTCACGGACCACCGCTTTCTCGGGGCGGCGAACGCACGGTGGCCCGAGCTGGCGCCCCGCCGCTACACCGACTCCGGCATGGTGTGGGGCGCGACCGGTCCGGAGCCGCTCGACTCGCTGACCGACGACTCGTTCTGCGCGGCCGAGTTCGACGAGGTGGCGGCCGACCTCGCCGCGGTGATCGACCTCGTCAAACCAAACGTGGTGATCAGCTACGACGAAAACGGCGGCTACGGTCATCCGGACCATATTCGGGCGCACCAGGCGGCCCGACGCGCGGCCGCGGTGATGGCCGTCCCGTTCTTCGTCGTCGACGAGGACCCCGCAGCCTCGGCCCTCAGCGTCGACGTCCGCCCCGTTCTCTCCCGCAAACGCGAAGCCCTCCGTGCGTACCGGACTCAGGTAGTGGTCGAGGGGGACCGGTTCGCGCTCTCGAGCGGCCCGAGTCGTCCGATCGCGGCGGTGGAGGGCTTTTCCCGTCGCCTCGAGGTCGAACCGGGTGCGCTGCCGTGGAAGGACCAGGGCTTCGGGGTCCACATCATGACCTACCTTCTCGCCTTCGTGGTCGGTGCGGTGATCGGTGGCATTTCCGTGGTCAATCACCAATTCAGCCCTCAGATCGGCGGCCGGGCCATCCCGGTCGGAATCACCGTCGTGCTGCTGATCGTCGCCGCGCTCCTCGCCGGACTGCGAATGGTGTTTCCCGGGCGGCTCGTCGTCGGATGCGCGGCGCTTGGCCTCCTTGGCGTGATCGCCCTGCTCTCCGTGGCCAGCGACGGCGGGTCCGTACTCGTGCCCGCCAACACTGCCGGCTACCTTCTCACGTACGGTCCGCTCGTGTTGACGGTGATCGCGCTTGCCTGGCCGGCGGCTGGCACCTTTTCGCGAGATAGGCTGGTATCCAAGCTTTAACCGAAGGGAACGACCCGACTGTGACTTACGTCATCGCCCTCCCGTGCGTCGATGTCAAAGACCGCGCGTGCATCGACGAATGTCCCGTCGACTGCATCTACGAGGGGGACCGGATGCTCTATATCCACCCCGACGAGTGCGTCGATTGCGGTGCGTGCGAGCCGGTTTGCCCCGTCGAAGCGATCTACTACGAAGACGACGTGCCCGAGCAGTGGTCCGAGTACTACAAGGCGAACGTCGAGTTCTTCGACGAGATCGGTTCCCCCGGCGGCGCGGCGAAGGTCGGCGTCATCCACAAGGATCACGCGATCATCAACGCCTTACCTCCCCAGGTTCCAGCCGAGTGATGCCGTTACAACTTCCGGACTGGCCGTGGGACGCGCTCGAGCCGTACGCAGCGCGCGCTAAGGCGCACCCCGACGGGGTAATCGACCTCTCGGTCGGATCGCCTGTCGACCCCACTCCCGAACTCATCCGGGAGTCGCTCGCGGCGGCAACCGACGCGCACGCCTACCCGCAGACGGTCGGATCGCCGGCCCTGCGCGAGGCGATCGTCGAGTGGTTCGCCAGGCGACGCTCCGTCGACGACCTCACCGCAAAAAACGTCCTGCCGACCATCGGATCGAAGGAATTCATCGCCGGACTCGCCCTCGGACTGGGGATCGGCGAGGGCGATGTCGTGGTGCAACCGGAACTCGCCTACCCCACCTATGCGGTGGGGGCGGCGCTCGCCGGAGCAACCGTCGTCTCCAGCGACGACCCGTCCGAGTGGCCGGAGAACACGAAGCTCGTCTGGATCAACAGCCCAGGCAACCCGAATGGCCGCATTCTCGGTGTGGAGCAGCTTCGTGCCGCCGTCGCCCGTGCCCGCGAGCTCGGGGCCGTCATCGCTAGTGACGAGTGCTATGCGGAGTTGGCGTGGGGCGAGCAATACGGCTCGGCCGCGACTCCGAGCATCCTCGACCCACGGGTCATCGGCGGCGATCGCCGTTCCGTTCTGTGCGTCTACTCGCTGAGCAAACAGTCGAACCTCGCCGGATACCGTGCCGGCTTCGTCGCCGGCTGCAGCGACCTGATCGCGCAGCTGACCACCGTGCGCAAGCACCTCGGCACCCTCCCGCCGGCTCCCATCCAGGCGGCCATGATCACCGCGCTCGGCGACGAGGAGCACGTGCGACAGCAGCGCGAGAGGTATCGCTCCCGTCGCGATCGCCTCCGTACCGCGCTCGAGGGTGCCGGATTCCGAATCGACGAGAGCGAGGGCGGCCTCTACCTCTGGGCGACCGCCGGTGAGGACGCCTGGACCTCGGTCGGCCGACTCGCCGACCTTGGGATACTCGTGGTGCCCGGCACCTTCTACGGCGTGGCACCGTCAGAGCACGTGCGCGTCGCGCTCACGGCGACCGATGCGGCGATCGATGCCGCCGTGTCGCGACTCTCCGCGACCGCCTGAGCGCGGCTCGCCGGAGGCTCGGTGCGCATGGAGACATTCGCCAATCGAAGGTGCGCTTTGTTGGCGGATGTCACTGTCGCCCCCCGCGCCACTTAGGCTGTATGCGTGAACGATGCTGCTCCTCATGACTCCCAGACGGCCACCCTGCACTTTCCCGGTGGTCGCGCCGACTTCCCTGTCCTAGAGAGCGTCGATGGGCCATCCACGGTAGACATCTCTACCCTGAACCGCCAGACGGGGCTGACCACCCTCGACTACGGCTTCGTCAACACGTCTGCGACGAAAAGCGCGATCACCTACATCGACGGTGACAGGGGAATCCTGCGCTACCGTGGCTACGCCATTGAGGACCTCGCGGCAAACTCCACGTACCTCGAGGTGGCTTGGCTTCTGATCTACGGTCAGTTGCCGACGCCATCCGAGCTCGAGGGGTTCGAGGAGCGGGTGAGGCGTCACACCCTCCTGCACGAGGATCTCCGCCGTTTCTTCGATGCTCTGCCGCACAACGCGCATCCGATGTCGGTGCTGTCGAGCGCCGTGTCGGCGCTCTCGACCTTCTACGAAGACTCGCTGAGCGTGCACGACCCGGAGCAGGTCGAGCTCTCCACCATCCGCTTGCTCGCCAAGCTGCCCGTCATCGCGGCGTACGCGCACAAGAAGAGTCTCGGTCAGGCGTTTCTGTACCCCGACAACAGCCTGAGTTTCACCGACAACTTCCTCAAGCTGAACTTCGGAACAATGGCCGAGCCGTACGAGGCCAATCCGGTCGTCTCCAGGGCCCTCGAGCGATTGCTCATTCTGCACGAGGACCACGAGCAGAACGCGTCGACCTCGACTGTTCGGCTCGTCGGCTCGACCGAGGCAAACATGTTCGCCTCGATTTCCGCGGGAATCAACGCGCTCTACGGCCCGCGGCACGGCGGGGCCAACGAAGCCGTGCTGAAAATGCTCGGCGAGATCAAGGAATCGGGCGAGTCGGTCGAGAAGTTCGTCCAGCGGGTCAAGAACAAGGAGGAGGGCATCCGGCTCATGGGCTTCGGCCACCGGGTGTACAAGAACTTCGACCCGAGGGCGAGGCTCGTGAAGGAGAGCGCCGATGAGGTGCTGTCCGCGCTCGGAGTGAATGACGACCTTCTCGACATTGCGAAGGAACTCGAGGCCGTCGCTCTCGCCGACGACTACTTCATCGAGCGGAAGCTGTATCCCAACGTCGACTTCTACACCGGCGTCATCTACAAGGCGATGGGGTTCCCGCCGCGCATGTTCACCGTGCTGTTCGCGATCGGCCGACTCCCCGGCTGGATCGCGCACTGGCAAGAGGGGAACAACGACCGTTCCACGAAGATCGGACGCCCGCAGCAGCTCTACGTCGGCGAGCCGCGCCGGGACTGGCCGCGCGGCTGAGCCGCTCGCTCTGGCGCCGTAAGCGCCCGGGGGTGCTGAGCCCCCCCTGGCGCGGGCGGTCCTGACGGCCTGATCAGGCGTGCAACGCTTGGTTCAGCTGGATTCCCGCGCCGGTGCGGGAGAGCACCTCGACGGCTCCGCTGATCGAGTTTCGGCGGAACAGCAGGCCGGGAACGCCGGACACTTCGACGGCCTTCACGGTTCGCGGTTCGTCGCCGAGCAGCACGACCTTGGTGCCGGCGGTCACGTACAGTCCGGCCTCGACGACCGAGTCGTCGCCGATGGAAATTCCAATGCCGGAATTGGCCCCGAGCAGCGCCCGGCGCCCGACGGCGATGCGTTCGGTTCCGCCACCGGACAGGGTGCCCATGATGGATGCCCCGCCGCCGATGTCCGATCCGTCACCGATCACCACGCCCTGCGAGATCCGCCCCTCGACCATCGAACTTCCCAGGGTTCCCGCGTTGAAGTTGACGAACCCCTCGTGCATCACCGTCGTGCCGGGGGAGAGGTGGGCACCGAGCCGAACCCGGGACGCATCCGCAATTCGCACTCGATCCGGTGAGACATAGTCGAGTAGCCGCGGAAACTTGTCGATGCCATGCGCGGCGATTCCCGCGCGCTGCAGGGTGGGACGCAGCCGCGCAAAGTCGTCGGGGTGCACGGGGCCGGCATTGGTCCAGGCCACTATCGGAAGGGTGGCGAAGATGCCGTCGAGGTTGATCGTATTCGGCTCGGCGAGCAGGTGGCTCAGAAGGTGAAGACGCAGGTAGGCGTCCGACGTGGACGCGGGCGCGGCGTCGAGGTCGATCTGCACTGTGACGAAGTCGATGGTGACGTTGCGTCGCTCGTCCGATCCAATCAACGCCTCGAGATCGGCGGGGGCGATGTAGGGATCCCGGCCCGCAGGAAGCTCGCCGAGGGAGGGCGAGGGAAACCATGTGTCGAGCACGGTCCCGTCGCCGGAGATGGTCGCGAGTCCGTAGCCCCAGGCTGCACGTTCTGTCATGGCTCAAGAGTATCCAGGCGCCGCCAATAAACTGACCACATGCCAGTCGATGACTCCCCAGCTCCCGCACTCGATCTGTCGGCCTCATCGATAGACATCACGCGTCAACTCTGTGACATCGAGTCCGTCTCGGGAAACGAGCGCGGGATCACTGACGCAATCGAAGCCGCGCTCCGTGGGTTACCTCACCTCGAGGTGAGCCGGGATGGAGACGCCATCGTCGCGCGCACCTCCCTTGGCCGGTCGAGGCGAGTCGTCATTGCCGGGCACACGGACACGGTTCCCCTCAACAACAACCTGCCGACCCGCTACGAGTCCGCCGACGGGATTGAGTATCTCTGGGGCCGCGGGACGGTGGACATGAAGGGCGGGGTCGCGGTTCAGTTGAAGCTTGCCGCCGAGCTCACGGCACCGGCGCTGGACATCACCTGGATCTGGTACGACCACGAAGAGGTCGCCTCCGAACTCAACGGGCTCGGGCGACTCGCGGCGCATCATCCGGAACTCCTCGCGGCCGACTTCGCCATTCTCGGCGAACCGACTAATGCGGCCGTCGAGGGCGGCTGCAACGGCACGATGCGCGTCGAGCTGCGAACCGTCGGCCGGCGTGCCCACTCCGCGAGGGCCTGGGTCGGAGTCAACGCCATCCACGCCGCGGCGCCGATTCTCGAGGCCCTCGCCGCGTTCGAGCCGCGCACGGTCAGCGTCGATGGTCTCGATTACCGAGAGGGGCTGAACGCCGTCGCCATCTCGGGCGGTGTGGCCGGCAACGTCATTCCGGACGAGTGCACGGTCACCGTGAACTACCGGTTCGCACCGGACAAGGCGAGCGCCGAGGCCGAGGACTACCTGCGACGGGAGGTATTCCCGGGGGTGGAGCTCACGGTGGTGGACAGCGCGGACGGCGCCCGCCCGGGCCTCGACGCGCCGCTGGCGATGCAATTCCTCGCCGCAGTGGGTCGCGACGCGAAACCCAAGTACGGCTGGACGGATGTCGCGCGCTTTTCTGCCCTCGGGATCCCGGCGGTGAATTACGGTCCGGGAGACCCACTTCTCGCCCACGCGGACGAGGAGCGCGTCGCAGTCGACCAGATCACGGACTGCGAACGAGCATTGCGCGCGTGGCTCAGCGCATCCTGATCGCCCGGCCCTCGACGAAGCGAAGCGGAAGACGGCGGCCGATCGTCATCTATCGGCTGACGCCCTGGTGGGTGAAAGTCTTCGCGGTCTGGCTCGCGTCCAGGGCCATCACGACGACCCTGATGCTGCTCTTCGCCGGCTGGCAGCCGAAGAATCCGTGGACGGCGGCTCATCCCTCCTACCTCGCCTTCTCCCAGTTCTGGGACAGCGGGTGGTACCACACCGTCGCCGTGAGCGGCTATCCGAGCGAACTGCCGATGACGGCAGCTGGCCGGGTTGCGGAGAACGCGTGGGCGTTCCTGCCCGGCTACCCGATCCTCGTTCGCGCGCTGATGGTGGCGACGACCCTGCCATGGGAACCGGTATCGGTGTTCGTCTCGGTGGCTTTTTCGCTTGCGACGGCCCTCGTGTTCTACCGGCTCTGCCGGCTTCGCCTCCCCTCGGAGACCGCGCTCTTCTCGGTTGTGCTGTTCTGTGTAGCGCCGCTCTCCCCGATTCTGCAGGTGTCTTACGCGGAGTCGATGTACCTGTTTCTGCTCGCCGTGGCTCTCTACCTGCTGCTCAGACGGCGGTACGGCAGCCTCGTGCCGGTGATCGCCATCATGTCGCTCACGCGCCCAAGCGGGCTGGCCTTCGCCCTCGCGCTGCTCCTGCATTCGGCCCATCGGTGGCTCACGCGCGACAGCGATCCCTTCCCGACCCGCGATCGCGCCGCCGCCCTGCTGCTCGCCGGTTTCAGCACGCTGATGAGCTTCGCCTGGACAGTCGTCGCCTGGGCTGTGACCGGCTCCGCCACGGCGTACACCGATACCGAGCTCGCGTGGCGGGCGCCCTACATCGGCTACGGGACGCTCGAGCCGTTCGAGCCGTGGCTGCAGGGCGCCGCGTTCTGGGGTGCCCTGTGGCACGTCGGCGGCCTCGCCTTGTGGCTTCTCGCCGTGGTCATCCTCGGCTTCGTCGCACTCCTGTTCACCCCGCCGGCACGACGGCTCGGTGCGGATATCCGCATCTGGAGTGCAAGCTATGGCCTCTACCTTCTCGCCGTCTTCTTTCCGCAATCGAGCACCTTCCGGCTGCTCATGCCGATGTTTCCCCTGCTCGGTGCCGTGGCGCAGCCGCGTTCGACGATTTATCGGGTGAGCGTCGTGGCGCTTTTCATCGCCGGACAGTTTGGATGGCTCTACATCTGCTGGTGGTTCAACGGGTACGACTGGACACCCCCGTAACGCCGCACCGGGCGCCCCCGTTTTCGGGATAGCGCTCAATTACTGGATAATAGAAATCATTCCACGAAAGGGGATCCATCATGGCAGCCATGAAGCCGAGGACCGGAGACGGGCCAATGGAGGCTGTTAAGGAGGGTCGCCTCATCATCGTGCGCGTGCCGCTCGAGGGCGGCGGCCGTCTCGTCGTTTCCGTCAATGACGCCGAGGCCAAGGAGCTGCACGACGCACTCGCCGGAGTGGTCGCGGCCGCAAGCTAGTTCACCACCCGGGGCGCGTGCTTCGCCTCACCCGATGACCGTGGCCCCAGGCCGAGTCATTGCGGTGACGACGGCGCCGGCAGCGGCGGTTGTCGCAGGCTACAGCTTCGTGAGCTGGAGCAGGCCGTCGCCGACCGGAGAGAGCGCGCTGATCACCGCGTGTGACTCCGAAATCTCGGTGAGAAGCGAACGGAAGCCTCGAACGGTGTCGTCCCGCTGCGCCGGGTCGGCCACCCTGCCGCGCCAGAGCGCGTGGGCGACGAGGACGGTCCCACCGGCTCGGACAAGCCGCAAGCCATGCTCGACGTACTGGATGACCGATTGCGGATCGGCATCGACGAGCACGACGTCGTACGACTGCTCGTTCATCCGGGGCAGAACATCGATCGCTCGGCCGGCGATCAGTCGCACACGATTGTTCGGGATTCCGGCGTCGTGGAATGCCTTCTTGGCCGACTGCTGATAGTCGAGTTCGAAGTCGATGGAGGTGAGTGTCGCCTCCGGAGCCCCGGTGAGCAACCAGAGGCCGCTCACCCCGACCCCCGTGCCGATCTCGATGATGTTCGTGGCGGCGGTCGCGGCCGTGATCACGGCGAGCTGAGCGCCCATCGCCGGGGTGACCGGATCGATGCCGAGCTCGATTGAGTGCTGGCGCGCCTGCACGATTTCTTCGCGCTCGACGATGAAGTCCTCTGCGAACTTCCAATTCAACTCTTTGTCTGCCACCGTGTGCTCCTCGTTCTCACCAAGAGTAGGCGAGCCGGACGGGTTGACGCGTTAGTCTGGACGAGTGTCCGGTGGGTTTAGCTTCGACAAGCTGATTGTGATCGCCGTGCTGGCGGTGTTTCTGCTCGGTCCGGAGCGCATTCCGCACTACGCGGCTCAGTTGGGGCGCCTCGTGCGGACGGTGCGCGACATGGCCAACGGGGCAAAGGAGCGGCTTCGGGATGAGATGGGCCCCGACTTCGACGATGTCGACTGGAAGAAACTCGACCCACGACAGTACGACCCGCGTCGCATCATCCGGGAGGCGCTGCTGGAGGACGTCGACGCCGCGCCGGTCTCCGTGATTCGGCCGCCAGCAACGTCAGCCACGCGGCGGCACATGGTCGACGGCGAAGCCGCACCGTTCGACAACGAAGCGACCTAGACCCGCCGCTGCGCAAAGGCTCAGCGCACGCTGATACCGAGCTTCCGGCCGGCGAGTCCCCGTCCGCGGCCGGCGAGCTGATCGGCGACGGCCTGGATGGCGACCGAGGCGTCGTCGTCCGGGTCCGAGAGCACGATCGGAATACCGGTGTCCCCGCCCGCGCGCAGGCCAATGCTGAGGGGAACGGACGCGAGCACCGGAACCGGTTGCTCCTGTTGGCGAGACAGCCGGGAGGCGACATCCGCGCCACCTCCGGCGCCGAAGAGCTGCAGAACCGAGCCGTCCGCCTGGGGGAGCCCGGCCATGTTCTCAATCACGCCGATGACCGTCTGGCCGGTCTGACGCGCGACGGCGGCGCTGCGTTCTGCGACCTCCGCTGCGGCCGGTTGCGGGGTGGTCACGACGATGACCTCGGCGTGCGGGAGAAGTTGTCCGAGGGAGATGGCCACGTCACCTGTGCCGGGCGGCAGATCGAGCAGCAGAATGTCGAGGTCGCCGAAGAAGACGTCCGTGAGGAACTGCTGGATCGTGCGATGAAGCATCGGGCCACGCCACGAGACCGCGGCGTTGTTATCGACGAACATGCCGATCGAGATTACCTTCACCCCGTAATTGATCGGTGGCAGGATCATCTCGCCGACCCTGGTCGGTTTCGCTCCGTCAAGACCGAGGATGCCGGGAATCGAGAATCCGAACACGTCGGCGTCCACCACCCCGACGGCGAGCCCTCGTGCGGCGAGGGCGACAGCCAGATTTCCGGTGAGGGTGGACTTGCCGACGCCTCCCTTACCGCTTGTGATTGCGTAAATGCGGGTGAGGGTGTCCGGGCCGAATTGGAGCTCCCGCGCTCGACCGCCTCGGAGCTTCTCGGTGAGCGCGGTACGCTCCTCGCGAGTCATGACGCTGACATCAACTGAAACGCTCGTGACACCGGCGACAGCAACCGTGGCCTCACGGACGTCGCGTTCGATAGTCTGCGCCGCCGGGCATCCGACGATGGTGAGTTTGAGGGCGACTGTCGCCTCACCGGAGTCGGAGACTCGCACCGCGCCGATCATGTCGAGTTGGGTGATCGGCTTGCGAATCTCCGGGTCGATGACGCGAGAGAGGGCCCGTTCGATGCGGGACTCGATGTCCTCGCTCGTGCCGCCTCGGGACGCGTTCACCCGGGGGTGCCCTCCGGCTTTCGTTCCGCCTCAAGTTCCTCGAGTAGCGCCCTGAGCTCGGCGCGGATGAAGTCCTTCGAGGCGAGCTCTCGCACGGCGAGACGGAGGGAGACAATCTCGCGGGCCAGATATTCGGTGTCGGCAAGGTTTCGTTCGGCGCGCTGCCTATCCTGCTCGAACTGCACGCGGTCGCGGTCATCCTGCCGATTCTGTGCGAGCAGGATCAGGGGGGCCGCATATGAGGCCTGGAGGGAGAGGATGAGGGTGAGGAGGGTGTAGTTGAGCGCGCGCGGGTCGAACTGGACGCCCTTTGGCGCGTACGTGTTGTAGAGGATCCAGAGCACGACGAACACGGTCATGCCGACGAGGAATCCCGAGGTGCCCATGGCTCGGGCGAAGCTCTCAGAGAACCGGCCGACCCGGTCACGACCGCCGATGCGAGGCACGAACGAAGTACGGAGTCCCTTCGGGGAGTCGAGGCCTAACTCAGAGCGACGGGCCATTGAAGTGCCTCCTTCCGGCTGGAGCGATTACGGAGATGCTGCTGGTGTCGGCCGACACCCTAGAGTGTGTCGCCGGTTCGTCGTCGTCGTGACTTCGCCAATCGTCGGGCAGCAGGTAGTCGAGAACATCGTCAATGGTCACCACCCCGACCAGTCGATGGTTGTCGTCGACAACCGGAAGCGAGACCAGGTTGTAACTGGCGAGGGTGCGCGCGACCTCGGCTGCCGAGGCGCTCGCCTTCACCGGTTCGAGTTTCTGGTCGAGTAGCGTGCCGAGGCGTTCCATCGGAGGGTAGCGAAGCATCCGCTGGAAATGCACCATGCCGAGGAAGCGACCGGTCGGTGGTTCGTACGGCGGAAGGGTGACGCAGACTGCGGCGCCAAGGGCCGGTGCGAGTTCGTGCCGACGGATGAGGGCGAGACCCTCCGCCACTGTCGCGTCTGCCGAGACGATGATCGGCTCCGGCGTCATGAGCCCGCCGGCGGTGTCCGGCGCGTACGCGAGCAGCATTCGCACGTCGTCCGCCTCTTCGGGCTGCATGAGGTCGAGGAGGGCCTCGCCGCGCTCATCGGAGAGCTGCGCGATGAGGTCGGCCGCGTCATCCGGTTGCATCTGATCGAGCACGTCCGCCGCGCGGTTGTCGTCGAGCTGATTCAGGATGTCGACCTGTTCGCTCTCCGGCATCTCTTCGAGCACGTCGGCGAGTCGCTCGTCGCTCATCTCTTCGGCGACCTCGAGCATCCGCTGCTCGGGCAGGTCGAGCATGGCGTTCGCGAGGTCGGCCGGCAACAGATCCTCGTAGGTGGCGAGCAACTGGGTCGCCGACTGCGCCTCGCCGGTCGACCGCTCGCGCACGTCGGACCACTTGGCGAAGAAGGTCGCTCCCTTGGCAAACGGCGAGGCGCTCGTCTTTGGGCGACGGAGGAAGAGCTCGGTGACCGCCCACTCCCCGGGGCCGCTCTCCTCGATGGCGACATCCTCGATCGTCGCCGTTCCGGACTTGTCGACGAGGGCGACCTGACGACCGAGCATCTCGGCGATAACGCGAACCTCGCCGCCGCGCTGTTCGAATCGGCGGAGATTGATAAGGCCGGTGGTGATGACCTGGCCGGAGCCGAAGCTCGTCACCCGTCCGATCGACACGAATACGCGCCTCTTGCCCGGCACCTCGACAATGAGGCCAACAACGCGCGGCGGTTCCTTCTGCCGGTAGACAACGAGGACGTCGCGAACCCGGCCGACCTTGTCGCCCGCGGGGTCGAAAACGGAGCACCCGGCCAGTCGGGCGACGAAGACTCTCGCGGCGCTCACAGATCTAACTTAGACCCAGTGGGTGAGTGCGGAGGATAATGACAGCATGAGCAACCAAAGCCCCCTCGCATCCCGCGGCCGCCCGGTTCCGACGCTTCCGAAGGGGGACGTGCTCGGCACGTACGACACATACTTCGAGGCGCAAGCGGTGGTCGACAGGCTTGCGCACGCCGACTTCGCTGTCACGCAGGTCTCCATCGTCGGGAGCGACCTGAAGACGGTCGAACGGGTCACCGGAAAACTCACCTACGGCAAGGCGGCCGGGGCCGGAGCCGCAAGCGGAGCGTGGCTCGGGCTGTTCTTCGGCATCGTTCTGTTCCTCTTTGCCACGACGCCGAACGCGCTGCTCTACGTTGGCGCTGCGGCCATCATCGGTGCGGGCTTCGGGATGCTATTCGGGATCGTGACCTACGCCGTCAACCGCCGAACACGCGACTTCACCTCGACCCATCAGGTGCTTGCCAGCAAGTACGAGATCGTCGTCGAACCGGCGCTGCTCACCAAGGCGCAGGACGTGCTGGCGCGCCCCGACGTGCGGTAATTTCGCGCATTGGGCGCGCAGCACTAGGCGCGCAGCCAGGCCTCCACGTCATCCGCGGTTCGCGGAATGCCGATCGACAGGTTCTCCGCGCCGGACTCGGTCACGAGGATGTTGTCCTCGATGCGCACCCCGATGCCGCGGAATTCCTCGGGAACCGTCAGGTCATCGGGCTGCAGATAGAGGCCGGGCTCGATGGTGAACACCATTCCTGGCTCGAGGATTCCATCCAGGTACAGGTCCCGCCTGGCCGCCGCACAATCGTGGACGTCGATGCCGAGGTGGTGGGAGGTGCCGTGCACCATGTAGCGGCGGTGGAACTGGTTCTCCGGCTTGATCGATTCCTCGGCGGTCACCGGGAGGAAGCCCCACTCCGCGGTCTTCTTGGCGATGACGTGCATCGCGGCGGCGTGAATCTCCCGGAAGCGGATGCCGGGACGAACGATGGCGAACGCGGCATCCGCTGCCTCCCGCACCGCCTCGTACACCAGACGTTGCGTCGGGCTGAAGACGCCGTTGATCGGCAGTGTCCGGGTGATGTCCGCGGTGTACAGGCTTTCGAGTTCGATGCCGGCGTCCATGAGGATCAGATCTCCAGGGACGACCGGTCCGTCGTTTCGGGTCCAGTGCAGGATGCACGCGTGCGGGCCAGACGCCGCAATGGTGTCGTACCCGACCGCGTAGCCCTCCGCTCGGGCGCGCCGGTTGAACGTACCCTCGACCAGCCGCTCGCCACGCGGGTGCGCGATGAGCGCGGGCCGGTCGGCGACCACGTCGTCAAAACCCTTATGCGTCGCGGCGACCGCGAGCCGCATTTGCGCGATCTCGAATTCGTCCTTGACCAGTCGCAGCTCGGACAGGTCTCGGGCGAAGGTCGCGTCGGCATCGACCTCGAGCGATTCCGCGTCAGCGACGAGCAGCCGACGACCGTCGACCTGGTCGGTGAGGTCGCGGTCGCCGTCGCGGAGGATCACGGTGTTGTGGTCTACGGAGTCGAGCACCCGATCGAACTCGGCGAGGTCGGCTGTGAGCAGCCCGAGGTCATGGGCGACGTGCGAGAGCGACGGCCGCGGCCCGGTCCAGAATTCGCCGATCTCCGGATTGGCGTAGAACTCGTCGGAGTCCCGCCCGGCCGCCTTGCGGAAGTAGAGGGTAGCCTCGTGCCCGCTCGCCGTCGGCCGGAGCACGAGAACGCTGCCCGGAACGGAGTCGCTCGCCCAACCGGTGAGGTGGGCAAACGCGGAGTGCGCACGGTAGGCGTAGTCCGTGTCATTCGACCGCACTTTCGCCGCGCCAGCCGGTACGATGAGCAGCTTGCCGGAGTAGAGCGCCGAGATCCTGGCTCGCCGCTGCGCCGCGTAGGACGCTTGCTCTCTCGGCGCGGGTAGCGTCTCGGGCCGCTCCGCCCAGTTGCTCGAGATGTAGTCCTTGAACGTGTCGGACACCGGAACGGTCGAGCGATTGGTCGTCGCGCGAGGCGCCTGGGCGTTGTTGTCAGCCATGAGTCCATTGTGCCGTGCGGACGTGCCATCGCGCGACGGCAGGAGAGCCGAGTCAGCGGCCGATCGGGTCAGCGAAAGGTCGAGCGATGACGGATCTTGCGGCTGCCGAATCTCCAGAACGGCTGGGACGGAACCAGCGATTCCGCGGGTGTCTTGCGGCCGACGTGCGTGAATGAGGAGATCGGGGTCGGTACCGTCGCCCCCGCAGCCTCGTCGTATACCGGATCGCGCATGTCTCGATCGATGTTGTCCATGTGGCTCCCCCGGGGGTGGGAATGGTCGCCGTCGGGCTGGCGTAATCAATTAAACCGAGGCCGGGTGCTCTTGTCCATTGATGGGTGCTGGACTTGACCCAAGGGCGTTTGGCGCGTAGCCCTAGGGGGTGGTCGAGAGCTGCGCGACGATGGGGCGGTGGTCGCTCCCGACGCGGTCGAGGTCTTGCACCACCCGCATACCGCTCACCCTCCAGTGTTCGGTCGCCATGATGTGGTCGATCGGTGCGCTGACGAGCGCGTGGATGGCCGTGGGCCACGTTCTCACCGCGCCGTTTCGCGACTGAAGCGCGGCGTCCGTGCAGCGCCCGATGGTCTTGCCGGGAGAGGTGCCGAAGCCAACGAGGTGGTCAAGCGTTGCGTTGAAGTCCCCGGCCATGATCACGTTGGGGGAGCGGCAGGCGCCGCTGAGCCACTCGGAGTCTGAATTCCAGTTGGCCAGTTCGGTGGGGAGGGGGGCAACCGAGTGGACGGCGACGATCGTCGGACCGGCGCCACCAATGGGCAACAAAATAACGGTCGGAAGGGTGGTGGTCGACCCGGATGTCGAGTCGACCCGGTACTGGCCGAGTCGGGTGCTCACGAGTACCGAGGTTGAGCGTGCCTTGGTGATCTCGTCGAAGGCCGTCGTGTGGGGGATCATCGGTCGCCCGGCCGCCGTCATGATCACAGCGACCGCATCCGCCATCTTCCTGTCGGTTTCCGGAAGCGACAGGATGTCGGCGCGCGCCTCGAGCGCCAGGTTGGCGATGGCGTTGGCTCCCGGCGCTCCGCCGAGCGTGTTCCACGAGACAACGGTGACGTCGGATGCGCGCTTGGGCTGAAAGACGGTGTTGCCGAAGCCGCGACTTTCGAGCACGGCGGCATTAAAGAGCACGAACCCGAGCGCGAGAATGGCGAGGGAAGCGCCAAGCCGACGAAAGCGACGGCTCGCCGTGGCGAAGACAATGACAATCGCGAGGGCGATGAGCGCCGCGACGGCCGCAGCACCACGAAACGAGATCGCCTGCGCGATCAGTGAGCTGCGTTGCAACCCGAACAGCTGTGGCCAGGACAATAGGAGGAGCGCGATGGCAACCACCAGGAGCAAGGCGGCGGCGAGGATTCGGCGGACCATGGCCTCCCACCCTAACCGCATAGAGTTGCTTGAATGGCAGGGCCTATCGACCTTCACACTCACAGCAGTGTGTCCGACGGGACCCAGACGCCCGCCCAACTGATCGCGGCGGCGGTCGACGCGGGTCTCGGCACCGTCGCGATCACGGACCACGATTCGACCGCCGGGTGGGCGCAGTCGCTCGCCGCGGCATCCGGCACCGGACTGACCGTGATCCCGGGCATGGAGCTAAGCACCAACTACGGCCCGGCGAGTGTGCACATGCTCGCCTACCTATTCGATCCGGATGACGCGAGAATCCGCGCGGAGACCGCCCGGATCCGCGACGGACGCCTGCACCGCGCCGAACGGATCGTCGAACGAATCGGGGTCGACTACGACCTCACCTGGGACGACGTGTTGGCCCAATCGGTGGACGGCGGAACCCTCGGCCGGCCGCACATCGCGGACGCGCTAGTCGCCAAAGGATTGGTGACCGACCGCAGCGCCGCGTTCGAGAGCATCTTGCATTGGAAGAGTGGCTACTACGAGAAGTACTACGCGCCGTCGCCGCTCGAGGGGACGCGGATGATCGTCGCGGCCGGCGGGGTTCCGGTGCTTGCCCATCCGGCGACGCACGGGCGGTACCGGGTGATTGACGAGCGGGTGATCGCCGAACTCGTTGACGCTGGCCTCTTCGGCCTCGAGATCCACCACCGGGACAACACCGAAGACGGCAAGGTTCGACTCTACGAACTGGCCGCGAAGTACGACCTCGTTGTCACCGGCTCAAGCGATTATCACGGGGAGGGCAAGCCCAACGTGCTCGGCGAGAACACGACCGAACCGGAAGCTCTCGAGCGAATCGTCGCGGCGGGCACCGGCTCCCGCCCCTTTGTCGGCTGAGCCCGCGCAAGCGGCGTGCTGTCAGCTGGCGGCGGGAGGCGTCGACGCACCGGAAGCACCGGCACCCGGGCTGCGGCGTCGGGTGCGCTGACGGGTGCGGGAAGCGCGGCCGCCTTCGGCCGGCTGAGCGGATGCTGCGGACCCCGACTCATCCGATCGAGGCTGATTGGAGCCCGATCCGCCCGAGCGTCGTCCGCCGGAATTCTTGGAGCGGTCGCCTCCAGCTGACCGCTCACCTGCACTCGGCCGACCGCGGCCGGGGCCGCCGGACCGCGACCGGTCCGAGTCGGTCGCGCGCGGCTCGCGAGCCCGAACCGGACCGGCGGAGGCGAGACGCCCCTTGGTGCCCTCCGGGATGTCGAGGTCGGTGAACAGGTGCGGCGACGATGAGTATGTTTCCACGGGTTCCGGCTGCCCCATGTCGAGGGCGCGGTTGATGAGCGACCACTTGTGCATGTCGTCCCAGTCCACGAAAGTCACGGCGATGCCGGTCTTTCCGGCGCGTCCGGTGCGGCCGGCGCGGTGCAGGTAGGTGTCTTCGTCGTCCGGGATGGTGTGATTGATCACGTGCGTAACGTCGTTCACGTCGATGCCGCGAGCCGCGACATCCGTTGCAATGAGGATGTCCTTCTTGCCTGCCTTGAACGCGGCCATCGCGCGCTCGCGCTGTTCCTGGTTCAGGTCGCCGTGTACGGCGGCCGCGTTGAACCCGCGATCGTTGAGCTCCTCGACGAGTTTCGCCGCTGCTCGCTTGGTGCGGGTGAAGACAACGGTCTTTCCGCGGCCCTCGGCCTGCAGGATGCGGGCGATGACCTCGTCCTTGTCCATGCTGTGGGCGCGATAGACGACGTGCTTGATGTTGGCCTGGGTGAGCCCCTCATCCGGATCGGTCGCACGAATGTGAATCGGGCGGTTCATGAACCGGCGCGCGAGGGCGACAATCGGCCCGGGCATGGTCGCGGAGAACAGCATGGTGTGGCGGGTGGGGTCGGTCTGCGCGAAAAGCTTCTCGATGTCGCTGAGGAAGCCGAGGTCGAGCATCTTGTCCGCCTCGTCCAGCACCATCACCTTGACTGCCTTGAGCGAAAGCATCCGTTGGCTGGCGAGGTCGAGGAGACGACCCGGCGTCCCCACGACAACCTGGGCACCGGCCTTGAGCTGTTCGACCTGACCTTCGTAGGCCTTGCCGCCGTAGATCGCGGCGACCTGAGTGCCTCGATTGGAGGCGGCGAGCACGAGGTCCTCCGCCACCTGGACACACAGCTCGCGGGTCGGAACGACGACGAGCGCCTTGACGCCGGGCTCGGGGTTCAGACCGAGGGACTGGAGCAACGGAAGTCCGAAGCCGAGGGTCTTGCCCGTTCCGGTCTTCGCCTGTCCGATGATGTCCTGACCGGCGAGCCCAAGCGGGATCGTCTGGGTCTGGATGGGGAAGGGTTCAACGATGCCCTTGGTGGCAAGAGCGTCGACCATGTCCTGGTCGATATTGAGATCTGAGAAAGTAGAAATGATAAAGCCCTGTCTTGAAGCGGCTACGCCCGCTTTGACCTGGGGCGTGCGGAGCCTCCACCAGAAATGGGAGGCATTATCCCCAGTTTAGCCGCCACGCCGCTGGAGGGTGCTTTTGCGTCACTTCGCGGCCTGTCGGCACTGGCGCCGATAGGCTAGTGAGGTGGTCTCCTTGTTCCAACGTCGCCCGAAACGAGTAGACGTTCCCCGGTTTAGGCAGCGCGAGCGCGCCGCCCAACAGGTCAATCGGGTGGACCTTGCCGAACTGACCCCGGAGTTGCTTCCGTATCTCGGCCAGGCCGCCTACGCGCAACTCGCGGTTTTCGAGACCCTGAGCCGCGCCGTCAGCCTCGCCCCGACCGCCGCTTCCAAGGAGGCGATCAGCCGGGTCGCCGCGCTGTCGCTCGCCCGGCACCACGGCCTCGCCGCGGAAATCCGTCGGAAGGGCCAGGAACCGGGCGCGGTAATGGCGCCGTTCGCCTCCACGATTGACGACTATGCCCGGGACACCCTTGGGGCGGACTGGTACGAGACCCTCGTCACCTGTTACGTGACATCCGGTCTGCTCAATGACTTTCAGCGCCAGCTCGCCGCGGGACTTACCGGCGACGTGTCGACACGGGTCACTCAGCTCCTGTCGGGCGACGACGGGCACGGGTTCATCGTCTCGGAGCTGCGCGCCGCCATCGATGCGAACCCGCGGCTGGCATCCCGATTGGCCATGTGGGGGAGAAGGCTCGTCGGAGACACCCTGCTCATCGCCCGGTCGTCGCTGAAGAATGCGACGCGCCAGAATGACGAGCGACTCGAGCCGGTATTCACCGAACTGATCGCGGCGCACACCCGCCGCATGGACGTCCTCGGCCTCACGGCCTAGTCGCGACGTCACACCACCGCATTCGCCCGTTCGGTGGTGAATCTCCTGCGTTTTGGTTATCGGAGGGGGCGGCCGAGCACGCGGGATCGACGCCGGCGGAGCTGTTACGCCCGGCTGAGCCTCGCGAGCATCGCGGCATCCGCTCTCGTGCGACTGCCCGACGCAAGCAGGCTGAACGCGGCCGCGGCCATCCCGGCGGCGACAAGGCTGACGACCCAGATCCAGCCGCCATCGAATTTCCATCCGGCCCAGGTCAACGCCGCCCAGACGACGGATGCCACCGCGGCACCGATAGCCGGCGCCAACAGCACGCCATGGGTCTCGCGCCGTGGAAAGGCGTAACGCGCGAGGAGGCCGAGGAGGGCGCCGCCGAGCGTGACGAACAGCATCTCCATGGTCAGGCCACGAACCCGACGCGCCGCGCCTTCTCCGACCCGATCTCGAGGTAACCGAAGGACTCGAGCGGAACGATGTACACCGACCCCTGGGTGTCGGAAAGTTTGAAGAACTTTGCGCCGGATTCGATCGCCGTCGAAACGGTCTTTTCAATGTCTGCCGCCGATTGTGACGACTCGAAGTTGATTTCGCGGGGGCTGTTGATGATTCCGATGCGTATGTCCACGTGGCAAGATTACGACAGTTGCGGCTGCCCCCTTCGCGACGTTCTCTTTCGGCGCAACACCGGCGGGGATGTCCGCTGCTCGCGCTAGCGTTGTCGGCATGGCGATCAAGGGGTTCCGGCGGCCGACGCGGCCCGCTGTGACTACCCCCGTCTCCCTCGACGAGTCGCAACGGGCAGTGCTCGAGCTAGCCGACGCGGAGTCCGCCGCGGTGATCGGTGCGCCCGGAACAGGCAAAACCACGACGATTGTCGAACTCGTGGCCGACCGCGTCGAGCGACGCGGGTTCGCCCCGGAGGAGTTGCTCGTGCTCACCCCGAGTCGCACGACCGCGACTCGACTCCGTGACACCATCGCCATTCGTCTCGGCGTTCCGACCAATGGGCCGATCGCTCGCACGGCGAATTCCCTCGCGTTCGAGATCGTCGGCAACGCCGCGCGCGGCGCCGGGGTGGAACCTCCACGACTGGCAACCGGCGGCGATCAGGACAGCGACATTTCCCACCTCCTCGAGGGGCAGCTGCAGGATGGCAGCGGCCCCGAGTGGCCCGCGCAGCTCGGTCCCGACGTGCGTCGTCTACGCGGCTTTCGAACCGAACTCCGCGAGCTCATGGGCCGCGCAACCGAATACGGAGTGACCCCCGCATCGCTCAGGGTGCTCGGCCAGGACCGGGACAGACCGGAATGGGTCGCCGCGGCCGACTTCATCAGGGAATACCTCTCGGTGGTCAGCAGCTCCCGCTCCGCCCAACTCGACTCCGCGGAACTGATTCAATTCGCGATCGCCGCCGTCGCCCGCGGAGAGGCTGGTCCATCCGTCGACCGGGTTCGCCTGGTGATTGTCGACGATTTTCAGGAGGCGACCCGCTCGACGGTCTCCCTTCTTGCCGAGCTGGCAAGGCGGGGCGTGTCGATCGTCGCGTTCGGAGACCCGGATGTCGCGGCCAACGCCTTTCGCGGCGGCGAGGCGGACGCGCTGGCCCGGCTGCCAACTCTCCTCGGCGTCCCAAACCTTCGCACGCTGACCCTGCGGAGCTCCCATCGGCATGGCGAGGCGATACGCGCCCTCGTCAGCCGCACGACGGAGCGAATCGGTACTTCCGGCGTGGTCGGTCAACGCGGCGCGATCGCTGTGGGACCCGAGGCCGCCGATCCGGTGTTAAGGATTCTGGCCGAGAGCCCGGCCCGGCAGTGGGCAAGTATCGCTCGCCAGTTGCGACAGCAGCACCTCATCGGTGGCGTGCAGTGGAGGGACATGGCAGTCGTCGTTCGAAGCGGGGCGCAAGTGCCAATTGCGGCGCGGGCCCTCGCCCTCGCGGAGGTTCCTACCCGTACCGCTGTCGGCGGCCGGGCATTGCGGGACGACCATGCAGCGAGGGGGCTGCTCAGGGTCGTGGATGTCGGCATGGGACGCACGCCGCTCGATTCCGCTCTGGCTGGTGAGCTCCTTCTCGGACCGTTCGGCGGACTTGATCGGCTCGCCCTGCGCCGTTTGCGTCTCGCACTGCGGGCGGAGGAGATCGCCGGCGGCGGCAATCGCTCCGCCGACGAGCTCGTGGTTGACGCCCTCGCCGCGGCCGGCCGGTTCGCCACGATCGACCACCGGGTCGGCCGTCAGGCCGATCGGCTCGCTCGGACCCTTGCCGCCATTCGGGTGGCGGCGGAGCACGGCGGCACCATCGAGGAGCTTCTGTGGTTGGCGTGGGAGCGCAGTGGCCTGGCCAGTGACTGGTTCGCCAACGCGACGAGCGCCGGAATCGTGGCGGACGAGGCCAACCGAAATCTCGACGGCATCGTTTCGCTGTTCACCGCCGCCACCCGCTTCGTCGAACGTCAACCGGGAACTGCCGCTGGCGTCTTTCTTGACGGGGTGCTGGACGCCGAGGTGCCGGAAGACACGCTGTCGCCGCAAGCCGCGGCTGACGCCGTGCTTGTGACAACGCCATCGGGCACGGTCGGCCTCGAGTTCGACATCGTCGTCATCGCGGCGCTGCAGGACGGCATCTGGCCGAACCTTCGATTGCGTGGTTCCTTGCTTTCCCCGCAAGAACTGGTGCGGGTGATGACCGGTCTCGGTGATGTCGCGATCGACGAGCGTCGGCAGGTTCGCGACGACGAGCTGAGGATGTTTGCGCTCGCCGTATCACGCGCCAGGCGCCAGGTCATCCTCGCCGCCGTCGCCAACGAGGACGAATCGGCGAGCGTGCTGTTCGCTCTCGCCCCCGAGCACGCCCCGATCGTGGATGCCGCGGCACTTCGACCACTTTCTCTTCGCGCGCTCACCGGGCGGTTGCGGCGCGAACTCGCGCAGGAGCGCCGCAGCCGGGCCGATCGGGCAGCCGCCGCCTCCGGCCTCGCCCGGTTGGCGCTCGAGCGGGTGCCGGGTGCCGACCCGGCCGAGTGGCACGGTCTGGTCGACCCGTCCACCGCAGAACCACTCTTCGGCGACGACGAGCGGGTTCCCGTCTCCCCGTCCCGATTGGAGGCGTTCGAGGACTCCCCGGTCGACTGGTTTGTCAACACGGTATCCGGAACCCAATCGTCAACCGCGATGGGACTCGGGACGATCGTGCACTGGGCGATGGAGACGGCGAGGGAACCGAGTGTCGATGCCGTGTGGGGCGCCATCGAGAGCCGCTGGAACGAGCTGTCCTTCGAATCTCCCTGGTTCGCCGAGCAGCAGAAGCGAGCGGCCCGCGTGCTTGCGGCCGGCGTCGCCGAGTATCTCGCCGATTTCGAGCGTGACGGCAAGACGCTCGTCGGGGCCGAGAGCCGATTCTCGATCGAGTTCGACCGCGCGACGGTCAACGGATCGATCGACCGGGTCGAGCGCAGTGCCGACGGGTCCGTGGTCATCGTCGATCTGAAGACGGGGACGCCGATTACCCAGCAGCCAAAGATCGACGCGCACCCGCAGCTGGGTGCGTATCAGCTTGCCTACGTGCACGGCGTCCTCGACGAATTCCTCGAGGAGCTCGGGGAACACCGCGCAGGTGGGGCGAAGCTCCTGTTCGTCAAGCGTGGGCGGGACGGCAAGCTCTATCGCGAGGCCACCCAGGCGACACTCGACGAGGACCAACTCGAGGGCTTCCGTTCGAGGATCCGGCAGGCAGCCATCGGCATGGCTGCGGCGGCGTTCGAGGGGGCGATCGACCTCGACGCTTGGGGCTCTTTCGATGTCGCGACCAAGCGACTGCATCGCGTGAGGTCGGTCTCGAGTGACTGACCTGAGCGAGATGATCAATGTGAATGAGGTGGGCGGGATGCCCTTGGGACGGCCCGAAGTCGGCGCGTCGTCTATTGCGGCGCCGTTTGTGGGCGCGGACGAGATTGCCGACGCGCTCGGGCGCCCTCGGCCAACGGCCCAGCAACGCGCCATCATCGAGTCGCCGCTCGAGCCGGCCCTCGTCGTCGCCGGAGCCGGCAGCGGAAAGACCGAGACCATGGCCAATCGTGTGCTCTGGCTGCTCGCCAACGGCAAGGTGCAGCCGGGAGAGATTCTCGGACTCACCTTCACACGCAAGGCAGCCGGAGAGTTGTCCGCCCGCATCAGGGAGAGAATCGCCGAACTGCACGCCGCCGGTCTCGTCACCGCAGACTACGACGAGTTCGACCCGCCGTCCGTCGCAACCTACAACTCGTTCTCAAACCGAATCTA
The DNA here is from genome assembly GCA_025464975.1 of Microbacteriaceae bacterium. Classification (GTDB taxonomy): domain Bacteria; phylum Actinomycetota; class Actinomycetes; order Actinomycetales; family Microbacteriaceae; genus Lacisediminihabitans. The sequence goes on along the minus strand of JAODMT010000009.1, from coordinate 282,395 downwards.
CCGGGACAACGCGATCCTGCTCGGACGGGAAGCCGACGGGGCGGTGCTCGGCGAGGCGTCCGCCTGGCAGCTGGCCCGATCGATCGTTGTCGCCTCGAGCGACGATCGTCTGCCCGCCCTCGATAAGAGCGTCGATTCGGTCACCAAGGGGGTGCTCGCCCTCGCCCACGCACTGAGCGAAAACGTCGCCGACCCGGCGGAGGTTGCCGCCTTCGCCGACCGATTCGCGGCCGTCGCCGAGCTTCCGTCGGGCGGTAGGGGGGCCTACGAGGATGTCGCGGCGTTCGCCAAGACGGTCGGTGCCCTTCCCGCGCTGATCGACCTCGCGACGCAGTTTTCGGTGGCGAAGGCGCGGCGCGGACTGGTCGAGTACTCCGACCAGGTTGCTCTTGCACTGCAGATCGTCCGCGAGGTGCCGCGAGTGGCCGAGGAACTTCGCGAGCAGTACCGGGTCGTGCTGCTCGACGAGTATCAGGACACGAGTGTCGTGCAGACCTGGCTGCTTTCCGAGCTGTTCGCCCGGACTCCGGTGATGGCGGTCGGCGACCCAAACCAGTCGATCTACGGATGGCGCGGCGCGAGTGCCGCGAACCTCGAGGGATTTCCGCGCCAGTTCGGGGATGACTCGGTCAGCCATTACGCCCTGACCACGTCGTGGCGTAATGGTCACGACATCCTTTCCGTCGCCAACGCCATCGTCGAACCGTTCCGGCCAAGCGCGCGAACGGCGGTCCACCGGCTCGAGGCAGGACCGTCGGCATCCGCCCTTCCCGTCGAGGTGATGGTCGAGGAGACCCTGCCGGACGAGGCCGAGGCGGCCGCGCGCTGGTTGAAGGCGAAGCTCGCGGTGCGCTCAGGGCAGGCCCCGCCGACCGCGGCGATGCTGTTCCGCGCTCGAAAGACGCAGGGGGCTTTCATCTCGGCGCTGCGCCGGCACGGCATCCCGTTCCATGTGCTCGGCGTCGGGGGGCTGATGGCCGAGCCGGAGATTGCCGACCTGGTATGTGCGCTCGCCGTCGTCAACGACCCGACCGCGGGCTCGGAACTGGTGCGGCTGCTCGCGGGGTCTCGCTGGCGAATCGGTGCCAAGGACCTTCACGTGCTCTCGCGGCTCGCGTCCTGGCTCCGCGACCGGGACTACGCCCAGCGTCCAATCGACGACGACGTCAGGCAACGCATGCGGGAGTCGGTCGCCGAGGGTGAGGGTGGCTCGATCGTCGACGCGCTCGACTTCATCGCCACCGCCCGGCCCGGCCACTCCGCCCTTGAGCGATTCAGCCCGGCGGGTCTCGAGCGGCTGCGGGAGGCCGGACGCACCTTCGCGCGGTTGCGGGCCCGTGTCGGCCTCGACCTGCTCGACTTCGTCACCTTCGTCGAGCAAGACCTCATGCTCGACATCGAGGTCGCTGCGAATGAGACCCGTTCCCTCGGCGCGGCCAACATGGAGGCATTCTTCGACGCCCTCAGCGGCTATGTCGCGGTGGACGATTCGGCGAGTCTCGGCGGGTTTCTCGCCTGGCTGAGGGAGGCGGAGTGGAGAGACAATCTCGCACCGCGACCCGAGGAGCCCGAGCCCGGGACCGTGCAGCTGCTCACCATCCACGGCTCGAAGGGCCTGGAGTGGGACCTGGTTGTGGTCCCACGACTGGTCGAGGGTGAGCTTCCGGGCACGCCGGCCGAGGGATCAAACGGGTGGCTCACCTTTGGCTCGCTTCCCTACGAATTCCGCGGCGACGCGGACGAATTGCCCGTTCTCGAATGGGCTGCGGCGACAACGCGCAAGGAGCTGATCGACGAACAGAAGCGCTTCAAGGCGTCGGTTCGCGACCGTCACGACCTCGAGGAGCGAAGACTCGCCTACGTCGCGGTCACCCGGGCGCGGCATTCGCTCCTGCTTACGGCGTCGTTCTGGGCGACCCAGACGACGCCGAGGCTGCCGAGCCCGTTTCTGCGGGAACTCGCGGGGGATGGCGTGATCGCCGAGCTGCCGGTCGCCAGTGCGCACGCCGAAAATCCGCTCGGCGCCGAGGCGAACCTGTTCAGCTGGCCGCTGGATCCACTTGGGGGGCGCCGTGCCGTCGTGGAGCGCGCGGCCGAACTGGTGCGGGAGGCTGCCCCGGGGAACGCCGGTCAGTGGGAGGCGGACCTCGACCTGTTGCTCGAGGAGCGCAGACGCAGACTGAGCGCGACGGAGGTGGTCGAGTTGCCGACCAGGGTGTCGGCCTCCCGGTTCAAGGACTTCGTGACCGACCCGGCCGAGGTGGCGGCGTCGCTGCGGCGACCGATGCCCCGGCGACCGTATCGCGCGACGCGGCTCGGCACCCTGTTCCACGGCTGGGTCGAACAGCGTTACGGCGTTCACGGCACCGCGGAGGAATTGGATGCGAGTGTGACCGAACTCGACCTCGATTTCGACGGGACGGATTTCGAGCGACCAGTTTTCGAGGGACCGGACTTCGCGGGCATGGAGACCGGCGGTTTCGAGCGGCTGCGGCAGACCTTCGAGCGGTCCGAGTTCGCGACGCTTGCGCCGGAGGAGGTCGAGATCGAGATCCACCTCATCCTGGACGGCGAGGTGGTCGTCTGCAAGCTCGACGCGGTGTATCTCGTCGACGGACGCTACCGGGTGGTCGACTGGAAGACCGGCAAGGCACCGCGGGATGCCGACGACCTCGAGGCCAAGCAACTCCAGCTCGCGCTCTACCGGCAGGCCTTCGCCGAATGGAAGGGCATCGACCCGGAACTCATCGATGCGGTGTTCTACTACGTGAGTGAGGACCGGGTCATCCGTCCGGAACGCATCTACGGTCGCGGTGAACTCGTGGCCCTGTGGCGTGGCATCGCCGGCTGAGAGACCTACTACTGCACCGCCATCGAGCCCTGGCGTGCGATGATCGCTGCGACCAGGGCGTCGATCGGTTCCCGCGCCGAGGTCGGGTTGTCGAGGAGGCTGAAGTCGATGTCGCCGAGCACGGGCAGTCCGAGAGCCGGCGACAGCTCGGCAAGGTCGGGCGGAATCAGGCTCTGCGGGAATGCCGCGATGCCGATGCCAGCGCGGGTGGCGGCGAGCACTCCGTTGATCTCCCGCACGTTGCAGGTGATACGCCAGGTGCGACCGACCGACTCGAGCGCGGTGATCGTTGCCGTTCGGCTGAGGCTGGGCGCCTGATAGGCGATTAGCGGAACCGGCTGGCCCGGCTCGAGATTGAGGTTGCGATGGCCGACCCACACCAGCCGATCCCGTCTGGCGACGCGACCGCCGGGGCTATCCGGTTCGCGTTTGATGTACACGAGATCGAGTTGCCCGGCCAGGAGCCTCCGCGAGAGCACGGCGCTCTGGTTCACCGTCAGTTCGAGGTTGATGTGCGGATACAGCTGCCGGAAGTCTCGAAGGATCTGCGGGAGCTGCGTGAGGGCGAGATCATCCGCCGACCCGAATCGCAAGCGTCCGCGCATCGCCGAGCCAGTGAAGTAGCTGGAGGCCTGGTCGTGCGCGGCAAGGATCGTCCGGGCGAAGCCGAGCATGGCATCCCCGTTGTCGGTCAGCCGCATTTCGCGAGTGTCGCGGACGACGAGGTTGCGCCCGGCGGCGATCTCGAGCTTGCGAATGTGCTGGCTGATCGTCGGTTGGCTCAACCCGAGAAGTTGGCCGGTCACCGTGAAATTGAGCGTTTCGGCGACGGTGACAAACGTCTTCAGGAGCACCGGATCGAACACCGTTCAGCTCCTCACATTGGGAAACATAATGATACTTATAGTGTCGATTCTATTTGGGAATGCCACCGCCGCCTCTAACGTTGGGAGTACCCATACGAAACTAGAAGACAAACTTCAGGAATTTACGAGTGACCGCCGACGCATCAACCATTTCCCCTCCGACCGAACCTATTCCCGTTCTCATAGAACGACCCCGCTGGCGGGACACATTCGACTCCCTTCGGGTCTTCAACTACCGCCTGTACGTCATCTCCCAGGTGATCGCCAACACCTCTGGCTGGATGCAGAAGATCGCGACCGACTGGCTCGTGAATGAGCTGACCCACAACATCGCTCTCGTCGGCGTGACCGTGTTCCTGCAGTTCGCGCCGGTTCTGGTGTTCGGCGTGTGGGGCGGGGTCATCGCCGACCGGGTGGACAAGCGACGCCTGATGATGACCACTCAGTCGATCACCGTGGTGCTGTGTGCGCTCCTCGCGATACTCACTCTGTTTGGAGTGGTCATGGTGTGGCAGGTGTGGGGAGTCGCGCTCTTGCTCGGAATGGTCGCCGTCGTGGAGGGACCGGCTCGCTCGGCGTTCGTCAACGAAATGGTCGGGCACCGTCGTCTGCGCAATGCGATCAGCCTCAACGCCTCGATCTTCCACCTCGGTGGCCTGCTCGGCCCGGCTATCAGCGGCGTCCTGATCGTGGTCGTCGGCTCGGGCTGGTCGATCGGCGTGAACGCGATCGCCGCGGTGCTCGTGGTCGTCAATCTCGGTTGCATGCGCGTTCGAGAGCTGTTGCCATCGCCCCGCGCGCAGCGGTCGAAGGGACAGATCCGCGAGGGCCTGAAGTACGTCATGTCCAAGCCGACGATCTTCTGGCCGATGGTGATGCTCGCCTTCGTCTCGACCTTCGGCATGACCCTGCCAGTGCTGCTCGTCTCCTTCGCCGACACCGTCTACAAGTCAGGCGCGGCCGGATACGGCCTGTACAGTTCGGCCGCGGCCGTTGGCGCCCTTTCCGGCGCCGTTCTCTCCACCCGCAGGCTGACCGTGCGGCTTCGCACGATCATGTTCGCGGCCGGACTGTTTGGACTTGCCCTCATCCTGGCCGGAACGGCCACGTGGGAGCCGCTGTTCATCGTCTTCCTCGCGTCGATCGGGCTGAGCAGGCTGCTCTTCGCCACGGGAGCAGAATCCACGGTTCAGCTCTCCACCAATCGAGCCATCCGCGGCCGCGTCATGTCGCTGTACTCCATGATCATGCTCGGAGGGCAGGCGCTCGGCGGCCCGATCAGCGGTGCGATAGCGGACCGATTCGGCGTGCACGTCGCCATGGCAGTCGCCGGGATCGTCCCGGCGCTCGCTGCAGTTGTGATCTCGATCGTGCTCGCACGCTCGGGAAAGCTAGCGCTGAAGATCCGGCTGCGTCGGCCCCGGAACCTTGTGCAGATCGTGCCGCGATCGCACCGGCCGGTCCGAACCGTCCGGGCAGGACAGAGCCGTCAGACACCACGGTCCGACGGAGCGGTAACACGGAACCGTCTGGCCGAAGTCTCCGATTCGCCTCCGCGCTAGCCGCGCTGGTTGAGGTCGAGCATCGCCTCGACCTCGTCGACGGCCATGACCGGCATTGTGCTGTGCGTGAGATTCTGCTCGCCGTCGGAATGAACGGTGTCGACAAGTCCGCGCAACATCACGACCGCATCATCGACGATCTCGGTGCTTCTCTCCTGAGTTCCGTGTAGAAGCCACTTCGCAATCTCCAGCTCGGCATACAACCGTGATCGATTTCGGATCTGTCGGTCGCTCGTACTGCGGGTCGCGGCGTACGCCCCGAATGCCGCCTCGGCGACGTGCTCGCCGCGCGCGCCGAGCAACCAGGAGAGGTCACGGGCCGGATCACCCACGCTCAGCGATTGCCAGCCGAGCACACCGGTCACGGCGTTCTCCGCGGTCAGGAACGAGTCTGCCGAGAGCGCACCGTTGATCACGGTCGGAGCGAACTGCCAGAGAGCGGAGTCCTCGGTCGCGCGCTCCCAACGGCCGAGCAGCTCCGCCGGAACCAGGTTCGTCGCCCCGGCGCGGTCCATAATCGTGACGCTCGAACGGAGCACATCGGTCGGCGTCAGCACCGGCAGACCGGCATCGGCAACCACGCTGGTCGGAAGGGTGTGGATAGCCGCGATCGCGCGGCCGATCGACGGGGCGAGGGGACTGCTATGCGAGATCGCGGACAGGGATCGTTTGGACCCGTCGACGAAGTCATAGACGACCGCGCGGGTTCCCCCGATCGGTGTGTGACCGGCGAACGTGGGCACCGCGAAGGGAAGTCGGGCGCGAACCCCGTTGCTGAGGGCGCGTAGAGCGACGAGATCGGCCGACTGCTCGGCCTCGGCCCGTTCGGAGGTGGGCACGCGGATGATCCAGCGACCGCCGTCGCGGCTCGTCAGCAGCGCCGACTCGTAGTCGCCGTCGGTGCCCGAGCCGTACCGGGTCGCGGCGGCGACGTCGAGGCCGGCTACGGCCGAGGTGGCAAGCGCGGCTAGAGTGAGATGGGATCTGGCCATACCTGAAAGGGTAGGTTGTCGGTCGCCGGCCGGCGACGAACGCCACGCCTAACCACCTCTTCCGACGATTGGTCGCAGTATGTTCGCTGATTTCCTGGCGCCGCTTCCCGTGTCGACTCTGCCGCTGTCCCGCCATGATCTGGACCGGGATTACCTGAGCCGTTCCCGGCCCGAGCTGTTCGAGGAGTTGTTCGCCGACCCGGCGACCCGGGTTCTCATTCTTCGTCCGAACGGCGACGCGCTTCTGGACGGCGGCGGCCTTTCCCTGCTCTCTCCCGACGCCGTTCCCGAGCCGGAGCTTCGGCTCTATCTCGGGCGGTCGATCCAGCCGAGCAGCCAGGCGACGGTCTACGTTGCGGCGGTGCTCTCGAATGATGCGGCGGAGGCCCTCGCTCCCGAAGCGGAGCGGTGGGGCAACCTTCGCGTCATTGGCAGCACGCTCGGCGACCTCGATGCCGGGCTGTTCACCGCGGCCCTCGCCCTCGCCAACTGGCACGACTCTCACCGCTTCTCGCCGCAAACCGGCGCCCCAACCGTTCCGGCCGAGGGCGGTTGGGTTCGCAAGAGTGTCGAAGACGGTCGCGAGGTGTTTCCCCGCACCGACGCCGCAATTATCGTGGGAGTCGTGGACGACGACGACCGCATCCTCCTCGGGTCGAACGCCATGTGGCCCACCAACCGTTTCTCGCTCCTCGCCGGTTTTGTCGAGCCGGGGGAGTCGCTCGAGAGCGCGGTCGTGCGCGAGGTGTTCGAGGAATCCGGCATTCGCGTCGTCGACCCCGTGTACCTCGGCTCGCAACCCTGGCCGTTCCCCGCCTCGCTGATGCTCGGATTCATTGCGCGGGTCGATCCGGCCGTCAAGTCCCTCCTGACCCCCGACGGTAACGAGATTCTCGAGCTTCGCTGGTTCAGCCGCGACGAATTGACGGCCGCCCTCGACGAGATCGGCTTGCCCGGCCGCACCTCAATCGCCCGCGCCATTCTCGAGCACTGGTATGGCGGCCCGATCGCCGACTCACTGAAGTGGTGACCTCGGCAGATTCCCTGCTCGAGGCGCTCGACGAAGACCAGCGGGTCGCGGCGCAGACGCTTCTCGGGCCGCTGTGCATGCTCGCCGGTGCCGGAACCGGAAAGACACGGGCGATCACGCACCGCATTGCGTATGGAGTAGCGACTGGCGTCTATCCGCCCGAACGGGTGATGGCCCTCACCTTCACCTCTAAGGCCGCCGCCGAGTTGCGCGGCCGATTGCGTCAACTCGGCGCCGCCGGGGTCGCCGCTCGCACCTTCCACGCCTCGGCGCTGTCCCAACTCGGCCACTTCTGGCCGGAGGTGATCGGCGGCACGATGCCGCGAATCCTTGACAGCAAGGGCCGGTTACTCGCCCAATCCGCCGAGTCGCTTCGGCTCAAGCTCGACACGGCGACCCTTCGGGATCTCGCTGCGGAGATCGAGTGGCGCAAGGTGTCGCGGCTCACCCTTGACCAATACGCGAAGGTCATAGACGGCCGCACGCTTCCGTCGATGCTCGACGCGGACAAGATGCTCGCCCTCCATCGCGCGTACGAGTCTCAAAAAGACGAGCGGCGCCAACTCGACTTCGAAGACGTACTGCTCGCGACCGCCGGGATGATCGAGGCCGAACCCCGAGTCGCCCAGCAGGTTCGAGAGCAATATCGCTTCTTTGTCGTTGACGAGTACCAGGATGTGTCGCCGCTTCAGCAGGGGCTGCTCGACATGTGGCTCGGCGACCGCCAGGATCTCTGTGTGGTTGGAGACGCGAGCCAGACCATCTACTCCTTCGCCGGAGCATCGGCCGAGTTCTTGCTCGGATTCCCCGCCCGATACCGTGAGGCTTCGGTCGTGCGGCTCGAGCAGAACTACCGCTCAAGCCCGCACATAGTCGCGACCGCGAATCAGCTGATGCGTGGGCGCCCCGGCGCGCTCGCCCTTCGTCCGACGTCGAGCGGGCCGGAGTCCGCCGCGAAGGCCGCACCGACCATCACCGCGTATCCGAGCGACGTCGCGGAAGCGCGGGTCGTCGCCGGCCAGGTCGCCGCCCTGATCGCGGAGGGCACCCGTCCGCAGGACATCGCCGTCCTGTTTCGCATCAACGTGCAATCCGCCCCGCTCGAGGCCGCGCTCACCGACGCCGGCGTGAGTTTCCAGTTGCGAGGCGGGACACGCTTCTTCGAACAGCGCGAGGTCAAACAGGCACTCATGATGCTCAAGGGCGCGGTGGTGGGAGCGACCCGGGAACCGCTGTTCAAGACGGTGAGCGACGTGCTGCGATCCCTCGGCTGGACGCAAGACCCGCCCGAGGCCCGCGGAGCGGTACGCGACCGGTGGGAATCGCTCAACGCGCTCATGGCCCTCGCGGAGGAGTCCTCGCCTGGAACGTCGCTTTCGGCCTTCGTCGGGGACCTGTTCGAACGGGCGGCGAGCCAGCACGAGCCCACCATGTCGGCTGTGACCCTCGCCACACTGCACTCGGCAAAGGGACTCGAGTGGGACACCGTGTTCCTGGTCGGCCTGAGTGACGGTTTCGTTCCGATCACCTACGCCAAGACGGAGGAGGCGATCGAAGAGGAGAGGCGGCTCCTCTACGTCGGGATCACACGGGCGCGGCGCCGGCTCCACCTGTCCTGGGCGTCCGGCGGATCCGGCCGCGGCCCTGCTCGCCGCGAGTCCCGTTTTCTCCCGCAACTGAGGTAGCGAATCGGTGACCGTGCGGTGTGATGGCGATGCAGCCGCATGCCGGATGGGGCGACCACCCGGCAGTGTTCGTCTCGCCAGTGACCGTGTCCAGCTCCACTGCCGGCTCGGCGTCGGTCGCCGGGCTTGCGAGGCGGGTCAGCGCAAATCGGGCTGCGAGTGACGCTACCTCGGCCGCGACGAGTGGCGACTCGGCGGGGCTCGTCCGACCCCACAGCTGCGCGGCGATGGCCGGCCTCGCGTCATCGACGTCCCTTCTGTGCAGCTCAAGGCAGTACAGGCAGGGTCCCGTCCCGGGTCGCACGAGTGGCCCTATTTGCACGATCCGGTCCCCGAACACGACGGGGAGGTGCGGAATGTCGCGCCGGAGCCACGCTCCGTGCAGCTCCGGCTCGATAACAAAGTGCGCGACGATCACGGCCAGATCCACCTCGGTGTCCGACTCCGCCCCGTCGACGGTGACCACAGTGCCGGAGCGACGAAGGATGTCCGCGATCCGGCCGGCGGTCTCGCCGCGTCCGCAGACCGAAACCCGCTCGATGACCGGTGCCGCCGGGTTTTCGAGCGCCGGGGCCAGCGTTGCAAGCAGGCCGTGCAGGGCGAGATCGTCGAGGCCGGCGCCGCGGGCGATCATGCCGAGGCCCGATCGGCTGATCCCGGCGACGAGGGCCGCGATGACCCGCTCGGCCGGTTCGGAGACCGACCGGAGCACGAGCACTGGACGATCGGAGCCGAACTGCAGGCTGTGCGGATCGCGCCACAGAAGCGGAAAGCGGGGATCCAGTTTGAGCACCATTGCTGAATGATGCACCCGGGCGGCGGACGGTGTCGTCAGCCATCCACAGAGCCCCGTGCCGGGGCCGGCCTAGTTCTGCGGTTCCTCGGCCGAGCCGTCCTCTGACTCGTGCGGCCGGTCGCCGCCGTCATCGTTGAGAAGATCTTCGATGGCCTGATCGATGTCATCCGGCGCCGGCGCCGGACCGGAAAGTCGAGCGATGATGCGGGCGGGATCCTCGATGTCCTCGGAGGTCGGAACGAGATCCGGGTGGGACCACAGGCTGTCGCGCTTCTCGGCGCCGACCCGGTCGGTGATTTGTTGCCACATCGCCGCCGCCTCCCGCAGTCGACGCGGTCGAAGTTCGAGACCGACCAGGGTCGAGAAGGCGGATTCGGCCGGGCCACCGGCGGCGCGACGCCGACGAACGGTCTCCGCGATCGCCCCCGACTTCGGCAGGCGAACGGTGGCCTGCGCGGTAACGACGTCGACCCAGCCCTCGATGAGTGCGAGCATCGTCTCCAACCGGCCAAGGGCCGCGAGCTGCGACTCGGACTTTGGCGGGATGAGCGCGCCGCTGACCATCGCCTCGCGCAACTCCTCCGGGTTCGACGGATCGAAGTCCGCCGCGAGTTCCTCGAGCCGGTCGGTATCGATCCGGATGCCCTGAGCAAACTCCGTGATCGAGGTCATGAGTTGCAGCCGCAGCCACTTGGCGTGACGGAACAACCGGGCGTGCGCGAGTTCTCGGACCGCAAGGTAGAGCTGGACCTGGTCCTTGTCGATGTCGAGTCCCGCGCCGAACGCCGCCACGTTTTGGGGGAGGATGGCGGCCTGGTGATCGAGATCGTTCGACGATCCGAGAAGCGGGATCCCGATGTCGCCGCCGGAGACCACCTCGCCGCCGAGCTGCCCGACGACCTGGCCAAGCTGCATGGCGAAGAGTGTGCCACCGACGTTGCGCATGAGCTTCGAGGCGCCCTCGATCATGCCGGACATCTCCTCCGGTGCCTGATCACGCAATACCTGGGTAAGCGCGTTGGCGATGCTCAGGGCGACCGGCTCGGCGAGCTGGGTCCAGATCGGCATCGTCGCGACGATCCACTCGGTGCGGGACATGAGCCGGGGAGTCGACGTGAGCTCGGCGACGTAGGTCGCCTCATCCAGCCAGAGCGCGGCGACGTGGAATGACTGCTCAAGCGAAGCGCGTTCGGCAGGCGTGGTGGCCTGAACGTTCTGCGACGCAATGGCCTTCGCCTGCTGGAGAGCCAGGTCCCAGTTGATTCCATCGCCGCTCGATTGCATAGCGCTCTGCAGTTGTCCGAGCAGGTTGCGAATCATCTCCGGATCGTTCGGCAGACCGGCCGCGCTGGCAAGGCGCGCCGGATCGATCTCCCCGTCTCCGGAAAGAAATTGGCTGAGCATGTCGCGGAATTCGTCTTCCGGGTCCTGCGCCGAATCTTCAGGCATAACAACTACGCTAGCCGCTGCGCCGTGACCACGGCTGTAATTTCATCTGGCCGGGGCCCATTGATGTGCGCCCGTGGCGAACAACGAACGAAAGGTGCGCGGTGGCGCTCTTCACCGATGACCACCGAGTTGCCCTCCCCGCAAAGCGGCGTGGGGCGTGGATCGGCTGGACTCTTCTCATCGCCGCGATACTGGGCACACTCGGCTTCGCACTGGTGCCGGCCCCGTACGTGATTGAGGAGCCCGGCCCGGTGTTCAACACCCTCGGTCAGGTGGCCAACGGGGCGCAACAGGTTCCCCTGATCGACATCCCCGCGCACAAGACCTATCCGACCAGTGGGGCGCTCGACATGCTCACGGTCAACATAGCGGGAAGTCCCCAACAGTCCCCGAGCTGGTTCGAGGTCGCAAGCGCGTACCTCGATCCGAGCCGAGCCGTCTTGCCGATGAGCGCGGTTTACCAGCCGGGAACCACCGTCAAGGAGTCGAACGAGCAAGCGGCGGTCGACATGCAGAACTCCCAAAAGGACGCCATTGCCGCGGCGTTAACCCATCTCGGCTACGCCCTGCCAACGACTCTGTCCGTCGGAGGGTTCTCAACAAAGTCGCCGTCCGCGGGGGTGTTGAAGACCGGCGACACCATAGTGAGTGTCAACGGCCAAGTCTCCGACACCGTGAACGGACTGCGCGCCATCATCGCGAAGGCAGGGGCCGGAGTGCCGGTGACCATCGACATCAATCGGGGCGGCGTGGCGAAGACGGTGACAGTGACGCCGACGCTCAGCACCGGCAGCAATCCTGCGCCGATTCTCGGGATCTACCCCTCCATCTCCTACACGTTCCCCTTCACGGTCAAGATTCAACTCGAGAACGTCGGGGGACCGAGTGCTGGCCAGATGTTTGCGCTCGGCATCATCGACAAACTCACGCCGGGCGCCTTGAACGGCGGCGCCAAGGTCGCGGGAACGGGGACGATCGATGCCCAGGGCGACGTCGGGGCAATCGGAGGCATCCGTCAAAAGCTCTACGGTGCCGTGCAGTCGGGTGCAAAGTGGTTCCTCGCCCCGTATTCCAACTGCAACGAGGTCACGGGGCACATCCCCAAGGGCATTCAGGTGCTCGCGGTGAAGACGCTCGACGACTCGCTCACCGCCCTCAAGGCCATCTCGGCCGGATCGAGCACGAGCGGGCTGCTCACCTGTCCGGCCAAGTGACCTCGATCGGAGATCGATTCGGCGCTCTTAACTCAAATTCAGCGCTTAAGATGAGTGACCACAGCATTCGCGCCAAACCAGGAGCAGTTTCGTGACGACCCACCCAGCCGAAGTGCGACAGCCTGCCTCGCGATCGAGAGTGACCTTTCTGATCACGCTCGCGGTCGTCGCCGTTCTGGTGATTCTCTTCTTCATTTTCGCGAGTCTGTACACGGATTGGCTCTGGTTCAACCAGCTCGGCTACCTCAACGTGCTCACCACGCAGTGGATCGCCAGCACCGTCATGTTCTTCATCGGATTTGTCGCCATGGCGGTTCCCGTCTTCGTGAGCATCGAAGTGGCGTTTCGCTGGCGCCCGGTTTACGCCAAGCTCAACGCCCAGCTCGACCGCTATCAGCAGGTGATCGAGCCGCTTCGGCGCCTCGCCATGTGGGGAATTCCCGCCGTCCTCGGCATCTTCGCCGGTGTTGCTACATCGTCGCGGTGGCAGCTCGCCCTCGAGTGGATCAACGGCACTCCCTCGGGAAAACTCGACCCGCAGTTCCACCTCGACACGTCGTTCTACCTGTTCGCGCTGCCGTTCTATCAAGCGGTCGCCGCCTTCGCCTCCGCCGTGGTTCTGCTTTCGGCCATCGCCGCGATCGCGACAAGCTACCTGTACGGTGCGCTGCGTTTCAATGGTCGCGAGGTTCGCATCTCCCGCACCGCCCGCATCCAGCTCGCCGTCACCGGCGCCGTCTACCTCGCGCTCCAGGCGGTCAGCATCTGGCTTGACCAGTACGCGACACTCAGCACCCAGACCAGCAGCACCCTGTTCGAGGGGGCGTCCTACGCGGACGCGCACGCTGTCATTCCCGGGCGCCAGATTCTCGCCCTCGCGGCCGCAGTTGTCGCCATTCTCTTCGTGATCACCGCCGTGATCGGACGCTGGCGCTTCCCCCTGATCGGCGTGGCACTCCTGCTGGTCAGCGGGCTGCTCGTTGGCTCGGTCTACCCGTGGGTGGTCCAGAAGTTCCAGGTTGAGCCGAACGTTAGCACCCTGGAGGCGCCCTACATCCAGCGGAACATCAACGCGACCCGGGATGCGTACGGGGTGGCCGGAGTGAAGGAGGAGCCGTACTCTGCGACGACGAACGCCCAGCCGGGCGCCCTGAGGAACGACGCCTCGACGACGGCCAACATCCGCATCATCGATCCTGCCCTCGTGTCCAGCGCGTTCGCGCAGCTCGAGCGGATCAAGCAGTACTACCAGTTCAACAAGTACCTGGACGTTGACCGCTACACGATCAACGGCAAGTCTCAGGACACGGTGATCGCGGTCCGCGAGCTCAACCAGCAGAACACCGGGGCGCCGAACAGCTGGTACAACAACACCCTCGTTTACACCCACGGTTACGGGGTGGTTGCTGCCTACGGCAACCAGCGTTCGGCCGACGGGTTGCCGGTGTTCCTCGAGTCCGGAATTCCCTCGTCTGGGGCGCTCGGCAAGTACCAGCCTCGGATCTACTTCGGCGAGAGCTCTCCGACCTATTCGATCGTCGGCGGTCCGAAGGGCGGAAGCAAGGTCGAGCTCGACTACCCCTCGGGGAATGGAACGGGCAATCAAAACGCGCAGACCACGTTCACAGGGAACGGCGGCCCAAAGCTGGACTCCATCTTCAACAAGCTGGTTTACGCAATCAAATTCCAGTCGGAGCAAATCTTCCTCTCCAACGCGGTGAACAGCGATTCCCAGATTCTCTACACCCGCAATCCGATTGACCGCGTGCAGAAAGCGGCCCCGTACCTCACCCTCGACAGCGATCCCTACCCCGCGATCGTCAACGGGAGGGTGCAGTGGATACTCGACGGCTACACCACGAGTTCCAGCTACCCGTACTCTGCCGTCGAGCAGCTGAGCAGCGCGATCTCGGACAGCTACACGCCGACTCCCCAGCTACCGCTCGACAACATCAACTACATCCGCAACTCGGTGAAGGCCACGGTCGACGCCTACAGCGGCAAGGTCACCCTGTACGCGTGGGACGCGAGCGACCCCATCCTCAAGACTTGGGAGAAGATCTATCCCTCCACGGTGAAGCCGATTAGCGCCATGAGCGCCCAGCTGATCAGCCACGTGCGCTACCCGGCCGATCTGTTCAAGGTGCAGCGCCAGATTCTCGGGACGTATCACGTCACCGATCCGAGCACGTTCTATTCGTCGAGCGACGCGTGGGTCACCCCCAACGACCCGGTGTCGAGTGCTGCGACGGCGAAACTTCAGCCGCCGTACTACCTGACGATGAAACTGCCCGGGGCCCAGGCTCCCGCCTTCTCCCTGTACTCCACGTATATCCCGAACTCCAGGGGAGCGGGAACGAGCAACATTCTCACCGGCTATCTCGCGGCGGATTCGGATGCGGGAAGCACTGCCGGCAAGGTCGCACCCGGTTACGGCAAACTCACTCTGCTCGCGCTGCCAAAACAGAACTCGGTTCCTGGCCCCGGTCAGGTGCAGAGCAACTTCAACACCGATACGACGGTGGCCAATCAGCTCGCGCTGCTCGCCAGAGGCGACACCAAGGTGCAGCGCGGAAACCTGCTCACGGTTCCCGTCGGGGGAGGACTGCTCTACGTGCAGCCGGTGTACGTGCAGTCGACCGCGGAGACGAGCTACCCGATCCTGCGGAAGGTTCTGGTGTCGTTCGGAGACAAAGTGGCGTTCGAGGACACTCTCGATGCCGCGCTGAATTCGCTGTTTGGTGGCAATTCGGGGGCAAGCGCCGGCGACGGCACGGTGCCGACCGTGCCGAATCCAAGCACTTCGGCGCCCACGCCGGCACCCTCCGCGAGCAACGATGCGCAGCTCAAGGCCGCGCTGGCCGATGTGCAGACCGCGCTTACCGCTCGCGCGGCCGCACTCAAGTCTGGTGACCTCACCGCTTATGCGACTGCCGACGCCAACCTGGTCGCCGCGCTGAACAAGGTGTTCGCGCTGGAGAAGTAGCCGTTGCCGTCCCTCGAAGTGAGGTGCCCGCCAAACGCGTGGTAGGCTTTTCTACGTAGCGCGGGGTGGAGCAGTTCGGTAGCTCGCTGGGCTCATAACCCAGAGGTCGCAGGTTCAAATCCTGTCCCCGCAACAAGCAAAGGCCGGAAATCCAAGGATTTCCGGCCTTTTTCTTTGGCGGAATGTTAACCAGCGCTCCTACGCACCCCACTCGAAACCCAATGTGGCATCGCGACATGGGCGCTACCGTCGACCCCGCTCAATTCGCCTGCGAAGCCAGCTGGCGGCGATGGTGCCTTGTTCACGCTGAAATGCGCGAAGGGTGGGGAGTGCGGGGATAGCTGGGAGCACTGACGCGCAGAGGAAGAACCCGGTCATCGCCGCGACGACGGTCGTCAGGTCGTCAGGCTCAATCGCGGAGGCAGCCGGAAGTTTGTCGATGATGCTCCCCGGTTCCGGTGCGCCGGGGAACATGGCCATGCTCGGCGCGGCAAGGACAGCGTCGAGCCATGGAGCTGCGATGCAGGCTTCGGGCCAGTCGACGACGACAATGCCGTGCTCTGTGAGGATCATGTTGTCTGCTCGCAGGTCGGCGTGGATAAGCGCAGCGCCTCTGGTTGCCTCTCTCCAGTGAGCGGCTGTTGCTTCTACGGCTTCGAAATTGTCCGCGATCCACGGATCGATGGAGATGGCGAGCGTATCTGCTGCGACTTTGGCGCGACTCCACGAGTCGAATTGCCACGCCCAGGATTCCTCGAACGTCGGCGCCGATATGGGACTGGGAGTTAGCACGGTCGCGAGCTGCTCGAAGGTAGAGAGCATGGCCTTTAGATCGTCGGGTCGGCTTGGGTCGGGGACTCGACCGGCGACGTGGCGGTAGAGCAGGACGACCCAGCCCTCGTCGTCGCTTTCGGCCAGCAACTCTGGCACGGGCAGCGTCGGTGGGAGCGCCTGGAGTACATCTCTTTCCCGCCGGTACAGGTCCGCAGCACCCGGCGTGACCTCGTCGGAGATCGCTTTAGCGAAGACTGTGCGGCCGTCCGCGAGGGTCAGCGCAGACGCCATGCCTGGTGAGAACCCGCCGTGTGCCGTTCGTGCCTCAACGACGGCCGACCCGTTCAGTCGCTCGATTACATCACGTACGTTAGGCGGAAGCTCTTGCCACGTCACACGGTTGCCGCCGCCGTGAATTGTTTCGCTGGTGGTCACGGCTAAACCCTACGGTTCGTGCCACGGCCGCGTTGATTTCGGCGATAACCAATCGTGCCCCGGCCGGTTGCCAGTGATGGTCTAGCCAACGGCGCCCTCATGCCTGTCAATACGGATGAGCGCCTTTCCACTTCGTGCCCGTTCGTTCCTAGTGGCTTCAGCGGGGCCCCTACGGTTGGCTGACTCGGTCGAGCTTGCGCTCGAGCGCCGCGCGTTCGACGGTGTTCCCGCACAGCTCGATGGCCTGCTGGAGTGCGGATCGCGCCGCGTCGCGACGGCCGAGTCTGGTGAGCATCTCGCCGCGGATCGCGGGCAGCAGGTGCGAGTCGGCCAGCTCGCCCCGTGACGCGATCGCGTCGACCAGCGCGAGGCCGTCCGCCGGACCGGAGGCCATCGCGACCGCGACCGCACGACCCAGTTCGATGATGGGCGACGGTGTCAGCCGTCCGAGGGCTTCGTAGAGGATGACGATCCGTTGCCAGTCGGTCTCGGCAACTGAGTGGGCCACCGCGTGACACTCGGCGATGGACGCCTGGAGACCATATGCGCCCAGTCCACGTCCGACCCCCACCGCCCGCGCGAGGGCCGCGCGTCCACGCCGGATTGCCGACTGGTCCCACAACCGCCGGTCTTGGTCCTCCAGGAACACGGGACGGCCAAGCGCGTCGAGTCGCGCTGGAAAACGGGCCGCAGTGAGTTCCAACAGCGCGAGCAGCCCGGATACCTCGGGCTCCGGCTTGAGTCGCACCAGCACGCGAGCCAGTCGGCGCGCCTCGCTGGCCAGATCCGTGCGAATCCACTCGTCGCCATTCGATGCGAACGAGCCCTCAGTGAAGATCAGGTAGACGACCTGAAGCACCGAGCCAAGCCGCTCGGCCATCTCGTGCGGTTCGGGCACGACGAAGGGGACTGCGGCGGCCGCGAGCGTCTTTTTGGCGCGGGTGACGCGCGCCTGGATCGTCGGCACGGGCACGAGGAAGGCCTTGGCGATTTCGTCGGTGCTGAGTCCGCCGACGACTCGCAGTGTCAATGCGATCCGTGACTCCTTCGACAGCACCGGATGGCACGCGATGAACATCAACGCGAGCACGTCGTCGTCGATCGCATCGGGATTGAACAGTGCGTCCACGCCGGGCAACGCCTCGTCGAGGTCGCGGGCAAGCAGAACATACCGTTCGTCCCGGGCGGACCGACGTCGAAAGGCGTCGATCGCCCGGCGGCGGCCCACCGTGAGCAGCCAACCGGTCGGCTCGGCCGGAAGTCCGTTGACCGACCAGGAGACGAGCGCTTCTGCGAGTGCCTCCTGAGCGAGATCCTCGGCCAGCGAGAAGTCTCCGGTGTAACGGGCGAGGGCGCCGACGATGCGTGCGGACTCCATGCGCCACACCGCCTCGACGGCGCGCCGCGCCTCCGTCGTGCTCATTCGATCAGAGCTGCCCGGTCTGTTCGCGCCAGGCGCGCTCCTTCTGGACCCAGACGTTGTCCTGGGGGAATTCATCGATCGACGGCACGCGACGGATCTCGGTTTTGCTTCCCGCGGTCATCGGTGCGCGCTTGGCCCATTCGACTGCCTCTTGAATCGAGGCGACGTCGAGGATGTAGTAGCCGTTGAACAGTTCCTTGGTCTCTCCGTAGGGACCGTCAGTCACGACCGGCGTCTCTCCCGTGAAGTCGACCACAACGCCGTTGTTCGGGTCATCGAGACCTTCGGCCGCGAGCAGCACGCCTGCCTGGATCAGCTCGTCGTTGAATTTACCCATCGAGTCGAGGATCTCGCTGAAGTCGACGCTCGTGAAGTTAGCGAACGACTCGTCTGTCGCGCGCATGATCAGCATGTACTTCGCCATCTTGTACTCCTTGATTCAGGAAGGTCGCCATTCGACCTTCGCACCCAGAGGTCGATCGGCGCGGCGCCAGATCGACACACGCTGAAGAAATCCTGGATGCTGTCCGGGCGGGACGGTTCGCCACCGTACGGGCAAGGCTAGCGGGATTGACCCTGACTGTATCGTTTAGGCCGCGACGTGTTCAGCCCGCCCCGCGCGAGCCGGACGGTGACCGGGATATCTGACATTCCGATAGCGGACCGACCTTGTCGCCGTGGGCCAGCACGGTGCGGGTACTGGACTGACGATGCTGAGCCCTGGTGGTGATTGTTGCCGCCGGGCCTGTCCCCGCACCAGATGAAGGGCCCGGAATCGTAACGATTCCGGGCCTTTTTGTTGTCGTCCGTCTCGGTGGCATTCTCGGCAGGCAACACCCGCGTTCGGCCGCCTCGGACAAGGCGCGCGCTCACCCCCACCCCAACCGCGGGGAACCGACCAGAATCGTTATCATCCCGTGCACCAGGTTTTGCTATCTTCGAACCTGCGAGCCGGTGTCCGCGCGTGAGCTATGCTCAGCTGGAAGCCCTGCTAGGGGACCAGACTTCGCTCGAACACGTCCATCCCTCGGGGGTATTAATGACTCGTTTCCTGTCGGCCAACGCGCTCCCTTCTGGCGATGCGCGGATCCGAAAGACCCCACGCATCGGCTCCCAGCGAATCGGCGCAGCGTGAGCGGCGCAGGGTTGCGGATCGGCGGCGTTCTCGCTGGAATTGCCGGTCTGATCGGGTTCAGCGTCCTGGCCGGAATTCTGGTCACGGCGATGGTTGTCCCCTCGATCGCTGTCACGAGCAGCGTGGCAAGCGGTGCGGTGGACGTCTTCGACAACCTGCCGGACTACATCAAGATCGGCACCCAGTCGCAGCGCAACGTTCTGTACGGCCTCAAGGGCGGCCAGCAGGTGCAATTCGCGCAGGTCTACGACCAGAACCGCGAAGAGGTTAAGTGGGACGAGGTCTCGCCGTTCGCCAAGGATGCGTTAGTTGCCGCTGAGGACGTGCGCTTCTATGACCACGGGGGAGTTGACATCGCGGGCATCGCTCGCGCGGCGGTCAACAACCTGACCGGAAAGGCCCTCCAGGGGGCATCGAGCATCGAGCAGCAGCTCGTAAAGCAGCTTGCCATTCAGGATGCTATTGCCACCATCAAGAACAAGGACAAGCTTGCCGCTGCCATCAAGGCAGCGCAGGCGAACACCCTCGATCGCAAGCTCAAGGAAGCCAAGCTCGCCATTGGGTTGGAAAAGCGTTACACCAAGCACCAGATTCTGCTCGCCTACCTGAACATCGCGGGCTTCGGCGGCAATACCTACGGCATCCAGGCGGCCGCGCAGCAGTACTACTCGACGACGGCGAAAGACCTGACCCTCGCACAGGCGGCGAGCCTCGTCGCGATCGTGCAGGCGCCGTCGTTACGAAACCCCGGCTCCCCGGACAACTGGGAGCGAAACAAGAGCAGGCGCGACGCGATCCTCGGCAACATGCTTTCGGTCAAGTCGATCACGCAGGCCCAGTACATCGAGGCGGTGGCCACGCCGGTCAACGCGACGACGGTGAAGATCAGTCCAGCGTCCAACGGCTGTTCCTACGCGACCGCGGCCAAGTCATTCTGCGACTACGTGCTGAAGAACGTGAAGAACTTCACAAGTCTCGGCGAGACTGCGAAGGATCGTCTGGCGGCGTGGAAGAAGGGCGGCTATTCGGTCTACACCACAATCGACCTTGATCAGGAGGCGACGGCGGAAGCGGTTCTGGCCGCGCGCACACCCGCAACGGAGAGCCGATTCAAGCTTGGTAGCGCCGTCTCCACGGTGCAGGTCGGCACCGGTCGCATCATATCGATGGCCCAAAACAAGACCTTCGACGACACGGGTACAGGCGACACCTCGACCACTGCCGTCAATTTCAACACGGACCAGGAGTACGGCGGCTCCTCCGGCTTCGCCACGGGCTCGACCTACAAGCTGTTCACCCTCATCAACTGGTTGCAGAACGGGCACGGCCTGCAGGAGTACGTGGACGCCAACATCAAGACCTATTCGTCGTTCCCCGCCAAGTGCGCCTCGGGCGGCCGATACGGCATACCAGGGGGGTACACCCCAAAGAATGACAGTGGCGTCAGCGAGGGCACAATGAACGTGCTGACGGCAACCCAAAGATCTGTCAACGACGCCTTTATAGACATGGCGTCGAAGCTGGACCTGTGTGACATCCGCGACGTCGCCACGGCGATGGGCGTGCACAATGCCAACAACAAGCCGTTGGACTACGGTCCGGCGGCGATTCTCGGCACGAATACTCCGTCTCCCCTGGCAATGGCCGGGGCCTACGCGACCGTCTCGAACCACGGAAAACTGTGTCAACCGATCGCGGTGGACAAGTTCGTCGGGCCGGACGGCAAGGAGCTTCCGGGCCAGGCGCAGAGCTGCACCCAGGTCATCTCTCCCGAGGTTGCGGCGGCGGCCGCGTATGACCTTCAGGGGCCGCTGCAGCCCGGCGGTACCGGTGCGGTCGCGAACCCCCGCGACGGCACACCGCTGATAGGCAAGACCGGAACCGCCGAGGCGCTACAGAGCTACATGTGTGCCGCGAGCAGCCAGACCGCGACCGCGATGTGGATCGGGAACATCGTGGGCCAGCAAAACATGCGCAGAATCTCGGTCGGCGGCATCCTGGCGTCAAACATTCGTACCTATGCGATGAAGCCGATCCTGGCGTCGTTGGACGCGAGTGCCGTCTACGGCAAGGGGACCGCGTTCCCTGCTCCGAGCGGGACTCTTCTTCGAGGGGCAACGCAGAACGTGCCAAATGTGGCAGGACAGAGCGTTGCCGCAGCCAAGAGTCTTATACAGAGTCTCGGGCTGACCTTCGCTCAGGGTGGCACCGTGGCATCCGAATTCCCCGCGGGAACCGTAGCCTCCACCAGTCCGGGGGCCGGAGCCGTGGTGGGTCGAGGACAAACCATCACGGTCAACGTGAGCGACGGATCCTTGGCCGCACCTGCACCCGCACCCCCGACGCAAGACCCGGGCAAGAAGGACGGCGGCGGCGGAAAAGGCTGAACCGCGCCGCTCGCCCATGCCGTTCGTGCCCGAATGATCTAGGCTGGCTTGAGTTCTCCATCCCAACAGATCGGAACTCTCCAATGGCGAAGACGACCGCGGGTCACTCCCACGAAGACTGGACACGGATGGCCGCCGACCTCCGGTTTCCGACCAGTCTGCTGATCGACGGGAAGCAGTCCTCGCCGAGTGCGGGTGCCTCGTTCACGCACCTGGCTCCCCGCGACGGCTCCCCGCTCGCGGAGGTTCCGGCCGGAGACGAGCACGACCTGGACCGGGCGATCTCGGCGGCGCGGCGGGCATTCGACGAGGGGCCGTGGCCGCAGTATCCGCCGCGCCGGCGCAAGGAACTCATGCTGCGGTGGGCCGACCTCATCGACGAGCATCGCGACGAGCTCGCCCTGATGGTCAGCCTCGAGATGGGTAAGCCGATCGATGACGCGTGGGGGATCGAGCTTCGCGCGGTGCTCGCGACGTATCGCTGGTATGCCGAGCTCGCCGACAAGGAGCTCGACGAGTCTTCGCCTGTTGGCGCCGACGACCTCGCCCTCATCACTAGGGAGCCGGTCGGCGTGGTGGGAGTCGTCACCCCGTGGAACTTTCCGCTCACCCTCTCGGCGTGGAAGATCGCGCCGGCACTCGCTGTGGGATGCACCGTTGTGCACAAGCCGTCGGAGTACAGCTCCCTCTCGGCGCTTCGCATCGCCGAGCTCGCGATCGAGGCAGGCATCCCCGATGGGGTGCTGAACGTCGTGCCCGGCCGCGGATCGACTCTCGGCCGCCATCTCGGTCTGCACCCGCGGGTGGACGCCCTCGCCTTCACCGGCTCGACCACGGTCGGCCGCGCCTATCTCGAGTACTCGGCGCAATCGAATCTCAAACGCACCTGGCTCGAACTCGGCGGCAAATCCGGCAACATCATCCTTCCCGACGCGCCCGATCTCGACGCGGCAATCGCGACGGCCGCCTGGGGCATCTTCTTCAACGCCGGGCAGATGTGCACCGCGCCATCGCGACTCATCGTGCACCAGGATGTCGCGGACGAGGTCATCGCCGGGGTGGTGGCTCGCGCGGCCGAATACCAACCGGGCGACCCGTTGGATCCGGCGGTCGGCATGGGCCCGCTGGCATCCAGCGCGCGGATGGCAGACGTTCGTGAACACGTCGAGCGGGCGCTGCAGGATGGCGCGGAGCTGTTGCTTGGCGGAGGCGCGTCCGAAACATCCGGTGTCGCGACCGGAGGCTGCTTCTTCGAGCCGACAATCTTCGCCGGCGTGTCACCCGATTCCGCCCTCGCCCAACAGGAAGTCTTCGGCCCGGTGCTCGCGATCGTCACGGTGAAGGATGACGACGAGGCGGTTCGGGTCGCCAACAACAGCGATTACGGGCTCGCCGCCGGCCTCTGGACGTCGAACCTCTCGACTGCCCATCGGCTGTCCCGTCGGCTGAAGGCGGGAACGGTGTGGGTCAACTGCTACGAGGAGGGCGACCTCACCGTGCCGTTCGGCGGGTACAAGCTCTCCGGCAACGGCCGGGACAAGTCACGTCACGCCCTGGAAAAATACACGGAGTTGAAGACCACCTTCATCCACCTCTGACCTCAGGAGATCACGTCCCGCAACAGCTCCTCGTTGACCCGCTTCCGCGTGCTCGACACGATGAACCCGACAATGAGCAGCACGAACGGCAGCAGGATGAGGGTCCAGCCGATCGGGCTTTGCGCCCACGGCGTCTTCGTCGGATCGACGCCCTCCGCGGCCGTGCCGGCGAGCAGACCGAAGCGCGACATGAGCAGGTACTCGCCGAGGAGGAGTCCGACCCCCGCGATGATCGGCGCGATCAGCGTCTGAAACACGTTTTCTCGCCCGTGATTCGCCCGGAAGTAGGCGATCACCGCCACGCACACCAGGATTTCGATCAGCACGATCGACACGACGGCGAGGCCGCTGAACCAGTTGAACAGGTTGAGCACCGGGTCGAGCTGAAACACGGCGAAGATCACGATGACAAGCCCGCTGATGATCGACGTGACGACGGATGCCGCGGCGGGAGCACCCCGACGATTCACGGTGTTAAGCCGGCGGGGGAGCACGCCGCCGCGAGCCAGAGCGAACATGTACCGGCTCGCCGCGTTCTGGAACGCGAGAAGGCCGGCGAAGAGGCTCGAGAGCACGAGGATGCTCATGACCACGGCCATCCACGGTCCGACGTATTGCGACGCGAGGGAGAACAGCACCTCAGCCGGGTTCGTCAGCCCCTTGGACAGCGCGGCCGTCTGTTCGACCGCTCGCGAGGCCCCAAGCCCGGTCACGATGGCGAACGCGGTGAGCGCGAACAGCACGGTGATCACCACGACGGCGAGATAGGTCGCCCGCGGAACGGCCTTCTTGGGTTCGCGAGACTCCTCGCCGTAGATCGCCGTCGCTTCGAAGCCGATGAACGACGCGAAGGCGAACGCGAAGGCGATGCCGGCCGAACCGGCCAGGCCCCCGGCGATAATGCGGTCGGGCGCGAAGGATGCCGCGAAGTTCAGTCCCTCCGGTCCGCCGCTTGTCAGGATGGCCACCGAGGTGACGATCAGGGAGAGGAGCTCGAGGATCATCAGAGCACCGAGTAGCTTGGCGCCGACATCCACGCTCAGGAGCGAGAGTCCCGTCACGAGCAACCACGCGAGGAGCGACCAGGCCCACCACGGCAGCACGCCAATCTCGTTCGCGATCAGGCCGCCGAAGAAGCCATAGACCGCGAGTTGAACCGCGAGGTAGGCGAGTACGGACACGAAAGCGGAGGCGATGCCGGCGTTCCGCCCCAGTCCCCGCCCGATGTAGGCGAAGAAGGCGCCGGCGTTCGTGACCCGCTGGCTCATTGCCGCGTAGCCGACGCTGAACAGTAATAGGGTGATGCCGACGACCAGGTAGGCGCCGGGTGCGGCGGCTCCGTTGCCGAGGAGGATGGCCACCGGAACGGCCCCGGTCATGCCGACAAGCGGCGCGGCGGCAGCGACGACGAAGAAGACGATGCCAAGAACGCCGAGGCGCCCTCTGTGCAATGTCGACGTGGCTGCGGTGTCGGATGACTCTCGAGTAATCGCCATCGTGATCTCCTCATTGAGCTCGGTACAAAAGCGATCGTCCGTGTCCGAACGAGTTAGCTAACAATGGCGAACGGAGCGTTCATCGTCAAGAGGCTGCGGCACATTGCCCGACCGCTCGTTTGGAGCCGAACAAGTGCCGATTGTGGGTTACACTCTGGCGCTATGACTGCTCTCAACGGATTCCTGGCCCCGCTGACTCCACTCGGCGCAAGTGCCCTCGTGCCGAGTCCGCCGTGGTTCTACTCCGGAACGCTGCTGACCGTCGAATATCTCACCGACCCGGGTAATGTGCGAGCGATCCTGCCGCCGGACATCGACCTCGCCCCCGACCGCCCGGGCGCCGTCGCGATGATCTGGGCCGACTGGCAGTCCTGCAGCACTGGCGGCCTCGAATTGCTCGACCCGGTGCGGTCACAGTATCTCGAGGCGTTCGTGGTGGTGCGCTGCTCCTATCAGGGAGAGGTCTACAGTCGCTGCGTCGCGATCTGGGTTACCAAGGACTTCGCCATCGGGCGCGGCTGGTTTCAGGGCTACCCGAAGAAGTTGGGTTCGGTGCACGTCACTCGCGTGTTCGCGCGGGGCAAGGCGAGCCCGCGACTCGAGCCGGGGGCTCAGCTCGGGGCGTCTCTCTCGGCCTACGATCACCGGCTAGCTTCGGCCGTCGTGACGCTAAGGGAGCCATCGGAGACCAATGGATTTGTCAACGGACATCGGATGCTGCACAACCGCTTCATGCCCTCGATCAGCCAGGGGCAAGGTCTCTCGCTCGATCAGCTGGTGTCGATGGGCGGCGTCGACGCCGATCTCGGGCCGGCCTGGCGCGGCGATGCCGAGCTCACGCTTTCGGACTCGCCATGGGACGAGTTGCACTCGATTCTGCCGGTGGAAGAAATCCTCGGCGGCTACTACCGCGAGCTCGGGGTGACCTTCGCCGGCGGCGACCTCGTTGAGGACCGTTCCCGTCCGGTGTGAGGCGCCTTTTCGTCAATATCCCTCGAGGTACTCCTCGAGTTCCCACTGCGTGACGTCGCGGGTTGCAGGGTCGTCGGTCGCCTCCTCGTACCGCGCGACCTCGTCGCGCTTGAGCATGCTGAACACGTCGATCATTGGCGAACCGAGGGCGTCGCGTAGGGCGTTGTTGGTCTCCAGGGCGTCGAGGGCCGCGGCCAGCGTCATGGGAAGCACCTCAGCGGCCTCATTTTCGTACGCCCAACCGTCGGCGCTTGGCGGCGCCTCGAGTTCGCGGGTGATGCCGTCAAGACCAGCGGCCAACACGGCGGCCACAATCAGGTACGGGTTAGCGGCACCGTCGCCGAGCCGAATCTCGAGCCGGGTTCCCGAGCCTCGTTCCGGCGGAACCCGAACCATGGCGCTCCGGTTGTCGTGCCCCCAGTTCGCCCGGTACGGCGCGAGCGTGTCCGGCCCGAGCCGCTTGTAGGCATTCACCGTCGGGTTGCAGATCGCCGCGAGCGCGGGCGCGTTGTGCAGTATGCCGGCGATCATCCGATTCGCGACCGGTGTGAGCTCGCCACTCGGCTCCGACATGAGGTTCGCCCCGGTGCGGTCCGCAACGGAGAAGTGCAGGTGAAAACCGCTTCCGCCCTCGTCGCTCCAGGGCTTGCCGAGAAAGGTCGCCAGTTGCCCGGACCGCGCGACGACGTCCTTGATCGCGGTCTTGAAGAGAAAGGTTCGGTCGGCGGCGCGAAGGGCTTCGCCGTGCCACAGATTGATCTCGTATTGGGACGGGCTGAACTCGTGATTGCCCGCCACCACGCCGATGTCCATCCGATCGAGCATCCGGAGCAGGTTGAGGAAGGTTCCGTTGGGGTCTACCCAGGCGCCCGTGGTGTACACCCGCCCGGTGGCGGACAGTGCACGCTGCCACTGGCCGGTGTCGCCACGCTCGGCGATGTAGAACTCGAGTTCCGGTCCGACGATGGGCGTGAGACCAAGAGCTTCGTAGCGAGCAATGACCCGCCGAAGCACCGAGCGCGGGGCGAGTTCGCTCGCCGACTCGTCCGGGTTGAACGCGTCGGCGATCACGAGGGCGACTCCGGGTTCCCACGGCATCGGGGTGAGCGTGGAAGAGTCGATCCGGGTCACGAGGTCGGGCAGTCCATTCGACATGATGTTGTTGCCATCGAGTACCCCGCCGCGGCTCGTCGTCACCCAGACGCCCTGACAGAAGGTCGGCCCGTTGACGGCCACCCGTTCGAGCTGGCTGACAAGCAAGTCCTTGGATCGGGTCAGCCCGAGGATGTCGGCGTAGATCAGCCTCAGCACGTCGATGCCCTTGGCTTCCAGTTCTGAACGAAGAGCAGCCGCGTCGATACTCATTTATCCTCCGGACAGTGAATCGTTCGGCCCTGAACGAATAGTGCGATACTAGGGCTAAATCGGGTGCCCGACCTAGCGGAGGGTCTCGAGGATCTCCAGCACCCACTTCGGGTCTGTCTGAGGATTGACGAAGGCGAACCTCAGCACGGTGCGCCCGCGCCAGGTGGTCGGGATGCAGAGCATCGTGCCGGCCGCCGCCATCCGGTGCGACCACTCTGCATAGTCCGCCGGCTCCCACCCCGGGCGCTCGAAGAGCACGACCGACAATTCCGGTTCCCGAACCAGCCGAAGGTGACCAGACTCGCGGATCCCGTCCGCGACCACTTGGGTCGTCTCTAGCGACCGCTCGACGGCGTCCCGATACCGGTCGGTTCCGTGGCTCGCGAGGCTGAACCACAGCGGAAGGCCGCGCACCCGTCGGGTCAGGTGCAGGGCGAAGTCGCTCGGATTCCAGGCCTCCCGATCGACGTGGTCCAGATAGCTCGCGTGTTGCGCATGGGTCGCTCGCGCTAGTTCGGGGTCGCGGTAGAGCAGGGCGCAACAGTCATAGGGGGCGAAGAGCCACTTATGTGGATCGACGATGAAGCTGTCCGCGTTCTCGATGCCGGCGAAGAGCCCACGGACGCTCGGCGCAGCGAGACCGGCACCGCCGTAGGCGCCGTCGACATGCAACCAGACGCCGAACTCCCGGGCCACCGCGGCGACGTCCTCGAGGTCGTCCACGAGACCCTCGTTGGTCGTGCCGGCCGAGGCGACGACGGCGAACACGTTGGGGTGCCGTTCGAGCACCGATCGCAACTCGCGGCCGGTGAGGTGGCCGCGGGCATCCGTCGGCACGTCGACAACGTCGACATCGAGGGCCTTCGCCGCGGAGTGGATCGAGGAGTGCGCGTGTTCGGTGCAGGCAAGCTCCCACCCACCGGCCGGGCGCCCACCGCGTCGCGCCTTTGCGGTCTCACGCGCGGTCATGAGCGCCGAGAGATTGCCCGACGTGCCGCCGGAGACGAAACAGCCGCCGGCAGTGTCCGGCCAGCCGAGCAGACCGACGATCCAGGCGAGGGCCTCGTTCTCGGCAAAGATTCCTCCGGCCCCGGCCTCCCACAGTCCGCCGAAAATGTTGGCGCTGCTCGTGACCAGGTCGAAGGCGATGGCGGCTCGAGTCGGCGCCGCTGCGATGTAGGCGAGGTTAAGCGGGTCGTCTTGCGATCGCGTGGCCGGCTCGAGTACTCGGTCAAAGACGTCGAGTGCGGCAGCCCCACCGATCCCGTGCGGTGTGATTGTGCGGCCGGCCGCGGCCGCGAGCTCGGAGGCAGGCCTCGCCGTCGCGAGCGGATCGGTGTGGCGAACCACTCGCCGCGCCGCCCAGTCGACCGCGAGGTCGACGATCTCGGACTCGTCTCCCCACACCGGATGCGTCTCGAGCGTGTGGATGCCCGTGCCGTCGCCCGAGTGTGCGTCGGCCTGGGGAGGGGTGTCGTGAATCGCGGTCACCGGTCGCTCGCGAGGTGAACGCGAACCGGGAATCGCTTGATGCCGTTGACGAAGTTGCTCCGGAGCTTTGCGACCTCTCCGAGTCGCTCCATTCCGGTGACGCGGGGCAACAGCTCCTCAAACATCACCCGGATCTCCAGCCGCGCTAGCGCGTTGCCGAGACACATGTGCGGTCCGCCGCGGCCGAAGGCCATGTGTTCGTTCGGCATGCGAGTGACATCCATCCGGTACGGGTCGGCAAAGACCTCCGGATCGCGGTTACCGGCGGCGAACCAGGGGACCACCTTGTCGCCCTCCCGGATCGTCTGACCGTTGATCTCGGTGTCCCGCGTCGCAGTGCGACGGAAATGGTAGACCGGGCTGGCGAGACGCAAGAACTCCTCCACCGCCCACGGGATCAGCTCCGGCCGGTCCTGCAGAAGGGCAAGCTGGTCGGGGTTTTGGATCAGATAGTTCATCGAATGGGTGATGGTGTGCCTTGTCGTTTCGTTTCCGGCGACAACGAGCAACAGGAAGTAGCTGTTGAAGTCTCGTTCGGAGAGCGGGATGCCGTCGATCGGCGTCTGGTTGATCAGCCGCGAGACGAGGTCGGTGCCGTCCTTGCCGCGGCGCTGCCGCGCGAGCGCGTTGCCGTAGTCGAAGACCTCTCGCGCCGCGGGGGAGCGGAACGGCAACAGCCGGTACTTTTCGCTCTCCTCCGAGCTTGCGAGAACATCGGTGTGTTCCGGGTCGGTGTTGCCAACCATGCGGTTGCCCCACTCGATGAGCTTGTAGATGTCGGCCTCCGGCACGTCGAGCATTCTCGCGAGTACTCGAATGGGGAAGTCGGCCGCGACCTCCGCCACGAAGTCGAACTCGGTCTTGGCGAATGCGGCGTCGAGCGTCGTCGCGGTTAGTCCGCGAAGGAAGGTCTCATACCCGGCGACCGCCTTCGGGCTGAACTCGCCCTGCATGAGTTTGCGGAGGGAGCGATGCCGCGTGCCGTCGGTCTCGAGCATGGACTTGCGGGCCTCGATCTGATCGGCATCCAGCTCCTCGAGGTTGACGGCACCGCGTTCACTCGAGAACGTTTCGGTGTCGCGCAAGACGCCGACAATGTCGTGGTATCGGGTGAGGGACCAGAAGCCGTGATTCGGGGCCTCCTCCTCGTCCCAATGCACGGGTGACGTGGTGCGCAGCTCGTCGAACACGCGCCACGGGTCGCCGGTCTCGAAGAGGTCGAGATCGGCCAAGGTGACGTTCGTCGTTGAAGTCAACTCAGTCCTCGCTATCGGTCAATTATTATCTTGTTAGGGGGCGAACAAGTTAACACAGACGATAGCATTCGGCCACCGAGCACACGCGGGCGATGTCGGGTGATCAAATCGAAGTCGCCCGGCACATAGAGTGACCAGCGTTCGCAATGTTTTGAGGAGAAAAAACGATGGCCAGCCCGCACACGCTCGCCGAGACGGAACGACAGGTGGAAGCGCGCCTTGGGGATTTGCGGCTCGACTACTCGGCAATGGCGGTTGCGTCAAATCTCTTCCGGGCGGCCAACGCCGTGCGCAATCACTTCGAACGTACGGTGCTCTCCGAGAACAACCTGTCGTGGACCGCATTCGTCGTGCTCTGGGTGACCTGGATTTGGGAACCGATCGAGACCAGGCAGATTGCGCTGGAGGGCGGTTTTTCCAAGGCAACCTTGACCGGTGTGCTTTCCACCCTAGAGGGCCGCGGATGGCTGCAGCGGGAGAGGAGCCACAGCGACGGCAGGCTCGTCGTCGTTCGGCTCACGCCGGCCGGCCGTACGCTGATGAACACCCTGTTTCCCGCGTTCAACGTGCAGGAACAGCACATCGCAAGCCCGATCGATGCCTCCCGCCGGGACGAGTTCGCAGAGATGCTGCGCCTCGTCACCGCTCATGTGGAGAAGCCCGAGTAGGAGGACCGCTCGTCGGCCGGTTGTTCCGGCATCCGCTATTCGCTAAGGTTTCATTAGCATCCGAACGACTTAATGATGAGCCCTTCGAGACGAGAGCAGCCAATGACGATGACGCACGCGACAAGCTTCTCAGTGGCCGGCGTCGCGGTGGACACCAGGCACTACATCGGGGGATCACGAGTCGGATCGGCGCTCACGTTCTCTAACTGTTCGCCGATCGACGGCGCAGCGCTCGGCGAGATCGCCCGTGGCGGACCGCGCGAAGTGGATGCCGCGGTCGCCGCGGCTCGAGCAGCCTTCCCCGGCTGGGCAGCCACGCCCGCGGCCGAGCGCTCGGCAGTTCTGCACAGAATTGCCGACCTCGTCGAACAGAACATTGAGCTGCTCGCCATGGTGGAGACTCTCGACAACGGCGGGCTGTTGCGAAGCAACCTGCGCGGTGTGATGCCTCGGGTCGCCCACAACTTCCGCTTCTTCGCGGACTGGTTGCTCGAACACCTCGACCACCCGGATTTCGACACGCGCGGCCACACCAACCACGTGTCCTGGGATCCGTCCGGCGTCGCAGCCATCATCACCCCGTGGAATGCCCCACTCATGCTCGCCACTTGGCGCATCGCTCCGGCGCTCGCCGCGGGAGACACCGTCGTGCTGAAGCCAGCGGAGTGGACACCGCTCACTGCGTCGCTCCTCGCCGACTTCACGAAGCAGGCCGGGCTCCCCGACGGGGCGTTCAACGTCGTGCAGGGCTACGGCGCTGAGGCCGGCGCAGCGCTCGTCGCCCACCCCGGCGTGAGCCGAATCTCCTTCACCGGTTCGGTGCCAACGGCCAAGACCATCGCCAGGGCCGCGGCGGACAACCTGACCCCGTGCAGCTTTGAACTCGGCGGCAAGAGCCCGTGCATTGTGCTCGCGGACGCCGACCTCGGACTTGCGGCGAACCTCGCCGTCGAGCAATACGACAACGCCGGTCAGGTTTGCCTCTCCGGCACCCGAATCCTCGTGCACGAAAGCATCGCGACGGAATTCGCCGACGCCTTCCGCGCCCAGGTTGGCTCCCTTCGGCAGGGTGACCCGCGAGACCCCGAGACGGACATCGGACCGCAGGTACATCTTCGGCATTTCGAACGCATCAGGGGATTTGTCGACCGTGCGAAGGCCGAAGGCGCCAACATCGTGTTCGGCGGAGAGGCAAACTCAGAGCTTGGCGGGCTGTATTTTCGGCCAACTCTCATCGACCAGGTCGCTGCCGGTAGTGAGATTCTCACCCAGGAGGTCTTCGGGCCGGTCCTCACCATGCAGACCTTCTCCACTGACGAGGAGGCAATCGAACTGGCGAATGGCACGGAGTTCGGGCTCGCCGCCGTGCTCGTTTCCGGAGATCGACGGCACGCCGACGAGATCGCTCGTCGCCTGGTTGCCGGCACGGTCTGGGTCAATTGCTTCTTTGTGCGGGACCTTCGGGCGCCATTCGGCGGTTCCAAGAAGTCCGGCATCGGCCGCGAGGGTGGCACGTGGTCCTTCGACTTTTATGCGGACGTGAAGAACACGGTCGTGGCCCCACACGGATGGAAGGAATAGCTCATGGGAGAAGTAGTCGGGGTGGGGCTCATCGCCCACGTGCCCACCATCATGCTGCCGGAGGCCGAGCGTCGGGAGCTTAACGACGGCGACGACATCTCGCTCGTCGCCGGCCTCGAGAAGCTGCGCAAGGACGTATTTGAGACTGCCGATTACGACACCGTCGTCGTGCTCGACAGCCACTGGGCCACCACCGTGGAATACGTGATTTCGGCGCAGGAGCGACGAAGCGGGAAGTTCACATCGGAGGAGCTGCCGCGCGGCATGCACGGTGTGCCGTTCGACTACCGCGGAGATCCTGAACTGGCCCGGCTTGTCGAGGAGCGTGCGGAGAAGAACGGAACCTGGGTCACTGCAATCGACGACCCGGACCTGCCCGTCATGTACGCCACGATCAACCTGTGGAAGTTCCTCGGCGAGGGACTCGACAAGCGCTGGGTGAGCCTCAGCGTCTGTCAGACCGGCACCGACGAGGACATGCTCCGCGCCGGTCGCGCCCTCGGCGAGGCCATCGCGGCAAGCGATCGGCGGGTGATCCTCCTCGCGTCCGGAGCGCTGTCTCACACCTTCTACAAGCTCCGGGAGCTGCGCAAGCACGAGGCAAGCGACCCGTCGCACATCTTCTCGCCGGAGGCCCGGGCTGCCGACTACGAGCGACTGGACTGGATGAAGGCCGGCGAACACGGCAAAATCCTCGAGAACATGCCCGAGTTTCACCGGGTTCGTCCAGAAGCGATGTTCGGCCACTGGTTGCTCGCTGCCGGCGCCGTCGGTGAGGAGAATTGCTCGGCCAGAGGGATGCTTTACAGCGACTACGAGAACTCAATCGGAACCGGCCAGGTGCACGTGTGGTTCCCGCGGCCGGAGGGCGGATTCCCCTCCCCGAAAGACCTGGCGCTGTCGCGTGACTGAGACCCGGCGCATCCTTCTCGACGGCGTGGCAACCGAGGTGGTGCGCCGCGGGGAGTCCCTCGTCGCCGCGGACGGTCGGGAGGTGGATGCCCGCTCGGCGACCCACCTTCCGCCGACGGTGCCGAGCAAGATCATCGCCGTGCACCTCAACTACGCGAGCCGAACCGAGGAGTTCATGACGCGGCTTCCCGCCGCGCCGACCTACTTTCAAAAGCCAGTTACCGCGCTCAACAGTCATGGCGGATCCGTGGTTCGCCCACTCGGCTGCAAGTGGCTGAACTTTGAGGGCGAAATCGTGATCGTGATCGGTCGCACCTGCCGAAACGTGTCGCCTGAACAGGCTGGCGATCACATCGCCGGCTACACGATCGGCAACGACTTTGGCCTTCATGACTTTCGCGACACGGACGCCGGATCGATGCTTCGGGTGAAGGGAAGCGACACGCTCGCGCCGGTCGGGCCGGGGCTTGTCACGGACTGGGACTTTCGTGGCAAGCAGATTCGCACCCTGGTCAACGGCGCCGTTGCGCAAGACGACAACACCGCCAACATGGAATGGGACATGAACTACCTGGTTGCCGACATTGCGCGAACAATCACGCTGAGCCCCGGGGATCTATTGTTCTCCGGCACGCCGGCCCACTCACGACCGGTGGAACCCGGAGACATCGTGGAGGTGGAGGTGGAGGGACTCGGGAGCCTCCGAAACGTGATCGTGGAGGGACCGACGCCGATTCGCACTGACGTTGGCGCTCAGCCGAGCGAAAGCGAAGAGGTGGTCTCGACGGCGCTCGGCGGCGACTGGGAGTTCCGCGGCATCCGCACCCCATCGAAGGACCTCTACCCCTCGACCGTTAAGGACCTGCCGTGATCAAGATCGAAGTGAACATGGATGCCTGCCAGCACTACGGCCAGTGTGTGTTCGAGGCGCCGAATCTGTTCGCACTGAACGCGGACGACAAACTCGAGTACCACGCCGAGGCCGACGAATCGGAGCGGGACAACGTCGAGTCGGCGGTTGACGTGTGCCCGATGCAGGCCATCAGAATCGTGGAGTGATGTCGGCGGGACGGCCGGTGTTGATCGTCGGCGGCTCGATGGGGGGTCTTCGAACGGCCGAGGCGCTGCGTCGATCGGGCTACACCGGGCCGGTGACGGTTATAGGTGCCGAGTTGCACGCCCCGTACAACCGGCCGCCCCTGTCGAAGGATGTCCTGTCGGCAGGGGTCACCCATGAGGCCGTCGCGTTCCCGGCACGGGCGGCTACCGCCGACGTGGAGTGGATTCTCGGCTCGCAGGCTGTGACCGCCGACCTCGACAATCGCTCGGTCTCAACCGATGACGGCAGAGAGTACCCGTGGAGCGCCCTGGTGATCGCGACCGGACTGCGAGCCAGACGGTTGCCGTTTCCGCCCATCGCTGGCCGCCATACGGTTCGGACCCTCGATGACGCGATGGCTCTGCGGCAAGAGCTGAGCCCAGGTACGCGGGTCGTCGTCGTTGGCTCGGGATTCATCGGGTGCGAGGTCGGGGCCACCGCACGAAAGCTCGGCTGCGAGGTGACCATCGTGTCGCCGAGCGCCGAGCCGATGGTCCGGCCGCTCGGTGGGATGCTGGCCGCCGAGCTGAGGCGACGGCACGAGAGGCACGGGGTGGAGTTCCGTCTCGGACGAAGCGTCAGTGAACTCCTTGGCGATTCCCGGTTCGAAGGCGTGCTCCTCGACAACGGCGAAACCGTCGAGGGCGATGTGCTCGTTGAGGCCATCGGGTCGGAATGCAACACCGGATGGCTCGCGGACGCCTCACTCGATCTCGAGGACGGTGTGCTGGCCGACACGGCCCTTCGGGCCGTCCCGCGGAATGGCACAGCACGCGATGACGTGTATGTGGTCGGCGACATTGCCCGGTTTCCCAACCTCATGTTCGACGAGGTGCCGCGCCGGGTTGAACACTGGAACATCCCGACCGACACCGGGAAGCGGGCTGGTGCTGTGCTCGGCGCTTGGCTCGCCAATGACGGCTCGTTTGCCGACATTGCGGCGAAGGAGTTTGCACCGATGCCGGCGTTTTGGTCCAATCAGTTCGATGTGAGCCTGCAGGCCTATGGACTGCCGGGACTGGCTGGGGACGAGGACATCCGCATCCTCCGCGGCGAGCTCTGCGGTGATGTCGCGGTCGGCTACTACCGTGAGCGGCGCCTGGTCGGGGTGGTGGGACTCGGCTTCAAGACGGAGCTGCTGCCGTTCCGTCAGGAGATCGCCGGTTAGCGGTCGGCACCAATAGGCTTGCCGCATGACCGAACCAGCCGAGCCGATCGCGATCGCCGTGGCCCAGTTCGCCCCCGGGGACGATAAGGCGACGAACCTCGGACGCATCCGGGATCTCGCCACCCTCGCAGCGGCGCGTGGAGCCAGTCTTGTGGTGTTTCCGGAGTACTCGTCGCACTTCACGCCGGCTCTCGGTGACGAGTCCGTCGCCGCGGCCGAAACCATCGACGGACCATTCGTCGCAGGCCTTGAAGCAATCGCAAAGGTTCTCGGCATCCATATCATCGCCGGCATGGTTGAAATCGGCGAGGAAACGGACCGGTTCTCGAACACCCTCGTCGCACTCAACCCGGCCGGCGTCCTCGTGGCCAAGTACCGCAAGATCCATCTGTATGACGCCTTCGGCCAACGAGAGAGCGACTGGGTGGTGCCCGGTCCCATCGAGGAGCCGGAGACGTTCCCGCTCGGCGACTTCACCGTGGGCCTGCAGACCTGTTATGACCTGCGCTTTCCGGAGGTGACGCGTCGGCTCGTCGACGCCGGGGTGGACCTTGTGGCCGTCCCGAGCGAGTGGGTGCGCGGACCGCTGAAGGAGTATCACTGGCGTGCCCTCGTGACGGCGCGCGCGATCGAAAACACGGTTTATGTCGCCGCCGCGGATCAGGCTCCGCCGGTCGCAGCCGGCAACAGCATGATCGTTGACCCCATGGGTGTCGAACTCGTGACCATCGGCGAGGAGAGCTCGGTGGCGGTCGCGTGGATCTCGAAAGACCGGGTCGACGAGGTTCGGGTCGTCAACCCGGCTCTCGACCTCCGCCGTTTTGCAGTACATCCCAGGTAGGCAAGCCAGATTGCCGCTGGTAGGCGGTGCGGCCGGCACGGATTAAATTCGACCTGGGTGCGCGTCGCGACCCCTAGAGTGGACCTCGAACGTGACAACTCGGGGGAGCCAATCGTGGATCGAGAAATCGACCCGGTCGGTTGCGCGCTTGCCGATCTCCGCCCTTACGGATGAGACCGCATGAAAAGTATCGGTTCGATAGGTCGGAGAGCGCTGCGCCGGATCACCGTCGACAGTCCCTCTCCGGCACTCAAGAACCTGCCGACAGTCGCCGTCTTCCTAACCGCGGTGATTCTGTCCCTGCTGCTCGACGACGGGATGATCACAGCGCCCCTCTCTGTCGCGTTCGCGTGCCTGACGATGGCCATAGCCACGGCCCTCTCCTTTTACTTCAGCTCCATCGGCCGGGTGACCCGCTGGGTGCTGCTCGTGCCCGGACTCTCGCTCCTTGCCGTGGCCCTGCTCCGGGTGGGCACCGGTGGATCCCTGTCGCTGTTCTCATCGATCATGATCCTTCCGATCGTCTGGATCGCCGCGGAGGAGGGCCGCCGGTGGGTGCTGGTTGCCGTCGTGGGAACCTCGGCGGCGCTCATGCTCCCCTTCGTCATCGGCTGGCATTGGCCGAGCAACGACGGAGAATGGCTGCGCGGCATCTTTACTCCAACCGTGTACGGTATCGCTGCCGCGGTGATGAACGAGCTGTCTCGACAGGGGCGCCGGCAGCTTGCGGCCGTCGAACGGCTCGCCGCCGAGCGGGAAATGCTGTTGGAGCAGATGATTCGCACGACCGAACAGCTAAAGGCGAACGAGGCCAGCCTTCGAGCGGCGGACCGGCTCACCCGCAGCGTGCTCGACGGCGTGACGGAGCAGTCCATCATCGGCAGCGACCTCACGGGCCTGATCGACGTGTGGAATAAGGGGGCGAGCGCGATGCTCGGACTGTCGTCCCAGGAAGCCCTTGGTAAGCGATACGTTTTCGAGTTTCATGTGGATGGCGAGCTGGAGGGCCGTTCCCGAGAGCTGGACTACCCGCCGGGTGCGACAGTGCTCAACCCGGGCTTCTCGGCACTTGTGGAGTCCGCCCGTCTCGGCCGAGCGGAGGTGCGTGACTGGACGTACGTGCGGCAGGACGCTTCGACGCTGTCGGTTTCCGTTGCCGTCACGCCGCGCATCGATGAAAGCGGGTCGACGGTTGGCTACATTTTCGTCGCCACCGACGTGACATATGCCCTCGAGGTCGCACGGCTCAAGGATGAGTTTGTCGGCTCAATTTCGCACGAGCTTCGCACCCCCCTTTCGTCGATTCTCGGATATCTCGAACTCATGCGGGACGACGATGGCGCTCCGCTGTCCGACGAACAGCTGCTTTATCTCGGGGTGGCCGAGCGAAACGCCCATCGATTACTCCGCCTCGTTGGGGACCTCTTGTTCACGGCCCAGGTGAGTGCCGGGACCTTCCCGCTGGATGTCAGCGAGGTGGCCCTCGTCGAGGTGGTCTCGGCCGCCGTCGTCTCCGCCAAGCCGGGGGCGACCGGTGCGGGAGTCCAGCTGCTCGTCGACCTTCCTCTTGGGGCCATTTTCGTGCCCGGCGACGCGGTCCGGCTCGGGCAAGCCTGCGACAACCTGATCTCCAACGCCGTCAAGTTCACCCCGCGAGGCGGCACGGTGACGGTGAGCCTGAACGTGAGTGATTCGGATGCCGTCGTGACAGTTCGCGACACGGGCATTGGCATCCCAGCGGCCGAGCTCGACCAGCTCTACACCCGCTTCTTCCGGGCAACCACGGCCACGCGCAACGCGGTGCCCGGAGTGGGCCTCGGGCTGACCATCACAAAGGCGATCGTCACCGCCCACGAAGGGGAGATCGATGTGGAGAGCCAGGAGGGCGTTGGCACCGCCATCAGCATGAGAATTCCCCTCTCGCGTCGACCGGCTCTGATCTAGGTGATAGCCGGCCCGGGGGTTATCCCTCTGCCACGTGACAGCTTCGGCGCGTCCTGGGCGTGGGGAAGTATGCGATTTCGTCCCCTGAGTGCGTTCTCGCCGAGTGAGGGTCAGCCGGACAGACCCGCGAGCTGCTTCGACGCTTGTTCGAGTACCTCGAATCGCTTGCAGAAGGCGAAGCGCACGAGGGACGCGTAATCCCCCTTGTTCTCGTCCGAAACGAACGCGCTGATCGGCACCGCAACGACGCCCGCCAGTCGTGGGAGTTCCCGGCACAGTGACGCGGCATCCACAAATCCGAGCGGGGCGGCGTCCGCGACCACAAAATACGACCCATGCGACTCGCTCACCGCGAAACCGGCCTTGGCCAGCCCAGCGGACAACACATCGCGCTTTGACTGCAGAACGCTGGCGATGCGGTGGAAGAACGAGTCGGGAAGCCCGAGCCCGACGGCGATGGCAGGCTGGAACGGCGCGGCGTTCACGTAGGTGAGAAACTGCTTGATCGCGAGAATCGCCTGCAGCAGCTCGCCCGGTGCGGTGAGCCAGCCGACCTTCCAACCGGTGGTGCTGAAGGTCTTCCCAGCGCTCGAAATCGTGACAGTGCGTTCCCAGGCTCCCGGAAGAGTCGCGACGGCTATGTGCTTTCTCTCGAAGGTAAGGTGCTCGTAGACCTCATCGGTGACGATGATGGCGTCATATTGGTTGGCCAATTGCACCACGAGCTCGAGCGTTTCGCGCGGCAATACCGAGCCGGTGGGGTTGTGCGGATTGTTGATCAGGATGAGCCGGGTGCGGTCGTTCACCGCGTGACGCAGGTCGTCGTGGTCTGGCTGGAAGTCCGGTGCTCTCAGCGCAACGGTGCGGTGCCGTGCGCCACTGAGTGCGATTATGGCCGCGTAGGAGTCATAAAACGGCTCGAGAGTCACCACCTCATCGCCGGGCTGGACGAGGGCAAGGATGGTCGCCGCCAACGCCTCGGTGGCGCCCGCCGTCACCAATACCTCGCGGTCGGGGTCGGGAGTCAGCCCGTAAAACCGCGACTGATGAGCCGAAATGGCCTCCCGCAAGACGGGATAGCCGAGCGCAGGAGGGTACTGATTCATCCCGTCGCTAATCGCCCGTCGGGCCGCCTCGAGCACTTCCTCTGGCCCGTCTTCGTCTGGGAAGCCCTGGCCGAGATTGATTGCTCCGCTGCTGACCGACAGGGCC
The DNA here is from genome assembly GCA_025464975.1 of Microbacteriaceae bacterium. Classification (GTDB taxonomy): domain Bacteria; phylum Actinomycetota; class Actinomycetes; order Actinomycetales; family Microbacteriaceae; genus Lacisediminihabitans. Next base: position 243,207 of record JAODMT010000009.1, on the reverse strand, counting down.
GACATTTCCGCGAAGATGGTCGGCCGAAGGCGCCCGTCGGCCCCGAGAAGCATCGCCCCGCGAGCGGCGATCTCCCACGCTCCGGTGATGTCCATGCGTCTTCCTCCTGATTGACCCAGCAAGTCGGCCGAGTCTAAACCGTACCGCCGCTCGGCTGCTCCTCAGCCCGACGGGCTAAGGCTCACCGTCGCTGTGTGGAAACTTCTGGCGGGCGGCGGCGGGGTGCTCTAGCGTCGGGGGATGTGGATGTTCCCTCGGGTTTCCGGCGCGGCGTTGGTCGCCGCGATGATGCTGAGCGGTTGCGTTGATGCAATGCCACAGGTATCCGGTTCGCCCTCCCCAAAGGTCACCCCTGTTTTTGCCACCGAGGAAGAGGCGCTGGCTGCCGCCACGGAAGCGTATGCGGCTTATCAGCGAGGTCTTGATACAGCCTTCGCAACCTACGACGATTCTGCGCTGCCAAAAGTAGCTAGCGGCACGGCACTTTCGTCAGCAATAGCTTCGGTGAGGGAATACCGGGCAGCAGGAAAGCACGGGACCGGCATCACGACCGTGGACACAATCTCTTTAGCGAATGGATACCCCGTCGGCACGCCGCAGGGCGAAGTATCAACGCTGCAGATCTATCTGTGCCTGGATGTCACAAACGTTGATGTATTGGCGGCCAATGGCGTATCTGTCATTCCGGACGGCAGCCCGAGACGATTTCCATTAGTGGCAATACTCACTCGCCCTGCCGGAGCAGAGGAGTGGAGAGTCTCAGAAGAAGAAGGCTGGACCGGTGTCAATTTCTGTTAGTCCTAAAGGACTAGTGCTTTACTCGCTCGTAGCCTTTACCGTAATGACTGCGATCACATTTGCGCCCTCAAGCGCAGCAATGAGTGCAGCATGCTCGGCGGGCAACTATAGAGATGGAAGTTGCTCCCCTCCAAGCGTTAGCGGAAGCGCCAATGACGAGGGCGTCGATCTGGTCGGCACGGTTACCTACCCCGGGTCATCCGGCACCCGGCCACAGAGCGGAAGTGGCCCGATCCGAGCACCCGGTGTGGTCGGCACACCTCCCGTACGTGACGGCTACACCGTGACGTCACCGGTTCGCGACGGCTACACCATCACCTCACCGGTCCGGCTCGAAGATCTCGTCAACTTCAGGCCAACATCGGGTGTGCACCGAATGGAACCGGACGGCTGGATGGTGGTTGGCCTCGATACCAACTTCTACGCGCTCGTCACCGGGGGAGTGCAGACAGGGGAGTTGCTAGGGCAGCTGGCGGCGGTGCGATTCGATGCCACTCGATTCCGCTGGGACTACGGTGACGGAACCAGCGCAACTCGCGCGACCGGTGGCGGGTCCTGGGCTTCGCAGAACATTGCCGAATTCGACCCGACGGCGACCAGCCACGTGTACCGGCTCGCGGGTACGTACTCGATCGGGCTCACGATCGAGTTCGCCGCGGAGTACCGGTTTGCCGACGGGCCGTGGACGCCGATTGCCGGAACCATACCGGTGACCTCCAACCGATTGACGGCGACGGCTGGAGACGCGAAGACTGTGCTTGTCAATCGCGATTGCCTCGAGGATTCGGCCGGGCCAGGATGCTGAAAGCTGATGCTGAGCGCGCGAACTGAGCCTTGAATTTGCCCGTGCTGGGCTCCCCGAATCGGGCGATTATAGGGCGCCGAGGTCAGTCACCATAACGCCTAGTTCGGTCACAGTTCATCCATATAAAATGCTCAGGTTGGCGGTGGATGCTGGCAACGCTTTGGAAGGAGCAGCCAAATGATCGACGAACCGCAGGACCCGACTCCGAGCGAAGACCCCGCCGAATCGCACGCGGAACCACAGGCACCCGATAACTCCCCAACCCAGGACTATTCGGCTCCGGCCGGACAGCCGGCGGCCTCAACGACTCAGCCCCTCCCGTCGAACCACACGTGGACGTCAGCACCGGCCGAACAGCCTGCAGCGACCTCAGCTACCCAGCCACTCCAGCCAGACCACCTTGGGGCGACGCCCGCCCCCGCCGCATTCGCCGCCCCCGCTGAGCCGAAGCGCTCCTACGGCAGGGTCGGTATCGTTGCGGCGCTCGCGGTCGGCGCTCTCGTCGGCGGAGTGTCCGGCGCCGGAGTCGCGTCGTGGGCTGTCTCAAACAATCAGGGCGCATCGAGTGCGGTGTCCAGTTCCCCTCGCCAAAACGTCACCATCAACAACACCGACAACGTCAACGTCATTTCGGCAGTCGCGGCAAAGGCGTCACCCTCCGTTGTGACGATCTCTGTTTCGAGCTCGTCGGCAGCCGGAACCGGATCGGGAGTCGTCCTGAGCACGGACGGCTACGTTTTGACCAACACCCACGTGGTCACCCTCGATGGAGCGATTGCGAACCCCGCTGTGCAGGTCACCACCTCCGACGGTCATCTCTACGACGCGACCGTTGTCGGAACCGACCCGATCGTCGACCTCGCGGTCATCAAGCTCAAGAACGCCTCCGGCTTAACCCCGGCGGTGTTCGGCGACTCGAGCAAGCTCAATGTCGGCGAGACGGCGATCGCCATCGGCGCGCCTCTTGGTCTGAACAACACGGTTACCGACGGCATCGTCAGCGCCCTCAACCGCAGCATTTCGATCGCGTCCTCGGCGGCGCCGAACTCCAGCGGACAGGACAACAGCGCACCGAACTCGAACAGCCCGTTTAACTTCCTGCCGTTCGACAACGGCCAGGGCTCGCAGAGCCAGGCGCCGTCAACGTCTGCGGCGTCCACGATCTCGCTTCCGGTGATCCAGACCGACGCGGCTATCAACCCCGGGAACTCGGGGGGCGCGCTTCTCGATACCAACGCGAAGGTGATTGGCATCAACGTCGCGATCGCGAGCGCCGGGCAGACCTCCGCAAACACGCAGTCTGGCAACATCGGCGTCGGATTTGCGATTCCGGCTAACCTCGCGCAGCGAATCGGCAACGAGATCATCAAGACCGGCAAGGGCACCCACGGCCTGCTCGGTGCGAGTGTGGCGGATGTCGCGTCCACGAGCGCCAGCTCGGTAGTCGGTGCGACCATCAAGGTGGTCACGCCCGGTGGCGCGGCCGACAAGGCCGGCCTCAAGGTCGGTGACGTCGTCACCCAGTTCAACGGAGTGCCGATCACCGGCAGCACCGACCTCACCGCTCAGGTGCGGTTCCTTCCCGCCGGAGCATCTGCTGACCTCACCTACGTGCGCGGCGGCAAGTCGGTCAACGTAGGCGTGACGCTGGGGACGCTCACCCAGTAACCGAAGCATTCGCTGTCTCGGAAACGGGCGCGGTAGCTGCGCGGACGCGCAGACGCCGTGCCCGTTTCTCGTCGGCTGGTAGGCTCGATCGACCTGCCAACCGACCCATTGGAAGCTATGGCCAACGAGGAACACGCCCTGCCCGGAGTGTCCTATGTCATGCCAGTTCTCAACGAGGGCTCCTACATCGAGACCGCGATTCGCTCGGTCCTTGAGCAGGACTACGCGGGCGAGAAGGAGCTCATTCTCGCCCTTGGCCCCTCGTCCGATGGCACGACCGAGCTCGTGCTGAGCCTGGCGTCGGGCGATCCGAGAATCGTCGCGGTGTTCAATCCGGCCACGGACATCCCGGCGGGCCTCAACATCGCCATTCGTGCCAGCCGACACCCCATCATCGTTCGAGTCGATGCCCACTCCGAGCTCGATCCGAATTACACCCGGCTGGCGATCGACACGCTTACCCGTACCGGGGCCGCGAACGTGGGTGGCGTCATGAGGGCCCGGGGCAAGACGTCGTTCCAGTCTGCTGTGGCGCGCGCATACAACAGCCGATTCGGTCTCGGCGGCGGCAGCTACCATGGCGGCGCCGAGGAGGGCCCGGCGGAGTCCGCCTACCTCGGGGTCATCCGCCGGGCCGTGCTCGAGGAGGTGAACCTGTTCGACGAGACCGTGCGGCGTGGCGAAGACTGGGAACTCAACCTCCGCATCCGAAACGCCGGCCACTCGGTCTGGTTCGATCCGTCACTCGAGGTCACGTACTGGCCGCGAGAAAGCTGGAGCAAACTCGTTCGACAGTTTGCCGCGACCGGAATCTGGCGTGGTGAGCTCGTGCGCCGCTATCCCGCCCGCAATCCGTGGCGCTTCTTCGCGCCCCCGCTGTTGGTGGTGACCGTGCTTCTGAGCCTCGTCCTGCTGGTTCTGCAGGCCACGGGCGTTGTCGCCGGATGGCTCGGGCTGGTGCTCTCCCTGATCTACCTGAGCCCCGTGTCGTATGTGTTGCTCCTCGTGCTCATCTGCTTCTCGAAGGCTGGGGGACCCGGCTGGTCCGATCGCTGGCGATTCTTCCTCGTGCTGCCGACCATGCATCTCAGCTGGGGAGTGGGCTTCCTGCTCGGGTTGCTTCGGGGAGCGCGCGACACTGTTGACACCTCGCGCACGGGAATTTAGTCGCGCGGGAATTCAGCCCGGTCGAGGATTCCCTTGCCGAGTAGTCGAAGCACTACGTGTTCAGGCGGCGGAGTATTTCGGCGTACACTCGCTCGGTATTTCGGCCGTCTCGATGTGCGAAGTGACGGTCCCGCAACACGACGGAGTGGTCACGAACCGTGCCAGCCCAGACGGGGTCCGCGTCGTAGCGCATTAACTGCGCAAGAATCGTCCGCCAGTTGCGCACCGCCCGTCCGTCGCTGAATTCTCGATACGGTTCGTACAGGCCGCGGGAGAGCACATAGGCGTCCTCGTCGGGGGCCAGGAACAGAATCGGGCCGGCCGTGAGGGAATAGTCGAAGGCTATGGACGAGTAGTCGGTGATGAGCAGGTCGACCGCGGGAAGGATCGGCGTGATGTCCGGCCGGCGATCGGCGGTCAGAAGCTGCACGCGGTCTGACGAGCGGGCAAACGCCGCGTAGCCGCCCAGTCCAAGCGGATGCGGCCTCAGGACGAGGGTCGCGTTTGCGGCACGAAGCCACGCATCGATTTCCGGCCAGTCCTCCGCCACCGGCACGGCGGGATCGCTCTCCCCGTCTCGCCAGGTCGGCGCGTAGAGCAACACGCGCGGGGCGAGAGCGTCGACGCCTTCTCGCAGGAGGTCTCGCGCCCGGCTGACACGGTCCGAGGCGGAACCGCTGCAGAGCACGTCGTCGCGAGGGTCGCCGGTTACAACGACTCGGTCGGCCGGCAGGTTAAATGCCGACCGCAACCGGCCTGCGACAAGTTCGGATGCCGCTGGCATGAACGAGATCGCCCGGTATGCGCGACGGTAGAACCGGCGCAGCAGGGCGCGTACCTGTCGCCCAACGACGGGCACGGATACCGCAAGCGTTGCCGGGGAGTCGAGCTGCACAAGCTTGAGTGGCACGCCGTGCCAGAGCTGAACAAGGAAGGAACCCCGGGACCCATACCGGTTCACGTCGCCGAACCCGTGCGTGACCACCACGACGCCGGACCGGAGGGTCGCCAAGACGCCCCGAAAACTGTCTCGCCTCACCGCCGGAATGCCAAGTGCGGAAGCCGTTGCGAGATCGACCTCGTTGCGGCACAGCCAGACCAGCGTGAGGGAGGGGTCGGCGGCCGCAACATGCTGGAACAGAGCGAGCGAACCCTCGCCGAGACCGGCGCCGCTTCCGAAGGCCCAGCGTCGATTCGAGCGCCGAACAACGAGGCTTGCGGCCGCCCCGAGGGCGTAGAGCGGAATCGTCGCGAGTTTCTGGGCATTCCCCTTGGCGAAGCTGAACCCGGGCACGACAGGGAGCCTAACAGTGAACGCGCCAGAGGTACTCCTCCCCGGACGGCCGTCGCCGGCCTGAGGTGAAGGAGTGGCGCTGCCGTCCTACCGGGCCACGCGGCTAGCGTTCTTGGCTCGGCGCCGCATCCGATTCTGCGGGTTGATCGGATTCGGGTAGTTGCTCGACCGGCCGACGGAACCGCGGGAGGGAACGACGGGTCGAACGGACCCGCGTTCGCGGCTCGCGAATCACGGGCTCGAGATAGGCCGGGAATGATGCCGGGGCTGGACCGAAGGCATCTCGCGCTGCAGCGACGACCTTGCGGCCGAGCACATGATTGCCCGTGCCGCCGATGACGGCGCCGATCCCGAACGGGATCGCTCGCCCGAGGATGCTGGCACTCTGGGTTGTTGCGAAACGACGGATGAACGCTCGCTTGATCCGATCGCCGATCTGCCCCATCGCCGCTTGCGGCAGGCTCTTGGTCACCAATTCTCCCCAGAACGTTCCTCTGGAAGGACCGACGCCCGCGGCCTGGCTGGCGAGTTGCTTCACTAGGTCGGAGCCAGCCGTTCCGAGCATCATTGCCATCACGAGAGTGCGCGCCCGTTCCGGGTCGTCAATGGCGATGCCGTGCACCTCGGTCACCGACTGTGCGAAGAGCGCACTGCCCTCAAGGAATCCGGCGGTCTCGACGCCCGACAGGGCAAGTGACACCCCAAACCCGACGCCCGGAATCACCGCGCTCGCTCCAACGCCGGCGCCGCCGGTTGTCACGGCCGTGAGGTAGCGGCGCTCGAGAATGGCGACGATCTGGGCCGGTGAAGCCGTCGGATGCCGGTGTCGCACGCTGCGGAGGTGCGCAAGCACCACCGGGCGCTGCACCGAAAGCAGCCGGTCAACCCCCTTCTCGACCTGCGGTGAGGAGACGTTGAAGCCCTTGCCGGGCCGCATGCTCACGGCTTGACCCCATACTCGGCGTTGTATCGGTCGAGAACCTCCTCGATCGAGGCATCCAGGACGAGCGAACCCTTGTCGAGGTAAAGGCCCCGGGTACAGAACCGTCTGAGATCTTTTTCGCTGTGAGACACGAAAAACAATGTACGCCCGCCCGCCAACAGCTCTTCGATTCGGCGGTAGCACTTTTCTCGGAACGCTTTGTCACCGACAGCGAGCACCTCGTCGACGAGGAGGATCGGTTCCTCAAGCCGGGAGATCACCGCGAAGGCAATTCGCACCTTCATCCCGCTCGACAGATGCTTGTACGGCGTGTCGAGGAAGTCGCCAATTTCGGAGAAGGCGATGATTTCGTCGAACTGGGCGTCGATCTGGGCCTTTTTCATGCCGTGCAGGCCGGCCGTGAGATACACGTTGTCACGCACCGTCAGGTCGTCTACGAATCCGCCGGTGATCTCGATCAGCGGAGCCACGCCAGCCGCCACCCGCACGTTGCCCTCGTCGGCGAACACCACCTCGGCCACGAGCTTGAGCAGGGTGGACTTGCCCTGCCCATTTCGGCCGACCACTCCGATGGCTTCGCCGGGCGCTACCGAGAACGAAACGTGGCGGAGTGGCCAAAATTCGCCGGGCCTGCTTCGTCGGTTCGACCCGGCGAAGAGATCCTTGAAATTGCGGCGGGAGCGCCGGTTGCGTTTGAACCGAATGCCCGCATCTTCGACCTCGATTACCGGTGAGACGGCGCTCATCAAATCTCCTTGAGGACGGTCGGCACGGTTCGGCGGAACACGAGAATTCCGATGGTGAGGATGATGACGGTGATGATGGCGCTCATCCCAACGTCGAACCAGTTCAATTCCGTGGGGAAGAATGCCGCCCGGTAGAGCGAGATGATGCCCGAAAGAGGATTGATTGAGGCGTACGGCCGAAGTTCCTTCGGCACGCCTGACACGCTGTAGACGATGGGGGAGGCGTAGAACAGGAAGCGGAGGCCGAGCTTCACCGCTCGCTCAAGATCGTTGAAAAACACAACGAGCGGTGCGACGATGAGCCCCACGCCGAGCGCGAGCGCCGCCTGAAGCACGATGGCCAGCGGGACGAAGACCACTTGCCAGTGCAGCTGGGCGGGATCCGGCGTCGCGAGCGAGATGAGTGCGAAGAACACGATGACGGGGAGACTCACGATGAACTCGATGCCCTTGGACAGCGCGAGCCTTGCGACCCAGATGGTGCGAGGAATCTTGGTCGACCGTACGAGTTTTGCCTCCTTGGTGAAGGCCCGTGTGGCATCCGAAACCACGCCGTTGAACCAGGTCCACGGCAGAAGCGCGGTGAGCAGGAACACGATGTACGGCTGCTCGATTGGCGCGCCACGGTGGAAGATCTTCGTGAAGACGATCCAATAGATCGCGGCCATGACCAGCGGGTCGAGGATCGACCAGAAATAACCGAGGAACGACGTTGAGTAACGGACCTTCAGGTCCCGCGTGGTGAGCAGCCAGAGCGAGTGGCGATAGCGGGCGAAGGCCGAGCGCGACTCATGAGTCTGTGTTACTGCACTCACTCGGTCGGGTCCTTACGCGTCAAGCACCCCCGGTGAAGCGCCTTAGACGAAGAGGTTTGCCCGCTCTAGGTCTTCCGCGAAGTCGATCTCTACGGCGTAGAGGTCGGAGATGTCTACCGGCTCAAATCGTAGCTTGTCCTGCTCGATACCAAGCTCAATTCCACGCTCGAAGTAGTCCTGATCTCCTACACGGCTCAGCTGGCGGATGAGCGCAGCCTTGTCGCCGCGGGCCACGTAGTTGATTCCGACCGCTTCGCCTAGGCCGTCCTTGACGGTCTTCGACAGCTTGTTGATGTACCCCTCGGCGTCGACGGTGTACTTCACTTCTTCATCCGAAACCTTCGCGGTGTTCACCGAGACGAAGGACTGATCGCGCTTGACCATCTTCGCGGCACGAACGAGAGCCTCCGGGTCGAAGACGACGTCTCCGTTCATCCAGAGCACGCCGCCCTGTCCTGACGCGCGGAGCGCCCGCATCAGGCTCTTGGACGTGTTGGTCTGGTCGTACTGCTCGTTGTAGACAAAGGATGCGCTCGGGAAGGCTTCGATGATGTGCTCGAGCTTGTACCCGACGACGATGGTCACCTTGGCATTGTCTCCGAATGCGTGGCGGATGTTGTCGAACTGCTGCTGCATGATCGTGCGGCCGTCGCTCAGCTCGGTGAGCGGCTTGGGCAGCGAGCGACCGAGTCGGCTGCCCATTCCAGCGGCCAGAATTACGATCTGCGTGCTCACGATTTGTCTCCTCAGTTGACTGCGGTCTCGACTGGGGCCGGTGCGAATTCCGGCCGGACTCTCGCCCGATACCGCGCGAATCTCGAAGCTGGTTCACCTAGTGTTAATCCCCAGACTGTTGCCTGGACACGTCGTTGTGCGTTCCCACCCTACCCGGGGCTGTCCCATTTGGCACAGCAGGCGGCGCGCGACGTTCTCATTTCGTGATGCGCCATTCAGGTTGCACACAGGCGATACAGGCGGGATTGGTACGGTTATCCAGTGGATTCAAAACCTGAGGAGAATACAACAGCTGAGCCCTCGAGTGCGGCCGTAGCTAAGGATCCGAGCGCACCATCGAAGGCACGGGCATCGACTCCCCGGGCACCCCGAGCGGCCGCCGAGGCAAAGACCGGCGGTTCGCAGGCAGCCTCTGCTCGCGCTCCGCGCACCAAGAAGGCCGATCCGGCGCCGGTGGAGCCGGCCGCGACGGAACCGCAGTCCGCGGCGGACCAGGCGTTGGGCTCGCCGACTCCCGTGCGTGCCCCGGCCAGAAAAACGACTTCGCGCACCGGGACCGGGGCCGCGAGGTCAACCACCCGCGGCGGCACCGCAGCGGCCCGAGGCGCCGCAGATCCGGCGGCGGGCGAGTCGACAGCACCCGACGCGAGCGCCCCTGACGCCCCGACCCCGAACGCCCCGACCCCGAACGCCCCGACCTCCGACGCTCCGAAGCCGGCTGGAAAGCCGAGAACACCGGCCAAGCGCACGCCGGCCGCCGGGCAGGGAAGGTCAACGCCGGCCAGGCGGCCAGCATCAGCGCGATCGACGGCAGTGACGAAAGCGGCGGCGGCGGCAGAATCCACCGTCGCGCCGCCAACCGGCCAGACGCCGAGCGACTCATCGGTTGCCGGTCTCGAGCCGGACCCGATCGAGCAATCTCAGACGCAGCCAGAAGCTGCGGCTTCAGAATCTGCGGCTCCAGAAACTGCGTCGGCAGAAACCGCGGCTTTAGAAACCGCGGTTTTGGACGCTGTCGTGACTGAAACCGCAGCTTCAGAAACTGTGGCTTCGGAGGCTGCGGCGCCAGAAATGGCGCCCCCGAACGCGCAGGCGGCTGGCGCGGGAACGCCTGAGGGAACACCGGCGTCCGCGCTGATCAGTCCGCCCCGCAGGCCAATCAGTCTGCCCCGCTTGCCAGTCAATCTGCCCCGCTTCTTCACCAGCGTGCCCCGCATGCTGGTGAAGAAGCGGACCGCAGAGGCGCCAAGGACCGAGGCTGCGGTGGCGCCCGCAACGGTGGGTGGATCCGCCCGGGAGAACGCCGACCCTGGAATCGTCCTTAGAGTTACGGATCTCGTTAAGCGCTTCGGGAGCACCGTCGCGGTTGATCAGGTCAGTCTTTCGGTTCCGGCGGGAACCATCTTCGGCATCGTGGGGCCGAACGGCGCCGGAAAGACCACCACCCTGTCCATGGTGACCGGACTCCTGCGTCCGGACGGCGGAACGGTTGCCGTTCACGGAGCCGACGTCTGGAGCGATCCCGTGGTGGCGAAACGCAACATGGGGGTGCTTCCGGACCGCCTTCGACTCTTCGATCGACTCACCGGCGGTCAGTTGCTCTACTACTCCGGCATACTGCGTGGCCTCGACGCGGCGACCGTCAGGGCGCGCTCACACGACCTCGCCGTCGCGTTCGGGCTTGAGGACGCGCTCGGCCGTTTGGTCGCCGACTACTCGGCCGGAATGACCAAGAAGATCGCGCTCGCTTCTGCCATGATCCATTCGCCCCGGTTGCTCGTCCTTGACGAACCGTTCGAGTCGGTCGATCCCGTTTCGGCGGCAAATGTCACTGAAATCCTGCAGAGGTATGTCGCCGCGGGAGGCACGGTCGTGCTGTCGAGCCACAGCATGGATCTCATTCAGCGCATCTGTGACCTCGTCGCAATTGTGGTCAGCGGCCGCGTGCTCGCCGCCGGGACCATGGAGGATGTGCGCGGGGCAGGTTCGCTCGAGGAGCGGTTCGTCGAACTCGCGGGAGGTCGCAAGACAGCGGAGGGCATGGAGTGGTTGCACAGTTTCTCGGACTGAAGCTCCGGCTGCTCGCGAACATCTTCCGCCGCAGCCCGATCCAGCTCGTCGGAATCATCATCGGCCTCGTCTACGGGCTCGGCTTGGCGATCGTCGCGGTGATCGGCCTCGTCGGCCTCAGATTCGTCGACACTCCTCTGGCCGCGAGCATCACGGTGACGATCGGTTCGGTGGTTGTCGCCGCGTTCCTGCTGGTTCCACTGGCGTTCGGCGTCGACGACACCCTCGATCCGCGGGCCTTTTCGTTGTTCGGCGTGCCGACGACCCGTATCGCAGCCGGCCTCGCTGTCGCGGCACTCGTCGGAGTACCCGCCCTCGCCATCGCCGTGATCGCGGTCGCCCAGGTCGCAACCTGGACCCGCAACCCGCTTGCGACCATCCTCGCGCTGCTCGGCGCGGTGATCATCGTTGTCACCTGCGTGCTCGGCGCTCGCGTTTCCACGTCGATCGCCGCCTTCCTGCTCGCCACCCGCCGGGCACGAGAGATTACCGGGCTCATCGCGCTGATCGTCATCGTGTCTCTGTCCCCGCTCGTCGTCGCGCTCACCGCCGTCAACTGGCAGCGCGATGGGCTGTTCGTGCTCTCCGGCGTCTCGGATGTCGCGGCCTGGACTCCGCTCGGAGCGGTGTGGTCCGCCCCGGCCGAGGCCGCATCCGGTCACGTCGGACTCGCTCTCGCGAAGTTCGCCATCGCCGTAGTGTTTGCCGGTGCGCTGTGGTTCGCCTGGCGCGCTCTCGTCGGCTGGATGCTGGTCACACCGCAACGTGAGGCGCGCACGAAGCGCTATTCCGGCCTCGGGTGGTTTGCTAGCGTGCCAGCCACCCAGACCGGAGCGATCGCGGCCCGCAGCATCACGTATTGGGTTCGGGACGCCCGGTATCACACGTCGCTCGTGGCGATTCCCATCGCGCCGCTGATCTTCGTTGTCGCCCTCGCGGTCGCCGGAGTCCCCGGAAGTGCGCTCGCACTCATTCCGGTGCCTGCGATGAGCCTGTTCCTGTCCTGGGCGATTCACAACGACGTCTCCTACGACCACTCGGCAATCTGGTTGCACGTCGCATCCAACGTCAGCGGCAGGGCCGACCGGCTCGGACGGATCGTGCCAGCCCTCATCCTTGGAGTGCCGCTCATACTCATCGGGTCGCCCATCAGCGCCTCGATTTACGGGGATCCGTCGGTGTTGCCGTCAATGATCGGTGTCAGCTCGAGCGTCCTTCTGGCCGGCCTCGGGCTGTCGAGCGTGATTTCCGCCCGATTCCCGTACCCAGCCGTGCGACCGGGTGACAGTCCGTTCGCGCAACCTCAGGCGAGCGGCACGGCCGCCGGCCTCATCCAATCCGTCGCCTTCTTCGCCGCGATCATCCTCGCATTGCCCGCTCTCGGCCTCGCGGCCCTCGGCCTGATGTACGGCGGCGCCTGGCCGACGCTGTCGCTGCTGGTCGGCGTGGTGCTCGGAGTCGTGTTCCTGGTTCTCGGGGTGACCTGGGGCGGTGCGATCTTCAACAGGCGTGGTCCCGAGTTACTCGCCTTCACTCTGAGGAACTAATCGCGCGCGACGATCTAAAATGGTCGCATGAGCGGCGACACAAAGCAGGGCGGCGGCGGTACGGACACCCTGGACCGGGAGCTCGAGGAGCTTCTCAACCAGGAGCAAATCGAAGAGGGCGACCACGAGCGGTTCTCGCACTACGTGCAGAAGGAAAAGATTCTGCAGTCGGCGTTGAGTGGCAAGCCCGTGATCGCGCTGTGCGGCAAGGTATGGACGCCAGGGCGCGACCCGGAAAAGTTCCCGGTCTGCCCCACCTGTAAGGAAATCTACGACTCGTTCAAGAAATAGCGGGTCGTAGCGAGATCATCCGGGGGCCTCACTCGAACCGGGTGGGAATGACCGGTTCGCCCCGGCCGAGGCGAAACGCCTCAAGCGGTAGTTCGGCAATGGCCGACGCCCGGTGGGTGCGCGCCAACTCGGTCCCGGCGCGCCCGCGAAAGCGTTCAATGGGAACGCCGTCGACGACAAGCGGCACGAGCAACGGACGGTGACCGGCGGTCGTCGCCTCCGGTTCGCGGAGGTGGATCAGCTCGGCGCTGGCCCTCCCGTCGGCTGTCAATTCGCGGACCGGGAATTTGCGGCCGCCGACCGTCTCCTTTTGCGCCGATGTCTTGGCGACGGAGAGCCAGTTGCCCTCGTCGTCCCGTCGGGCGACCAGCTTGTAGACGAAGCCGGCCGCGGGGGATCGGGAGCCGGTGACCACGGAGGTCCCGACGCCGTAAGAGTCCACCGGTGCGGCCCGCAGCGCCGCGATGGTGAACTCGTCGAGGTCATTGGTGACTGTGATCTTGGTGTTGACGGCCCCGAGGTCGTCGAGCTGGCGCCGCACGGCGGCGACCTGGTCGGGGAGGTCGCCGCTGTCGATCCGAACGGCGCCAAGGGTGGTTCCCGCCACTTTGACCGCGAGTGCAACAGCGGTCGGAACGTCGTAGGTGTCGACGAGCAGGGTAGTCCCGGACCCGAGCGCATCAACCTGCGCGCGAAAGGCTTCTTCCTCCGAGTCGTGAAGGAGCGTGAAGGAATGCGCGGCCGTGCCCATGGTCGGGACACCCCAGCTGCGACCGGCCTCCAGGTTGCTTGTCGCGGCAAACCCCGCGATGAAGGCCGCCCGAGCGGCGGCGACCGCGCCCCACTCATTCGTCCGACGGGACCCCATTTCCGCGACCGGGCGACCGCTCGCCGCGGACACCATTCGAGCGGCTGCGCTCGCCACCGCGGAGTCGTAATTGAGCACGCTGAGCACGAGGGTCTCGAGAATCACGGCCTCGGCGAACGTGCCATCGACGACGAGTACCGGTGAGCCTGGAAAGTAGACCTCGCCCTCCCGATAGCCGGAGATGTTTCCGGAAAAGCGGTAATTGGCCAACCAGTCGACCGCCTCGTCGAAGACCACCGCGTTGTCTTTCAGCCACTCCAGTTCGAAATCCGTGAATCGGAAGTCGGTGATGAGGTCGAGGAGTCGGCCGGTGCCGGCTACGACCCCATAGCGACGGCCGCCGGGGAGGCTCCGCGCGAAGACCTCGAATACGCACTCGCGGTCGTGCGTGCCCGCGCGGATCGCGGCATCCAGCATCGTGAGCTCGTAGCGGTCTGTGAGTAGGGACGATGCGGCGCTGGTCACCCGACCAGCCTAGCCAGCGTCGTCTGTGCACACGGACGGCTTGGGAGCTCCCGGATCAACGGCAATCAGGACCCCGCCCATTAGGGGACACATTTGCACGTTCGTGGGCGTCGGGAGGAGCGATTCGTGTCCCCTGGGGCGCCGGGAGAAGGGTTTTCGGTCGCCGTCTCCCGGCGGCCGAGCACTAAACTCGACCTTCGTGAATGACGCGCCGATCGGAATCTTCGACTCAGGTGTCGGCGGGCTCACCGTCGCACGGGCGGTAATCGACCAGTTGCCAAACGAATCCATCCTGTACGTCGGGGACACCGCGCACTCACCGTACGGTCCGAAGCCCATCGCGGATGTGCGCCGGTACACACTCGAGGTGCTCGATGATCTCGTGGCGCAGGGTGTCAAGATGCTCGTCATCGCCTGCAACACCGCGTCGTCCGCCACGCTGAGAGACGCGAGGGAGCGCTACACGACGGCCCTCGGCATTCCCGTCATCGAGGTCATCCAGCCTGCGGTCCGCGCGGCTGTGCGCCAGACTCGCAACGGTCGGGTCGGCGTCATCGGAACAGTCGGCACCATCTCGTCGAACGCCTACGAGGACGCCTTCGCCGCGGCGCCGCAGCTGTCCATTTTCACCGGATCATGTCCGCGGTTCGTCGAATTCGTCGAGGCCGGCGTCACGAGCGGGCCGGATCTGTTCGCGGTAGCGGAGAGTTATCTCGCGCCGCTCAGGGCCGCGGACATCGACACGCTCGTGCTCGGCTGCACCCATTACCCGCTGATGTCCGCCGCCATCCAGTACGTGATCGGCGAGGAGGTCACCCTCGTCTCGAGCGCCGAGGAGACGGCGTTCGACGTCTACCGCACGCTGGTGAAGCACGGGATCGAGCATGGCGCGACGATTCCGCCAACCTACGTCTTCGAGGCGACGGGAGGGTCGAAGGCCGAGTTCACCGGCCTCGTCCGCCGCTTCCTCGGGCCGGATATTTCCACCGTCGAGCTAGTCGAAACCGGCGCGCTCTATCTGCCGACTCTCACTGAACAGGACCTGACCGCATGAGCGACACCACAACCGGACCCCGCAGAGACGGCCGCGAACTTGACCAGCTGCGGCCGGTCACGATCGAGCGGGGTTGGAGCGACCAGGCCGAAGGCTCGGCGCTCATCTCGTTCGGCCGGACCAAGGTGCTTTGCACCGCATCCTTCACCAACGGCGTTCCGCGCTGGATGGCAGGCAAGGGCAAGGGCTGGGTGACTGCCGAGTACTCGATGCTTCCTCGGTCGACCAACGACCGAATGGATCGCGAATCGGTCAAGGGCAGGATCGGCGGACGAACGCACGAAATCTCCCGACTGATTGGGCGCAGCCTCCGCGCGGTCGTTGACACCAAGTCGCTCGGCGAGAACACAATTGTGCTGGACTGCGACGTGCTCCAGGCCGACGGGGGTACCCGTACCGCCGCCATCACCGGGGCGTACGTGGCGCTCGCCGATGCGATCGAGTGGGGTCGCCGCAAGAAATTCATCGGGCAGAACGCCAAGCCGCTCATCGACAGCGTGTCGGCGGTCTCGGTCGGCATCATCGACGGCGTGCCGATGCTCGACCTTGCGTACACCGAGGACGTTCGCGCTGAGACCGACATGAATGTCGTCGCCACCGGCCGTGGCCTGTTCGTTGAGGTGCAGGGAACGGCAGAGGGGGCACCCTTCGATCGGGCCGAACTCGACTCGCTGCTCGATCTCGCCCTCGGCGGTGCGGCCGACCTCACCAAACTGCAGGTCGAGAGCCTGGGCGGATGACCCCGCCAGTGCCGCTGGTGCTCGCGACGCACAACGCGCACAAGGTGACCGAGCTTCGTCGCATCCTCGGTTCACGGCTGGACGGCATCGAACTCCTCGCCTACGACGGTCCGGAACCGGTCGAAGATGGCTCGACCTTCGAAGAAAACGCCCTGATAAAGGCGAGGGCCGCGTCGGCGCACACCGGGCTGGCCGCGATTGCGGACGACTCGGGAATAAGTGCTGCCGCCCTCGGAGGCACCCCCGGCATCCACTCTGCTCGGTACGCCGGGACCCGCGACGACGCCGACAACCTGCGATTGTTGCTGCACAATCTGGCCGGCGAACTTGATCGGCGCGCGGAGTTCGTCTGCGCTGCGGCCCTCGTTGTGCCCGGCGGCCGCGAGCACGTTCGGCTCGGCGTCTGGCCGGGTAGCGTGCTCACCGAACCCGCCGGGGTCGGCGGATTCGGATACGATCCGGTGTTCCAACCCGCGGGACTCGACGTCTCCGCCGCAGAACTGACGCCGGACGAGAAGAACGCGATCAGTCATCGCTCGCTTGCGTTCGGGGCGCTCATGCCCCTGGCACGCGCGGAGCTGCTTGGCAAAAACTCCTAAGAACGTCGGGCGCGCTTTAGGATTCGGATGTGACGAAAACGGTTGGCACCGTTCGCCCGGTCGCGAGAGGGCTCGTCCTGCTCGGCCCGGCCTTCGTCGCGGCTATCGCCTACGTCGACCCGGGGAACGTTGCCGCGAATCTCACGGGCGGCGCACGATACGGCTACCTGCTCGTGTGGGTGCTCGTTGCCGCCAACCTCATGGCGGCGTTCATCCAGTACCAGTCGGCAAAACTTGGGCTGGTCAGCGGTCGAACAATGCCGGAATTGCTCGGCGACCGGCTGAAACCGACGAGCCGGCGGCTGTTCTGGGTGCAGGCGGAACTGGTGGCCGCCGCAACCGACCTCGCCGAGGTCATCGGCGGTGCAATAGCCCTCAACCTGCTGTTCGGGCTTCCGCTCGTTTTCGGCGGACTCATAGTCGGGGCGGTATCGATGGGGCTCCTCGCCCTCCAGTCCCGATACGGTCAACGGCCGTTCGAGTCGGTGATCATCGGTCTGCTCGCGATCATCGCCATCGGCTTCCTTGCTGGGTTGTTCGTCACACCACCGGACGGCGCCGCGGTCGTCGCCGGCCTCGTTCCACGATTCGAGGGGACCGGCTCCGTTCTGCTCGCGGCGAGCATGCTCGGCGCCACTGTGATGCCGCACGCGATCTATGTCCACTCCGCCCTTGTGCGAGACCGACACGGCCGCGGTGAGACGGCGTTGCGGCGCAAGCGTCTCCTTCGGGCCACGAAGTGGGACGTCGCAATCGCCCTCGGCATTGCAGGAGTCGTCAACATCGGGATGCTTCTGCTCGCCGCCGTAAACCTGAGGGGAGTCGGCAACACGGACAGCATCATCAACGCCCATGCCGCGATCCGGGCCGACCTCGGTTCAGGCATCGCCCTCGCCTTCGCCATCGGGTTGCTCGCGTCCGGCCTCGCCTCCACCTCCGTCGGAAGCTATGCGGGAGCCACGATCATGGCCGGCCTGCTCAAGCGACGTTATCCGGTCTTCCTCCGCCGAATCGTTACGCTCATTCCCGCCCTCGTTATCCTCGCGCTCGCGATCGACCCGACCTGGGCGCTCGTTGTCAGCCAGGTGTTCCTCAGCTTCGGCATCCCCTTTGCCCTGATCCCATTGCTGAGACTGACCAATGACCGCACGGTCATGGGTGAATATGCGAACCGTCGCCCGGTTCGTCTGCTTCTGTCCCTGATCGCCGTGCTCGTCGTCGCGCTCAATCTCGCGCTAATCGTGCTGACGATCCTCGGGTGAACGCCGCTGTGGGTCGAATAGCGACCGAGGGACGAGGCCGCGTGGGGTTCTGTGGGTCGAGTAGCGACCGAGGGGCGAGGCCGCGTATCGAGACCGGGGTGCCGCGAATGGGTCTCGATACGCTCGCGGGCTCGCTACTCGACCCGCTGGACAGACTCGCTACTCGACTTGCGGGGCTGTTCCGGCGCGGTAGCGTTGATGCCTCATGACTTCAGAATCCGCAGTGCCAGTCCAGATCGATGATTCCCCGAGCGACCGCATCGCGGCCGCCGTCACCCGTCTCGGGGAACGAGCAGTCGTCGACCGCTCAGCCTCCCTTCTGCTGGGTGGAAACGAGGGGGAGGAGTTCTTGCTCATCGTCGGCGGACGGCATGCTCAGGGTGTTCTGGATGGTGCACCGCCGCTGTATTGGCCTGAGGTGTGGGGCGCGCGTGCCCTCACCTTTGTCTGGGACGATTCAGCGGCGCCGGCGGTGCACCGGGGCCTGCGTGACCAGGCCTGGCGGGTACGTGAAATGTGTGCCCGAGTGGTCTTCGTACGGGCGTTGCCGGAGCAGGACGCGCTCCTCGAGCTCCTGTCCGACGAGGTTGCTCGGGTACGCGGTGCTGCGGCGCGAGCTCTCGGCGAGGTTGGCGATTCCGGTCACCTCGAGGCGCTGAGGGCGCTGCTGACCGACGAGGAGAAGGAAGTGCGGCGTTCCGCCCACGACGCGATGGTTCGCCTCGAGGAGCGGACCGCCGGCACCTCCACCCCTCACTCGTAGCGCAGCGACTCGATCGGGTCTTGCTTCGCGGCCTTCGCGGCCGGCAGGGTTCCGGCCAGGAACGCGATGCCCATGACCACGAGGATGATCGTGGCGATGGATCCGGGACTGAACGCGATAAGTGTGAGCCCGGGTAGCCCCGAAAAAACAGAACTCGCAAGTGCTGCGCTGATTCCGCTTCCGACGAGAATGGCGATCCCGGCACCGATTGCGCTCCCGAGGAAGCCTATGAACACGGCCTCGAAGCTGAACAGGCCGAACACCCGACCGCTGCCCATCCCCATCGCCTTCATCAGGCCAATTTCTCGCGTTCGCTCCTGCACAGACATGAGCAACGTGTTTACGATGCCGAAGCTCGCGGCGAGAAGTGCGATGACGGCGAACGAGTTCAGTACGAGCACAATCGCGTCGATGACGGTCTTGAAGGTTCCGATCTGGTCGGCGACGGTTTTGGCGTCGTAACCGGCCGTCGCGAGGCGTGCTTTGAGCTGGGTGACCGCGGCAGGGGTCGCGGACTTGTCGAAGCGCACGGAGGCCTGGGAGTACCGGTCCTTGCTGCTGCTGCTCAGGCCGATGCTCTGAGCGTTATACAGTTTCTGCGCCAGCGCCTCGTTGGCTGTGCTCGTGCCACCCGTGCCGCCAAGACTGGTCTCGGCGATGCCGACGACCGTTGCGCCGACGGTGTGCTCGGCGCGCGTGGCGTCCGTGATGCCGATGTTGACCGTCGACCCGATCGCGCTACGGTCACTCGAGTAGCCGAGTGCCTTCACGTAGGAGACAGGAAGCACGATCTGCGGCGCGGACGAGGTTGCGCTGGGTTGAGCGCCGGCCGCGAGCTGCAGCTTGAGGCCGGGGACGGCGCCGCTCGCGCTCAGCGAGTACTTGGTGCCTGTTCCGGCTTCGACGTAGTCGGGCGAAATCGAGAGCGTCGGTTGCACCGAGACGACGCCCGCGACCCCTGCGATGGTGCTGATGTCGGCGGGAGTCATCCCCTCGACCGTCTGTCCGGGCCTTCCCGGGCTGGTGCTTGCCATCTGGTTGGGGTCGTACTTGTGCGGGCCGGTCGACTGGTCTGGTTGGGTCTTGGTCACGGTCAGCACATCCTGCGCTCCGATGGCGGCCACCGTCGTCGTGATGTAGTTGTTGATTCCGGTGCCGAGACCATTGGTAATCGTGAGCGTGAACGCGCCGATGAAGATGGCGATCACGGTGAGGGTGGTGCGCAGCTTGCTGCGGAAACTGTTGCCAATGGCGGTGCTGATCACGTCGATGGTTCTCATGCTGCGCGCGACTCCGTTTCAACAACGAGGCCGTCGCGAATGTAGATTCTGCGATCGCAGCGGGCGGCGAGGTCTTCGTCGTGCGTGACGACGATGAGTGTGATGCCCTGCTCGCGATTGAGGGAGAAAAGGATGTCTTCCACGACCGCGCCCGTCGCGCTGTCGAGGTTTCCGGTTGGTTCGTCGGCGAAGATGATTCGCGGATTGTTGACCAGTGCGCGTGCAATCACGGCTCGTTGTTTCTGCCCTCCGGAGAGAGCGCTTGCCCTGTTGCCGGCCTTGTCTCGCAATTCCAGCTCTGCGAGGGCGGCGAGGCCCCGCCGCTTGCGCTCGCGGGATCGCACCCTGGAGATCTTGAGGGGGAGGATGACGTTGTCGAGCACCGAGGCGCCGCCGGTCAGAAAGAACTGCTGAAAGACGAACCCGAAGGTCTTGTTGCGGGTCGAGTTGAGGGCGCGGCCGCGTAGCAATAGCGCGTCGGATCCGTTCAGCTCGATCGCCCCGTCGGTCGGTCGGTCGAGAAGGGCGAGGAGGTGCATGAGAGTGGACTTGCCGGAGCCGCTCTTACCGACAATGGCGAGCGACTCGCCCTCGAAGATTTCGAGCGAGACGCCCTTGAGCGCGTCGAATCGACTCTGCCCTCGGCCGTAGGATTTTTTCACGTCGCGTGCGGCGAGAATGGGGGTGGGCATGCTGAAACGCTCCTTGATCGAGGGGGACCAGTCCAGCATCCTCCGGAGTTCCTGAGTGTGCGCCATCCGCCTGAAGCAGGAGCCGTACTCCCGGCGGTGTAACTGTGCGGGATTCAGTCGAGCTTCTGGTCGAAGACCTTCGGATCAAGCGCTACCTCGGTGGCGGTTGGCACGCCGCTGGACTCACGATTCGCCCGCCGCGCCTTCACGGTAGATCGCACGTAGTGGTAGATCGTCGGGATGAGGGTGACAACAACGGCGGCAAGCAGAATCACGTCGATGTAGTTGGTAACAAAGTGGGCGACCGGCGGGATATACCCGAGCAGGTAACCGCCGATCGTGAGCCCGGCCGCCCAGATGACAGCGCCGATGATGTTGTAGAGCGAGTACTTTCTATAGTTCATGTGCCCGACACCCGCGGCGATCGGCGCGAAGGTGCGGACTATCGGAACGAAACGCGCGAGGATCACCGCGAAGCCGCCGAACCGCTCGAAGAACGCGTTTGTTCGTTTGACATTGGCGACGCTGAACAGACCGGTCTCCTTGCGCTCGAAGATGCGCGGCCCCGCCTTTCGCCCGATCAAGTAGCCGGCCTCGCCGCCGAGAAACGCCGCGAAGCCGATCGCGAGGGCAACCCACCAGATGTCGACATGGATGAGACGGCTGGGTCCAAAGCTCAAGAGTCCGGTGATGACGAGCAGGGTGTCGCCCGGCAGCAGGAACCCGACGAGCAGACCGGTCTCGGCGAAAATGATGAGGCACACCCCGAGGATCGCCCACGGCCCGAAGCCCTCGATGAGGTGGTGCGGATCGAGCCAGGGGATGAGCGCAAGGTGGGTCATGGGTCGGGGCTCCAGTCGTCAATAGTGACAGGCTAGCCAGCAAACGACATCGCCGAAATAGGGAGGACTGCCGAATTGGGAAGTCCAACGTTCGTGCGGAAGAAGGGACTTGAACCCTCACGCCTTGCGGCACAGGTACCTAAAACCTGCGTGTATACCAATTTCACCACTCCCGCGAGTGCGGCTCAATTGTAGCGGGCGGCGCCCCCACTTTCCGATTTTGATCCGGCGCAGGGGATGATCGGTCAGGACCCGGGAACCGGAGGGCCGGTGTGCCAGCGGAGCAGCGCGCCGGCCGGGGCATTTTCCGGAAGGGCGATGCTGTGCCGCCCGTCCGGTATTGCCCCCGAATCGGTGAACAGGATTCTCGCGTCGGTCAACAGCGCGGCTCGCACCAAACCAAGTTCGGCCGGAGCCGACGCGATGATGCTTGCGCCATGGGTTGCCTCCGGCGCGGTCGCGATCCACGGCTCCGTGTCGAGCGCGAAAAGCTCCCGATCCCGCAGCCGTTCGCTGTCCAGGATCAGGATGTCGACCCGCGCGCCGGCCAGCGCGTCGACGACCCCGCCGAGAGTGAACTCCGTCGTCTTGTCGCCGCGACCGGAGCGCATGGCGAGGCGGTCCGAGATGTCCCGCTTATCGTCGGCCACAATTCGTTCGATCTCCCGGTTGACGTGCTCCATCAGGGCATGATTAGTCGCGCCATCGGCGCGAGTATCAGTGGGCTCAACGGAAAGAATTTCCTTGCTCCCGGCAGAGAGCCGCTTCTCGAGCAGTTCACGAGCGCGGATGTCACCGGCGACCACGAGCAGGCGCGGTCGCCTCTCACGCACAATCTCATCGATCACCGCTGCGAGCTTTGACTGGGTTTGGCGCCAGATCTCTTCGACGTGATGCTGAATGTGGTCGTGCCGCCAGCCTCCGCCGGGGATCTTGTGCAGGGCGTCCGTACGGCCCTCGACATGCTCCGCGGTCTCCTCTTTCGTGGAACCGGCGCGATAGAGGCGAACCTCCCCACCCTCGCGCGCAGTCTCGACAACGAGGTAGGTGAACTCACACGGCTGGTGACTGAGCATGGGGACGAGGCTTGGCAGCGGCCCGAAGCTCACACTTCCCGGTTCGACGGCCAGACCGGGGATGCGCTCGTGAATCACGAGTTCGCCGTCTTTCACCAGGAGGAAGACGCACGCGCTGCCGCGTGGGATGTCATCCGTGGCCAGCACGTTTCCAACGGTGTCGATGTCGGCCTTCGGGGCCCCTGCTCGTTCGAGCTGGTCGAGCACCGACGCGCGTCGCTCATCCTTCACCTGCCGCGTATCAGGGGTGTACACCGACACGTCGAGGTAGACCTCCGACCAGGAGCCGCCGTCGCGGTAAATCTGGGCGAGACTCTGGCTGAGCATCGGCGCGGTTTCTTACTTCGGGGCCGAGGAGTTGACCGGATCCGGACCGGCCTCGGGCGCATCCATTGCTTTCGCCGGACCGATTCCGGTCGTCGCCGGCGCCTCGGGATGGTGCAGCTCGAATGCTGGGGACTCCGAGCGGATGCGAGGAATGGAGGTGAAGTTGTGGCGCGGCGGCGGGCACGACGTGGCCCACTCGAGCGAGCGGCCGGTGCCCCACGGGTCATCCTCGGTCACTCGCGGTGCCTTTCGGGCCGTGACGTAGACATTGAGGAAGAACGGCAGCATCGAGACGGCCAGGATGGCCGCGCCGACCGAGGAGATTTGGTGCATCCAGGCGAACCCGTCGGTCACCTGGTAGGTGGCGTAGCGTCTGGGCATCCCGGCCACGCCGAGCCAGTGCTGGATGAGGAAGGTGGTGTGGAATCCGATGAACAGCAGCCAGAAGTGGATTCTGCCGAGCCGCTCGTTGAGCATCTTGCCGGTCATCTTCGGCCACCAGTAGTAGAAGCCGGCGAACATGGCGAACACCACGGTTCCGAAAACCACGTAGTGGAAGTGTGCAACGACAAAGTAGGTGTCGTGCACGTGGAAGTCCAGCGCGGGTGACGCGAGAATGACGCCGGTGAGACCACCGAAGGTGAAGGTGATCAAAAAGCCGACCGCCCAGAGCATCGGCGTCTCGAAGGTGACCGATCCGCGCCACATGGTGCCGACCCAGTTGAAGATCTTCACCCCGGTCGGCACGGCGATGAGCACCGTCATGAGCGAGAAGAAGGGAAGAAGCACCGATCCGGTGGCGAACATGTGGTGGGCCCACACCGCGACCGACAGAGCGGCGATGGCGATGCTCGCGAAGATCAGGCTCTTGTAGCCGAAGATCGGCTTGCGGCTGAACACCGGCAGCACCTCGGTGATGATGCCGAAGAACGGCAGGGCGATGATGTAGACCTCCGGATGCCCGAAGAACCAGAACAGGTGTTGCCAGAGAATGGGGCCGCCGGCCGCCGGATCGAACACCTTCATGCCGAACTCGCGCTCGCCGGCTAGGGCAAACAGTGCGGCCGCAAATACCGGGAAGGCGAGGATCACGAGCAGCGAGGTGACGAGGATGTTCCAGCTGAAGATCGGCACCCGGAACATGGTCATGCCGGGCGCCCGCATCGTGATGACGGTGGTGATGAAGTTCACCGCGCCGAGAATCGTGCCGAATCCGGCGAGGGCCAGCCCGACGGCCCACATCGATCCGCCTATCCCGGGCGAGAACGTCCTCGTGGAGAGCGGGACGTAGGCGGTCCAGCCGAAGTCCGCCATGCCATAGGGCGAGAGCAGCGGCCCGACCACCATGAGAGCGCCGAAGAAGTACAGCCAGAACGAGAGGGCGTTGAGCCGCGGGAACGCGACATCCGGCGCCCCGATCTGTAGCGGCATGATCACGTTGGCGAACCCGGCGAATAGCGGGGTCGCGAACAGCAACATCATGATGGTGCCGTGCATCGTGAACAGTTGGTTGTACTGCTCCTTGGTCGCCAGCACCTGAAGCCCGGGTTGGAAAAGCTGGGTGCGGATTATCAGCGCGAGCACCCCGCCCAGGAGGAAGTAGAAGAACGACGCGGCGAGGTACATGTACCCGATGGTCTTGTGGTCGGTCGAGGTGATGATCGAGGCCAGCCGGGAGCGACGTCGAGTCGGTTGTGCTGACTGGCCCGGCTGAGCCGGGGTCGTCGTGCCTGGTTTCGGCAGTGTCGTTGTCACGGCCGTCTCCCTTCAACGTCTGCCTGCCAATTAAGTCCGCTCCACAAGCCGCATATAGGGATTGACATATCGCTGCTTTCGTGAAGCTGGAAATTCGGCGGTCGGAGCTTGCACAGGACGGGGTGCCTGTGGAAAACCTCGACGCCGCCCGCGGGGCCACGCCCAGACTGTGCCCATGTCGCATCCGGTCGCCATCATCGCCGAACGGGTGCGTGCTCGAGTGCTCGGCGACGGCGTCGACCTCGGTTCGGATCGTGCGCTCGTCGACAACTACGTTCGCGACGAGGTGCGGCGCTACAGCGAGCGAGCGCTCGGCGGTTCGATGCCGATGCTCGTAGACGAGCAGCAGACGGCGCGGGAGATCATTGCGAGCATCACCGGATTCGGTGCCCTTCAGCCGTATTTCGACGACGAGGAGGTCGAGGAGATCTGGATCAACGGACCGTCGCGGGTGTTCGTCGCGCGAAATGGAGTGCCGGAACTGACACCGGTTGTGCTCGGGGCGGCCGAGGTTCGCGACCTCGTCGAACGGATGCTGCAATCATCCGGTCGGCGGGTGGACCTCAGCTCGCCATTCGTCGATGCCTCGCTTCCCGACGGATCGCGGCTTCATGTCGTCATTCCCGACGTCACGCGGAGGCACTGGTCGGTGAACATCCGCAAGTTCACCAAGCGCATCCGCGACCTCGAGCAGCTCGTCGCACTCGGCTCAGTCAGCGAACGCGCGGCCGCCTTCCTGGACGCGTGCGTGCGGTCCGGGCAAAACATTCTCGTTTCGGGGGCGACGCAGAGCGGAAAAACGACGCTCCTCAACGTCTTGCTCTCAAGCGCGCGTCGAACGGATCGCATCATCACCGTCGAGGAGACATTTGAGCTCGACCTCGGGGCCCGCGACACCGTCGGAATGCAATGCCGCCAGCCGAGCCTCGAGGGCACGGGCGAAATCACTCTTCGTCGCCTGATCAAAGAAGCCCTTCGGATGCGCCCCGACCGTCTCGTGGTGGGCGAGGTGCGAGAGGCAGAGGCCCTCGACCTGCTCATCGCGCTCAACAGTGGCGTGCCGGGCATGTGTTCGATTCACGCGAACGGGGCGCGGGACGCGCTCGTGAAGCTGTGCACGTTGCCCTTGCTCGCCGGACGGAACATCGATTCGTCGTTCGTCGTTCCGACGGTGGCCTCCTCCATCGACGTCGTCGTGCATTGCGAGCTTGCGCGAACGGGCAAGCGGCACATCACTCAGATCCTGGCACCGACCGGCAACCTGACCACGAGCGGTGCGGTGGAGACCAGCATGATTTTCGCGACGGAAGCAGGGACACTGCGAGCGACCGGCAGTTACCCGGCCCGCTCGGCCAAATTCCGGGCTAACGGGGTGGATCTCTCGTTGCTCCTTGCCGAGGTGGCCGCATGATCGTCGCGATGGGGATCGTGGTCGGACTACTGCTCGGGCTGGGGCTTGTGCTCCTGGCCTCGCCGTTCCTCTGGCCGATGACGGCGCGACGAAGTCGCGTGAGGAATCCGGCATTCTCACTATTGAGGGAGCGTCTCGCCCAAGCGGGCATGGCGAGCGTGTCGCCGACGGCGGTCATCGTCGTCGCCGTGTTCTCTGGGACGGCGCTGTTCGCGGTGACCCTCGCGCTCGTGCCGGTCGCTGTCATCGCCCTCATCTCCGGCGCAGTTGCATTATTCGCCCCGTTCGCCCTGATCAGCTGGCGGGCTCGGAGCCGTCGCGCTGCCGCTCGGGTGCTCTGGCCAGACGTCGTCGACCACCTCGTCTCGGCGGTGCGATCCGGACTTGCCCTCCCCGACAGCGTCGAGGCACTTGCCAACACCGGGCCCGTCCCGACGCGAGCGGCGTTCGCCGGATTTCAGAGCGAGTATCGCGCGACAGGGAACTTCTCGATTGCGCTGGACGGGTTGAAGTCGAGTCTCGCCGATCCGGTTGCCGACCGGATCCTGGAGACGCTGCGGATGTCTCGTGAGGTCGGGGGAAGCGAGCTAACGACCGTGCTCCGTCACCTTTCGGCCTACCTCCGGCAGGAGGCTGCCATCCGCTCGGAGGTCGAAGCGCGGCAGTCCTGGGTGATGAACGCCGCGAAACTCGGCGTGGCGGCGCCGTGGATCATCCTGCTGCTGCTCGCAACCAGACCCGAGGCCGCGGCGGCCTACAGCACTGGCGCGGGGGTCGCGTTGATCGTCGGGGGACTGCTCGTAACCTCAATCGCCTACCGAATCATGCTCGCGATCGGCCACATCCCGGAGGAAGGACGATGGTTCGCGTAGCCGACCTCGCGGGGTGGGGTCTGCTGTGCGGACTCGGCCTCGGCCTCGGTCTGTGGTCGCTCGCCAGTCTGGTGCCCCGGCTCAGCCGGCCGCGACTGGCCAACCGGGTGGCGCCGTACCTCATCGACTTTTCGCCCGGTGCGCGTGAGCTGCTTCGGCGCCGGACCGTCGACCCGCTTCCCGTGATCGGAGCGCTTGTTGCGCCGCTCGTCGGTCGCCTGGTGACGCTGCTCGGCAGGGTGCTCGGCGGAGCACCAACCATCGAGGTGCGACTCCGCCAGTCGGCCAGCCCGCTCACGCTCGAGCAGTTTCGCTCACGGCAACTCGTTTGGGGCGTCTTCGGGCTCGCCGCCGGAGGTCTCGCCTCGCTCGTGGTGGCGCGGACCCAGACAACGCGGATCCCGCTTCAGCTGGGAATCGTGGTGGTCTTCGGCGTGGCTGCGGTTGTTGCGAGGGACCGCTTGCTGCGGCGAGCCGCGGACGCGCGACTCGCGCGAATAACGGGCGAATTGCCCACGGTACTTGAATTTCTCACGCTCAGCCTCTCCGCGGGGGAGGGCATTCTCGACGCCCTGCGACGGGTTGGCAGGGTAAGCCAGGGCGAGCTTGCATCCGAACTGTCCGGCGTCGTGGGAGAAGTGAGCGCCGGACGTCCGCTCGCGGAGGCGCTCGACTCTCTCGCCGCCGGGATTCGGTTGCCGGCCCTAACTCGTGGTGTCGAGCAGATCACCGGTGCGCTCGAGCGGGGAAGCCCGCTTGCCGAGGTGCTGCGGGCCCAGGCTCAGGACGCGCGGGATGAGGCAAAGCGGGGCCTTCTCGAACTGGCGGGCAAGAAGGAGGTAGCCATGCTTGTCCCCCTCGTGTTCCTCATTCTTCCCGTGACCGTAGTGTTCGCCATTTTTCCCGGAATCGCCGTTCTGCAGATGGGATTGTGATCCGCCATCAGGAAGGGACAACAGAAATGATTAGTCCGAGCGGCCTCCTCCGACGCCTTGGGAAGATCACACGCGAGCATGAACAGGACGGTGAGCGGGGCGATGTGCCCGGTTGGGTGCTCATCACGCTAATGACGGCCGGACTCGTGATCATCATTTGGGGTCTCGCTGGCCCGGCGCTCAGCGGCGTCTTCGAGCAGGCAATCGAACGTGTTACCGGATTCTGATCCATGCGTCGGCTCCGGTCGCAGCTCTCCGAGGAGCGTGGCTCGGCAGCGGCCGAATTCGTGTTGGTTGCCGGGCTGCTCACTGTGCTCACCCTCTCCGTGATGCAGCTGGCCCTTGCCCTTCACATTCGCAACACCGCGCTCGATGCGGCGTCCGAAGGAGCCCGCTTCGCCGCGCTCGCCGATAACGGACTCGACGATGGGGTGGCTCGAACCCGCGACCTTCTGTCCACAGCCATCGGCGACCGCTACGCAGCGGATGTCACGGCGGCCTACGTCAGCTTCGCAGGCCACGATTCCGCCCAAGTCACGGTACGTTCGCCGTTGCCGCTATTCGGTCTCGTCGGTATCCCCGGGGGCCTGGAGGTGACCGGCCATGCTTCGGTGGAGACTCTGGAACGATGATCGGGGCACCGCATCCCTCGAATTCGTCACGGCCGGCCTGATCCTCCTGGTGCCGCTCGTTTACCTCGTGCTGGCGATGTCGGCGATCCAGGCCGGATCCTTTGCTGTGGACGGCGCGAGCCGGCAGGCGGTCCGCGTGTACGTGCAGTCGCGCGACGAGCGCTCCGCGGAAGCTGCGGCCGAGAGGGCGATTCACTACGCACTCGCGGACTACGGCATCGATTCGGCGGCAGCGAGCGTGTCCATCGAGTGTTCCCCGCGGCCCGCCACGTGCCTCCACCGGTCCGGAACGGTCTCCATTTCGGTCGGAGTGGCCGTCGCGCTTCCCCTTCTCCCGACGGCGCTGACCGGGTTCGCGCCGTTGGCCGTCCCGTTGCGGTCGACCGCAACGGAACGGGTGTCACGATTCTGGGGACCGGAGTGATTGGCGAGCTGCGTCGGCAGCGCAGCGAGGACGGGTCGATTCTGCCGCTGACCATTTTCTACGGTTTCCTGTCGCTCGTTCTCATCCTGCTCGTCGTTTCGGCGAGCTCCCTGTACCTCGAACGCAAGCGGCTGTTCACCCTCGCCGATGGCGCGGCTCTCGCGGGAGCCGAGGCATTTGAGCTGCGCCAAGTGACCATGACTCCCGACGGTCCGCGGGCCACGCTCGAGTCCGCGGATGTCGCGGCCGCGGTCCGCGACTATCTGGAGACCGCCCCGGTCGACGGGTTCGACCAACTCTCGGTCGAGCGCGCCGAGTCGCCGGATGGCACAAGTGCGGCCGTGCGCCTCTCCGCATACTGGAGTCCTCCGCTGCTGACCGTGCTCGTGCCGGACGGGATCAGGCTCGACGTGAGCGCGGTCGCGCGTTCGGTGTTTCTGTGAACAGCGACGCGTCTAGGGGAGCCACGCCCCGTACGCGGTGCCAGGAATCAGCGGGTCGACAATGATAGTGCTGTTGCCGGTGTCCGTAAGCCTCGAGATGCGCCCCTGAATGTAGGTTCGGTCACCCGCGTTGACGACGGTCGCGACGCCGCCCTGCCAGCCGATTCCGGTGAGCGCGTTATCCCCGGCGCCCGCGTGAACGCGGATGGCATCGCTCTCACCGTTTTGGAGCGGGGAGTCGAGCTTGTTCCCCATCGCCCCAGAGAGGATGTCAACCGCGCCGGTGGTGTTGTTCTCAAAATACGGGTTGTAGAAGACGTTCTTCGACCCGGAAATGACGGCAGCAATCCCGGAGTTTGACTGGCCGATCATCGAATAGAACGTGTTGGCGCGACTGTTCGCAGAGAGGTGCAACCCGTCGCCGCACCACTGGATGTCGAGCGTGTAAAAGGCGTTCTGGTTGGTCTGCGACGCGAGGTCGAGGCCGAGGCTGCAACCGCGGATCATGAGGTCGTAGAAGCTGCCCTCGTTGACCAGGTTCGTGCGAACACAGACCGCGAAGTTGCCGATCTTCACGCTGCGGATGAGCGCGTTCACGAGCGTGACCGTGGTGCTTCCCAAGACGATGCCGACGCTTGTTCCCGTGCCGGGGCCGATCAAGGTGAAATCTGAAAGACCGCCGGAGTTCACTTCGGTGTCGACGATGGTGATCGCCGAGCCGCCTGTGAGCGTGGAGCGGATAACAGTCCCGTTGAAGTTTTCGTTGACCAACCATCCGGCGGTGCCGAAGCTGGAGAATCGGTCACGCCAATCCTGCTGACCCACACCAGCGAGGTGCTGACCCTTGCTCAAGGTGAGCGCGGTGATCGTATACACGCCAGCCGGAAGCAGCAGGACCCGCCCCGGGTTCGCGTCGATGATCGCCTGAATCGCAATGGTGGAGTCTCTGGCCCCGGTCTTGTCGATGCCGGCACCGACGAGCATCACGGGAAGGAGCGCACCCCAGCGATTGCCACCACCGGTCTGCGTTACTGATGGGCTCCCGTTGGGGCCGAGTTCGAGCCCGGAGCGGGCTTGCTTGTTCGTTGCGAGCGGCGAGGCCAGGTCGCCCACCTTCACCTGGTAGCGAGAGGCGCTGGCCGGCACCCCGGAGACTCGGACCACGAAACGACACGATTGACCGTATGCGCTGTGATTCGCGATCTTCCCGTTGCCCAGCACCTGAGACCGGATGGTCTTTCCGCTGTCATCCTTCACCTGAAGAGTCTCACCAGCCAGAGGGGCGATATCGCCTTGCGCGCCACCGTCGCACGCAGACCCCACCCGCGGGCGGTCATTGCTGTTCGGCTCGACGTAAATCGGCACATCGATCCGCACTCGCAGCGTGAAAGACTCCGGCGACGATACGCATCCGGACATCGAAAACGCCAGTGCGGCTACAGCGAGGCTGCCGATCAGCGGAAGCGGTTTCACGCTCGCAAGTTACTGCCGGTCACCCGATATTGAAACCCCCTCGACAACACGTTCGAAACCGGATCCGCGGTCGCCGGTTCACGGTCACTCTGAACGGGTCTTCATCGTTCTTCTGGCCGGAGTCTCACCGATCGGCGTACTGTCGTTTTCCATGGCGCAGGAGTTGGAATCCCGGCTGTGGGACGTCGTCGTCATCGGCGCCGGCCCGGCCGGTTCCTCCGCGGCTCGCGCCGCAGCCGAACGGGGCGCCTCAGTTCTATTGGTCGACCGCGCTCGGTTTCCCCGCTACAAGACCTGCGGGGGCGGCCTCATCGGTCTTTCGATCGACCTGGTCCCGCCTTCCGTGCTTGATACCGTCGAGCAGCAGGCAGTCGCGGCGCGGTTTTCCCTGCGTGGCCGGGTCCCCGTTACGGACCGCTCCCGCGCGCCGTTTCTCGCCCTCGTGCAGCGCGAGCGGTTCGACGCCGCGCTCGTCACGTCGGCTGCGGAGGCCGGGGTCTCCTTTCGAGGCGGCGTCGCGGTGCGCGGCATCGCTGAGGACGAAATCTCGGGCGTCACCGTCACGACGGATGCCGGGCTGCTGCACGCTCGAGTCGTGGTCGGTGCGGACGGGACGAGCGGGCGAACGGGCCGGTATGTAGGAGTGCGCAACCGCGGCACCGACCTTGCCCTCGAGCTCGAGATTCGCCGCACCCCGGAAACCGACCACTTCGACGGCAGCGTCTACCTCGACTGGGGCAGCACCCCGGGAAGCTACGGCTGGGTGTTTCCAAAGCGCGACGTGCTCACCGTCGGGGTGATCGAGGCGCGCGGTCGACCGGACTCGACCCGGCAGTACCTGGACTCGTGGGTCGCGCGGCTCGGTCTGTCCGGGCACGAGGTTGAGCGCTCCTCCGGCCACCTCACGCAGTGGCGGGAGCCCGATTCGGCGCTTCGCCGCGGCTCGGTTCTCGTCGCCGGTGACGCGGCCGGGCTCCTCGACCCGTGGACCCGGGAGGGCATCTCTTTCGCGCTTCGCTCGGGAACCTGGGCCGGGCAGGCCGCGGCCGAATCGGCCGGTGGGGGAGAGGGAGCGCTCGACCACTACACCGACCGGGTGTTGAACGAACTCGAACCGGACATCCGCGCCGGCGAGCGGATGCTGCGGCTGTTCGAGCGTCACCCCGGTCTCGTTCACGCCTTTCTCGGGTATTCCGGAATCGGCCGACGGCTCTTTCTCGATGTCTGTCGCGGCCGAAAGACGATAGGCGGCATCCTTACCGGTCGGCCGGCCCGAACCGCCCTGTTCCTCGCGCGCCAGTGACACGGCGGCCGGTGGGACTATGGTCACGATGACGCTCATCGAGGCGGCGGCACTTCTCGGCGTCGCGGAGGACGCGAGCCGCGCCGACATTGAAGGCGCGTTCAAGCGCCTGGCCCGGTTGTCGCATCCGGACCGATTCGCCGGCGCGTCGGCGGCCCGGTCTGCCGCGGCCGCCGCGGAATTCATTCGCATTACCGAGGCCCGGGACCTGCTGCTCGACGCCACGGCCGGGCACCAGCGGACGCTATCGGGCGCCGTTCTGTTCGACCGGCCGATGGGCCAGGCGCAGCCAACGGCCGACCCACGCCGGTCGGTGGGCCTCTGGACCTACGTGCTCGGTGTCGTGAGCGTCTTCTGCGTCATCGGCGGCGTGCTGCCATTCTCACCCTGGAATCTCGCCCTGCTGCTTCCATTGGACGGTTGCGCGATCGCGTTTGGCCGGACCGGCCGTCGCGTCTTTCTGGTCGGCACCATCATCGCTATCGCGGCAAACGCGGTAGTCGCCCTCGCGATCGTCTCGATCGGGTCGCTCGTCGCACTCGAGCTGCTGCTCGTTCCGGTCATCGCCCTCGTCGTGCTCGGACGGCGCCAGCCGCGAAGTCGCCAATCGCGAGGTCGCCAGCCGCGAGGTCGCTAGCGCTCGCGCCTGGCGTCAGCTCGGCACCTTCCGCGGAGCGTACCGGGGAACGTACCGCAACAGCAGGCCGGCGCCGATGAGCCCGACGACCCCGAGCACCCCGCTTGCGAATGCGATCGACACGGCGGCGGTCATGGCCGAGAGGGCCAGTGGAGCGGCGGCGCTTCCCGCGTCGCCGGTGAATCGCCACGCCCCGAGGAACGGGGCCGGATTGCGATGGTCGGCGAGGTCGGCGCCGAGCGTCATCAGAATTCCGCTTCCCACCCCGTTCGCGATCGACATGAAGCCCGCCGAGGCGATGAACCACGGGATGGCCCCCGGACCGTTGTGGGTGAAGGCGAGGATGAGGTGACCGGCGCCGAGCCCGATCATGGAGGGCAGGGCACTCCACAGTCGTCCGAACCGGTCCATGATCTGACCACTCGTGTAGAACAGGGCGAAGTCGATGGCACCGGCGAACCCGATGATGAGCGCGGTCTGCGCATCCGGAATGCCGATGCTCACCGCCCAGAGCGGAAGAATCACCTGCCGGCTCGCCCGCATCGCGCCGATTAGCGCGGCACCGGTGCCAAGCCGGGAGAGCACCGCCCGGCTGTTCCAGATGGTGCGGAACAGGCCGTGCGACTCGGCTGCGACGAATACCTCGCCCTCCCGGGTGGGGGAGGGTGCCCGCTTCACGGCGAGCGCCTCGGCCGGGTCGCGAAGCACGATCAACAGCACGGCCGCGCCGATGCACGCGGCAATGTGCACCCAGAACACCGACTGGGTTGAGCCGGTGAGGTGGATGACGGCCGCGGCGATGAACGGGCCGACGAAGTAGCCGAAGCGGAAGGTTCCGCCGAGGGTCGAGAGGGCGCGCGCCCGGAACGCCTGCGGAACGAAGCTCGTCATGAAGGCGTGCCGCGCGAGAGCGAACACGGCGGTGGACAGCCCGATGGCGAAGATCCCGACGCCGAGCACGAACGGATTCGGGGCGACGAGTGCCGTGAGCAGGCCGGCCACCGACAGAAGGGCCGCGTAAATCATGGCCGTGCGCTCGCCGATGCGGGACACGATCCACCCGCTCGGGATGTCGCCGAACAGCTCGCCGAGCAGGATCATCGACGCGATCACGCCGGCGATGGCGAGCGAGGCGCCGAGATTGTTGGCGACCTGCGGGATGATCGGGATGATGGCGCCCTCGCCGACCGAGAACAGCAGGGTCGGCAGGATTGCGGGTAGGGCTATCGACCGAAAACTGAAAACGGGGTCGACGCTACTCATCGCTTTCGATCGTACCGTCCGCACGCCGTAGCCTGTTCGCTCGCGGTGCCGGCCAATCTGCGGCACGCTCGCTACCGGTAGTCTTGACCGCGATATGGACGAGCTCGATTTTTCTGAACAGATCGCCGCACTTCGCTCGACCTTCGCGGACATCCGCTCGGTAGTCGGAGTCGAGCGGCTCACGGCCGAGATCGCGAGCCTGAGCGAGCAGGCCGGAGTGCCGGACCTCTGGGATGACACCGAGAAGGCGCAGAAGATCACCTCCGACCTGAGCCACCGCCAGGCGGAGCTTGCCAAGATCACGAGCATTCAATCGCGACTCGACGATCTCGAGATCATGGTCGAGCTGGCGAACGAGGAGTCGGATGCCGCGGCGGCAGCCGACGCTCGCACGGAGCTCGAGAGCATCCAGAAGCTCCTCGGAGAACTCGAGGTGCAGACGCTGCTCAACGGCGAGTTCGACTCGCGCGCCGCCGTCGTCACGATCCGTGCGGGCGCCGGGGGAGTTGACGCCTCCGATTTCTCCGAGATGCTCATGCGCATGTACCTCCGGTGGGCGGAGCAACACAACTATTCCGCGACCGTGCTTGACACGAGCTACGCGGAAGAGGCCGGCATCAAGTCGACAACCATTGAGATCGACGCGCCGTACGCGTTCGGCACGCTCAGCGTCGAGGCCGGCACCCATCGCCTGGTTCGGATGAGTCCGTTCAACTCGGCCGGCAAGCGTCAGACGAGCTTCGCGGCGGTTGAGGTCATCCCGCTCATCGAGACCACCGATGTCATCGACGTGCCGGAAAGCGACATTCGCGTCGACGTCTTCCGGTCGAGCGGACCGGGCGGGCAATCGGTCAACACCACCGACTCCGCGGTGCGCATCACCCACATTCCGACCGGCACCGTGGTGTCGATGCAGAACGAGAAGAGCCAGATTCAGAACCGAGCGGCCGCGATGCGGGTGCTCCAGTCCCGCCTGCTGCTGATCGAACGTGAGCGGGAGGCGGCCCAGAAGAAGGAGCTCGCGGGAGTGATCACCGCGAGCTGGGGCGATCAGATGCGAAGCTACGTGCTCGCGCCGTATCAGATGGTGAAGGATCTTCGCACCGACTACGAAGTCAACAACCCGACCGCCGTGTTCGACGGGGATCTCGACGGATTCATCAACGCCGGCATCCGGTGGCGGAAGCGCGACAAGGATTAGTCCACGGCGGAGCCCATCGGACATCCGCAGCTTTGCCGCACGATGAGCGTCGTGCCGTGCAGGGTGAAGGAGGATGACTCGACCGGGGCCACGAGCCGCTCAACAGCTTCGCGTGCCATGTCGACCACGGGCTGCTGCACGGTGGTGAGCGCCGGCCAGCTGTACTCGGACTCCGGGGATCCGTCATACCCGATCACCGCGATCCCCCCGGGGACACCGACTCCCGACTCGTGCAAGGCGCGAAGCACCCCGACGGCCTGCATGTCGGAGCTGGCGAAGACCGCCGTCGGCCGGATGGGCTCGCGCATCAGGTGCTGGCCGGCGGCGTAGCCCCCCTCCCGCGTGTACCGGGCCGCGGCCACCGGTCCCGGTTCCAGGTTCGCCGCCGCGAGGGCGTCGCGCCAACCCCGTTGCCGCTGGTCTCCGGGGCCGAGCTCGCCCACGTATCCGATTCTGGTGTGGCCGTGCCAGATGAGGTGGCGTACCGCCTCTTGTGCGCCCCCGTACAGGTCGGGTCCAATGGCCGGAATCCCCTGCACCGCCACGGTCTGGTTCAGTAGCACCGTGCGAATGCCGGTTTCGGCTATCGCTCCGAGGATCGGCATGCTCACCTCGGCGGCGACGAGCATCCCGTCGACCTGTCGAAGGGCGAGGGAGCGGATGCTGTTTGCCACGGCCTCCGGCGGTCCGTCGAAGTTGACGACAATGAGCGCGTAGCCCTTGGTGGCCGCCGCGTCTTCGATCGCGTGGGCGAGCAATGCGAAGAACGGGTTGCTCGAATCGGGGACGATGATGCCGAACATCTTCGTCAGTCCCACCTTGAGGGTGCGAGCAGCCGCGTTCGGGCGGTAGCCGAGCGCCCGGATCGCCTCCTGCACCCTGGCCCTGGTTGCCGGGGCGACGGCCCGCGGACCCGCGTTGACGGTGTAACTGACGACCGCTGGGCTCACCCCGGCATAGCGGGCCACATCGGCCCGGGTGGCTCGACGAGGAGGGGTGGTGTCATCCGTAGCCATGCCGGCCACCCTCTCACCAGTCGATTCGTTACAGACCGCCAATGACGCGGATGAACCGATGATATCGGCAGGCCGACTACCCGGCACTGACCACAGTCGCGCCGCGCTCACCGGCAGGCGGAGCAACGTCCAGCGGTGCATCCCCGAAGTCGGGAATTGTCAGCCGGGCGCCGCCAGCCAAGGCGGACTGGTGGGCGATGATGCCGGGGAGGGTGAAGCGTGCGGCGACCCAGGCATTGACCGGGGGGAGGGTGCCGTTGTCCACCGCGGTGACGAAGTCGTCGGCGAGAAAGTGGTGGCTGCCCTCGTGCCCGTCCGGTGCGCCAAGGAATGACTTCGGCAGTCGCGACGGGTCGTGCACCTGCGCGTGACCGGAAATGAACGAGGCCCGCAGTTCCGGCGCAACGTGCGCGAGAGTCACATCATCCTCGGCCATTGTCTCGGCGGTGGCGAGCAGCGCGCTCACATCCTCGACGCCGTGCTTGTCTTGCCACACCGAGGTTTCGGCGAGCTGTTCAAAGCTGCCCTCGGTGCCGAAAAAGCGGAACCGTGACTCGCGGATGTGGGACGGGTAGCCGACGCGCCGCATCTCGTTGATGCGCATTGACCCGCCACCGTGCAATTCGAACAGAGCCGTGGCGTTGGAGAAGTCATTGGTGAACATGCTTATCTCGCGGTCGAACACGCCATCATTGCGGTCGTCAGTCACGCCGATGCAACTGACGCTCACGGCGTGGGTGGGAAGGGCGCCGAGCACGCCGCCAATGGAGTGCGTCGGGTACAGCATCGGCGGGTAGCTCGCCGTTCGCTTCCATTCCGGGCCGCCGCTGTATTCGTAGGCGGCGTAGAAGCCAAGATCCATGTCGTGAACATAGTCGCCCTCGGCGTAGAACACGCGGCCGAACGCTCCCTTGGCGAGCTGCTGGCGCGCGAAGACAGTCGCGGGATTATAGAAACTCGTCTCGCCCATCATGTAGGTGAGGCCGGTCTCCCGAACGACGTCGATGATCGCCGCAATCTCGTCTTCGGTGATCGCCATCGGAACCGCCGAGTACACGTGCTTGCCCGCGCGGAGTGCCTTGAGCACGAGGGGTCCGTGAGTCCAGCGCTGGGTGAAGATCGCCACGGCATCCACATCGGAGGCGAGCATTTCGTCGAAGTCCTCGAAGGTGCCGTCGAGGCCTTGCAACTCGTTGAGCTCCTCTGCGCGTTCACCGATGAGGTCGGTCACGTATACCCGGGAGACCTGGGGGTGCAGCCGAAAGAGCTGCGAAAATTGTCCGGCGAATTGTCCGGCACCAAGAACTCCGATGGAGATCGGCATGGGTGCACCTTCCTGAAAAGACGGGAGACCGCGTGCAGCCGCCCCGCGGTAGCGGGGTGGGTACTCCTCGGTGAGTGGCCGCGGTAAATCACAGTGTCACATCGGAATCTACTCGAGTCAATAGTTTGCAGATCGTTTCTACGCCTGCATGAGCGGCTCTCAGATTGGGCCTTGCGCTCGATAATCTACTCGTGTAACTTTTCGCGAAAGGGCCCGCCAGTCAGTGTTGATGTTGGCGCCGCGAACGCGAGGACTGCGAGGAAGCAGTGTCGTAATCGCGCGGGCAAATTCACATCCCAATGGAGGAATGACGAATGAAATCGCGCTTAGTTCTCACTGTTGCAGGCGCAACAGCTCTTGTGCTCGCCCTTGTGGGTTGCGGCGCATCCGGAGGGTCCGGAGCAAAGGCCGGCCCCGTCAAACTGGAGTTCCAGACCGGGCAGGCGGTCGACTCTGCATTCCTCAAGACACTCACGACGGTGACCAAGAAGTACGAGGCCGCACACCCGAATGTCACCATCGACCTCATGCCGGCGACGCAGACTTACGAGGCCGACATGAAGGTGCGGCTCGCCTCGGGCAACGTTCCGGACATGTGGTGGACGCACGGCTGGTCGCTGCTGCGCTACAGCAAGTTCCTCGTCCCGCTGCAGAACGAGGCCTGGGCTAAGAACTTCAATCCCGCGCTCGCGCCGGCGATGAAGAATTCCAGCGGTCAGTTTTTCGCGTTCCCCGTCGACACCGACGTCGCGGGAATCATCTACAACAAAGACGTCCTCGCCGCGGCGGGCGTCAAGGCCAGCGACATCAAGACCTGGGATGACTTCGGCCGAGCGGCCGCGAAGATCAAGGCGGCCGGCATCGCACCCATCTCGTCTTCGGGCAAGGCCCAGGGGCCGGCAGGCAACCTCGCCGATTGGATCGCGGCGGGCGCGTACTCCAAGTCGCAACTGGCGACCCTCAAGAAGGGAACCTGGGTCGACGCTCCATACACCCACGTCCTCGACCTGATCGCGACCTGGCAGAAGCAGGGACTGTTCAATCCCGACTACGTGTCGGCGGCGGCGGACGACATCTCGCGAGCCCTCGCGACCGGTAAGGCAGCGTTCGCGTTCGGCCAGAACACGACCGCCAACGACGCGCTGCAATACAACCCGAAGGCAAACCTCGGGTACTTCCCGGTGCCATCGCTTACCGGAGGATCCCCGTACCTCATCGGCGGCGAGATGAACGCCTTCGGCATCTCGAAGACGTCGAAGAACGTTCCGGTAGCCAAGTCCTACATTGGTTTCCTCGCCCAGCCGGCAAATGCGACGGTCCTCGCCAAGGCGGCGGGCTCGATCCCCGGACTCACCAACGTGAAGCCGGACCTCGGCGTGCTGCAGAGCAGCTACGACAGTGTGGTCAAGCCGGGCAAGGTTCCGCTCGTGCCCTACTTCGACCGCGTCTACCTGCCGAACGGGATGTGGAACACGATGGTGACCACGGCCGACGCCGTTGTCACCGGTGGCTCGTCGAAGGTGTCGTCCGGGGTGGCGAGCATGGCGAGCGACTTCGCGACGCTCAGCAAGCAGTCCCAGTAGCCGACTGACCATCGATCCGCCCGCGGCGGGTGTGCTGGCCTCACCTCGCACCCGCCGCGACCCCGTCGAACACGACCCCAGAAAAGGAACGGACATGACACAGGCCACCGCCCTAGCGTCGCTGTCACGGCGGAAATCGGGGAAGACGGGACTTCGCCTGCGAGGCGGTTGGCG
Source organism: Microbacteriaceae bacterium (assembly GCA_025464975.1). GTDB lineage: Bacteria > Actinomycetota > Actinomycetes > Actinomycetales > Microbacteriaceae > Lacisediminihabitans. The sequence continues at coordinate 203,914 of JAODMT010000009.1, read as the reverse complement.
AATCAACCTGCTCTACGTTCCGGCGCTGCTGCTGTTCGCCGTCTTCACGGTCTACCCGCTCGTCAGCGGAATCGGCTTCTCCTTCACCGACTGGGACGGCTACAGTCCCGGTCGCGCGTTCGTGGCGCTGCAAAACTACCTTCGGCTGTTCCAGGACGCCACCTTCCGGCTGGTGTTGCTCAACACGTTCATCTACGGAATCGGCAGCACCATCCTTCAGCAGGTGCTCGGCCTTGCTCTCGCGGTGGCCCTCGACCGGCCGTTCCGTGGCCGTTCGGCCGCGCGGGCCATCATCTACCTTCCGGTTCTCGTGTCTCCCGTGATCATGGGGACGATGTACTACCTGCTGTTCCAGTACAACCAGGGCGCGCTCAACGACCTGGTTGTGCTCTTCGGCGGCCATCGGGTCGCATGGTTGAGTGATCAGGCGACCGCGGTGGTCATCATTGTGGTCGTCAACTCGCTCCAGTTCGTCGGAATTTCGATGATCATCTATCTCGCCGGGTTGCAGTCCATCCCGACGACTTACTACGAGGCCGCGATGCTCGACGGCGCGGGCGCCTGGCAGCGCTTCACCGGCATCACCATTCCCCTGCTGCAACCGGCTTTCGCCACGAGCATCGTGCTCAATCTGATCGGCGGGCTCAAGCTCTTCGACATGATCAAGGTGATGACAGGTGGCGGTCCGGGATACACGACCAACTCGGTGTCAACCCTCATCGGCGTGACCTACTTCGCCAACCAGAGCGCCGGATACGCGTCCGCCATGGGAGTCGTACTCTTCATCATCATCGCGATCTTCACTCTTTCGCTCAATGCGCTCATGAATCGTCGACGTTTGGAGCAGCAATGACACGCGCAGCAGCTACGAGCAGGGAGCAGCGATGACTCAGGCGCTCAAGGAGGACCTCGTGCCGCCCAGGATCGGGGCCCCCGCCCCTCCGGCAACGAACAAGGTGCCCGGCGCGCACGCGACCGGCAAGCGCGTCGGCGCGATAGCGATCGGCGCTGGCCTGATCGTCGTCATTCTTGTGCAGCTCTTGCCGTTCTACGTGGCGCTCACAACCGCGCTCAAGGCCAAGGCGGACCTATCGTCACAATGGCTGTTCCCGATGGTCGGCCTGTACTGGGGCAACTTCGTCACTGCCATTAGTGACGGAAACATTCTCCAGGCCATCGGAAACAGCGCGATTGTCACGCTGTTTTCGACGGCTCTGGTGTGTGCGCTGGGGGCGCTCGCCGCGTACCCGCTGGCGCGTCGGCAGACCACCCTCAACCGGGCCGTCCTGCTCTTGATCATCGGCCTGATCATGATTCCTCCGCTCAGCATCCTCGTTCCGCTGTACTCGATGCTGAATCAGCTTCATGCGATCAACAGCTACTGGGGCATCATCCTCGTCATGACCACGGCGCAACTGCCGCTCTCGATCTTCTTGTACTCGTCATTCATGCGCTCCCTACCGGTCGCCGTTGAGGAGGCGGCCGTGATGGATGGGGCGAATCTCTTTCAGTTGCTGTTCTGGGTGGTCTTCCCCATGCTCAAGCCAGTGACCGCAACGGTCATCATTCTCACCGGGGTGGCGATCTGGAATGACTTTGCCTTGTCCGTCTATGTGCTCACCGATCCGGCCGTGAAGACCATCGCCCCGGCAATCGGTGCGTTCTTCGCCACCCAGTCGAGCAACCTCGGCGCCGCCGCAGCGGCCTCGATTATGGGGTTCGTCCCGGTGCTCATTGCCTATCTGTTCCTGCAGCGCTATTTCATCCGGGGCATGGTCGCCGGCGCCGAGAAATAAGCGCCGGAGCAACGATTTTCGTTTCTGAGAGTCGCCGAGTGCGGCCTGTCGCTCTAGCCGAATCGCCCGGGCGAATCTAGAGTCGAACGGTCATGATTAGGTTCGATCAGGTAACCAAGCTCTACAAAGGGAACGCGCGACCGGCGCTCAATGCGGTGACGCTTGAGATTCTTCGCGGTGAATTCGTGTTCCTGGTTGGAGCGTCCGGCAGTGGAAAGTCCAGTTTTCTGCGACTGGTGCTGAAGGAGGAGAGTCCGAGCAGCGGACAGATTCACGTGCTCGGGCAGAATCTGGGTCAGTTGACCGGTCGCAAGGTGCCGCATTTCCGTCGCAACCTCGGCGTGGTTTTCCAGGACTTCCGACTTCTGCCGCAGAAGAACGTCTTCGACAACGTTGCCTTCAGCCTCCAGGTGATCGGCAAGTCGAAGGGGTTCATTCAGGAGGCAGTGCCGGATGTCCTCAAGATGGTCGGCCTCGCCGGCAAGACCAATCGCCTCCCGCACGAACTCTCCGGTGGTGAGCAGCAGCGCGTCGCGATCGCGCGCGCCATCGTCAACCGGCCGGCCATCCTGCTCGCCGACGAGCCGACCGGAAACCTTGACCCGTCCACGTCCGCTGGCATCATGACACTGCTCGAACGGATCAGCCAAAGCGGCACCACCGTGATCATGGCCACCCACGACGCCGGCATCGTCGACCAGATGCAGCGTCGGGTGATCGAGCTCGTGAGCGGTCAGGTCGTGCGCGATGAGCGCCAGGGCGGGTACCAGACGCAGACCATTCCGGTGCAGGGCTTCGGCCCGCCATCCATGCCGCGTCGCAACCTCGGCATAGCGGGGCAATCAGAGGAGGTCACCAAATGAGGTTTGGCCTCGTCATGTCCGAGGTCGGCCACGGCCTTCGGCGCAACATCTCCATGGTGATCTCTGTCGTCCTCGTCACCTTCATCTCGCTCACCTTCGTGGGCGCCGCCATCCTGTTGCAGTTCCAAATCGGGCAGATGAAGGGGTACTGGTATGACCGCGCCCAGGTGGCGATCTATCTGTGCACCAACACGTCGGTCGACGGAAATTGCAACCTTGCCGAAGCGACTGCGGCCCAGAAGGCGGCGGTCGAAGCCCAGCTGAAGTCGCCCGCGCTTGCCCCGCTCATCAAGCGGGTCGACTTTCAGAACCACAATCAGGTCTACAAGGAATACAAGGCACAATTCGGAAGCACCACCGGATCGGACTTCGTTACCCCCGCGTTTCTTCCGGAGACCTTCTGGGTCAACCTCAAGGACCCGTCCCAGGCCGATGTGCTGGTCGAGAGCATCTCGAACCTCGCCGGGGTGGAACAGGTCAAGGATCAGCGCACGTATCTCGACCCGATCTTCTCGGCGCTGAACGCGGCCAGCTTCACCGCAGTGGGCGTCGCTGCACTCATGCTCGTCGCCGCCGTCCTGCTCATCGCCACGACCATCCGGCTCTCGGCGTTCTCGCGCAGACGAGAGCTGGGGATCATGAGACTCGTCGGCGCGTCGAACCGGTTCATCCAAACGCCATTCATCCTCGAGGGGGTGATCGCCGCGCTCATCGGATCGGTACTCGCGAGCGGCGCGATCGTGGCGCTCGTCAAGTACTTTGTGCAGGACTACCTCGGCGCGCAAGCCCAGGACACCCCGTTCATCGGGCTGCAGGACGCGTTCCTCGTCGTGCCGATCCTGCTCGTTGTCGGCGCGGTCCTCGCGGCGTCCTCGGCCAGCTTCGCGATCAGCAGATACCTCAAGGTCTGAGTTTGGCCGCGGCCCCGGTCGCGGCTAAACTGATGGGCTGCGCTGTGGGCGGCAGGGTATTCCGTTCTGCCATGATCGATGTGGAGCCACGTCGACGTTATTGCAGTGCCGTCGTTATTGAGGAAGAGGCGTAATCGTGCCGAAGGAACGTGGTCAGAAGGTTGTGGCCACCAATCGCAAAGCGCGTCACGACTACACGATCGAAGACACCTATGAAGCGGGGCTGGTTCTCACCGGCACCGAGGTGAAGTCGCTGCGTGAGGGTCGGGCGTCCCTTGTCGACGGCTACGCATTTGTCGAGTTCGGCGAGGCCTGGCTCGACGCCGTGCACATTCCGGAATACAACCAGGGCACCTGGAACAACCACCCGCCGCGACGCAAACGCAAGCTCCTGCTGCACAAGGCGCAGATCTTGAAGATTCACAACAAGACCAAGGAGGGCGGATACACGATAGTTCCGCTTTCCATCTACTTCAGCGACGGTCGGGCCAAGGTCGAGATCGCGGTCGCCAAAGGCAAGCGGGAGTACGACAAGCGTCAGGCTCTCCGCGAACGCCAGGATAACCGCGAGGCCGATCGGGCGATGTCGGCCCGGCGCCATCTCGGCGACTGATCGGCTGTCTGCCGCGAACCTCGCTGGCGAACCGCGAGCATCCGTCGTAGAATAGAGGGCTGCCGAAGATTCGGCAGTGTTTGACAATTCAATAGCGCGCGATAGCGACTCACTCCCCGACAGACGGGGAGCGTGCATGGGGATGATCGGTTTCGACATTGCCTGCGCAACTGTGAGAAGCGGGTCGAGGATGCAGGGTTATCTCGTAAACGATCTCTGCAAACAATAAGTGCGAAATCTAACCGCGCTGACTTCGCTCTCGCTGCATAAGCAAGAGCACTAAATGAAGTCCGTCAGTCCGGGGATGCTCTCTACCCGGGTCCTGGCGTAATTTAGAGGGATTGCTGCTGTGTTACGCCCTAGGGCACAGCGGGACTTGAACTAGGACTGGGCTCGTCGGATTAGATGCCAGTGGCAAATTCAGGAGCCGAGCAGAACGCTTTCACTGGCTACACCAGTAGAAGGCACACGACCACAGCAGTGGACGGGGGTTCAATTCCCCCCATCTCCACCATGGCCGCTATCGCGCGTTATTGATTGCCGCTGTCGTCGGCCATCCGTAATGTGATGCCCATGGATTCCTCAGCAATGGACATTGTTCTCATTCCGGGCTTCTGGCTCGATGGCGACTCCTGGAACGAGGTGGCCGCACCGCTGAGTCGGGCCGGTCTCACCGTCCACGCGCTCACCCTGCCCGGACTCGAGTCCCGAGACGCCGATCGGTCAGCGATCGGCCTCCGTGATCACATCGATGCGGTTGTGGCGGTAGTCGACGCGCTGCCCGCGCCGGTGGTGCTCGTCGGGCACAGCGGCGGTGGCGCGATTGCGCACGCCGTCGCCGACGCGCGTCCCGACCGAATCGCTCGGGTGATCTATGTGGACAGCCTCCCGCTCGGTGACGGGGGCTTGATCAACGACGAGCTGCCGGTGGTCGACGGCGAGGTTCCGCTGCCGGACTGGTCGTTGTTCGACGGAGAGGATCTTGTGGATCTCGACGATGACCTTCGTGAAAAATTCCGAGCAATGTCGATCCCGGAGCCGGCCAGAGTCACGAGCGACCGGCAGGTGCTCGGTGACTCACGACGGTACGACGTCCCCGCCACGGTGATCGCGTGCGAGTTCCGCACCGAGGCGATCCGGAGCTGGATGGAGCAGGGCAACTCTTTCGTCGCGGAACTGGGCAGAGTCAAGGACTTCGAGCTGATTGACCTGCCGACCGGGCACTGGCCGCAATTCACCCGCCCGCGGGAACTCGCCCGGGCGATTCTCGCCGCCGTCGGCCGCTGATCGGGCGCCGGGCAGCGCTGATCGCCGAGCGAGAGGTCCGGGGGGTCAGGCGAAGATTCGGAAGTCCAGCAGTCGGTAGAGCGGTGTGAGCAGGGCAAGAAGCGGCGCGAGCAGCCGAAGCATGTAGACGAGAACCGTGATGTGCACGAAGTGGCCGAAGACGAACAGCACGAGGCCGCCGAGGGCGAGAAGCGCGGCATTGACCATCCAGCGCTGGGTCTTGATGAAGGGTGCGGCGAAACCGAGCGAGACGCTCAGGATGCCGACGTCGACGATCAGGCCACCTATCGTCGCGTCGGGGGCCAGGTGCGCGAGCGACCACAGGGTGATGCCGATGCCCCAGCCAAGAACGAACACCAGACCGGCGATCGGCTTGCTCAGATCCCGTGTCGCTGCCATGTACCCACTCATTCCTCGTTCGTCTCGGCTCACAGCCGACGTTCGTCATCGATTCTATCGTCGCGTCGGAGTGCCACCGACGCGCGGCGTCCGGCGGCGTAAGGTCGGCGGAAGTTCAGGCCAGCGACTCAATCGCACGGTGATGCAGGAGTCCGTTCGAGGCAAGCGCCGAGCCGTGCCACGGCCCGGGGCGACCGTCGATAGCGGTGAAACGGCCGCCGGCCTCTTCGACGATTGGAACGAGGGCGGCCATGTCGTAGACCAACAGGTCGTACTCCGCTGAGATGTCGAGGAGTCCCTCCGCGACCATCATGTACGGCCACATGTCGCCGTAGTCTCGAGTGCGCCAGACGGCGCGAGAGAGCTCGAGCATCTGGGGAAGCTTGCCCTCCGCCTCCCAGCGGGTGATCCCGCTGCAGCTGATCGACGCGTCGCTCAGCTCGGAAACTCCAGACACGCGGATGCGGCGAGCCTCGTTCGTCATCGGCGACCCGAGCTTCTCGTTGACGAAGGCGCCAAGCCCAGTGGCGGCCCACCAGCGCTTGCCGAGCGCCGGAGCGCTCACCACCCCGAGGACGGGAACATCGTCGACGACGAGGGCAATGAGAGTCGCCCAGATCGGCACTCCCCGAACATAGTTCTTGGTGCCGTCGATCGGGTCGATGATCCACTGGCGTCGCGAGTCGCCCTCCGTGCCGAATTCCTCGCCGAGCACCGAGTCCCCGGGGCGGCTGTCGTTGATCGCCGCGCGCAACGCTATCTCGACTGCCCTGTCGGCGTCGGAGACGGGCGTCATATCCGGCTTCGTCGACACCACGAGGTCGGCGGATCGGAAGCGGTCCATCGAGATTTCGTCGGCCATGTCGGCGAGGGATTGGGCGAAGGACAGGTCGGAATGCAGGGTGGGATCGGTCACGTCCCAAGGGTAGGGCACCGACGGGTTGAAGGTCAGGTGAGCGAGGCGAGGAGGCGCTGGAAGGAGTCGAGGCGCAGTTTGCCGGCCTCGCCGAGTTCCCCGGCGCCGACCCGTTCGTTCATCGCGCAGTCCGGTGCGTCGGGAAGATGTGTGCAGCCGCGCGGGCAATCCTCAGCGATCTCGGCCAGATCCGTGAAGGCTTTCAAAATGTTGTCGGTGTTGATGTGTCCGAGACCGAACGAGCGCACCCCGGGCGTGTCGATGATCCACCCGTTGCCCACTCGGTAGGAGATGGTGGATGACGACGTGTGGCGGCCCCGACCGGTGACGGTGTTGACTCGCCCGATGGCCCGGTTCGCGTCGGGCACGAGCGCGTTGACGAGGGTCGACTTTCCGACGCCGGAGTGGCCAACCGCGACGGTGGTGTGGCCCTGCAGCAACTCGCGGATTTCCTCGGTCGGCATTGCGTCCTCGCCGCTCGTCACGATCGTCACGTCGAGAGCGGCGAAGTTGGCGAGAAAGTCGGTCGGGTCGGCGAGATCCGTCTTGGTGATGCAGAGGATGGGCTTCAGCCCGGCGTCGAATGCCGCGACCAGATACCGGTCGACGAGGCGGGGCCTCGGTTCCGGATTGGCTGCGGCGACGACGATGAGCATCTGATCCGCGTTGGCGACGATGATCCGTTCGACCTCGTCGGAGTCATCCGCGCTCCGTCGCAGGATGGTGCTGCGTGGCTGGATCCGCACGATTCGGGAGAGACTGCCTTCTTCGCCGGAGGTGTCGCCGACGAGGTCGACGTAGTCGCCGGTGACGATGGCCTGCTTTCGCAATTCACTCGCCCTCGAAGCGATCGCCTCGTGTTCCTCCGCGGTGCCCTCCGCGACTAGCACCGAATACCGGCCGCGATCGACGGTGAAGACGCGACCGGTGACGGCGTCGCTGTGGTCGGGGCGAATCTTGGTCCTCGCCCGGTTTCCCTTCGGGTTCGGACGGTTGCGCGCCTCGTAGTCGGCGTACTTGTCCTCGTCCTCGTCGTCGGTATCGGTGAGCCAGCTCATCTGATCTTCAACGCCGTCCGCTACAGCAGCTCGAGCGGATTCGCGGTCGGCTTCCGGAGTCCGAGCATCGGCCCGAGCCATAGTTCGGGAAACTGGGGAAGCGTCTTGGCTGTCGTCGCGATGTCGTCGATCTCCACCCCATCGACAGCGAGGCCGATGATAGCCCCGGCCGTCGCCATCCGGTGGTCCTCGTAGCTGTGCCAGAGGCCGCCATGCAGCGGGCGCGGGCGAATGATGAGCCCGTCATCGGTCTCGGTGACGTCGCCGCCCAGCCCGTTGATCTCGGTGGCGAGAGCGGCGAGGCGGTCGGTCTCGTGGCCGCGCAGGTGGGCGATGCCGGTGAGGACCGTCTCCCCGTCGGCGAGGGCAGCGAGGGCGGCGACGGTTGGCGCGAGTTCACTCGCGTTGTCGAGCTGGATGCCGCGGATGCTTCCGGTGCCGGTCACCGTGAGGTCACCGACCCCGTCGGCCGTTGCCGTGAAGGAGACGTCCGCCCCCATGGTGGTCAGGATGTTCGCCATCTCGGCCCCGACCTGCGTCGTCGCGTGTGGCCAGCCGGAGATCGTCACCGACCCTCCGGCAACTAGCGCCGCGCCGAGGAACGGGCCCGCGTTGGACAGGTCGGGCTCAATTGCAATCTCGATGCCGGCGATCGGGGTCGGCGGTACGACCCACAGCCCTGGTTCGGGGGATTCGACGACCACGCCGCGCCTCGCGAGCGTGGCAATGGTCATCTCGATGTGGGCGATGCTCGGCAGCCGGTCGCCCCGGTGCCGGAGCGCGAGGCCGTTGGTAAATCGTGCACCCGCGAGCAGCAGCCCGGACACGAACTGGCTTGAGGATGAGGCATCAATCTCGATCTCCCCGCCGAGAACGGCGCCGGTGCCATACAGACTGAACGGCAGCCGTCCCCTCCCGTCGTCATTCACGTCCACGCCGAGGGCACGGAGCGAGTCGACCGTGGTGCGCATCGGTCGATTCCGCGCCGAGGCATCACCGTCGAATGCGACGGGGCCGAGCGCCAGGGCGGCGACCGGGGGGAGGAAGCGCATGACCGTTCCGGCCAGTCCGCAATCGATCGACGTGCCTCCGGAGAGCTCGCCGGGGGTGATGCGAAGGTCGGGTCCGAAGGCGTTGTCGCCCGGCAGCTCTTCAATCGCGGTACCGAGCGCCTTGAGCGCCTGGATCATCAGCGCGGTGTCCCGGGAGTGCAGCGGGGCGCGAAGCACGGATGGGCCATCGGCGATGGCCGATAGAACGAGCTCTCGGTTGGTGAGCGACTTCGAGCCCGGGAGGGACAGCCTCGCGTTCAGCGGTCCGTGCGCCTTGGGCGCGCGCCACGGTCCGGGTTCGCCCCCCGGGGCGAACTCGTCATCGTCGCCGAATGGGTTGAACTCCGGTCCGGAATACTTAAATACCTGCATCGGTTACTAAGGGTATCGGGCCGCGGCACACAACCGGCCAGATGGAAGGGGAGGTAACGGTGAGTGTTGTTCTCGATCGTCCCTCAATAAACAAGCCGGTGATCCATGAGGCTGGCAAAGTAAGCTTTGCGCTGATGAGCACTTCCAAGGATGACACGACTGCGCCTGCCGACATCGAGACCGCCGAAACGGAACCGAAAGCCCGCGCGGTCGACGTGCGGTCGCTCTTCGAGGAGCAGGCGATTCCGTTTATGGACCAGCTGTATGCGGCAGGTCTGCGCATGACGCGCAACCCGGCCGACGCGGCCGACCTGGTGCAGGAGACCTTCGTGAAGGCATTCGCCGCGTTCGGTCAGTTTCAGCAGGGAACGAACCTCAAGGCCTGGCTGTACCGCATCCTCACCAACACGTTCATCAACAACTACCGCAAGAAGCAGCGGGATCCGTACCAGGGCACGATCGACGAGCTCGAAGATTGGCAGCTCGGCGGCGCGGAATCCGTTACGCAGGGACGTTCGACTCGCTCGGCCGAGGCCGAGGCGATAGACCACCTTCCCGACAGCGCGGTGAAAGACGCCCTGCAGGCGATCCCCGAGGATTTCCGCATGGCCGTCTATTTCGCCGACGTTGAAGGCTTCTCCTACCAGGAGATTGCCGACATCATGAAGTCCCCCGTGGGAACCGTAATGAGCCGACTGCATAGGGGCAGGCGGATGTTGCGTGACCTACTTTCCGAGTACGCGCTGGAACGAGGAATCAACACCTCGGGCACGCGTGCCAACCAACCTGCGACTACCGGGAGCAAGAAGAAATGACGGACTGCGGCTGCGAGAAAGCGAAAGCAGAACTCGAGGAATACCTGCACAACGAACTGGCGAAAGCCGACGCGGCGGACATCGCCGAGCACATGGCGCATTGCGAAGACTGCACGCGGGAGGCTCACGTGGGAACGGTGCTCACTCAGGCCGTGCAGCGCGCCTGCCGAGAGACGGCACCGAGTGATCTTCGAGATCAGGTGCTGGCGCGGCTTCGCGAGGTTCAATCGACGCACTAGAGGCGACCACGCTCTAGGCGAGGTCGCGATCGGGGTCGCGACGCGCTCCCCACCCGAGGCGCCGTTGCCCCGGATCGGGAGCGCGTTGCTTTAGCCCTGTTGCAACTGTTGGCTGACGGCGACGATGCCGAGGATGTAGCCGAGGATGCTCAGAACGAAGCCGATGAACCCGGTAATGATGCCGCCGAGAGCGAGCCCCGATGCTCCGACTTCGCGGCGGCGGCTGATGAATCCGACCACCACGGCGGCGATGGACATCAGGAGCCCGATGAGTGGCACAAAAAGGGCGAACAGGATGCTCAGTACGCCGAGGACAAGGGAAAGGATTCCCATCGTCTTGGTCGATGAGTTGGAGCCGGGCAGAGCACTGTGACTGGACATGTTTCACCTGTTTCGCCATGGGGGTGGGTCGCAGCAGGTTAGCCGCAGTCCAGACGGTACTGGAGGCGTGCGGATTAGGGCAGGCCTTCCGAAACCACTGGCTAAGGGGTAGGCCCAGCCACCGAGGAATCCCGGGCGGGATCACGGGCGGGATCGCGGACGCCTCCCGGTGGGGAAGGCGCCCGCGATCGAGGCGATCCGGCTACTAGCCGAGCGTCAGCGCCTGATCCATGAGGCTGACGAGCTGCTGCGCGCTTCGCTTGGCCGATCCGGTGGCGGGCGATGCGGAGGCTGGCCGGGAGGCGACGGCAAGGGACCGACCGTCAAGGTGCTTGGCGAGTTCGAGGCAAATGAACGGCCACGCCCCCATGTTCTCCGGCTCCTCTTGCGCCCACACCAGCTCGGCGTTCGGGTACTGGGAGAGCACCTCACGCAGCTGCTCGAGGGGGAGGGGGTAGTACTGCTCGAGGCGAACAAGCGCGACATCCTTCTGCTGACGCTTTTCGACCTCGGCGAGGAGGTCATAGTGCAGCTTGCCGGCGTGAAGCACGACCCTCTTGATGGCCGACTTGTCGGTCACCGCAGCGTCATCAATCACCGGTTCGAACTTGCCGCTCGTGAATTCCGCGATGTCGCTCGTCGCGCCGCGCAACCGAAGCATCGCCTTCGGGGTGAAGACAATGAGCGGACGGCGCGGGCGGGCGTAGGCCTGGCGCCGCAGCAGGTGGAAGTACGACGCCGGGGTAGACGGGCGCGCGACGGTCATGTTGTTCTCGGCGCAGAGCTGAAGGTACCGCTCGATTCGTGCCGACGAGTGGTCGGGACCCTGTCCTTCGTAACCGTGGGGGAGCAGCAGAACGACGCTCGAGCGCTGACCCCACTTCTGTTCGGCGCTCGAGATGAACTCGTCGATGACGATCTGCGCTCCGTTGGCGAAGTCCCCGAACTGCGCCTCCCAAAGCACCAGCGCGTCGGCCCGCTCGACGGAATAGCCGTATTCGAAGCCCATCGCCGCGTACTCGCTGAGGAGGGAGTCGTAGAGCCACAGCCGAGCCTGACCCTCGCTGAGGTTGCCGAGCGGCAGCCACTCCTGGCCATTCAGCCGGTCGTGAAGAACGGCGTGCCGCTGAACGAAGGTGCCGCGACGGGTGTCCTGTCCGGCCATCCGCACCGGAGTGCCCTCGAGCAGGAGCGAACCGAGTGCGAGCAATTCCCCGAAACCCCAGTCGACGGATCCGTTGCGGCTCATGTCCACGCGCTTCTTGAGAAGCTGCTGGAGCTTCGGGTGAACGCTGAAGCCAGCCGGCGGGTTGTCGTGCGCGTCGCCGATGACGGAGATGACGCTCTCACTCACCGCGGTCGACGCGGGTTCGCCGGTCCGGTCGTCCTGCTGGGACTCTGGGCGTTCGAGGTCGGCGACGGCATTGCCGTCGGTCACGATGATCGGCATCGAACCGGTCTGCGCCGCGTGCGTTTCTGCGAAGGCGCGTTCCAGTCGGTCCTGGAAGTCGGCGTGGGCGGCCTCGTACTCCTGCTGCGTGATGTCGCCGCGACCGACAAGAGCCTCGACGTACAGGGTGCGGACGCTTCGCTTCGCCTCGATCAGGTTGTACATGAGCGGCTGGGTCATCGACGGGTCGTCGCCCTCGTTGTGGCCGCGCCTGCGGTAGCAGATGAGGTCGATGACGACGTCCTTGTGGAACTCCTGACGATAGGCGAAGGCAAGCTCTGCCACACGGATGACGGCCTCCGGGTCGTCCCCGTTCACGTGGAAGATCGGAGACTGGATGGTCTTGGCCACGTCGGTCGAATAGACGGAAGTGCGGCCCTCCCCGGGGGGAGTCGTGAATCCGACCTGGTTGTTGATGTTCACGTGCACGGTTCCGCCCGTACGGTAGGCGCGCAACTGCGACATCTGCAAGATCTCGGCGACGATTCCCTGGCCGGCCATTGCGGCGTCCCCGTGCACCATGACCGGCAGAACGGTGAAGCTGCCGATTGGCTTGCGGTCCTGCTTCGCCCGCACGATGCCCTCGAGCACCCCGTCGACCGCCTCGAGGTGTGAGGGGTTGGCCGCGAGGTAGACCGGGATCTGGTCGCCCTTGGCGCTCGTGAATGTTCCCTCGGTGCCGAGGTGGTACTTCACGTCGCCGGATCCCTGCACCGTGCGCGGGTCCTGTGTTCCCTCGAACTCCCGGAAGATCTGTCCGTAGGTCTTTCCCGCGATGTTGGTGAGCACATTCAGCCGACCGCGGTGCGCCATTCCGATGGCTACCTCGTCGAGGTCGGCCTCGGCCGCCCCCTGAAGCAGGGCGTCGAGCAGCGCGATCGTCGATTCGCCGCCCTCGAGGCTGAATCGTTTCTGGCCGACGTACTTGGTCTGGAGGAATGTCTCAAACGCCTCGGCCTCGTTGAGCTTGCCGAGGATGCGCAGCTGCTCGTCCTTCGTCGGCTTCGTGTACGGCTTCTCGACGTGATTCTGAATCCACCGACGCTGGTCGGGGTCCTGAATGTGCATGTACTCGATGCCGATGGTGCGGCAGTAGGAGTCGCGAAGCACCCCGAGGATGTCGCGAAGCAGGGCCGAGCGCTTCCCGCCGAAGCCGCCGGTCACGAACTCTCGGTCGAGGTCCCAGAAGGTCAGCCCGTGGCTCGAGATGTCGAGGTCGGGATGGGTGCGCTGCTTGTATTCGAGCGGGTCGACATCGGCCATCAGGTGGCCGCGGACTCGGAACGAGTTGATGAGCTCATGCACCCGAGCGGTCTTGCCAACCTGATTGGCGTGGTCGACGTGAATGTCGCTCGCCCAGTGGATCGGCTCGTAGGGGATACGCAGATCGGCGAAGATCCCCTGATAGAAGTCGCGCTGCCCGATGAGCAACTCGTGCACCTTCTTGAGGAACTCGCCCGAACCGGCGCCCTGAATGACCCGGTGGTCGTAGGTGGAGGTGAGGGTGATCGTCTTGCCGATGCCGAGATCGGCCAGAGTCGTGAGCGCCATGCCCTGGAACTCCGCCGGATACTCGAGAGCGCCGGCTCCGATGATCGTTCCCGAGCCGCGCATGAGCCGCGGCACCGAGTGCTCGGTTCCAATGCCCCCGGGGTTGGTGAGCGAGATCGTGTTGCCCTGAAAGTCCGACGCGGTGAGCTTGTTTGCCCGTGCGCGTCGCACGACGTCTTCGTAGGCGATGAGGAAGTCGCCGAAGCCCATGGTCTCGGCGTGCTTGATTCCCGGAACGAGGAGCGCGCGAGTGCCATCCGGCTTGGGGATGTCGATCGCGATGCCGAGGTTGATGTGAGCCGGAGCCACGACGGACGGCTTGCCGTCGACCTCTTCGTAGTAGACGTTCTGGCTCGGGAACTCCTTGAGCGTCTGGACCAGCGCCCACGCGATGACGTGGGTGAACGACACCTTCCCGCCTCTGGCGCGATTGAGGTGGTTGTTGATCACGATGCGGTTGTCGATCATCAGCTTGGCGGGGATCGTCCGAACGCTCGTCGCCGTCGGAACGGTAAGGCTTGCGTCCATGTTCGCCGCAAGGGACTTGGACATGCCCCTGAGCGGCGAGATCACGTCTTGCGGTTCAGCGGTCTGCACCTCGGCGGCCTGCGGTGCGGGCTGGGCCTTTGCCGCTGCCGGGGCCTGAGCGGGAATCGGCTGCGCCTGCGGCAGAACAGAGGTGGTGCGCGCGACCGTTTGGCTGCCGGTTGCCGCTGCCGGTTCGGCCGCCCGCTGCTCGGTTGGCTCCGGCGGGGCGACCGGTTCCGGCGGGGCCGTCGGCTCCGGTGGCGTGGTCGGCTCCGGCGGCGCGGAAGGCGGGGTCTGGGCTGGCGGCGTGGAGGAGTCCTCCATCACCTCTTCGGGGATCTGCGGTTCCTGGGCGGGCGCGTCGGTGTCCGTCGGAGCGGCCGCCTTGTCGGCCGACTCGATGGTCGTCTGGTGGTAGCTCTCGAGGATCGGCCACCACGACTGGTCTACCGAATTCTTGTCGACGATGAACCGTTCATACATCTCGTCCACGAGCCACTCGTTGGCTCCGAATTCGCTCGAGGAGCCTTCCTCTGGAACCAATCCGGTCACTTGGCTAGACACAGCCGATCGCCCACTCTCCGTTAGTCGCTGTGCGTGGCCCTCACTGGTCACACACTTCTTCAGCTTAATCGCATCGGGTCCCCGCTTGCAGCCGAACGACGAGGGATAGCCTAAAAACCATGGAGTTCTACGAGACGACGCCCCGGCACGACCTCACCTACTCGGACGTGTTCCTTGTGCCGCGCCACTCCGAGGTGGGAAGCCGTCTCTCGGTCTCGCTTGCGCCTCGGGATGGCACCGGCGCGACCATCCCGATCGTCTCAGCAAACATGAACTCGGTGACCGGTCCACGGCTCGCCGCGACCCTCGCGCGGCGGGGCGGGCTCGGTGTGTTGCCGCAGGACCTCACCGCGACCGACCTCGATGCCGCGATCCGATGGGTCAAGGACCAGCCCGTGCCGTTTGACACCCCGTTGCTTTTCCGCCCCGAACAGACCGTCACGGACGCGCTGCGCCAGATTCCGGCCATCCAGGGGCACGGCATCGTCATCTCCGAAGACGGCGCAACGCTGCTCGGCCACCTCTCGTCGGCGCGGCTCGCTACAGCGCTGCCGGACGCGAGGCTCGGCGACCTTCTACACGGAAGCGTGACCTGGATCGACGCCGACGACGCTCCCGACGGCCGTGCCGCCTTCGACCTCATGGTCTCCGCCGACCTCGAATTTGCTCCGGTGCTGCGTGACGGAGCGATCGTCGGCACACTGAGTCGCACCAGCGCGCTGCGAGACACGCTCTATGCGCCAGCGCTCGACTCCGATGGTCGCCTTCGGGTCGCGGCGGCGGTGGGCATCAATGGCGAGGTCGCCGAGCGCGCGGCCGCGCTCGTGCGGGCCGGAGTTGATGTGCTTGTTTTGGACACCGCACACGGACACCAGGACGGAATGCTTCGGGCGATCCGAGCGGTGAAGGGGCTCGGCCTCGACGTTCCGATAGTCGCCGGGAACGTGGTCACCACCGCGGGCGTGCGAGATCTCGTGGCGGCCGGCGCCGACATCGTGAAGGTCGGCGTCGGACCGGGCGCGATGTGCACCACCCGAATGATGACCGCGGTCGGTCGCCCCCAGTTCTCCGCCGTGCTCGAAACCGCGGGTGCGGCCCGCGAACTCGGTGCGCACGTGTGGGCCGACGGCGGGGTCCGCTACCCGCGGGACGTCGCGCTCGCACTCGCGGCCGGTGCCGCATCGGTGATGATCGGATCGTGGTTCGCCGGAACGATTGAGGCTCCCGGTGCGCTCGAGACGGATGCCTCCGGTCGGCTGTACAAGGAGAGCTGGGGCATGGCCTCCACAAAGGCCGTTCATGACCGGTTTGACCGCCTCGACCCGTACGAGCTGGCGCGGAAGACCCTCTTTGCCGAGGGAATCTCCTCGTCAAAGATCTATCTCGACCCGCTTCGCCCGTCGGTGGAGGATTTGCTCGACATGATCACCTCCGGGGTGCGCTCGTCGTTCACCTACGCCGGGGCCTCGACCGTCGCGGAATTTCAGCGGAATGCGCTGGTCGGCATCCAGTCGGCCGCGGGGTACGAAGAGGGCAAGGCGCTTCCCATCTCCTGGTGAGGGGCGGTGGGCCCGCCCGGTCTGTAGACTCGACCAAATAATGGACGACCCCTCCTTTTGGCGCCGTGCCCGTGATGCTCGTGTATGAGTGGATCATGCTCGGAATCGGGCTCGTGCTGACCATCGGCACCGGATTCTTCGTCGCCTCCGAGTTCTCTCTCGTCAACCTCAACCGTTCCGACCTCGAGTCGCGAACGGCTCGGGGGGAGAAGCGGCTCGGTATGACCATCGGGGCGCTCAAGATGACCTCGACCCACCTCTCGAGTGCGCAGCTCGGGATCACCCTGACGACGCTGCTCACCGGATACACCATGGAGCCAGCCATCGGCGCCCTCCTTACCGGCCCGTTGACCGCCATCGGACTGTCGAAGGGGGCCGTCACGATCGTTGCCTCGGCGCTCGCCATCATCGTCGCGACCCTGCTGTCGATGATCGTCGGCGAACTTGTGCCGAAGAACTTCGCCCTCGCGTTGCCGATTCCGACCGCGAAGCTAGTCATCCCGTTTCAAGTGGGCTTCACCAGGGTCTTCCGGCCGTTCGTCGCCCTGCTGAACAACACAGCGAACGTGATCCTACGGGCCGGTGGGATCGAGCCGAAGGAGGAGCTGTCCTCGGCCCGCACCGCGGAGGAGTTGCGTTCGCTGGTGCGGCGCTCGGCGACCGAAGGCAGCCTTGACCGGGATACCGCGACGCTGCTCGCCCGCACCCTCGTCTTCAGCGAGCACAGCGCCGCCGACGTGATGACCCCGCGCCCTCGCGTCTCCAGCGTCGAACGCACCGACTCCGCCCAGACCGTCATCGACCTCACAAAGGCCACCGGGTACTCCCGATTCCCGGTGGTCGACGACGGAATCGACGACGTCGTCGGCATCGTTCATGTCAAGCAAGCGGTGGCGGTGC
The DNA here is from genome assembly GCA_025464975.1 of Microbacteriaceae bacterium. GTDB lineage: Bacteria > Actinomycetota > Actinomycetes > Actinomycetales > Microbacteriaceae > Lacisediminihabitans. The sequence continues at coordinate 186,660 of JAODMT010000009.1, read as the reverse complement.
CGCGGGAAAAGCGCTCCGACGTGCCCGTCTCGGCTCTGCAGTCCGACGCGCTGCGGGTTCCCGAGACGATGCGGCTCGACGTCTTGCTCGGCGAGTTGCGCGGCCGCGGCTACCAAATGGCCGTCGTGGTCGACGAGTACGGCGGCACCGCGGGCGTGGCAACCCTGGAGGACCTCGTCGAGGAGCTCGTCGGCGAGGTTGCGGACGAGCACGACCGAACGCTCGTCGGTGTGGTGCGCTCCCGCGACTGGCTCACTTTTCCCGGAATGCTTCGACCGGACGAGCTGCTCGAGCGCGCCGACGTCGTCATCCCCGATGAGGGACCGTACGAGACGGTCGGCGGGTTCATGATGAGCGAGCTCGGCCGGCTCCCCGAGGTCGGCGATGTCGTCACCGTCGATGGCGGCGAGTTTCGAGTCGAACGGCTGGACGGTCGCCGGATCGATCGGGTGCGGTACACCCCGACTCCCGAGCCGGATGTCGAGGGGGCGGCGCAATGAGCGACGGTTGGGGCATCGCGTGGCTCGCCATCCTGCTCATCATCAACGGCTTTTTCGTCGGCGCCGAGTTTGCCGTGGTTTCGGCTCGCCGTTCGCAGATCGAACCGCGGGCTGAGGCAGGCAGCCGGGCGGCAAAGTCGACTCTCTATGCGATGGAACACGCCACGATGATGCTCGCGACGAGCCAGCTCGGCATCACGGTGTGTTCGCTCCTGATCCTGAACGTGTCGGAACCGGCCATTCACCACCTATTCGAGGCGCCCCTGTCGCTCACCGCGCTTCCGCAGACGGTCATCGGCACGATCTCCTTCGTGCTCGCGCTCATCATCGTGTCGTTCCTGCACGTCGTGATCGGCGAAATGGTTCCAAAGAACCTTTCCTTCTCGATTCCGGATCGTGCGGCTCTGCTGCTCGCGCCGCCGCTCGTGTTCGTGTCGGTGGTGTTCCGGCCGATCATCTTCGCCCTGAACGCCTCAGCGAACGCCTTCCTGCTGCTGTTTCGCATCACCCCAAAGAACGAGGCGGTCAGCGCCTTCACCATGGACGAGGTTGCGAACATCGTGGCGCAGTCGACGAAGGAGGGCGTGCTCACCGACAACATTGGGGCACTCAACGCGGCATTCGAGTTCACCGAGAAGAAGGTCAAGGACATCGCAGTCGGCATGCCGCACCTTGTGAGCCTTTCCGAGGCCGCGACCCCGGCCGAGGTGGAGCGAGCCGTTTCCCAGAGTGGCTTCTCCAGGTATGTCCTGGTCAATGACTCGGGGGAGCCGACCGGGTACCTTCACCTCAAGGACGTTCTCGACCTCGAGGACCCGCAGGAGTTCAACGAGCCGGTGCCGCCGAGGCGCATCCGTCAGCTCATCTCGATCTTCCGCGGCATCGACCTCGAAGACGCACTCGCCGCCATGCGCCGCTCCGGGGTGCACCTCGCGCGCGTTTTCGACGAATCCGGCGCGACCCGTGGCGTGCTCTTTCTCGAGGACATCATCGAGGAGCTCGTCGGCGAGGTTCAGGATGCCACGCGACGCGCCTAGTTGACGGCGCCGCGGCTCCGCCGTGCACCGGAAGCGGCCGTGAGAACCGCCGATAACGGTCGTGAGTAACCGAAAACGCAGGAGACTCACCACCGCGGCACGGTTTTCCGCTCGAATGGCCGCGCGAAGTGGTGAATGTCCTGCGTTTTGAGTGAGCACTCGGGCGGCCGGTGAGTCGGGGCAGCCCGCATCAGCCGACTGCCACCGGGCTGCCGGGGGAGTACGCCTAGTTGGCTCCCACGCGCGCCCACTTGGCCCTGAGGTACTGCTTCGGCCAGTAGTCGAGTTCGAAGCCGAGTTCGTGGGCCGCACGAAGCGGGAAATGCGGGTCGCGCATGATCGCGCGACCGAGAATGACGGCATCGGCCTTGCCGGACGACACGATCTCCTCGGCCTGCCGCGCCTCGGTGATGAGCCCGACCGCGCCAACCTCGACCGAAGACTCGTGCTTCACGAAGTCGGCGAAGGGAACCTGATAGCCGGGCCCGACCGGGATTGTCGTCCCGGAGACGAGTCCGCCGGTGGAGATGTCGAAGAAGTCGGCCCCTGCGGCCGAGGCCCATCCGGCGACGGTCGCTACCTGTTCCTTGTCCAGTCCGCCGTCTTCCCAGTCGGTCGCCGAGAACCGGACGAACACCGGAACGCCTTCGCCCGCCTCGGCGCGAACCGCGGCAACAACTTCGAGCAGCAGTCGCGCCCGGTTCTCGAGGCTCCCGCCGTACAGGTCGCGGCGCAGGTTGGACAGCGGTGACAGGAACTGGTGGAGGAGGTAGCCGTGAGCGGCGTGCACCTCGAGCACGTCGAATCCGGCATCGAGCGCTCGACGGGCACCGGAGACGAAATCGGCGACGATCTCGGCGATGCCCGCGGCATCCAGCTCGGTCGGCACCTCGTAGTCGTCGAACGGAACCGCCGACGGGGCAACCGTCGGCCAGCCGCCTTCGGAAGTCGGCACTGACCCGGTTCCTCCGGCGAACGGCGGGTAGCTGGAGGCCTTGCGACCGGCGTGCGCGAGCTGGATGCCGGCGGCGGCGCCCTGCCCGTGAATGAACGACACGATTCTGGCCCAGGCGTCCCGCTGCTCGTCGGTGTAGATGCCGACGTCCTGCGGCGTGATTCGCCCGTTGGCGACCACCCCGGTGGCCTCGGTCATCACGAGCCCGGCACCGCCACGGGCGAACGCGCCGAGGTGCACGAGATGCCAGTCGTTCGGCACACCGCTCTGGTCGTCGACCGAGTATTCGCACATGGGAGAGACCCAGAGGCGGTTGCGGAGGGTCACGGAACCGATGGTGTACGGCGTGAAAATGGCCGGAGTCTGCATGTTTACCTGTCTACGAGGGTCTGAAGGAAGTGACGCAACTCCACCGGACCGACGTAGTGGTGCGCGGTGATTCCGAGTGCCTCTGCGCCGTCCACATTGACCTGCTTGTTGTCAACAAAGACCATATCGTGCGGAGTTATTCCGAGTTCCCGGGCAACCTCAAGGTAGATCTCGGCGTGCGGTTTGAGTTTCAGCATCTCGGCGCTGATGAACATGCGCTCGAAGAAGCGGGCCATGGGGGAGTACCGGAACGGGCTCGCAAAGTCGAAGCCGGCGTTGGACAGCAGGGCGACCCTGGTGCCGCCGGCGTGCAGGTCCGCGATCACGTCGAAGGTGCGCGGCTCGACACTCAACCATCCGGTGAAGTCCGCGACCCAGAGTTCGTGAATTCGGGACTCCGACCAGGTCGCCCCGGTGTCGGCTGCCACGAGCTTCCAGTAGTCCCGGATGCTCGTGGTCCCCTCATCCAGCCCGTCGCGATGAGTCTCGTAGGCGGCCCAGAATGGCGCGGGATCGACCCCGGCAACGGCGAGCAGATCCGATCGGTGTCGCTCGCTCGGACTCCGGGAAATCACCTCGCCATAGTCGAAAACGACCACTCGATCGGAAATTGTCAGCGCTGTCGTCGTATCGGCCACGGCATCCAAACTATCGTGAGAGCCATGAGCTCATTCTCGGAGTGGACGCCGGAAGACGCCGGTCGCCTTATCGCCGTGCCGAAACCCGACGACGACAAGTACTCGCGCGGGGTGCTCGGTGTCGTCACGGGTTCGACCGCATATCCCGGCGCGGCGGTGCTTGGCGTCGACGCCGCGCTGCACACCGGGGTCGGCATGGTTCGCTATCTCGGTGACGATCGGCCCACGACTCTCGTTCTGCAGCGCCGACCGGAGGCGGTCACGGCGGACGGACGGGTTCAGGCCTGGCTCCTCGGCTCGGGGATGGATGCCTCACTTCGCGAGCCGGCGACAGCCGACCGGTTGCGCGCCGCGCTCGGTTCCGGAGTGCCAACGGTCATTGACGCCGGAGCGCTCGACCTGATCGGGGAGGCAACCGGAGCGACCATCATCACCCCGCACTTTCGCGAACTTGCCACGATCGTCGGACTCAGCCGGGACGAGGTGGCCGACGATCCGGGATCCGCCGCGGCAGACGCTGCGGAAAAGCTCGGGGTCACCGTCTTGCTCAAGGGACATCGCACCTACGTCGCCGCGCCGGACGGGACCCGGCTGGCCGCCGCCTCCGCACCGGCCTGGCTCGCGACGGCCGGGGCGGGCGACGCCCTTGGCGGCGTTCTCGGCGCCCTCGTCGCGACCCACTCCGAGGCGATAGCGGCCGACACGTCGATGCTCGCCCGGCTCGCGGTCAGCGCATCCGTCATCCACGGTCTTGCGGCCTCTCGGGCAAGCGGCGGCGGACCATTCACGGTGCTTGACCTTGTGGGAGCCATCCCTCCCGTCATCGCGACTCTGCTCGGCCGTTGACTAGCTCCGGTCCTGACCAGCCGCGGGATACGCTGGGGCGATGAGCGCCGCACTTGCAGGGCAGGCAACGACGACCGTGCGGTCTGGCCTTCGTGCGGTGGTGTCGAGCCCGGTCTTGCTCTGGACCGCATTCGTTCTCGCCCACCTCTGGTTGGGGTACCTGAACCTCTACGCCCCGGGGTATCCCCTCGGTGACCTGACGGTCTACAAGTTCTGGGTCGACGAGGCAATCAACGCCCACACAGTGGTGGGGATCGACGTACCGTGGGTGTACCCGATCGTCGCCTTCGTCCCCATGCTGCTCGCAAACCTGTTCGGAGCGGACCTGTATGCCGGCACGTGGCTGAGTCTCGTGTTCGTGCTCGATGTGATCGCCTTCGGGATGCTCACCGGGTGGGGCCACAACCGCCGGAACATCGCCGTCGGATGGTGGTGGGTCGGCTTCCTCCTGCTGCTCGGACCGATCGCCTTCGGCCGAATCGACGCCATCTCGGTGCCGTTTGGCATCGTCGGTGTGCTGCTGGTCGCCACCCGGCCGCGGGCGGCCGCGGTCATCCTGACCATCGCAACGTGGATCAAGGTGTGGCCCGCGGCGATCATCGCCGCGATACTGATCAGCGTGCGCGCACGGGTGCGGGTGGCCGTCGCGATCCTCGTGGCGAGCCTCGTGATCGTCGGCGGGGTGCTCGCCGTGGGCGGCGGTTCCAACGTGTTTAGTTTCGTCACCGCCCAGGCGGCCCGAGGCCTGCAGGTCGAGGCGCCTGTGTCCACCCCGTGGCTGTGGGCGGCGCGGGCCGGTGTCCCGAACACCTTTGCGTACTTCGATCAAGTGATGCTCACCTGGCAGATGCGGGGTCCCGGCGTGGAGACCGCCAGCGCGCTCGCTACGCCGCTCCTCGCCCTCGTGATGGCGGTCATCACCGTGCTCGGCATTTTCGCGGTGCGCAACCGAGTCGCGGTTCAGGATCTGCTCCCGTCACTCGCGCTCGCCTATGCCGTGGCGTTCATCGCGTTCAACAAGGTGGGTTCCCCGCAATACCTCACCTGGCTCGCCGTTCCGGTGATCCTCGGACTCGCGACCAACGCGGCGGGACGCGGGCGAGCGTTTCGGGTGCCGGCGATTCTCGCCGCCGTCCTCGCCGCCCTGACCCAGGTGATCTACCCGTACCTCTACGGCTACCTGCTGAGCCTCGATGTGCGAATGCTGGTCATCATCACCGCCCGCAATTCGTTGTTCTTCGTGCTCCTCGGCTGGGCGCTCGTCGCTATCGTGCGGGCCTCACGGGAGAGCGTTGATCGCGCCGCGGAATGGCGGGACTCCGTCAGGCCAGCCGACGCGGCATGGCTTCCACCGATTTGGCCGTTCGGCTCGGACCGGGACACCTTCGATCGTGGCAGGCTAGACGTGGACGAAGACGAACTCGTCCGCTGACCTAAGGAGCAACCGTGTTAGTGGCTTTCTCACTCTCACCGAGCGGCGGCGTGGACGCGGATGACTCGGTACACGACGCCGTCGCCGCCGCAGTGCGCGTCGTGCGAGAGTCCGGGCTTCCCAACCACACCGACTCGATGTTTACCACCATCGAGGGGGACTGGGACGAAGTCTTCGACGTGATCAAGCGAGCGACGGACGCAGTCGCCAGGTTTGGAACCAGGGTGTCGCTCGTGCTCAAGGCCGACATCCGGCCCGGCCGCACCGGCGAACTGACGGCAAAGCTGGAGCGGCTCGAGCGCGCTCTCGACGAGCAGGCCTGACCAACGGAACGCCTCCTTCCGTGGGGCGTGCGCTGGGCGTTCTAGACTAAAGGGCACGATCATGCTCGCTGGCGAGCCTGTCCTCAGCCTCGAGCCCCGAATGGTCATTGTGAACACGCTCTCCCCGGCCAAAACCCGGCTAGCCCTTCTCGCGTTGGCGCTCGGCGGATTCGGCATCGGCTCCTCAGAGTTCGTTGTGCTCGGTCTGCTCCCGAACATCGCCCACGACCTGCTGCCCGCGCTGTACGAACGTTCTCCCGAGGAAGCCAACGCGCAGGCCGGCCTCCTCGCCTCTGCCTACGCACTCGGCGTGGTGGTGGGCGCTCCAACCATCGCGGCTTTCGCCGCGCGATTCCCGCGAAAGAAGCTGCTGCTTGTGCTCGCGGCAGCCTTCACCGTGGGAACCCTGCTGTCGGCGGTGCTTCCCACATTCGGGCTGGTGCTTGCCGCCCGCTTCCTCACCGGTCTGCCGCACGGGGCGTTCTTCGGCATCGCCTCGCTCGTAGCCGCGTCGCTCATGGGACCGGGAAAGCGGGGAGCAGGTGTCGCGTTTGTGCTTTCCGGGCTCACGATCGCCAATGTTGTCGGCGTTCCGGCGATCACCTTCCTCGGTCAGCAGGCCGGCTGGCGGGCCGCCTATCTCGCCGTCGCGGTGATCTTCGCGGCGACGTTTGTGGCGCTCGCGCTTCTTCTGCCGAAGCAGCCGGGAGACGCGAAGGCCACTATGAAGCGCGAACTCCGGGCGTTCGGGCGGGCCCAGGTGTGGCTCACGCTGCTCACCGGGGCGCTAGGCTTCGGCGGCTTCTTCTGCGTCTACACCTTCATCAACCCGCTCGCCACCGAAATCACGGGCCTGCCGGAAGTCGTCGTTCCGGTACTGCTCGTCGTCGTTGGGCTCGGGATGACGCTCGGCAACATCGTGGGCGGCTGGGCGGCCGACCGGAACGTCATCCGTTCGATCTTCGCGTTCTTCGGGCTGTTCGCCTTCTCATTCGCCGGCCTGGCACTCACCGCCCACACGATTCCGGGGCTGTTCATCTTCGTCTTCCTCATCGGCGTGGCCGCGTCCGGCGTCTCGCCCTCGATCCAGACGAGGCTGATGGATGTCGCCGGCGACAGCCAGACGCTGGCGGCCGCCGCAAACCACTCGGCCCTGAACATCGGAAACAGTCTCGGCGCCTACCTCGGCGGCCTGACCATCGCCGGCGGTCTCGGCTACCTTTCGCCGGTGCTGGTCGGTCTGCTGCTGTGCGTTCCGGGAATTTCGCTCGTCACGTGGAGCGCCGTGCTTCAGCGCAAGCGCGGCGGAACTGTCAACGGGGAACACCGGGTCGAGCCGGTTGCGCTGGCTGCCGAGTAACGCCGGGAATCCTCCCGAACAGGCCCCGGCACCGCTCGGCTAGAAGCCCTGCGGAGCGTCCGTCGAGATGAGAATCCCGTCTTGGATGGCGCGCTTGCGAAGCGCCACCTTAGTGCCGACGTCAATTCCCGCCACGCGGTACTTCTCCCGAATTCGCTTGAGGTAAGACTTCGCGGTCTCTTCCGAGATGCCGAGCTGGAAGGCGACCGCCTTGACCGGCTCACCTCCGCCGTACAGGGCCATCACGCGGCGCTCCTGGGCGCTCAGTTTTGGCGCCCCGCCCACGTCTCCCGCATTGAGAGCGAGATCGAGCTCGGCCGAGACGTAGGACTCGCCGTTGGCTGCGGCACGGATCGCTTCGACGATCATGTCGGCGTCTTCGCTCTTCACGATATATCCGAGGGCACCGGCGGCAAGGGCTTCCCGCACGAGGTTCGGCTCGGAATAGGTGCTCATGAGCACCGTCTTGACGCCCGTGGTCTTCAGGGTCGAGATCTTGAGCGAAATGGGGATGTTGTCTTTGAGGTCGAGGTCGAGCAGCACAACGTCGACCGGAAACTCGGTGTGAGTCAGCAGATCCGGCCAGGTTGAGACCGCCGCAACCATGTTGATGTCCGACGCCGCCCCGCGGATCCACTCCGTCAGGGCTCCGAGGAGCATCTTGTGATCGTCGACAAGCGCAAGGCGAATTCGGTCGTCTGTTTCGGTCACTGGCTGATCTTCCGTTCTGTCAACTACTCTGTGCATGCTATTGCTCGGCGGGGTTGGTCACGACGCACTCGATCTCGACACGCAGGCTCGAGTTTTGGGTCGAGTCGATGAATCGGCCGACTTTGCCGATCGCATCCCAGGTCGCCGGGTCCACCCTGTTGCGGGCAACGTCGGTTGTGGCGATGACAAGGGGCACGGTTATGGTTTTCGATCCGGGGTCAGGTATCGCTGTCACCGGGCCGAGCGTGAGCTGCACCGTCGGTGTTGCCTTGCCCTGATCGCTCACGAGCAACCAGACCGCGGCGAGCAGGCCATCCCGCTGACGCGGACTGAGCAGACCGGCGAGGCTGCCCCGGTCGGCGAGCGTCACGGACTTGCCAAGCTGCTCGGACTCGGTGATGGCGTGATAGAGCCAGGTTTCCCGCCGCCCCTCGATGAGATGCAGGCGGAGCTCGGTGGCGAGAGAGGCCGCCGTCGACGCCGTCTTCGGGGTAAGAGGAAGGCTTATCCGACCGGTAGCCACCGATTCCAGGAGCTCCTCCGCGGCGAGGTCGAGGCGAGCGAGCTCCTCGGAGGCGAGCATCCCGACCGCGAAGCGGGGCGCCGAGACGGTGCTCTGCACCAGAACACGGTCGAGTTCAAGCTGCACGATGCGCTGGAATCGGCGCAGGATGTAGACGCCGAAGAGCACGGGCATCACGGCGAGTGACACGAGGATGATCTGCGCTGAGATGGTCTCGGCCGAGAGTTTCGTCGAGAACAGCACGGCGAGGATGAGCGCGACTCCGAGCACTCCGACCGCTGCGAGCAACTCCCGACCACGGCGAACGGTGAGGGCCGCCAGCAGACCAAATCCGGCGGAGGCCGACGCGGTGGCGTTCGCCCCAACGTTTCCCATCGGCCAGATGGCGAAAAGGTCGAGCGCCACGACGCCGGCGAGAGCGGCGAGAAAGGCGACGAACAGCCAGTTCGGCATCCGTTCGCCGCGCGTCGCGATGAACAGCACCACCCCGCTGAGGGCAAGAAGATAGAGCACCCAGCTCGCTGTCGCTGGCACCACGTTCGGATATTCGGCGGCGTGACTGACGAACACCGCGAGGCCGAACACGGCCTCGACCCCGGCCAGAACGCTTGCGCCGATGCCGAGGTATCCCGTTCCCAGGCTGGCGCCGCGGGCGCTGGCCTGTCGCATGGCACGGCCGGCCGTCGAGCCGGCCGGAACGCCCGACGCGCGCATGCGCTTGCCGAGGATCACGCCGAGGGTGTTCTCCTCCGGCCGGGAGTAGCCCGATCTCGCGTGTCGGCTCACTTCGGCACCTCCAGAACGACCGTCGTGCCGGCGCCGGGGGACGAGAACAGCCGAGCGTTTCCGCCAACGTCCTTGAGGCGCGCGACCACGGAGTCTTTGAAGCCGAGCCGGGCCTCGTCGATATCCTTCAGGTCGAAGCCGACGCCCGCGTCCGTCACCATTGCACGAACTGTCGACTCGTCGTCGGTGATGGTGACGTGCGCGTCGGTGACGCCCGAGTGCCGGCGCACGTTCTCGAGGCACTCGGCGAGGGCGAGGAGAAAGGCGTCGAGGACGTCGCTCGGCAGCAGCACCTGTCCGGTGCCGTGCCAGCTCACTTCGAGTCCCATCCGCCCGAAGCGCTGCTTCACCGATTCGAGGGTGGTGCCGAGGGGGGACTCTTCCACCGGTTCGAGGTTGTACACGCCGGAGGAGTGCGGAACCGGGGATGCGCCGAGCCTCAGTTGACGGAGCAGCCTCGCGTCCTCGCCCGCCTGCTGCTGGAGGGCCGACGCGGCGACCCCGACCCCGGAATGAGCCAGAAGCGTGAGGGTGGCGAGCACGGTGTCGTGCAGTAATCGGGCCCCCTGCCGGCGCTGGGCCTCGATCTCGCTCGCCTGCCGTTCGGCACGATGCGCCCGGCCGATGCTGTGGATGCGACGCGCTGCGCGCGGAACGCTCGCCGACAACCAGTAGCCGAACACGGTGGCCAGAATCCAGCCGAGGGTGATGGCGGCGTCGCGCTCCGCGTCGATTTGCCTACCCGGTGCGGCGAATTCGATGAGCGCGATGGTGGCGATGAAGGAGACGGCGAGCAGCGCGATCCGTCGAAAGTTGCTGGTCAGGAGGATGGAGAATGACGCGATTGCTCCGCCGCCGAGCGGCACGAGGGCTGCGGAGACGGCGTCGGCGTTCGATCCGTTGAGCCGCATTCGCAGATCGAGAAGCAGACCCAGCCCGGCGACGAGCCCGAGCAGTATCCAGCCGAGCCATTGGCTCGAGCCGACCCGGTACAGGCAGAAGGCGAGCACAACGAGGAACGGCAGCGTGGACAGCACGGAGGGCCAGGGCAGCACGCCCGGCACGCACAGGCACACGAAAGCGACCGCGGTCGCTCCGAGCCCGATGGCACGGGTGGAGCGGTGCAGCAGCCGATCACGCTCCTTGGTGATGAGTTCCACGCTAGTAATACTCACGCACCGCCAAAGCCATCGTCGATGTGCCCAAGACCTTCTCGCCTAGATTGAATGCCGTTTCACCTGTTTTCGTCTGTCCGTGCCTTCCTTACTCGGGAGTGAGCCAGCCCTCGCGCAAACCGTGACGGCGCAGCAGGATCTTGGTGCCAAGATCCACGCCGATGTCGCGGTACTTGCGCCGGGCTCGCTTGATGTAGGACTTGACCGTCTCTTCGGTCGTGCCCATGTCCCGCGCGACCTCGCGGATCGACCGCCCGGAGGCGTAGAGCATGATGGCTCGCAACTCCTGCCGACCGAGGCCGGGGTCGTTCGCCGAACCCACCTCGGCGAGCACTCCGGTCAGTTGCTCGTTCTCGTACTGTTGTCCCGCGGCCGCGGACTTGATGGCGCGCACCAGTTCGTCGGCGGCTTCGGTTTTCGGCACGAACGCGAGAGCACCGGCACGGATGGCGCTGTGGATGGACGACGGGTCGGCGTGCCGGCTCATGACTATGGTGCGCGTGCCCGCGGCGCTCAGCGCCCTGACTTTGGTTCCGATCGACACGTTGTCGTCGAGGTTCAGGTCGAGCACGGCGACATCGACCGGAAATTCCCGGTGCGCGAGCAGCGCGTCCCAGGTCGATGCGCCGATCACCACCTCGATCCCGAGGCGGCGCGCGCTCAGGTGTGCGGTGATGCCATCGATAACCAATCGATGGTCGTCAATTATCGCGACACGAATGTCTGCGCTACGTTCCCGCTTCTGCACAACAGTCACTAGATTCCCCCCAAATGGAACGCTCCAAATCGGGTGCTGGAACAGACCACTCTGTCCACTCAGCATAGCCAAGCTGACAGCGTCTCGCGTGTCTCCGGTCAGGCCCCGAGTAGGCGGGCAAGCTGCGGGCCGACGAGGGAGTCCTCGATGAGGAATCCGTCGTGCCCGAAATCGGAATTGATGACCACGGCTTGCCCGTCATCGATGTTGCCGGACACCCCGCGGGCGATGGCGATCTGATCGGCGGCGGGGAACAGCCGGTCGCTGTCGATGCCGAGCACGAGGTTGCGTGCGGATACCCGGGAGAGTGCCGCGGCCACCCCGCCGCGGTCGCGCCCGATGTCGTGGGAGTTCATCGCCTGAAGCAGCAGAATGTAGCTGTTCGAGTCGAACCGGCGGGTGAACTTGTTTCCGTGAAAGTCGAGGTAGCTCTCCACTGCGAATTTGCCGCCGGAGCCTAATGGGCTGACGCTGGACTGCCAGCTTCGTTCGAATCGGTCGTTGAGCTCGTCTCGCGAGCGATAGTTGAGCAGCGCCATCCGTCGGGCGAGGGAGAGGCCGCGGTACGGGCCCTCTGCGGACTCGTAGTAGTCCCCTTCGGCGAACTGCGGATCCATGTGGATCGCCTCGATCTGCACCGAGTTGAGGGCGATTTGGTCGGCGCTGGAGATCGACGGCGCGGCGAGTACCGCGACCCGTTCAAGCCGATCAGGGTACCCGATCGCCCACTCGAGGGATTGCATCCCGCCCATCGATCCGCCGACGACGGCCGCCCAGCGGTCGATGCCGATCGCGTCTGAGAAGGCGACCTGCGCTGCGACCTGATCACGGATGGTGAGGTAGGGGAAGCGGGGGCCCCACTCACGGCCGTCGGGGGCCAGCGAGGCCGGTCCGGTGCTGCCCTGGCACCCGCCAAGCATGTTGGGGGCCACAACGAACCAGCGGTCGGTGTCGATCGACTTGCCCGGACCGACAATCTCCGACCACCAGCCGGCAGTCGGATGCCCCGGAGCCGGTGAACCGATCAGGTGACTGTCGCCGGTGAGGGCGTGAAGCACAAGAACCGCGTTGCTGCGATCGGCGTCGAGTTCGCCCCACGTCTCGTAGGCGATCCGCCCGGAGGGGATGCTCCCGCCGCGTTCGAAGGTCTGAGCGCCGATCGAGACGAAGAGCCGATCACCCGGATTGTCGCCTTCGCGCCACGCTCCCGTCACCGGAGGCTTGCCGATGATGGCCCGCGTATTGGCTTCGGTTACGAAGCTCGATGGGACCGTGTCCTCGGGTGTTTGCCAATCCATGTCTTGCCAAGTATCTCAAGGCGACTGACCGGCCGAGGCATTGTTACGGCGGCGCCTGTGGGTCGAGTGGCGCCCGACAGAGGAAACCCTGTGGGTCGAGTAGCGCCCGTCGGAGGAGGACGCGTATCGAGACCGGCGGCCGTCGGGTTTCGATACGGTCGCTGCGCGACCTACTCAACCCACAGGGGCGACCTACTCAACCCGCAGGGGCGGCTACGCGTTCTGCGCCGCCCGCGACACCGCCCGCGCTGCGTCGAAACCGGTCTGCAGGTCGGCGATGATGTCGTCGATGTTCTCCAGTCCGACCGACAGCCGCACGAGGCCAGGGGTCACCCCGGCGGTGAGCTGCTGCTCGGGAGTGAGCTGCGAGTGGGTCGTGGAGGCGGGGTGGATGATGAGGCTCCGCACGTCGCCGATGTTCGCGAGGTGGCTGAACAGCGACACGGTGTCGACGAGAGCGGCGCCCGCGTCCACCCCTCCCTTGAGCTCGAAGGACAGTACGGCGCCGACGCCGTTGGGCGCATACTCGTTGGCCGTGGCGTACCACGGGCTCGATGGGAGACCGGAGTAGTTGACCGATGCGACATCCTCGTGGCCCTCGAGCCACTCGGCGACGGCCTGAGCATTCTGCACGTGGCGTTCGACGCGCAGGCTCAGGGTCTCGATGCCCTGAATGAGCTGCCACGCGCTCGCCGGGGCGATGGAGGAACCGAGGTCCCTGAGCAGCTGAACTCGTGCCTTGATGATGTAGGCGATGCCGTCTCCGAGAACCGTGGTGTAGCTCGCACCGTGGTAGGAGGGGTCGGGCTCGGTGAGTCCTGGGAACTTCTCGACGTTCTTCGACCACTCGAACTTGCCGCCGTCGACGATGATCCCACCGATGATCGCTCCGTGGCCGCCGAGGAACTTGGTGGCGGAGTGCACGATGATGTCGGCTCCGTGCTCAAACGGGCGAATGAGGTACGGCGTCGCGATGGTGTTGTCGACGATGAGCGGCACACCGTTCTGGTGCGCGACGTCGGCGACCTTCCGGATGTCGAGGATGTTGATCTTCGGATTTCCGATGGTCTCGGCAAAGAACAGCTTGGTGTTCGGGCGGACGGCGCGGGCCCACTCGTCGGCGTCATCCTGGTCCTCGACGAAGGTGGTCTCGATGCCCAGCTTCGCGAGCGTGTACTTGAACAGGTTGTAGGTGCCGCCGTAGATGGACGACGACGAGACGATGTGGTCACCGGCCTGAGCGATGTTGAGCACGGCGATCGTTTCGGCTGCCTGACCCGACGACACGAGCAGGGCCGCGGTGCCGCCCTCGAGCGCCGCGATTCTCTCCTCGACCACGTTTTGGGTCGGGTTCTGGATCCGCGTGTAAATGTTGCCGAATTCGGCGAGAGCAAACAGGTTCTTCGCGTGCTCGGAGCTGTTGAAAACATAGGACGTGGTCTGGTAGATCGGCGTCGCCCGCGCGTTTGTCACCGGGTCGGGTGCCGCGCCCGCGTGAATCTGCTTGGTCTCGAACTTCCAGTCTGAAGCGGTGTCAGTCATGATCTTCTCCTTGGCTCTATCGGGTTGGCAAAGTCGTCGCGTTGCTGCTAGCCGGCCTCGTGCAAAAAGCCTAAGCAGAGGCAGTGCCGGCGGCAATCGTGTGCGACATTCGACGTAATCTTGGATTTGATGCGTGCGAGTAGTCATGCGAGAGTAGTCTCGTGTCGTCCATTCGCCTGTTCATCCTCGGTTCACTCGCGCAGCGCGGGCCGATGCACGGCCACGGGCTGATCCTCCTCGCCGAGGAGGAACACACCGACCTCTGGACGGACTTTGCCCCGAGCGCCATCTACGGGGCGATCAAACGTCTCGCGAGCGAGGGACTGATCAGCGAGGAACGGGTCGAACGGCAGGGAAAGTATCCGGAGCGGCAGATATATCGCATCAGCGGACCGGGGCAAGCGGCTCTCGACGAGCTGCGCAAGCGGGGCCTGAGCGACATCGTCATCAAGCCGGATCCGGTCGACCTCGCCATCACCCGACTCGACCCGTTGCTCCTCGACGAGCTTCCAGACATCATTCGCGACAGGCTTGCCCGGTTGCGGACAACACTCGATGAGAGTGAAATCCACTTGCGATCGATCACGCACTTGCTCACGGTCGCCGAAGTTTGGGCGCTGCGGCACCAGGCCTCGCGTTGGAGAGGCGAAATTGCCTGGCATGAAGACCTACTCGCGGCTCTGCCCGAGATCATTGCGGACGAAAAGTCCCGGAAGGAACACCAGTAATGTCTCAGCCTCACACGGCACAGAATGCCCTCGACATGTCGCCGAAACACGCCTGGCGAGCACTCAGTGTGCTTCTCATTGGCATGTTCATGTCGCTTCTCGACGCCACGATCGTCAACGTAGCCCTCCCGACAATTCGCACCAGCCTCAGCGCGAACGAGGCAACGCTCTCCTGGATCATCTCCGGCTACGCCCTGGCATTCGGGCTCGTGCTGATTCCGGCCGGAAGGCTCGGTGACCGGTTCGGCCACAAGTGGGTGTTCTTCGCCGGGCTCGCCCTGTTCACCGTCTCGAGCCTCGCCTGTGGTCTCGCCCAAGACAGCACGCAGTTGGTTGTGGCACGAGTCATCCAGGGACTCGCCGGCGGTATCTACCTCCCGGCCGTCACCGCCTTCATTCAGCTGCTGTTCAAGGGAAAGACCCGAGGCAAGGCCTTCGCGATCATGGGCGCCGTCATCGGCATTTCCTCGGCCCTCGGGCCGATTGCCGGTGGATTGCTCATTCAGGCGTTCGGGGACAAGGATGGCTGGCGTTACGTGTTTGACGTGAACGTGCCGATCGGAATCGTCGCCCTCATCGCCGCGGTCTACCTCCTCCCTCGGGGCGCGGCGAGCGGAAAAATGTCGGGCGGAGTGGACTGGATCGGGCTGTTGCTGCTCGCCGCCGGCCTCGTCGGCATCCTGGTGCCGCTCATCGAGGGACAGGACCAGGGCTGGCCGGCCTGGACGTACGTGACCCTCGCCGCCGGGGCGGTGCTGATCGTGCTGTTCGCACTGTGGGAGGTTCGCTACACCCGTCGCGGAAAGAGTCCGCTCGTTCCGCCGCACCTCTTCACCCACCCGGCATTCACCGGGGGGACGATTCTCGCCCTCGTCTATTTCGCAGCCTTCACGAGCATCTTCTTCACCATCTCGATCCTCTGGCAGAGCGGGCTCGGTCACACGGCGCTCGAGTCGGGGCTCGTGTCGATTCCGTTCGCGATCGGAAGCATCGTCGGAGCGTCGCAGAGCAACCGACTGGCAACCCGACTAGGCCGGTCCGTTCTCGTGCTCGGCGTCGCGATGGTAACGGCCGGGCTGGCCGCCGTCTGGATTGTGCTCGAGACTGTCCCGGCCGCCGATCTCACCAACTGGGAGCTACTTGCGCCGCTCCTGATCGCCGGAATCGGTAGTGGGCTCTTCATCGCTCCGAACGCCCAGTTCATCGTGGCGACGGTCGATGCCAAGGAGGCCGGGGCTGCGAGCGGGGTAATCGGAACCATGCAGCGCATCGGAAGCGCGGTGGGAATCGCCGTGATCGGAAGTGTTTTCTTCGGCACGCTCAGCATCGCCAAGCCGACATTCACCGGTCGCCCGTCGGCCGCGGAGCTCAAGTCCGCGGTCGCGCACAATGTGGCGATCGGCTTCACGCACAGCGCCGCCTCGGCGATGGCGGTCAGCGCCGCGTTCGCCCTGGTCGCCTTCTTCCTGGTGTTCGCGCTTCCGAGGCGGGTCAATCGCGGCTGGGAAGCGGCGCCGGCCGAGGCCGGAGCGTCCGCGGACGCCGGGGGAGCGCACTAGCGGTCAGTCGCGGCGAGAACCGGTCGGGTCCGTTCGGGATGGCCCGGCCGGATTCTCGTCGATGTCAACGAACAGCCACTTCGGCTTCGGTTCGATGAGCGGCCGGAACACTTTGCGTACGAACGGGCTCGCGAGCGCGATGGAGATCGCTATTCCGGCGAGCACAAGCGCGAGCAGAAGCCAGTCCGGCGACGGAGTCTGTTTGAGGATCCCGGATTTGAGCAGCGGGTAGAGCACGAAGCTGTGCAGCAGGTAGATGTACATGGTCGCCTGACCGAAATCGGTTATCCACGTGGGCGACCGCGGAACGAGCACAAAGAATGCCGCACTGAGCACCGCCGAGAGCCCGAGGAACCCGAGCCGTACGAATCCTGCCCACCAGTCGTCCTGGCCGAGACTGGTGTATGAGTCGTCGTAGAGGAACCAGTGCACGCTGAGGCTTCTCCAAAACGGGATGAAGAATGCGATCGAGCATCCCCAGGCCACGAAGATCGCGACCGCGATCACCCGGACGAGCCAGGCCTGCCTTTCGATGACACCCCACTTTTCCACGAGCTTCCACTGTCGGAACTGCCAGCCGAGCAGGAAGAACGGGAGGAGTCCAATCGCCCGGGCCAGCGAAAAGGTGGCGCCGACGTTGCTGAGATACCCGACACCGATCGAAAACAGTATCGACCAGACGAGCGGCCAACGCAGAAGCACGAGATACGGCAGGATCAGCCGGAAGATGCCGAGGGCGAGAAGAAACCACAGCGTCCAGTGCGGAGCGGTCAAATTGGCGCTAGCCGACCCGTCGGCCAGGTACTGCACGATGGTCCAGATGGTCTGCATGATTACGTAGGGCAGCAGGATGTCCGTCAGGATTTTCTTCATCCGCCAGGCGGATGACGGGCTCGCCTTGGAGAAGTAGCCGCTGATCATCGCGAATGCCGGAATGTGGAAGCCGTGGATGAACAGGTAAACGACGAATGCGTGGTCGTTGTTTGCGGTGAGCGGCAGCACCGCATGGTCGATGACCACGAGGGCGACACAAAGAAATCGGGCGTTATCCCAAAGCGGAATTCGCTGCGAGACAGCGGGAGGCGATGGCGCTGCGCGGGAGGTGCTCATCTTGCGTCCAACTTAGCCGCGATACGGTTAATCGAGATCGAATTAGGGAGTGACATTGACAGCACGGCGGGTAGTGGTTACAGGGGCGAGTTCTGGCATCGGGGCGGCAACGGTTCGGTTGTTTCGGTCGAAGGGGTGGGATGTCGTCGGGGTCGCTCGCCGCGCCGACCGCCTCGCCGCGTTGGCCGACGAGACCGGGGCCGCGGTCTTCACCGCCGACCTCACGGACCAGACGCAGGTGGATGCCTTGCGCGACTACCTCGAGGCCTCGGGGCCGGTCGACGCCCTCGTTAACAATGCCGGGGGAGCGTTCGGGCTCGCATCCGTCGAGGACGGCGACCCGGATGACTGGGCGCGCATGTACGACGTGAACGTGATCGCCGTGAAGCGGGTGACCAGCGCGCTCCTGCCGCTGCTGCGCGCGGCCGCGGTGGACGGCGGGCACGCGGACATCCTCACCGTCACCTCCATCGCCGGGCACATCGCCTACGAGGGCGGCGGAGGGTACAACGCCGCGAAATTCGCGGCCCGCGCCATGGTCGGCGTGCTGCGGCTCGAGCTGGCCGGGGAACCGATCCGGGTCATCGAGGTCGCTCCCGGCATGGTCAAGACCGAGGAGTTCTCGCTCGTGCGATTCGCCGGCGACCAGTCCAGGGCTGATGCCGTCTACGACAACGTTCCGAACCCTCTCTACGCGGAGGACATCGCCGAGTCGATCGTGCACGCGCTCGAGCTTCCGGGCCACGTCAACCTCGACCTGATCACGATCAAGCCGGTCGCGCAAGCGGCGCCGCACAAGGTGATCCGGGGCGAGCTGAAGCCGAAGCTGTAGCCCTCAGTCGAGCTCCGAGCCTGGTCGGGCGCCCGCCGCGATTTCGTCGAGGCGGGCGAAGGCCAGCGCGGCCAGGTAGGCCGCGGCATCCGGCAGCACGCTGTCGTCGAACATTGCCAGGTTGGAATGGTTGTACGGCGCTGTCGCCGGGTCGAGCTCCGGCGGGCAGGCTCCGACGAAGATGAAGGCACCGGGAACGGCGTGCAATACCGCCGCGAAGTCTTCCGCCCCACCAATCGGTGTCTGGGCGATCGCGAATCTCTCGGTGCCGAACATTTCCACGGCGACCCGCCCGGCGAGGTCGATGTGCTGCTCGTCATTGATCACCGGGCTCGTTACCGAGAGGAAGGTGGACTCGGCGGTGAGCCCGTGCGCGGCCGCAATGCCGTCGACCAGTTCGGCGCTGAAGCGCTCGACGGCGGCGAGCGATGCATCCGAGAATGTGCGGATGGTCGCGCCGAACGACGCCGTGTTCGGAATGACGTTGTTGGTGCCGACCTCTCCTCCCCGCATCCAGCCGACGGTGATGATGACCGGATCGAACGCGCTGAACCGACGGGTGACCATCGTCTGCAGGCCGGTGATGATCTCGGCGACGACCTGGATGGGGTCGAGAGCGAGCTGCGGGGCAGAACCGTGGTCGCCCCGGCCGTTGACGGTGACGTCGAGCGTCGCCGACCCGGCCATCAGCGTTCCCGGCCTCGTCCAGACCGTCCCGAGCGGCTGGGATGTGGTCACGTGCAGCGCGTACGCGCCGACCAACTCGCCGCTCGCCAGCCCCAGTGCTCCTTCGTCGAGCATCCGATCCGCACCGTTGTGCCCCTCTTCTCCCGGTTGGAAGAGGAACAGGACTTCGCCGGCCAAGCGGTCCTTGTGGGTGGCGAGAAGGTGGATGGCCCCGACGCCGATCGCGGCATGCAGGTCGTGGCCGCAGGCGTGCATCCTGCCGGGTATCTCGCTCCCGAACTCGAGCCCGGTGTCTTCGTGCAGGGCGAGGGCGTCGAGGTCGGCTCGCAACACGACGGTTGGCCCGGGTAAATTCCCGACGATGCGCACGACGGCGGACGAAATCGCCCGGGAGCGAGTGATCTCGAGACCGAGCTCGTCGATCGACGCGAGTACCCGGTCGAGGGTCTCCGGCAGGTCAAGCCCCAATTCCGGCCTGCGGTGGATGTCGCGGCGAACCTCTCGCAGCGGTTCCAGGTAGCCCTTCGCCTCGTCGGCCAACTCTCGTAACTGCATCCGGTCTATCCCCATGGCAACCAGTCTCTCCGGTCGGGGGCGGCAGTGCTACTCGACGGCATCCGCGAACGCGAGCTTCGGAACGAAAAACAACAGCACTGCGGCGATGAGAGCACCGACCCCGCAGATCACCCAGACCGTCATGTAGCCGAGCAGGCTCGACGCCGTGCTGGCGGCCGCGGTCACGACGCCGGCTGCGAGCACGATGCCGAAGACGGCGGACGCGAACGAGCCGCCGATGGTCTTGGTCGTGTTGGTAAGGGCCGCCGCGATGCCGGTTTGGCCGGGTGGTGCCGCCGCTGCGGCCGCGGCCGGCATCGCGCCGACGAGGGCTCCCGATCCGAGTCCGACCACGATCATGTTCAGGAAGACCTGCCAGACCTCCAGGTGGAAGGGGATGAAGAGGAGGTATCCGACGGCGACGAAGAAGGCGGCGACGATGAGCGTTGCCCGCGGAGACAGTCGCCTGGACAGCAGCGGGAAGAGCACGGCGCCGACGATCATCGAGATCAGGTAGACGCCGATGAGGGTCGAGCGATCACCGGAATCGAGGCCGAGTCCGTAGCCGTGTGATGGATCGGTTCCGGCGTAGGTGCTGAGTGGGGCCTGCGCGCCGAGCAGGCTGATGCCGATCAGGCCGGCGGTGAGCTGCACCGGCCACATGGTCGGCTGGCGAAGCACCCTGAGGTCGATCGCCGGATCATCCTGCTTCAGCTCGTATCGGCCGAACGGGATGAACGCCAGAACGCCGGCGATGATCAGCAGGTAGACCCACCAGGCGCCGGGGCCATTGATTCGCAAGAGGGTGAGCCCTGAAGTGATGAGCAGAAGGCCAATGGTCAGGATGCCGAAGCCGACCATGTCGAGTGAGCGTCCGCGGATCGGGGTGGACTCCGGCACGCCGAACAGGATCGCGAAGAACACCAGGGTCACCGCGATGGCCGGGACGGTGAGGGTGAGCGGAACGTTCTCGCCGAGCCAGCCGAAGACGCGCCCGCCGAGGAGGGCGCCGATGATCGCACCGGCCTCCAGGGCGACGACCAGAAAGGCCGCGGCCTTGCGCGTCTGGGATGCGCCGGTACCGGTTCGCCGACCGCGGTCGAAGATGAGGGCGACCTCGAGCGGCAGCCAGACGACGTAGAAGCCTTGAAGTGCCCAGGCGATGAGGAACGTGGTGAAGTTGTCCGCGAACACGAGCGCCCAGCTCGCCCCGGCGGTGAGCACGGTCGAAATCAGCAGGATGCGCTTGTGCCCGAACATGTCGCCGAGCTTGGCCAGGATCGGAACGACGAGGGCAGAGAGCAGCAATTGTGCGGCCTCGAACCAGTTGAAGTCGGCGTCGTGGATGTGCAGGTAGCGCACCAGGTCGCTGATCAGCGGAACGTAGTAGCCCTGCAGAATGCCGCTGACGATCTCCACGAGAAAGAGGTAGCCGATCAGCCCGAACGTTATCGCACCTGATCTACTCCGCAGCGAGGTCATTTACGGATGCTAGTGGTGACCCCCGGTCCGAAATCCATGCAATCCTGACGACACGCCGCCTGAGTGCGGCCATCCAACGGCATGTCTTGAAGATTGCATGGATTTCGGAACAGGAACGCGCATTGGCTAACGTTGCGTAGATGGCGGCTGGCGAACGGGAAATTTTGGAGTGGGACGAGTTCGGGGAGGCAAGCCGCGAGCTCGCCAGGATGGTGGACTCGAGCGGATTCCGGCCCGACGTCGTCGTGGCGATCGCCCGCGGAGGCTTGCTGCTCGCCGGATCGATCGCCTACGCGCTCGACGTCAAGAGTTGCGGGGCGTTGAACGTCGAGTTTTACACCGGGATTGACGAGCGGTTGGATGAGCCGGTGCTGCTGCCGCCGATGCTCGACGAGCCCGCGATGGCCGGCAAGCGGGTGCTGCTGGTGGATGACGTCTCCGATTCCGGTCGCACGCTCGCGATGGTGCTTGGCATCCTGCAGCGCACGGGAGCCGACGTGCGGACCGTGTGCCTGTACTCGAAGCCGGCGACCGTGCTCGAACCGGACTATGTCTGGAAGAAGACGAGCCAATGGATAGCGTTCCCCTGGTCGTCGAAGGCACCGGTCACGACCTAAGCTCGCAGCGTGACGCTCCAACCCCTCGCTGACCTCATCGATCCCGGATGGGCGGACGCCCTCGAGCCGGTAGCCGGCACGATCGCGACGCTGGGGGAATTCCTGCGGGCTGAGGTGGCCGAGGGCCGCGGCTACCTGCCGGCCGGGGAAAACATCCTGCGGGCCTTCACCTATCCGCTCGCCGACGTGCGGGTGCTCATCGTCGGACAGGATCCGTATCCGAGCCTCGGGCATCCGATCGGGCTCTCCTTCGCCGTCGACCGCGCGGTTCGGCCGGTGCCGCGAAGCCTCCACAATATCTACAAGGAACTCCGCAGCGACGTCGGCGTCGAACCGCCGCCGCACGGCGACCTGAGTGCCTGGTCGGAGCAGGGAGTGATGCTACTCAACCGGGTGCTCACGGTGCAGCCCGGACGATCCGGTTCGCACCGGCGTAAGGGCTGGGAGACCGTCACCGCGACCGCGATCCACGCGCTGGTCGAGCGCGGCGGACCGCTCGTCGCGATCCTGTGGGGAAAGGATGCCATCGCGCTCGAGCCGATGCTCGGATCGGTTCCCGTAGTGAAGTCGGTGCATCCGAGTCCGCTGTCCGCGGGCGGCGGCTTCTTCGGATCGCACCCGTTCAGCCGCACCAACGCCCTGCTCGAGGCGCAGGGAGCCGTGCCCATCGACTGGTCGATTCCCGCCTGACCCTGGTTTGCGCGGACCACGCAGCACCATGCCGCGGTGATCTAGGCTCTTTTTATGCTCGAGGAGGAATACCAGGCGACCCACCGGCCGCGAGAGGCGCAGCGAAACCTGCCGCCGTTAGAGACGCCGTTCGAGTACACGATTCGGGATGCCCGGCTCGAGGACATGCCGGACGTGCGGGAGATCTACAACCACTACGTCGCGAACTCCACCGTGACCTTCGACGAGGTTCCGCAGACCCTTCGAGAGACGCGGGCGAAGTTTCACCGCCTTCAGAAGCTCAACATGCCGTATCTCGTCGCCGAGAGCCCCAGCCAGCAGATCCTCGGCTACGCCTACGTGTACCCGTGGAAGGAGAAGGCCGCCTACCGGTACACCGTCGAGAACTCGATCTATCTGCGCGCCGCCTCAACGGGTAAGGGACTCGGCACCGCCCTCATGGGCGAACTGATCGAGCGTTCGAGGGCGGCCGGACTCAAGGAGATCATCGCGGTGATTGCAGACAAGGGAGCCGAGGCCTCAATCAAGATGCACCGCGACTTCGGATTCAAGGAGATCGGTCGCATGGGCAAGGTGGGCTACAAGTTCGAGCGCTGGCTCGGCACCATCCTGATGCAGAAGTCGCTCAAGTAGGCTCAGCGGCTCAGCGTCCGCCAACGATGTCGCGCAGGGCCGCCTCGATCTCCGGGAGCGTCGCCGGATCGCCGCGCCACAGCATCCGAAGGATGAGACCGTCGACTGCGAGAGCGATCACTCGACCCCGTCGGGCATCCGGTTGGACCACTGCTATCGCCTCTTCCAGCGCCTGATACCAAAGGTCGGCCGCGTCGCGAAGGGTGTGGCGACGCATCGCGAGGAAGAGTAGTTCGTACTGAGCGATGGCGGAGGCGCGCTCGATGTGGGTCCAGTCGTAAAGCACCGCGGCGAAGCGGGCGTACGAATGACCGCGCAAGTGTGCGAACAGCGCAACCTGGTGCTCGGTGACCCGGCGGAGGGCGCTTACCAGAAGGTCGTCGATCCCTGCGAAGTAGTAGGTTGCTGCGGCCGCCGGAACGCCGGCCTCGGCGGCGACCGAACGGTGAGTGACCGCGCCCGGACCGCCGGCCTCGAGCACGCGGATGACCGCGTCGAGCAGCGCAACCCGCCGCGCCTCGCCCTTCGGCGTCGTCGCGACCACGTCAGTGCTTTCCGCCGAGTTCGAGCATGGTCACTCCGCCGACGACGAGAACCATCCCGGCCACCTGCACGAGCGACAGCGACTCCTTGAAGAGCAGCCAACTGATGATCACGACAAGCACGACTCCGACGCCGGCCCAGATCGCGTAGGCAATCCCGAGCGGGACGCCCTTGGAGAGCGACTGCGAGAGGAGGGCAAAGGCGCCGACGTAGCCGAGTACGACGACGACGGACGGCACGAGCTTGCTTCCCTCGCCGGTCGCGAACTTGAGCGCTGTCGTCGCAAGCACCTCGGCGATGATCGCGCCGGCCAGGTATAGGTAACCCATGAACCTCTCCCTCAGATTGGAACGAATGTACCAGAATGCGAGGCGCGAAGCCGCGAGCCGTTACAGTCGTTGCATGCGAGAAGCCCCGCGACAGCGTCCGGCCGGCGCCGCAGTGCTGCACACTCTGCGCGGGCACGTGAAGGCGCGGCCGTCCGTCGTCTTCGAGGCGCTCGACGCCCGCTTCCGACCGGCGGATACCTCGGGCGTCCTGTACCTCGCGAGCCCCGCCGCGTGGCTCATCGTCGCGCAGGGCAGCTGGTGGTACCGCGGCGAATATCGGGTCGTGCCCGATGCCAGCGGCTCGAACATCGAACACGTCATGCTGAACCTCGCGCGCACCGGGTGGCTCGGGGCATTCACGGGGCGCAAGGCCATCGCCGAGGCGCCGGCAGCCTTCGCGACGTTGCTTCGCCAGCTGAGGCTTGAGCTGGAGTAGCAGGCACACGACCTAAGCTCGAGTGGTGTTCGAACTTCATCACCTGAGCGCTCAGGAACAGTGGGATTGGCTGCAGCGCGGCGAGGTCACACCGACCGAACTTGCCGCCCATTACCTCGAGCGAATCGAGCGACTTGACGGATCCCTCGGCGCCTTCGCAACGGTCACTCCCGAGGCGGCCCTCGATCGGGCTCGTGCCGTCGCCGACGACGTGCCGAAGTCGGCAGCGCTGTGGGGGCTTCCGGTCGGGGACAAGGATCTGGTCGATCGCGCGGGAATCCCGAGCGGCTACGGCTCGCGCCTCATGCGCAGCTACATTCCCGAAGTCTCCGACGACCTCGTGCGGGTGCTGGATGACGCGGGAAGTGTGAGTCTCGGCAAGACCTCGACCCCCGAGTTTGGGCTTCCGTCCTACACCGAGAGTCTCGTGGCCGCCCCGGCGAGAAACCCGTGGGATGTCTCGCTCGGCGCCGGGGGATCCAGCGGGGGAGCGGCAGTAGCCGTTGCCGCCGGACTCCTGCCCTTCGCGCCGGGCTCCGACGGTGGCGGCTCTGTGCGCATTCCGGCCGCCGCCTGCGGACTGGTCGGGCTCAAGCCATCACGTGGACTCATCCCGAGCGGCACCGGGCTCGACAAGCTCGCCGGCCTCGCGGTGCCCGGTCCGCTCGCTCGATCGGTCGCGGATGCCGCGATGCTGCTCGATGCCCTCGTCGACGGCGGACCGTACCCGTATTCCGTCCGCGCCCCGCGCTGGGACGGCGGAGCCCTGCTCAATGCCGCGGTGCGCGGTGAGGGACGGTTCCAGCTCGGCGTCATGACGACCTCTCCCTGGGACGACGCCTACGAGATTTCGATCGACCCGGAGGCATCCGCGGCGCTCGAGACTGCCGTGAAGGAGCTCGACGCGATCGGGCACGGGCTCGAGCACATGGCGCTCGAACCGGATGACTCGTACGGCCCCAATTTTCGAACCATCTGGCAGGTCAGTGCGGCCGGAATCCCGGCCGAGGGCGAGCAACTCGACCTTCTCGAACCGCTCACCAAGTGGCTCGTGCTGCGGGGACGCGCGATTTCGGCTCGGGAACTCACGGCAGCACTCGCCGCCCTCACCGGCTTCGAGCGGTCGATCATTCGGCAATTCGCCCGATTCGACGCCGTTCTCACCCCGGCGCTTGCCCTCACCCCGCGGCCGGTCGGCTGGTACGACAGCGACGATGCGGAGCGCAACTTTGAGCAGCAGGTGCAGTACACGCCGTTCACGTCGTTCGCCAACGTCACCGGGTTGCCCGCGATCACGCTGCCCGTTTACCAGACCGCAGACGGCATCCCCATGGGGGTGCAGCTCATCGGACGGCCCGGCGGTGAGCACGTGCTGCTCGCGATCGGGGCGCAGCTCGAGCGTCGACTGCAGTGGCAGAGGCGTCATCCGCCGCAGTGGTGAAGAGCGACTGCGAGCGGGCGGGAATCAGGGGGCAACGAGCCTCTCGCTCAGCTCCCACAGGGATTTTGCCGTCGCCTCGTTCGAGGCGATCTTCCTCTCCCAACCTCCCGGCTTGAAGCCATCGAAATAGGTCCCGCTCGGCGAACCGACCTCCTCGGCCGCGGCGAGATGGACGAGCGGTGCGCCACCCTTCTCCGGACTGCTGCGGAGGACATCGCGCCCCAGCAGCTGACTCAGCTTGATGGAGGTCGAGTTGGAGCCGAATTCGGTGGCCACGAATCCGGGGTGGAATGAGAAGGCCGTAAGACCGGTTCCGGCCGTCCGCCTGGCGAGTTCCCGGATGAACAGGATTGTCTCGAGCTTGCTCGTGCCGTACGCGCGCCACCCGCCGGCGTAGCGCCGATTCGCCCAATCGAGGTCGTTGAGGTCGAGGCTCCCAAAGAGGTTTGCCGCGCTCGCCGTCGAGATCACTCTGGCTCGGCTCTCGATAAGCCGCTCGAGCAGGAGCTGGGTCAACAGGAACGGAGCGAGGTGATTGTGCTGAAACGTTCGTTCGTGGCCGTCGGCCGATAATCCGCGGGTGCTGACGAGTCCGCCGGCGTTGTTGGCGAGAACGTCGATGCGCGGATACGCAGTCAGGAGCGCCCGGGCAAGGTGCCGCACGTCGTCCAGTCGATCGAAGTCGGCGATGAACGGCTGGCCACCGACCTCCGCGGCCACAGCGCGGGTTCGCTCGGGATTGCGCCCAACCACGCCAATGGTCGCTCCGCGCCCGGCAAGGGCGATTGCTGCCGCCCGGCCGATGCCGGAACTCGCCCCCGTAATCACAACCGAGCGTCCGCTGAGTTCCTGGCTCGAATCGGTCATGTGAAGCTTCCCCCGTCTGTTCGCCGCGTACTCTCGCACGTGGGCGGTGCCTGATTGGTGTCCACCACCGTCCCGCCCTTAGTTCTACACCGGATTGCGACCAGCTCGTTCCCGGCGCCCTGCCAATACAGTGAGTCCATGGCTCATTCGCTCGACCGGGTTGCGATGGTGTCGATGCACACCTCCCCATCCGAGTTGCCCGGCACCGGCGATGCCGGAGGCATGAACGTTGCCATCCTCGCGACCGCCGTCGAGTTGGCGAAGAGAGGCGTCGAGGTCGACCTGCTGACTCGGGCGTCCGGGGCCGCCGAAACTACCGAACTCGCGGACGGTGTGACCCTGCACCAGCTCGAGGCCGGTCCGCGCGGACCCGTAGCGAAGCAGCGGCTGATCGAGGTGACCGACGAATTCGGGGAGGCGGTCGCGAATCTCACCGGCCGCGGCGATCCCCGCTACGACGTCATCCACGCCAACTATTGGTTGAGCGGCCTGTCCACGTTGCCCGTTGCGCTCGAACTCGGACTGCCGTTCGTGCAGAGCTTTCACACCGTCGCCGCCATGAAGAACGCCTCGCTCGCCCCCGGTCAGGAGCCGGAGCCGGAGCAGAGGGTGCGCACCGAGATGTACCTCGCGAATCAGGCAAGCGCCGTCGTGGCCGGCTCGGCGGCGGAGGTGACGGCCCTCATCGATGAGGTGCGAGCACCGGCCGACCGCATCTGGGTCATCCCGCCGGGGGTCGACATCGACCTGTTCACGCCGACACGAGCGGATGCCGCAGACCTCCGTGTGCGCAGCGCACTCGTCATCGCGACCGGGCGCCCGATCATCGCGGTCGTCGGACGGGTGCAGCCCCTCAAGGACCAGGAACTGGCGATTCGGGTGCTCGCGGAACTGCATGCCCTTCGCGGGTGGGCGCCGGTTCTCGTCGTCGCCGGCGAGGCGACACCGGGCGCCGACGGCTACGCGGCATCGCTCCGGACGATAGCCGCGGACCTCGGCGTGCTGACCGAGGTGCGCTTCGCCGGCGCGCTCTCCCGGGACGAGCTCGCAGACCTGCTTGCGGCGGCGACGGTGACCATCATTCCTTCCCACTCGGAGACCTTTGGCCTCGTCGCGCTGGAGTCCGCGGCGAGCGGCACACCGGTGGTCGCGTACCGCGCCGGCGGCCTCGTCGAGTCCGTGTCCGACGACGTATCCGGTCTGCTGGTTGATACGCGAGATCCGCGAGACTGGGCGCGGGTCACCGCCGGACTGCTCGACGACGCGGCGCGGCTCGAACGACTGGGCCGACTCGCGAGGCACCATGCGGAGGGCTTCACCTGGGCGGCAACGGCCACCGCACTGCTCGGCGTCTACGCGAGCCTTCGCTAACGGCGCCGCTCACCCTCCGGCGGCGGCGCGCGGCTGCGGCCGGCCGTACGTCTCGAGCAGCCGAAGCCAAATCTCGTTGACCGTCGGGTACGCCGGAACTGCGTGCCAGAGCCGGTCAAGTGGAACCTCGCCGACCACCGCGATCGTGGCGGCGTGAAGGAGTTCCGAGACATCCGGCCCTACGAACGTCACGCCGAGGATCACCGTGCGATCCTCGTCCACGATCATTCTGGCCCGACCCTCGTAGTCGTCCGACTGGATGGACGCTCCCGCGATCCAGGAGATGTCGTAGTCCACCACGCGAATGTCGTACCCGGCCCTCCGTGCGGCGTCGGCGGTGAGCCCGATCGACGCGACCTCCGGGTCGCTGAAGGTGACCTGCGGCACCATCTCGTGGTCGGCCGACGCAACATGGGTACCGAAACGGCTGTCGGAGACCGGGCGACCGAGGGCACGAGCTGCGATGACGTCGCCCGCCGCTCGTGCCTGGTACTTGCCCTGGTGGGTGAGCAGCGCGCGGTGATTGACGTCCCCGCACGCGTAGAGCCAGTCGAAGCCCTTCACCCGCATGGTGTCGTCCACCTCGAGCCAGTCGCCCGGTGTCAGCCCGATGACATCGAGCCCGATGTCGCCGGTGCGCGGCACGCGGCCGATCGCCACGAGCACCTCGTCGGCTTCAACGCTCGAGCCGTCGTCGAGCTCGAGTCGAACGCCGCTTTCGCCGCGTGACACGGAGGTGGCCGACACGCCGAACCTGATCGTCGCCCCGAGTCGCTCGAGCGACTCGGCCACCATCTCACCGGCGAAGGGCTCCTCGTTGCCGAGCAGCGACGAGCGCGTGAGGAGAGTGACCGCGGTACCGAAACTCGCGTACGCAGTGGCCATTTCCACCCCGACGACACCGCCGCCGATGATCGCGAGGCGGCTTGGCGCCACCTTGGCGCTCGTCGCGTCCCGGCTGGTCCACGGCTTCGCCTCGGCGAGGCCCGGGATGTCGGGCAGCAGCGGGTCGGAACCGACGCTGATCGCGACGGCGAAGCGCGCTTCATACACCCTCCCGTCCACCGTGACCTGCCTCTCGCCGGTGATCCTCGCGCGGCCGCGAACGAGGTCGATTCCGGATTCCTCGACCCATTTCACCTGGCTTGCGTCGTCCCAGTCGTGAGCGAGGCCATCCCGCCGGCGGAAGGTCGCAGCGACGTCGAGCTGTCCGGTCAGGGCCTCCCGAGCGCCGCCGACGGCTCTCGCGGAGCGTAAGGCGATGCCGCTGCGAAGCAGCGCCTTGGACGGCATGCAGGCCCAATAGGAGCACTCTCCGCCGACCAGTTCGCTCTCGACGAGCAGTACGGAGAGCCCGCCCTGCACCGCCCGATCGGCGACGTTTTCTCCGGAGGTCCCGGCCCCCATCACGATGAGGTCGTACGTGGACTCGGTCATGTGGTCTCCTCTGTTATGTCGTCTCTGTCATGTCGTCGTGGGGGAACCGAAGGTCGCGGCGAGCGTAATCGACGGCAGTCGGGTCAGCGTCGACGGATCCATCAGCGACCGACAAACTCCGCGGTCGTGCGGGTGACGAACGCGGTCATGCCGATCGCGGCATCCTCGCTCCCGGCCAGCCGTACCAGGCTCGGCTGCAGCCCGGCCTCGGCGACGGCATCACCCTCCCGAACGGCGAGACGCGCGTTCGCGAGGGCGGCCTGAACCGCGAGGGGAGCCTGCGCGGCGATGCGTTCGGCAAGTTGCAGCCCACGGTCGTATTCCGACCCATCCGGCACGACCTCCTGCACGAGGCCGATCCGGTGCGCCTCCGTCGCGTCGAACGAGTCGCCCGTCAGGATCCAACGCATTGCGTTGCCCCAGCCGACTGCGCGGGGGAACCGGATGGTGGCCCCGCCGAAGGGCAGGATGCCTCTCGCGACCTCAATCTGGCCGAAGGTCGTCGATTGCGCGGCGACGGCGATGTCGCTCGCGAGGATCAGCTCGATGCCGAGGGTGAGACAGGTGCCCTTGACGGCGATTACCACCGGCTTGCTCAGTTGCGTTCCGGAGATCTGCCACGGGTTGATCCCGCCCTCTGCGACCAGGTCGAGTCCGTCCGTTCCGATGCGGGGGGCGATATCGCCGAGGTCGAGGCCGGCGGTGAAGTGGTCGCCGTTGGCGAAGACGAATCCGACCCGCAACCCGGGGTCTCGTTCGAGTTCACCGTAGGCGAGAGACAGCTGTTGCAGCATCGTGAAGTCGGCCGCATTGCGTTTTTCGGCACGATTGAGCCCGATGAGCAGCACGTGACCCGCCCGCTCGACTGTGACGCGGACATCGGATGCGGCGGTGTCGGTCAACGGTGGCCCCTCACGAAACAAATGCTGCGGTCAGTCAATCGTAAAGCTGGGTTCCTCGGGGTCGAGCGCCCGGGCGGCGGTGCTGAGCGAGCCGATGATGCGCAGAACGCTCCCGAGATCGTTTCCGGCGGCCTCGGGCGACTCGGGGGCGAATTCGGTGATTCCGGCGCCGATGAGCGGAAGCGTGGTCGTGATGGCGTTCAGCAGGTCGAGCACCGATGCGAGCGTCATTCCGAATGGTTCCGGGTAGGCAAGGCCGGCGAATTCCGCGGGGTCGAGCACGTCAAGATCGAGGTGGATGTACACGCAGCTCGCGCCGGTCGTGCCGAGTGCCTCCCGCACGGCGTCGGGGGTCAGCTCGGTGGGCGGAATCGTCCGAAGGGCGAGGTTCTGCACGGTTGCGGCCTCGGAGTCGTCGAGCGCTCTAGTTCCGCCGAGGATCAGCCTGGACGGGGAGAGGGTGCTGCCGGGAACGAGCGTCGGCTCGCCCTCGCCGAGCAGTGTGCGGAGCACCATTCCGTGGAACGCGCCCGACGGTGAGGTATCGGGCGCCTGCAGGTCGGGGTGCGCGCCGAGCCACACCACGGCGACCTCCGGATTGGTCTCGATCGCGTGCGAGATTGCGGCAAGTTCCACTCCGCAGTCCCCACCGATGGTGATCGGTACTCCGTTTGACGAGCGCAACGCGGTCGCCTGAGCATCCCGGGTGGCGCGCAGTGTGCTCAGCCGAAGCACCCCGGTGCCTTCGTCGTTGCCGGCGTCGAGAGGCACGTCGACTACGACGGTCGAGGAGGCGGGTAGGTCGCCACGGATGGCGTCGGCCCCGTCCACGAGTCTCATTGCCCGGGATGACCCCGAGCCTTGCCATTGGGGTACTACAAGAAAAGTGGCGGCCACCAGTCAAGTATGGCCGCCACGGAAGCATTCCCGAGTTCTAAATCGTGCGAGTAGCCTCGGCGAGCTTCGCCGTGAGGTCGGCGATGTTGGCGACGGCCCCGTACGCGGGACGGTCACGGTCGACTCGCCAGCTCTCCGAGAGCGGTCCGACGTTCACGGTGTCGAAGCCGAATTCGTCATACAGCCTCGTCACGAACGCGGCGGCATCCTCGTTGTCAGATGCGGTGACGAGGGCGCGGCGCTCGGGGTCTCCGGCAGGGCGGGAGTCATCGGTGATCTGCTGCGACTGGATCGCGTTGAATCCCTTCGCCACCTTCGACTCGGCAAGGTGCTTCTGCAGAAGGCCGCTGACCGTCTCGCGGCCCTCGTCGAGTTCGGGAAAGCGTCCGTCACGTTCGAAGTAG
Source organism: Microbacteriaceae bacterium (assembly GCA_025464975.1). GTDB lineage: Bacteria > Actinomycetota > Actinomycetes > Actinomycetales > Microbacteriaceae > Lacisediminihabitans. Next base: position 154,888 of record JAODMT010000009.1, on the reverse strand, counting down.
TAGTTGTTGGTGTCGATCACGATCTTGCCGGCGAGCGGCTCGACCGGAACATCCGTGTACGCCTTGAACGGCACGGTGACCACGGCGACGTCTCCGGCCTCGGCCGCCTCGGCCGCCGTTGCCGCGCGGGCCTTCGGCCCCAGGTCGGTCACGAGGTCCGCGAGCGTCTCCGGCCCGCGGGAGTTGCTGATGACCACGTCATAGCCGTTCTCGATCGCCTTGCGGGCGATCTGGCTGCCGATGTGTCCTGCTCCGATGATTCCAATAGTTGTCATAGCGGTAGTAACGGCGGGAAGACCCGTGTTTGTTCCCGATCCGTCTGGACGGGGGCGCGCGGCGCCAAACCTCGAGGCGGCAAGTTCGTACCTTCGGGGAGCGTTCTGGGAGCCGAAGTTGTCCCCTCGAGGGTCAGCAGCGCCGAAGTGCCCCGGGAGCGGCGGCGGCGCTACCCGCTACTGGCCCGACGTGATGGCGGACGGCGCGGGGCCACCGGACTTGAGGGCGGCGAGGCGGGCGTCGAGTTCGACCGCGTCATCCGAGGCATCCAACTGTTCGAACTGCGCGTCGAGACTGGATGCCGCGAGCTCCTGTTGCCCGAGCACCGTTGCCTCCTGGCGGCGGATCTTGTCCTCGAATCGGCTGATCTCGCTCGTCGGGTCAGTGAGGTCGATGGAATGCACCGCGTCCTGCACCTGACGCTGAGCGTCGGCGGTCTTCGAACGGGCGACGAGTTCGTCGCGCTTGGATGAGAGCTGGCTCAGCTTGGTGCGCATCGCATCCAGTCCACGCTTGAGCTGCTCGACGACCGTCGTCTGTGATGCAATGACCGGCTCGGCGTCCTTCGCCTCATTCTCCGAAGCGATCTGTCGGCCGAGGGCCACCTTCGCGAGGTTGTCGAACTTGTCGGCGTCGACCGAGTTTCCGGCGGCACGCAACTCGTCACCCTTTCGGCTCGCAGCAAGTGCCTTGCGACCCCAGTCCTGGGCGTTCGACACGTCTTCGGCGTGGTCCTGTTCGAGCAGCCGAAGGTTCCCGATGGTCTGCGCGACGGCACTCTCCGCCTCCGCAATGCTGTTGGTGTAGTCGCGCACCATCTGGTCGAGCATCATCTTCGGATCCTCGGCGGAATCGAGCAGCGCGTTGATGTTGGCCTTTGCCATCTGGGTGATTCGTCCGAGGATTGACTGCTTTGCCATTCTGTTCCCTTTCGTTGTGAAGCCTGACCTGCAAGAAAATTAGAAGCGGCCGCCGCTGCTATCGCCGCCGCCGAACCCGCCTCCGCCGCCGAAGGATCCGCCGCTGCTGTCGCCGCCGAAGAATCCGCCGGCACTCCGCGAGCTGCCGCCGAAGCCGCCGCCGAACCCGCCCCCGCCGGAAAGCATCCCACCGATCAGGCCGCCGAGCACTGCGCCGCCGATGCCGCCGGCGAACCCGCCGCCGATCGATCCGGCCTGCCCGAATCCTCCGGCGTACTCGACGTCATCCTGGGCGAGCGAGAGCGCCTGGCCCGAGAGCACCGTCGCGGCGTTCGCCTCGGCGAGAGCCTGGGTCGGATTGCTGGTCGCGAGCGTCATGGCCGCATCGAGATGCCGGATGGCCTCCGACACCCTGGTGCGAGCGCCACTGCCGATGCCGCCGCGCCGCGTGGTGATGAAGTCACGAGCCGCCGAGATCTGGCTGCTCGCGGTGCTGAGCGCCGCCGGGAGCTGTGCGGCGGCCGCCGCATCCCGTTGCTGGGCGTCTCGCACGGCATCCAGCACGCGGTCCAACTGCTCGTTGGCTCGGCTGAGCGAGCCCAGACTCGCGAGCGGATCGGCCACCCCCTCGGCCGTTGTCGCCTGGGCGAGCGCGGCCTCGGCTGCGGCCGTCGGTTCCGAGAGCGAACCGGATGACGTGCCGGCGAGTGACTTCGCCCGTGCGAGGTCCGCTCGGGTGTCGGCGACGACAACGTCAAGGTGCCCGCGCGCCGCGGCGAGATTGTCGGCGAGTGCATCGATGGCGTCGAGCAGCTTGATGCTCTGCCCGACGCTCGCCTGGGCGGCGCGCACATTGATCGCCGCGGCGCCGGCGTCGCCGGTGGTGAGGGCGTCGCGCGCGGTCGAACCCGCAGTGCCGACGAATTCGAGGAGCTTCTCCACCTGCCCGGGATTCGCCGCGACCGACGCGATCGCGGGCGGCGAATAGGTCGAGCGCAGATCCTCGATCGTCGCGCGCGCTCGCTCCAACCGCGCCTTCACCGCCTCCGCGTCGGTCACCACGGCGGCGAGGGCTTGCGGTGCGGTGGCCTCGAGCTTGCGGAGGTCGTCGAACGCATCGGCTTGCTCGTCGAGTTCGCGATCGGCGGCCTCGCAGAGCTCGATGATCCTGATCGTCATCTCGCGCCGCTGTTCCGGAGTCTCCGGGAACGAGTCATCCAGCTTCTGCCGCAGTTCGAACGCCTCCTTGACCCGTGCTTCCGCACTCGCGAGGGTCGCGCTGAACGGCGTCGTCGCCTCGGTTCCAAATTGGGCAATGGCGAAGTCGAGTTCCTGTTCGCTCGTCTTGAGGGAGTCATCGAGTTGCACGAGCAGGCTGCCGGCCCGCTGGTCGAGTTGTTCCTGAGTCGGCTGCGGCGGACCCTTGGGCGCCGTGACCTTTTGGCGACTGCCCCGGCGGGACCGGACGAAGAAAAAGATTCCGAGCGCGATGAGGCCGAGAACGAGAAAGAGAATCACCGTCGGCAGCGCGGAGCCGCCGCCCTGGTTGTCGGTCGGCGCGGCCTGCCCGGCGTCTCCGCCGCCGGTTGCCGCGGCCGCGAATCCGTTCGCCGCGGCGATCGCCGCGCCGGCCCAGTCGCTCTGTCTGAGGGCCGGGATGATGTCGTTCTGCTCGACAGCATCTCTTTGCGCCTTCGTGAGCACCGAGTCGGCGTTGTAGAAAAGGGAGTAGTTTCGATCCACCGTCGCGACGGCGAGCAAGATATTGTTTGCGCCCAGCCCGTTCTTCTTGGCGGTTTCGAAAGCCCACTGGGTCTTGTCGCTCACCCCGGTGAAGCTGTCGACATAGACGACGAACAGCTGAACCTTGGTCTTCGCATACAGGTCGTCGGTCGCCTTCGTGATCTCGGGGCCCCGCGATCCGACGGCGCCGACCTGGTCGACGACGTAGCCTCCGCCGAGGTCGACCGGGGGCACGGCGAACGCAGCAGATGGCGCCGACAATACGGCGATGATGGCCACCGCAATGGCAGCGACGGCGCTGCGGACGCGCATGGACGCTGAGACGTTGATGGCAGACTCCCTTGACCGCGGCTGTGGGGTCCTTGGGATTCTACAGAGTCTCAGCAACCATCGGCAGTGCCTAGCGGAGGGTGATGTCGGCAGGCGGACCGGTCACCAATTCGCGCCGCACGGCCGAACCATCGGGGCTCTCAATCGTGACGTCGAGCGCGGCCGACACCTGGTAGGTCCCCGGGGTGACGCGCGGCAGGTTCTCGGGGAAGGAGTCCCGTGCCTCGTCTTCAGACGAACAGGTGACCGGCAGGAACCGGGCCGGATAGGTCATCGACTGCCCGGGAGCAAGATTGACGATGGCGGCCATGAGAATCGTCGGTCCGTTGCTGTGCCAGAGCGTGACGCCGTTGCCCGAAAGAGTCACCTCCGGACTGCTCGCAGAGGATCCCACGATGGGCTCGGTTCCGGTGTTGGTGAGCGTCACCGAACCGGTCACCTCCCCGGCCGAGTCAGCCGCCGGCGCGAACTGCATGGCAAGGGTGAGCCCGGAGGCCGCCGGAGTCACGGCGGCGACCGGTTCACCACACCGGTTGAGCGACTCCGCTGTCGGCTTCGCGGCGGATCCGCCGGCGTCGCCGGCAACCGAGGCAGACTGGCTAGAACCGGTCCCACCGATCGAGTTGAGTCCGGTGATGCTCGCGACGCCGATTCCCGCGATGGCGAGCGTTGTCGCCCCGCCGAGCGCCACTTGGCGTGCCGCGCGGCGACGAGTGCTGCGCCGGATGACGCTACCGAGGTCGACGCGGCTCGGGGGACCCTCGCCCTCGCCAAGCAGTCGTGTGAGGTCAGATTCGGTGAACATGGGGTTCCGCTCTGCTCAGGTCGGGTGGAGTTTCCGGGGACTGGTCGGTGAGCGCTATCGCGAGTTTGGCAAGGCCGTCGCTGAGGTATCGCTTGACCGCGCCGGGACTGATCGCGAGCCACTCGGCTATGTCGTCGACCTTGAGGTCTTCGTAGTAGCGCAGCACGACGCACGCGCGCTCGCGCGGCGCGAGAGTCCGGAGTTCGGCCATCAGGTCGATTCGGCTGTCCGAGGCCGAGTCGGCCGAATCGGTGGTGTCGGCCGCGGCAGTGAGGTGGGCGATCCGCCGCCAGCGGCTCGACCTCCGACCGCCGTCGAGCCAGGCGTTCAGGATCGCTCGACGAACGTACGCCTCCGCGCTGCGCACGGTGAACCCGTTCCGCACCCGGCCGAATGTCTTGACCAGCGCGTCCTGCACGAGATCGGCCGCGTCATCCGCGCTTCCGCAGATCAGCCAGGCGTAGCGGGTGAGGGCGTCGCCACGCTCGGCGACCAAAGTCGCGAGCACGCCCTGCCAACCGTTCTGGTTCGGTTGGTCTGCCGGCGTCGCTGCCGTCGGATCCATCGAATTCACCTCGTGCGTCTCTTTCTACCTGTTAAGACGCCCGGGCGGCCAAAAACGTTGTGGTGCAGACGCGTTTGTGGTCAGTTCTCGATGGAAAACTTGAGACGCATCCGGATCTCGGCCAGCTGGTTCGCGAGGGCGTTGGGCAAGCGGTCCCCGAACCCAGCGAAGAAGTGTTCGATGCCGTCCAACTCGGGCAACCACGCCTCCGGATCCACCTCGAAGAGCTGCTCCTTCTGCCGCGCGGTGATCCCGAGTCCTTCGAGGTTGAGGCCCTCGGAGGTCGGTTTCCAGCCGAGCGGGGTGTTCGCGGCCGGCACTGACCCGTTCACCCGCTCCAGAATCCACTCGAGCACCCGCGAGTTCTCCGCGAAGCCCGGCCAGAGGAATGCGCCATCTTCGCCCTTGCGGAACCAGTTGACCTGGAAGATGCGCGGTGCCCGCGCCCCGAGCTTCTCGCCGACCGAGAGCCAGTGCGCCCAGTGATCGGCCATGTTGTATCCGCAGAACGGCATCATCGCGAATGGGTCACGGCGCAGTTCCCCGACCGTGCCCTCGGCGGCTGCTGTGCGTTCCGAGGAGACGGTGGCTCCGATGAACACGCCGTGTTCCCAGCCCCGGGCCTCGACGACGAGCGGCACGTTGGTGCCTCGGCGGCCGCCGAAGATTATCGCGTCGATGAGAACTCCGTTCGGGTCGTCCCACTCGTCGGCCATGGAAGGGCATTGCGCCGCCGCGACGGTGAAGCGGGAGTTCGGGTGGGCGGCCGGGGTGCCCGATGTCGCGGTCCAGTCCTTCCCCTCCCAGTCGAGTAAGTGGCTGGGAGGTGCGTCACTCAGCCCCTCCCACCAGATGTCGCCGTCGTCGCGCAAGGCCACATTGGTGAATATCGTGTTGCCCCAGAGCGTGTCGACTGCCGTCTGGTTCGTCGCGGCTCCGGTTCCGGGGGCGACCCCGAAAAACCCGGCCTCCGGATTGATGGCCCGAAGACCATCCGGGCCGGGGCGAAGCCACGCGATGTCATCCCCGATGGTCTCGACCTTCCAGCCGGGGATACTCGGGGTGAGCATCGCCAGGTTGGTCTTGCCGCACGCTGAGGGGAAGGCGGCCGCGACATGGAAGACCTTGCCGCCGGGATTTGTGACCCGAAGGATGAGCATGTGTTCGGCGAGCCAGCCCTCGTCCCGTGCCATGACGGAGGCGATTCGCAGCGCAAATGACTTCTTGGCGAGCAGAGCGTTGCCGCCGTACGCGGAGCCGAAGGACCAGATCTCCCGCTCCTCCGGAAAGTGGGAGATGTACTTGGTGCCGTTGCACGGCCACGGCACATCCGCAGCCCCGTCGACCAGCGGAGCGCCGACGCTGTGCACGGCGGGTACCCAGGGGGTGTCGCCGGTGATGAGCGAGAGCGCGGCGCTGCCCATCCGAGTCATGATGCGCGTGCTCGCCACGACGTAGGGCGAGTCGGTGATCTGCACGCCCAGTTTGGAAAACGGGCTACCGAGCGGGCCCATGGAAAACGGGACGACGTACATCGTGCGACCGCGCATGCTGCCGGCGAAGAGTCCGGAGAGGGTGGCGCGCATCTCGACCGGGTCACGCCAGTTGTTGGTCGGGCCGGCGTCGTCTTTGCTTGCGCTGCAGATGAACGTGCGCGCCTCCACACGAGCCACATCGCTCGGGTCGCTGCGTGCGAGGAAGCTGCCGGGCCGGAACTCCGGGTTGAGGCGGATGAGGGTTCCCGATTCGACCATGAGCCGGGTGAGATGGTCGTACTCGGCCACCGAGCCGTCGCACCAGACGACGGCGTCCGGAGTGGTCAGGGCAGCGACGGAGTTCACCCAGTCGACGACCGCCCGCTCGGCCTGGATGGGTGGGCCGGCCTCGACTGGCGGGTGCTCGGTGGCGCCGGGCGCGGTGTCCTCGGAGGTGGTCGGGTGGCTGGCTGTCGTTACGCTCATCGGGAATACCGTCCTCGCGTGGGAAAAACCGGGTGGGGGCTTCCACTTTCCGCCTGAATTGAGCCGATTTTCGCGGACTGCTCTGGTAAGAAGACGCAATCTTTCACTATTGTCAAAGCATGACCGATCTCGCGACGCTGGGGCAGCGCATCCGCCATTTCCGAAACGAGGCGGGCCTCACCCTTGACCAGCTCGGAGCAGCCGTGGGGATCGCGGGCAGCCAGCTGTCGCTCATCGAGAACGGGAAGCGGGAACCACGACTCTCCCTGCTGCAGGCCATCGCGGCGACGGTCGGCGTACCGATGTCGGATCTGCTCGACGAGGCGCCGCCGACGGAACGGGCCGCTCTCGAGATCGAACTGGATCGCCTGCAGAAGTCAGCGATGTATCAGGCGCTCGGGCTCCCGGCCATCCGTCCGTCCCGGGCGATGCCCGAGGATACCCTCCAGTCCCTCGTCGGGCTGCACCGCGAACTGGCGAGGCGGGCCCGCGAGGCCATCGCGACGCCCGAGGAGGCACGGCGCGCGAACACGGAGCTTCGCCAGTACATGCGCACCCAGGACAACTACATCGGAGAGATCGAGGAACTGGCAGAAGAGGCGGTGCGCGGGATCGGCTACGTGAGCGGCGCGCTCACCCATCGCGCGGTCAGCCTCATCGCCAAGAAGCTCGGCTTCGAACTGATCTTCGTCAACGACCTGCCGCATTCGACCAGATCGGTGACGGACCTCGAGAACGGGCGGATCTACCTGCCGCCGGCATCAATCCCGGGAGGTCACGGCCTGCGCTCCATGGCGTTGCAGGCGATCGCGCACCGGTTGCTCGAGCATCACGAACCCGAGAGCTACGCCGAGTTCCTCCGCCAGCGGCTCGAGATCAACTATTTCGCCGGCGCCTGCCTGATGCCGCTGACCCAATCGGTGGAATTCCTCAACCGGGCCAAGGCCGACCACAACCTCGCCGTCGAGGATTTCCGCGACGCGTTCGGAGTCACCCATGAGGCTGCCGCCCTTCGATTCACCAACCTCGCGACCACGCACCTCGAAATGCCGGTGCACTTCTTGCGGGTCGGGGAGGACGGCGCGTTGCACAAGGGATACGAGAATGACGGGTTGCAACTGCCGACCGATGTGACCGGCTCGACGGAGGGTCAGCCGGTCTGCCGCAAATGGAGCGCCAGAAGCGCATTCGGCCGCGCTAACCGCACCAACGAGTTGCACCAGTACACCGACACCCCGGTCGGCACCTTCTGGTGCTCGACGCAGACCGGCACCGCGGGCAGCGAGGAATTTTCGATCAGCTTCGGGGTGCCGTTCGCCGACGCGAAGTGGTTCCGCGGCCGCGACACGACTAACCGGGTCACCTCGAGTTGCCCGGACGAGCGCTGCTGCCGCCGACCGCACACCGAGCTGTCCAAGCGCTGGAGCCACCGAGCCTGGCCGAGCGCCCGGTTGCACGCCCACATCCTCTCGCCACTGCCGTCGGGGACCTTCCCCGGCGTGGACGACACCGAGCTATACGCGTTTCTCGAGGCGCATTCCGCGGGAAACGGGCCGGCGGAGCTGCAGAAGTAGCGGCCTTCGTCGCCGCGGTTTAGGCCAGAGCGGAGGCTGCGGTGGCCCCGGCGAGTCGCAACCAGCGGGCCGGATCCGCCATCGCGGCGTCGACCGAACGGGCGAGGTCGACGAGCGCGGCGGACCAGAGCGGCGTCCCATCGGCCGCGACCGGCTGCGCGGTCACCTGCCCGGCGATCACGCCGACCCGCACGTCGTGGTTCGCCGCGATTCGAATGAGTTCGCCGACGAGCTTTCCGGTGCTGGATGTCGCGTCGAATCGCCCCTCGCCGGTGAGAAGCACATCGGCGGAGGACACCGACTCGGCGAGCCCGGTGAGCCTCGCCAGGTAGTCGGCGCCAGGTTCGATCACAGCGTCCCAGGCCGCGACGAAGCCGAAGCCGGCGCCGCCGGCCGCACCGGTGCCGGGCCGGTGCGTCGGCCCGCCGAGCAGCTCCGCGAACCGTGCGAGGGCGGAATCGAGGGTAGCCACGTCCGCCACGGTTGCGCCCTTCTGCGGTCCGAAGACCGCCGCAGCTCCGGAGGGACCGGTGAGCGGAGCCGCGACGTCCGTGAGCAGTACGACGCCGCCGGCCGGGGGAGCGATCAGCGCGGAGCGGTCAAGCCCGGCCAGCTCGGCGAGACCGGCGCCGCCCATTGGGAGCGGGTTGCCGTCCGCCTGTCGAAGCCCGAGCGCGGCGAGAGCGCCGGCCGCGGCATCCGTCGACGCCGATCCGCCGAGCCCGATCACGAGCCGGTCGGCCCCGCTCGCGAGCGCGGCCCTGATCACTTCGCCGAGCCCGAAGGTCGTCGCGCCGAGCGGGTCGTGGGTCCGCATGAGCGGCAGGCCGGACATCTGAGCGAGCTCGACGACGGCCACACCGCCGGGCAGTTCCAGCCACACCCCCGGCGTCGGACGCTGATCGGGCCCGGTGACCTGGCCGACCTCGTGGCGGACGGCACCCGGCACCGCCGCCTCGATCGCGTCGAGGGTTCCCTCGCCGCCATCGGCCTGCGGAATCAGCGAGACCGTGTCGAGCGGCCGCACCGACAGCCAGCCCTCGGCGATGGCGCTCGCCACCTCGAGCGCCGGGAGGGAGCCCTTGAACGAGTCGGGGGCGATCACAATGTTCATTCGGGGGATCCTGTCGAGTGTCGTGCCGGCGGTTCGGCGGCTCGGCGACGTACACATCGCGTCGCTGGCGCGACGTGTACCGTCACCACGGTTGCGGTTGGGTGAACAGTCCGCCCTTGTCGTACTTGGCGCTCACCCGCGCGAGGCGCGAGGCGTTATCGCCAAAGTATGAGGCGTCCGGGTGGCTGAGGCTCGCGTCGGCGTAGTTGACGTACGCTCCATCGCCCCATTGCGGGCTCAGGGCCGTCCGGAAGCCGCGAACGTACTCGTCGAACGCCGCGGGGGCGGTGCCGTTCTCGAAGGTCGCCGTGTACTGCACCGTCATGAGTGCGGACCGGTGGGGGAACGCTGTGGCGTCGGCGGAGACGCTCGCCACCGCTCCGCCGAGCGCATCCATCGAGATGCCGCCCTCAGTCATCCCGGCGATGCTCTTCGCGCCCGTCACCTTCGCCATGAGCGCCTGGATTCCGGTCGCATCGAGCGGCTTGTAGGCGACGTGTGAGGTCGCGGCGAAGGATGCGCGGGTGAGCTTGCCACCCGGAGCCGTATTGCACTGGCCGACCGGGACGCTGGCGCATCCGGCGTAGATCATCATCGCGTCTCGATAGTCGTGTCGCGAGGAGCCCTGCGATTTCGGGGGCCCCGCCGCGGCGAGGAACGGCGCGAGCTGAGCGGACAGGGCGGCCGGGTTGCCGAGCCACGTTCCGGAGACGAACACGCCGGGCTCGGTGGTGTATCCCGGCCCGTTCAGCAACTTGAGGGTCGACCACAGTTGCCGGTCGGCGACGGGTGCCCAAGCCTGCCAGGCCTTCACGACCGCGGGCGCGGCGGCGAAATGCCAGCTGAGGGAGAACATGGTGACCTGCGGCGCCGGCTGGGTCGCGAAGGTCAGCGCGGTCACCACTCCAAGGTGGCCGCCACCCCCGCCGCGGCAGGCCCAGAACAGGTCCGGCTCGGAGGTCGCGCTCGCCGTGCGCACCTTTCCGTCGGCTGTCACAATCTCCACCTCGGTGAGCGAGTCGCAGGTCAGCCCGTACGCGCGTACGAGCACGCCGACCCCGCCGCCCAGGGTCAGGCCCGTGATGCCGACCGTCGCGCAGGAGCCGCCGGCGATGGCGCGACCCTTGTTGCCGATTGCGTCGTACACCTGGGCGAGGGATGCGCCGGCGCCGATCCGCACCGTGTTGTCCGCGGCGAGAGCGATGTCTGACATGCCGCGGGCGTCGATCACCAGCGACGGCGCGACCCCGGTTCCCGGTGCGCCCCCGGCCGAGTACCCGGGGTAACTGTGGCCACCGGCCCGCAGGGCGATCGGCACCCCGTACTTCGAGGCGAAGGTGACGCCGGCCGCGACATCCGCCGCCGTCTTCGCGGTGAGCACGCCGAGCGGACGCGCCCCGTCCCACCGGGGATTCTGGGTGAGTTTGGCGACGTCATAGCTCGCATCGCCGGGACGCGCGAGGGTGCCGGCGATGGCGGCCGCGAGAGCGGGCCAGTCCGGCGGCCCGGCCGGGGTCGGGCTGGCGGATGGGCTGGGGCGCGGCGTGACCGGTGCACATCCGGCGGCAATCAGGGCGACGCCGGTCACGCCGGCGAGCGAGAGGGCCTGCCGCCGGGAGAGTGTGGTCACGTCGCAATCGTAAGTCGAGCTAGGAGAGAACGACCGACGAATCTCCACGCACCGAGAACAAGCGCGATGGAGCCATGAGCCCACAGCGGCGGCCGGGGTGACATTGTTAGTGCGGGTGAACGACGCTCTGCAGGAACTTGGCTGTACGGGGGTCGGATGGCGATGCGAAGATCTGCTCCGGCGTTCCGGCCTCGATGAGTCTTCCGCCAGCCATCATGACCACTCGATCCGCTACCTGTCGCGCAAACTGCATCTCGTGGGTGACGACAATCATCGTCATGCCGTCTGAGGCCAGTTGGCGCATGGCGCGGAGAACCTCGCCAACTAGCTCCGGATCCAGGGCCGACGTAACCTCGTCAAAAAGGATTGCCACAGGGTCCATTGCCAGGGAGCGAGAAATCGCTACGCGCTGTTGCTGACCCCCCGAGAGCTCATGCGGGTAATGATCGGCCCGGTCGGCGAGACCCATGCGATCGAGCAGCTCCAGTGCTCGTTTCCGCGCGTCTTTGTGGGGGATCTTGCGAACCCACACGGGGGCTTCCATCACGTTCTCCGCGGCGGTCAGGTGCGGGAAGAGATTGAATTGCTGAAACACCATCCCGACATCCAGCCGGACCTTCTGGAGGCTTCGGCTATTTGGCTTGTGCGGCTTGCCCGAACTCAACGGGCCGGAATCGGCCAGTACCGTGCCATTGATCGTGATCCGCCCTGAGTCGATAGTCTCAAGTCCGTTGAGGGTGCGGATAAACGTGGTCTTTCCCGAGCCGCTTGGTCCGATCAGGACCACGACCTCGCCCCGGGCGACATCCAGGCTGAAGTCATGGAGTACAGGAATATCTCCGTAGCTCTTCACGACATTCTTTGCCTGAATCAGGGGACTCTTGTCCGTTGCTTCATCCACGGTGGAAACCATCCTGTCCGGTGTTCTTAACCTGGCCATTCGATCGCAACATCATGCGGTGACCTTCTTCGGCCGAGCCTTCCGTCGACTCAATTCGAGCCGGCGCTCCAGTGCGCGAAGGCCGAGGCTCGATGGGTAGCTGACGGCAAGGTAGAAGACAGCCACGACCGCGTAGATGCCGAAGTAATTGAACGTCGCAGCGGCAAGAATCTGCCCACTGAAAAGAAGCTCGGTAACGGAGATCGTCGAGGCCAGGGCGCTGTCCTTGAAGAGGGCAATGAAGTAGTTTCCTGTGGCGGGCAGCGCGATCCTCCCGGCCTGCGGCAGGATGACCCTCCACATGACCAGCACCCACGGCATGCCGAGGCTGGACGCGGCTTCCCACTGGCCGTGAGGCACGGCCTTGATGCTCGAGCGAAAGACCTCACTCAGGTAAGCGCTGTAGTTGATTCCCAGCGCGAGTATTCCCGCCAGAAATGGGTCAAGGCGAATCCCGATTGCCGGAAGGGCGAAGTAGGCGAAGAAGAGTTGCAGGATCAGAGGCGTCCCGCGGATCACTTCGATGTAGATGGTCGCCGGGATGTAGAGCCATTTATTGCGCGGCTCGAGACGAATCGTCGCGAGGACGAGCCCCACCACGAGCCCGAAAGCCATCGAAAAAACGGTCAGCTCGACGGTTACCCCGAGTCCCGTTAGGAGACTCGGAAGCCAACTTGCGATCTCGCCCATTTCTGCCTTTCTGGACTGTCTGGATGTTCGCCGCGCTCACGCGGCACTTCGGCTCGCTTCTTCAGGAAGCGAGCCGAAGCCACTGCGTGTTACTTGAGGTTGTAGAAGCTGGCCGGAGGGGTGAGACCGTTCTTGGTCATGATCTTCGCCGCCGTACCGTCGGCCTTCATCTGGTCGTAGATCTTGTTGAACAGGGTCACAAACTCCGGGTCGCTCTTGTTGACCGGGAGGCAGTCGCCTGTTTCGGACTTGGGATCGGCGCCCGCAAGGTTCGTCAGGACCTCATACTTGAGAGTCGAATCCTGCTTGAGGAAGTATGAGCCGGACACCTGGTCGATGTAGCCGGCGTCGACCTGACCCTGGGAAACGGCAAGCGCCAGCAGGGGTGCCGTCGTGAATGCCTTGACCTGGATCGACGGGTCCTTCGCTGCAATAGCCTGGAGCTCGGTCAGCAGGGTCGTACCCGCGTAGCTTCCGACTGTGAGACCGTGCAGGCTCGCCGCGTTGATCCCCTTGATCTTCTTGGGGTTGCCCGGGGCCACGATGAGTGTGCCCGGGTTGTAGACAATTGGCTCAGTGAAATTCACGACCTGGGCGCGTGCGGGCGTGTTGTACATGCCGGCGGCAATCGTGTCGATGCGGTTGCTCTGCACCTCGGGGATCATGCTGCTGAACGGCGTCGCGACCGCGTTGATCTTGACAGTCAGCCCAACACGCTTGACGAATTCCGCGAGCACATCAGGGATAACACCGACGGCCTTGCCGCCGGAGATCGACGACAGCGGCGGCTCGGTGTCCACCCCGATGTTGAAGACCCCTGCTTTTTGGATCTTCACCAGCGCAGGCGAGCTCTTGTAGAGCGCGTTGGGGCTGCTGCTCGCGCCCGGGGCGGAGCCCGCTGCAGGGGTGGAAGCGCATCCAGCCAAGAGCAGGGCGGCAATAGCACCAACGGTTAGTGCGAACGTTTTGACGGTCTTGCTCGAACCCATCTTGTAATCCTTCTGTCGTTTCGGAAAGTAGATTCCACGCTGTGTAAGCCGTACGGCCCATGAGAAAGACGCACTGCCGGTTCCGTTGGCGGGCCACTCGACCGCCTGCGGATACGATATACCGTACTCTGAATATATTTCGCGCGCGTTACGCGAGGCGGGGTCTCCTCTAAACGTGTCCGAATTCGGCGAGGCAGTCGGCCAGGGAGCGACCTTGACGTAGTGCTTCGCGCACCTTGACCTCGGTCACCGTGAGTGCCTCTGCCTCGACGAGTACCCTCTCGACGTAGGAATCCGGGATCACGATGGCCCCGTCCTCATCCGCGAGGACGAAGTCACCGGGGGACACCGTGACCCACGTCGACGTCGCACCCGGGATCGAGATGGGCTCCTGCCACGACGTAACGAGCCAGCGGCCGATGGACTGTGTGGGAGTCCGGTAACGCGCGAATACCGGGAACTCGTGCTCGCGGAGCCAGCGCACATCGCGGATGCCGCCATCTACGAGTGCTCCGACCGAGCCACGCTCCTTCATTCCGATGGCGATGAGCTCACCGAAGTAGCAGACGCCAACCCCGTTTCCGCTCCAGACCGAGATCTCTCCCTCGGAGATACCGGCGCACGCCTCCATCTTTTTCGCGTCGCCCGTGCCCTCGTATGGCTGGGTCTGCCCGGCAATCGTGTACGCCCAGCCGCCTAGTCGCTCTCCCGAGTAGGGGATGAAGTCGGCGGCAAGTCCCTGGTCGGGGCGTCCGAGCTTATCCAGGGTGTCCGCTACATTCGCCGTGTCCACCGCGAGGTATCGCTCGCGGATCTCTTTCTTTTCTTCTGCTGTACGCATCAATGCTTCTCCTTGTTCTCTTCCGTCAGACTCGGCTGTCCTCAGCTGGTTGGATCAAATGCTCGGGATCATCCCGCCGTCGACACGAACGACCGAGCCGGTGATGTACGAGGCTCGCTCGCTGGCGAGGAAGGCGATGACGTCGCCATACTCGGCAGGATCCCCATAGCGACCGACGGGTATCTTGCCCATGCTTTCGGCCGCGACATCCTCAACCCGGCGCCCTTCGCGCTCGGCTTTGGCGCTGTCGAGGCTGACGATCCGACCGGTGGCGATGCGCCCCGGAAGGACGACGTTGGCGGTGATTCCGTCGCGGCCGATCTCGGCGGAGAGGCTCTTGGACCAGCCGACCAACGTCGACCGGAGTGTGTTCGAGATCCCGAGATTGGGGATCGGTGCGATGACGCCGGAAGATGTGCTGGTGATCACGCGACCCCAGCGCTGTTCGCGCATGTCCGGAAGCACCAGGTCGGTGAGACGGAAGACGGGAAGAACCATGGACTCGAAGTGGCGTTGCCAGGAACTCACCGCGACGCCTGCGGTTGCGCTCGGGGGCGGGCCACCGGTCATGTTGACAAGAATCGAAATCGGGCCAGCGTGCTGCTTGGCCGAGGAGACGAGGTCGTCGAGTGCGCCGACATCGGTGAGGTCAGCGACAAGTGGCGTCATCGTTCCGCCCGCGTCGCTCACTCGCTGGGCCGTCAGCTCGAGCCGCCCGGCGTTGGAGCCGCAACCGATGACGGTTGCCCCTTCCCGAGCCAATGCAACCGCGATCGCGCTCCCGAGTCCGCCACCAGCATTGAGTACCAATGCGACGCGGCCGGTAATCCCTAAATCCATCGTTCTCCCCTTTATTGCACGCCCGAATAGTGCTCGAGCCGCGCGCAGCAAACCGAGCCCTGGGCGCGGAAGCGACCGGGCGTGTATGTGGCACCGGCCCGACCCTCAAGTCGCGGCGATTGGCGCGTTTAGTAGTTGTCCTAGGCCGATGGCAAGGAGTATTGGAGTACGTCCCTCACATGGTTTGCGGCGAACTCGGCGGCTCGCGTTGCATCCCGATCCCCGATCGCGCTCGCGATATCGACATGCTGCTGAGCACATTTGATCGAGTCGCTGCTCGATAGAGCGTGGATAGCGCGCAGAGCACTACTGAGCAGGTAGGCATTCTCGGCAATGCGCTCGAGCTCAGGATTGCCCGCTGAGGCCCAGACAGCCGAGTGAAACTGTCGATCGGTCAGGCGGAAGTTCGCGGCGTCGTGTTTCTTCGCGAATTGGAGCGACTTCTTCGCCACGGCCGTGAGCTCGTTGATCTCGTCTTCTGAAGCCTTGATCGCGGCGAGCTTGGCGACGGCTGATTCCAATATGCCGCGCAATTCGTACGCCTGGATCAGGGCCTCACGCGACGATTCAATAATCGTCATGCCACGGATCGGCATGGACTGAACCAACCCCACCTCCCTGAGGCGCAGCAATGCCTCGCGGACCGGCGTCTTGCTCACACCGAGATCCTTAGCGAGCTGGGCTTCGGTCACGGCACTGCCCGGTGCAAGCGTCCTCGAGATGATCGCCTCACGGATGGTGCCGAACACCTGGTCCGACAGGCTTTCCGGCCGCTGCTGAATGCTCAGTTGATCGCCCACGCTTCACCCCTCAGTCCTCTAGTCATGCTGTTGATCAGTACGCCCTCGGTGACCGGACTACCTGGCCGGCGCGCATCACGAAATCGATGCTGGCGAGGCGAGTCAGGTTGCTCCGAGGATCGCCGTTAACTGCGATGATATCGGCGGAAGCTCCTGGCTTTAGCGTTCCGACCTCACCGGCGAGCCCGAGCAACTCGGCTGCCACCGTTGTCGCGCTGCGGAGGATATCGATCGCCGACATCCCGATCCGCTCGAGGAATGGCATCTCCTCGACCTGGTTGAATTCGGTCCACGGGAACCCGCCAACGTCTGTGCCGAAGGCGATCTTCACGCCGGCGTCGAGGCAGTTGCGCAGAGTGCGAGCCTGCACGTCGCGGATCGCCTGCCAGATCGGGCCGCGTTCACGCGCCCGGTGTTCGATCACGTAGTCGGCGGCAAGCATGGTTGGGCTGAGGTAGACGCCACGCTCCGCCATCAGCCTCGCGGCCGCAGGACGAATCGAGTAACCATGCTCGATCGAGTCGACGCCGGCAGCAAGCGCCATGTCGAGGCCGATGTCCGAGGTGGCGTGAGCCGCAACCTTGGTTCCTCGCGAGTGCGCTTCGCTGACGATGGCCGAGAGCTCCTCCGCGGTCCAGTTCGGCGGGGAGTCGATGTACCCATCCGCGTTGAGCTGCCTGCCCGCCCCGGAATTGGTGTAGACCTTGATCCAGTCGGCTCCATAGGAGATCTGCTCGCGAACGGCACGCCGACACGCATCGGCGCCGTCGACAACCTGCACGCCAGCGGGAAATGTCCAATCCGGACGGTAGCGCTGCACCGGGTAGGTACCGGTTGACGATAGTGCCGGACCGGCAACCAGCATCCGCGGACCCTCGATCACACCCTCCGCCACGGCATCCCTTAGCGCGACGTCCGCGTAGCCGACACCCTCAGAGCCCAGATCGCGAATGGTGGTGAAGCCGTTATCGAGGGCGATCCGCATCGCCTGAACGGCGTGGGCGATCCGGTGAGCCGGATACTCCTCCATGAGCTGGTATCGCGCTTCTTCTGCACCCTTGTTGCCGTGCAGCAGGATGTGAGTGTGGGCGTCAATGAGGCCAGGCATGAGGATGCTATCGCCAAGGTCGATCAGACGCGCACCAGCTGGCACGGTCGCCTCGACCGAGAGGACCTGTGAATCGCGGATGACGACGACATTTCGGTCGGACAGCTCGCCGGACTCAACATCCAGGACGTGGGAACCCCGCACTGCGAGAAGCTCGGTTGTGTCCCGTCGTTCGTCGTTCACGCGTCTCCCTCAGATGCTGACAATGCGACACGAACGAGCTGCATCCACCCGTTGCATCGATATCATATATGGTACACCACATACGCACACCGGTTGGGCGGGTTTGATCTGAGTTGTTGATCTGGGCTCGCGCGGCTCCTGCGGGTACTTGGTCAGAACATACTTAGGTTGCGGGCGCGTGCGAGATGCTCAGCGGCCGAGAAGTTCGCCACCGCTCACCGTCAGCGCGCGGTCAGCGCGCGGTCAGCGCGCGGTCGAACCGGACCCACCAAGCCGGAAGCTCGCTCCCTTGTGCTCGTGCGGCAGCTTGTCGCCCCGACCGTGGAGCTTGTTGCGAAGCGATCCCTCCGCATATTCCGTCGGGTACACGCCGCGGGCCCGGAGCACCGGAATGACGTGCTCGACAACATCCTCGAAGGTGCCCGGGGTGATCGCGTAGGCGAGGTTGAATCCGTCCACGTCGGTCTCGTCCACCCACTCCTGCAGCTGGTCGGCGATCTCCTCACCCGAGCCGATGATGTACGGGCCGAGACCCCCGATGGCGCCGAGCCTGGCGATGTCTCGCACCTTCCACTCGCTGCCGTCTTCGTTCGCGGTCTGGAAGTTTGCCACTGCGGACTGGATCGCGTTGCTCTTCACATTGCCGATCGGATCGTCGAGGTCGTACTGGGACAGGTCGATGCCCATCCAGCCCGACATGAAGACGAGCGCGCCCTCCTCGCTCGCATACTCGAGGTAGTTCTGGTACTTAGCCTGCGCCTTCTCCGGCGTCTCGTCGGTGATGATCGTGAGGAGGGTGTAGATCTTGGCCGCGTACCGGTCCCGGCCGGCCGCCTCCAGGGCGTCCCGGATGCGGGAGACGGTCGCCGAGAGCCCCGCCTTGGTCGACGCGGCGACGAAGATCGCCTCCGCGTTGCCGGCGGCAAAGGCGATGCCGCGCGGCGAGGCACCGGCCTGGTAGATCACCGGGGTGCGTTGGGTCGACGGCTCCGAGAGGTGGATGCCGGGCACCGTGAAGTTCTTGCCGACGTGCCCGATCTCGTGCACCTTGCTCGGGTCGGTGAAGACCCCGGATTCGCGGTCGCGGATGACCGCGTCATCCTCCCACGAGCCCTCCCACAGCTTGTAGAGCACCTCGAGATACTCGTCGGCAACGTCGTAGCGGTCGTCGTGCTCGAGCTGATCCTCGTGGCCCATGTTGCGAGCTGCCGACGGCAGGTACCCGGTGACGACATTCCAGCCCACCCGGCCGTTGGTCAGGTGATCGAGCGTGGACATGCGGCGCGCGAAGGGATACGGATGCTCGTAGGCGGTTCCCGCGGTGACGCCGAAGCCGAGGTTCTGCGTGACGAGCGCCATCGCCGAAACCAGCAGCACGGGATCGTTGACCGGAACCTGCGCCCCGTGGCGGATGGCCGCCTCGTTGCTGCCGCCGTACACGTCGTAGGTGCCGAGCACGTCGGCGATGAAGATTCCGTCGAAGGTGCCACGTTCGAGCAGTTTCGCCAGCTCGGTCCAGTAGGTGAGGTCCTTGTAGCGCCAGGACTGGTCGTCGGGGTGCCGCCACATTCCGGAAGACTGGTGAGCGACGCAGTTCATGTCAAAAGCATTGAAGCGAATTTCTCTGGCCATTGCCCAATCGTGAACGCTGTGCAGCCGATATCCCACCCCCGCCCGCAATACGGCGTCACAGTCTGCAGCTGTGCCGCGCGACGTGCAGGGGAGTGCAAGGACCGCGGCATTGCCGGGACGGAGCAGGAAAGCACCTCCCGCTTGCCCGTGCCCTTGACACGCGCGCGCATTTCAGCAGACAATTAACGCAAGATATGCAAATCGATTTGCAAGGGTGCAAATGTGACAAAGCCTTTCAGCATCGCGGAAGTGGCAGCGGACGCTGGCGTGAGCCCGACCACTGTCTCGCACGCTCTTAGCGGCAAGCGTGCTGTGTCGAAAGCTACGCGCGAACGAATCCAGGCGTCGGTCGAACGCCTCAACTACCGCCCCAACATGGTGGCCAAGGGACTCCGTAGTCAGCGCACCAACACAATCGCGTTACTTGTCGCCGACATCACCAACCCCTACTACCCCGCGGTCGCTCGGTCGGTTCATGACGTTCTGACCAAGGATGGCTATTTCGCCTTCATCGTCAACACCGATGGCGACCCCACGAGCGAAAGAAACGCCCTCCGCGAGATGCTCGCGCGCAGCGTCGATGGCGTGATCATGCAACCGATGTCGACAACGGTGGAGGAGATGCGTTCCATCGTTGGTCCCGCCATGCCGCTTGTCGTCATCGGTGACAAGAAGGGGGCGCAGGATGCCGACCAGGTTCTCACCGACGATGCCATGGGCATCCACGAATGCATGCGCTACCTCGCCGGCAAGGGAAACACCGAGATTGCCTTCATCAGCGGTCCGCCCGGCAATGGGCCAGGTGATACACGACTGGCCGCGTTTCGTGACGCGCTTGCCGCTGTGAAGTTGCCGGTGCGCGAAGACTGGATCGACCGAACACCGTACACGCGCGATGGCGGCGCTGTTGCCGGAATGAGAATGCTTGCAAGAGCTGAGCGCCCACGGGCCATCATGTGCGCGAACGACCTGATAGCTATCGGGGTAATGGATGCCGCTCGCGCGGCCAATCTGCGTATCCCGGACGACATCGCGATTGTTGGTTTCGACAACATCGAAACCGCGGACCTGGTGTCACCCCGACTGACGACGGTGGACAACCCCGCGGCATCTGTCGGAGAGGCATGCGCAACCGCGCTGCTGCGACGCATCACCGATGGGCGCGACGCACCACACCAGGTCATCGCGCTGCCCACCAAACTCATCGCCCGCGAATCCGCGTAGGCGATTTTCTCAAGGATCGACCCCTTCTCAGGAGAGTTCTATGCCAAATTCGACCGACATCTACTCCGCCGAGCTCACCGGAGTCCTCGCGCAAAGTGGCTACGACCCGCTCTCCGCGCGCGATCTGCTGTTCGACGAGGTGCGGCAACGGCGCGAATCGGGCTACGACGTGGACGCACTCGTCGAGGAGGCCAATGCGCTGTCGTCGGACGACCGCGTTAGTCTGCTTTCACTTGTGGACCGGATGAGGTCGACCGAACGCTCTGCCGGCTGGCAGTTTGAAGAGCCCGATTCCCTCGAGGAGATCACGGCCTCCCTGGGCGAACTGCCCGCCGTGAGAACCATCGACACGGCGGACCTCCACGACAAGATCAACGCGGCCTGGCTCGGCCGCATCGCCGGCTGCAACCTCGGCAAGCCGGTCGAGATGGGCTCGCACTGGACGGTCGAGCACATCCGGGATTACCTGGAGGTTGCGGGCGCTTACCCGCTGCGCGACTACTTCCCCGTGCTCGACCCGATGCCGGAGCGCTTCGAACTGCGCGACAACTGGCCGTTCACCACGAAGGGCAACGTCAAGGGCTCTGCTCGTGACGACGACATCGACTACCCGATCCTCGCGCTCCATCTGCTCGAGATTCACGGGCGAGAGCTCCGCCCGGAACACGTCGGCCATGCCTGGACGACGCTCTTCCCCCTCGAGCAGGTGTACACGGCCGAGCGCGCCGCATATATCAACCTGGCTAACGGTCTCACATGCCCCGAGGTGGCGCGCAACCGCAATCCGTACCGCGAATGGATCGGCGCACAGATCCGCGGCGACGTCTTCGGCTACGTGTTCGCGGGCAATCCGTGGGCGGCGGCCTCTCTATCCTTCCAGGACGCATCCCTCTCCCACGTTGGCAACGGAATCTATGGAGAGATGTGGGCGGCCGCGCTGGTCTCGGCAGCGTTCACTTCGGAAGATGCACGCGATGCGATTATGACATCCCTCGCCGTAGTGCCGCCCAAGTCCCGCCTCGCCGCAGCCATCAACCACGTGCTCGGGCTATACGCCGACGGTCTCAGCTGGGAGAAAGCGCTCGCCGAGATCCGGGTCACCTACGGCCATTACTCCTGGGTACACACGATCAACAACGCGGCGGTTGTCGTGGCTGGCCTTCTGTGGGGCGAAGGCGACTACACCACGGCGCTCGGGCGCACAGTGATGAGCGGATGGGACACGGACTCGAACGGTGCCACAGTCGGGTCGGTTGCGGGCATTCTCGCCGGAACCGCTGGGCTTCCTGAGCACCTCATTGCGCCCCTGGAAAACCGCACCCGCTCGGCCCTTTTCGGCTATGACAACTCCGTCATCTCCGAGCTCGCGGAGCGCACTTTCGTTCTCGCGACCGAAGGCCTCAAGTAACACCGCTGTTCGACCCTCACCGCACTAGATCATTGGAGATTGACGTGGACATCACACGACGCAATGTACTTTTCGCCGGCGGAGCAGTTGGCCTACTCGCCATACTCACCGCATGCTCGAGCGCCGGCTCCGCCGGCAGCGACCTGGACTACTGGTACTACTTCTCAGACGGCAACCAGCAGAAGTACTTCAAGAAGCACTTCGTCGACGACTACAAGGGATCCGTCCCGGTACGCCTGACCGTCAAGTCCAGTGACACCATCGACCGCCTCACCCAGACGGCGCTCGCAGCCGGGAAGGGCCCGGCGCTCATCGTGACGCCCGGCCCGTCCCAGGTCGACGCCTACAGCGGCGCTGGGTATCTCGCCGACCTCACCAAGTACGCGGACAAGTACAAATGGAACGAGAAGTTCAGCAAGTGGGCCCTTGAAGCGTCCAAGGTCGACGGCAAGCTCGTGACGCTCCCGACGTCGTATGAGTCGATGGCGTTCTACTTCAACCCGGCCGTCATCGACAAGAACAAGCTCACGGTGCCGAAGACCCGCGAAGAGTTCGAGAACTTTTGTACTGAGGCGAAAGCAAAGGGCATGATTCCGCTCGCCGCGGGAAACGCGGACTGGAAGGGTGCAAACGAATGGCACCTGACCGTGGCATTCAATCACAACGCCGGGCCTCATGCCATCTATTCGGCGCTGCAGGGTAAGACCCCCTGGACGGATGCCGTGTTCGTCGATTCCGTCGAGCTGCTCGCGAGCTACTTCCAAAGAGGCTGGTACGGCGGAGGGGTCGACACCTACTTCACGAATCAGTTTCCGAAGGTCTACAAGCAACTTGCCTCTGGAGAGGCAGCCGGCATGATCTCCGGAACGTGGGAGTTCTCCAACCTCGCTCCATACTTCGGAAAGGCTGCAGGCAATTCCGCGGAGTGGGATTGGGCGACGCTGCCGTCGTTCCGAAAGGGTATCCCTCCAGTCGTTTGGGACCTTGGCATCGGCCAGTCGACCGGCGTAAACGCCAAGGCACCCAACGTGGCCGCCGCCGCCGAATATCTCAACTTCCTCACGACGAACACTAAAACCATCGCCGCGAGCATCGAGGCGATGAACTTCCAGCCGCCACCCATCCAGCTGACGGTCGCCGACTTTACGGCGAATGCCGACGAACGCACGACTCGGCTCTACACCGAGCTGCCCAAGGCTCAGACAATCGGCTACACGACGTGGACGTTCTTTCCCCAGAAGACCGAGACCTACATGATCAACGAGTTCGAGAAGGTGCTGACCAAGCAACTTTCGGCCAAAGACTACTGCGCCGGTATTCAACTGAGATTCGCAAAGGAACTGGCCGCCGGACAGGTGCCGACTGCGCCGGAGCCTGCGGGCCTTTCGTCATGAGCACGAGAGTGCTCGCGCCGAGGCTCGAGCATGAGCGGGCGGCATCCGGGCCATCGCCCAGGACATTCAAACGGCGGCGGAGTTGGAGGAGCCGTCTCCAGGAGCGCACGATCGCCGGCTGGATTTTCATGCTGCCGCTCGTGCTCGTCAACATTGTCGTGATCCTGATTCCGAGCGTGTCCTCAGTCATTTACTCGTTCACCGATTGGAGTGGCATCGGCAACGCTACCTTCATCGGTTTCGACAACTACACGACTATGTTCGGGGACGCGGACTTCAGGAACGCGCTCTGGCACAACATATTGTGGACGATCTTCTTCCTGATCGTGCCAATGGCGATGGGACTGTTCGGCGCTTACGCCCTCACTCGCGTGCGTCGGTTTCGGTTGCTATTCCGGGTGGCGTACTTCATCCCGTACATCGTGGCGAGCGTCGTAAGCGCGTCGATCTGGCGCAGCCTGCTCTCGCCCGACACTGGAGTCGGCAAGATTCTCGGCGTCAATTTTCTGGGCGACCGCAATCTCGCGCTCGGCTCGGTCGCCTTCGTAAACAATTGGGCATGGTGGGGCTTTCTCGTCGTCGTGTTCCTCGCGTCAATGCAGAGCATCAACCCGAACCTCTATGAAGCAGCGGCGATGGACGGGGCGGGCCCGACCCGCCAGTTCTTCTCGATCACCATGCCGAGCATTCGCCCGACCTTCGCGTTCCTGGGGCTGATGACCATCATCTGGTCGTTCCTGTCATTCGACTACGTGTACATCCTCACGCAGGGTGGGCCAGCCGGATCCACCGACGTGTTGTCGACGCTCCTCTACCGCAACGCCTTCGGAACGCTGCAGGCCGGCTATGCCTCGGCCATGGGCGTGGTGATGGCACTCATCAGCGGGATCGTCGTCGCGGTCTACCTCTGGATCCGCAAGACAAGGAATTGGGAAATATGAGCCTCTCAGTCAAACTTCCGCTGGACGGCAATGTCGGAGAGGTCAATCGGTCAAACGCTGCCAGCCGCACCAGATCGCCCGTGGGCACGGCGGGCGTATTCACCTACACGATCCTTACCGCCCTCGTCATCTTCGCACTCGGCCCGATCGTTCTGTTCTTCTTCAGTGCCCTCAAGACCCAGAACGAGTTGGCGAGTAATCCGCTGGGACTGCCTCAGACCTGGCAATGGGGCAATTTCATTGACGCTTGGCAGCAGGCGAACATGGGAGCCGGCCTCTTCAACTCCGTGGTGATCGTCGGCGGCACGGTCATCCTTACCTGCTTCGTTGCCGGATGCGCAGCCTACGCACTCGCCAGACTCGAGATCAGGGGCGGATCGGCATTCATCACCTACCTGCTCGTAACCAGTTCGCTGCCAACCCAGATGTTCCTTGTGCCCCTCTTCTACCTCTGGTCAAGGGCTGGGCTCTATGACACCCAGTTCGGGCTCATCCTGATCTACGTCGGTCTCTTTTCGCCTTTCGCCACTCTGCTGCTTCGATCGTTCATGCTGACGATGCCGAAAGAGTTCGAGGAGGCGGCGCGGATGGACGGCGCCGGAGAGCTCAAGATACTGTTGCGGATCGTCTTGCCCAACGCACTCCCCGGGCTGCTGACGATCGCCCTGGTAACCGGACTCTCCGCCTACAACGAGTTCCTGTTCGCCATCACGTTCATCCAAAACAGCGATCTCTTGCCGGTATCGACGACGTTCTTCTCGTTTCAACAGGGTTTTACCCAGAACTTCACGCTCATCAGCGCTGCGGGCATCATCATGATCGCGCCGATGCTTATCCTGTTCCTCGCGCTTCAGCGCCGGTTCATCGACGGACTGTCGTCGTCGGGTCTCGGGGGAGCATGATGTCGCTGGTTCCGTCACGAACTATTGGGCCGACGCCCTGACGGCCGAGTCGTGAACGATCGTCACACGCTCCACTAAACTCCAGCCACAGGAACGGCATCGGCGCTGAAAGGATGATTATGGTTCCCGACATCAATTACTGGGCAGTGATCCTGGCCACACTCTCGACGATGATCGTCGGCTCGGTCTGGTACACGCCTAGAGTCTTCGGCAACTACTGGATGAAGACCACCGGCGTCACACCATCCGGCAGGTCCAGCGACGCGGTGATCCCCATCGTGGTCACGGTCATCGTCAGCTTCATCACCGCCTGGGTGCTGGCCGGAGCGGTGTTCATCGCCTGGAAGTTCTACGACGGCAGCTTCTTCCTGAACGCCGTGGTCACTGGCATCCTGCTCTGGGCCGGGTTCACGGCCGCCCGCTTCATCACCCACGACGCCTTCGAGAAGCGCTCAAGCGGACTCACCGTACTGAACATCGCGCACGAGCTGGTGACCGTGCTCATCATGGCGATCATCATCGGGCTCTGGCCACCGGCCTGACGCTTGGGCCGAACCGGAGGCACGGGCGGCTCATCCCCGCCGTGCCTTCCCTCCTGATTCTCGGATTCACTGTGCCACAGTGGTAATCGGGGAGCCATCTTGGCGCGGGAGGTCGATAACTGTGACAGCTCGAGCTCGCGCGCGCTGTGCTGCAGCCGTGGCCGCCCTGGTGTTGATCTTGTGCGGTCTGTCGGCCGGGGCGCCGGCGGCGTTCGCCGCCGAGGGCGGCACCGATGGTCTCGCCTATGTGGCGCTCGGGGATTCATACGCCGCCGGTTACGGGATCACACCCGTCACCGGGCAGCCGGTTGCCGGCTGTTCCCAGGCGGACTCCGATTACCCGCATCTCGTAGCGAAGGCGCTTAAGCTGCGATTGACGGATGCCTCGTGCTCGGGCGCCGTGACCGCGAACCTGATCTCCACTCCGCAGAACACCGGACAGGGCACCGCACGGCCGCAGTCCGAGGCGCTAGGGCGGGACACGAGAGTCGTGACCATCACGATCGGTGGCAACGACGCCGGGTTCTTCTCCACGGCGATGTCCTGCGTGGCACTCACCGCGACCGGGCCGATCCTCTCCAAGTCCGCCCCGAACTGTCGGTCGACCTTCGTGACCAACGGAAAGGATGCCCTCGCCGCCCGGATCGCTGGACCGGTTGTCGACGGAACCTCTGCCGCCCCGGGCGGGCTCACCGGCGCGTTCGCTGCGGTGAGAGCGGCCGCGCCACAGGCCAAGGTGTTCGTGGTCGGCTATCCGACGATCATGCCGAATCCGGCGAACACCCCGGCGACAGGCTGCTTTCGGGCCTCGCTCGGGGGAAGCAGCCTTCGCTCACTGCGCATGAGCGATGGCTTTCCATTCACCAATGTCGACGTGGCCTACCTCGCATCGATCGAGCGGGACCTCGATGTCGCCATGCGGGATGCGACGCAGAAGGCCGGTTTCACCTACATCTCGACTCTCGCCGCGAGTGCAACGCACAGCGCGTGCGCCTCGTCGAGTTCGGCGTACATCAACGGGATCACTCTTCGATCCGCAGCCAATTCGACCGAGGTGACTCCCGGTGGGCTGCACCCGAATGCGCGCGGCGTCGCCTTCCTTGTCCGGTCGGTCGTTCCCGAGATCAAGAACGCGTTTCCCAGGCGGGCCACGACGCCGACGCCGCAGCCCTCATCCGCCCCGGAGTGGCCGGTCCTGCGGTGGACGATTGGGCTCGTCAGCCTTTTGGCACTGCTCGCCGTGGCCGCCCTCGTGATCGTGCGGCTGCGTCGACGGACGCGTGACACCTAACGCCGAGTGGCGTAGAGTGCCGCGACGCGCGGCGAGACGGGAGAGCACATTCGTGACGGACGCCATTGAAGCCGTACTGCATGACGGCAGCAGGATTCCGGTCGCGATGCGCGGCGACGGCCGCCCGCTGCTCGTCCCGGCCCGACTCGAACCGCATCCGCCGGCAGAAGCGCAGACGATGCGGCAATGGCGCGCAGACCCAGATCTCGGGCCGAATCTCGTGAACGGTCTCGCCCGGTCATATCGGGTGATCGCCGCCGACTACGAGGGACACCGAATGGCGCACCCCGCGCCGGATACCCTCACCCCCGAAAACGTCACCGCCGATCTGCTCGCCATAGCGGATGCTGCGGGCGCCGACGAGTTCGGCTACTACGGCTACTCCTGGCTGGCGCTCAGCGGTTTGCAGCTCGCTATTCGCACCGACCGGCTCTGGGCGCTGGTAATGGGCGGGTTTCCCCCTCGCGGCGGCCCGTACGACACCATGCTCGCCGTCACGAGAGCGGCCCACGCGATGGCAATTCACTCCGCCGGTCGAACGACACCAGAAGTCAACGAGCCCGAACCAGGCGACTGGGATGCCGTCTCGGTACGGACGGATGAGGCGCAAACCCAGCAATTCGTCACCCTCTACGAAGCCCTCCAGGACTTCGACGACTCCGCGGTCGCTGTCCCGCCGGGCTTACCGCGGCTCGCCTTCGCCGGCTCCGCCGACCATATCGATTACGGACCCGAATGGGGAGGAGTGCAGGTGAGGATCGGCGAGTCGCTCGCCGCTAACGAGCGATCCCTCATCGAAGCGGGCTGGGACGTACGCCTGCTTCCGGGCCTCGACCACACGAGCGCGATGCACAGCTCGATAGTGCTACCGCTCGTAGCGGACTGGCTCGAGAAATCGGCCTGAGAGCGGTAGAGGCGTGACTTGGCGCTTCTTTGAGTCGTACTGTGCGGTCGATAGTCTCATCAAGAGCTACAGAGGTTACGACATCAGAGGGGAACGATCATGGAAACGATCACCGACGACTACATGCGTGAGATGTTGCACAAGACCAAGGCGTACACCGTGTTGATCCTAAAGAAGGGTGCCAACTACGGCGCCGAGGGTGCTGACGCTATCGTCTGGGAGCATGGGCGGCGTAATTTTTCCCTCCGTGCGGCTGGTCGGCTGGCCATCGTGTGCCCGGTGACCGACGACAGCGATGTCACGGGCATCGGCATCTTCGACCTCACCGTGGAGGAGACGCGTGCCGTCATGGAGGAAGATCCCGGCGTCAAAGCCGGTCTGTTCGTTTACGAGGTTCACGCGTCGCGCGGATTTCCCGGGTCCGCCCTCCCCATGTAGCCCCCGCGGCCTATCGCCGGGGGACAACATCGGACCTTCGAGCACCCCTTGAGGAGCCTTTCGTCCCCAGGCGCCTTCCCGCCCAGTGCACCCTCGAGGTATTTGACCTACCGGGTGACAACTTCAGTCCCTCGAACGCGGCTAAGGAACGCCTTTCGCCCGTTGAACTCGCGGCGATGTCACCGCCGATGCGTCACCGAGGTCCCCTGTGCGTAGGGCGTACACCCCTAAACCAACACGGTCCCTGAGAATCCCCTGAAATTAGAAATTCATCCGATCAATCCGTTGCGACAAATAGTGTGATTATATTAGAATAATCGCCAATCGGACCCCCCGATGATCCACACCGAACCAGAGGAGATTCGGATGAGAAGCCTAGTTGGAGGTATCGCAGTGGCGGCAGCAGCAGTCGCCCTATCGCTCGGTGGCCTCATATCGGCAACTCAAACTGTGGAGTTCCACGGTCTCCAATTCGTGGTTCCCGGTGACGGTGAGATTCGGTTTGGTACCGACACCCGCGTGGTCTCATTCTCGGATTCCCCGCAACCCCAAATTCAGACGGCTCAGGATGTGCACCTACGGGTGGACGTGATTTCGAAAAGGGGGTGAGAGTGCTCATGGCTGAGACACTCGAACTTAGGCGAGGCCGCCCCAACTTCATCGATGGAGTGAACGTAGTGGTCATCGCTACGCAACCGGGCCAGCTATTGCTGGCGGTGGGACGAGACGCCGGGCTGGAACGGGACATTGTCACCGTGGCCAGCGGAGCCCCCATCGGTCGGCTGACGCACTGGACCGTTGGTTCGCTGAACCCCGCCGGCGGTAGTGGCGACCCCGAACTTGCCGCGATCCTCGTGCCCGCCGACATGGCGGCCTAGCTTCGGCTGGAAGCAGCGTTGGACGCCTGCGGAACGTCAGGCAACGATCCCGGGATGTCCTAGATATAGCACCGGATCGAAACCGCCAAGCGCGCGTACGCCGGCGCTTTCCGACTGGGATTATCCGGTTGAGGTTGCCATGTGGCCTATCTCGCGTTGGCTCGCAGCCAAGCGAAGGGATCCACAAAGGCACCGTTCACGGTAATTCCGAGATGGAGGTGCGCGCCTGTCGAGGCCCCGGTGCTTCCAACCAGGCCAAGGGGCTGGCCGGCGGAAATCGTCTGTCCGACCGCCACCATGGGCGAGCCTGCGATCATGTGCGCGTAGGTGCTCTGAATCTTCTGGCCGTTGATGATGTGAGTGATGACCACGTGGGTGCCGTAGCCGCCACGGTCCGCGATCACAGCGCTGACGACTCCGGCAGCGATCGCATGGATTGTTGCTCCGGCGCCGGGAGTGAAGTCGGTTCCGTCGTGGAACGAGGAACAGCCGGCGCAGGGGGCCCTCCGGGGACCAAACCCACTCGAAACCGGAACCTGCGTAGGGAATGGCCATCGGATGGCCCCGCCCGGGTTCGCGAACCCGACCCCGCCGGTCGGAGCAGGGACGGCCTTCGGAGGCGGGGGAGGCGGGAGGGTGACCGAGTACGTGTCGCGGGTGGCCGGTGGAATTTTGACCGTATCTTGTGCGCTGAACGACTGCACCGCCGAAACGGCCCCATTTTCGGCGCCGTGAGCTGGAGTGCCGCGATCGTAGAACGCGCTCGCGGGTAATGACGTTGAAACGATGAGTGCTGCCGCACCGACGAACGCGCCTGCTGCGGTCAAGTTCGACAATGCGCTGCGAAATGGGCCCCGACGCATCGGCGGGTGGCTATTCAGTCCGCCGGTGCGAAGCTCGCTCCGGGATGGGACCTGCGGCGCCGGCTGCTCAAGGAGAGTGCGGCCACGCGCGGGCGGTGTAAGTGTCATGGGTATTCAAACTCGGCGATTCGTCGTTCGGCAGCGTGCGAACTGCGGTACGCGGGCCAGGGCTGCAGGTTCAAGGGATGGCGCGCGACGGGGCGATCGGGGCGTTGCTGGGTTGCTGAATAGTACGATTATAAGATTATAACGATTGGGTAAAGCCGACCGGCCCACTCGTCGTTTTCCCAGCACGTTCCCGGCGCGGTCGGAGGCCGTGTGGTCAGGCTCCCGCGAAAGGCGCGTAGACTTGATACCCCCGGAGGGTATCAACTAAGGAGCGCCGTGATCGGCTACATCGACAACAAGGTAGACCTCGTCAAGAGGCTGCGCCGCGCCGAAGGGCAGGTGCGCGGCATCCAGCGAATGGTCGAAGAGGACGCGTACTGCATCGACGTGCTCACCCAGGTGTCCGCCGCGACCAAGGCACTTGAAACCGTTGCTTTGTCTCTGCTTGAAGACCACTTGAGCCATTGCGTCGCCGAAGCTGCCGCGGAAGGCGGGGCGGTCGCCGAGGAAAAGATCGGCGAGGCATTCGCCGCGATCGCACGCCTCGTGCGCTCCTAAGAACTTCACAACACGTAATTCGCGACAGAAGAAGGAAGACACCATGTGCAGTCCCACCACCGGAAACGAGCTCGGCCTGACCGAGAAGAACCGAGCCTGCGCTTGCGGGGCCGGCGGCCACGCCGAGTCGAACCATGCCGAGTCCAACCACGCGGAATCGGCGACCGGTGCGAGCGATGGCGCGATTCGTGAGCACTACCTCGTGGACGGCATGACCTGCAGCCACTGCGTCTCCAGTGTCACCGAGGAAGTCTCCGCGCTTGATGGGGTGGAGGACGTCAAGGTTGCACTCAACGCCGGCGGCACCTCACGGATCATGGTCGTCAGCTCCAAGCCGATCGACCCCGAGGCGGTTCGCGGCGCGGTGACCGAGGCCGGCTACTCGCTCGTTTCCGCCTGAGCATGACGACCGATGTCGCCCTCGAGATCGGGGGCATGACCTGTGCCTCGTGTGCCACCCGGATCGAGCGCAAGCTCAACCGCATCGAGGGCGTCACGGCCACCGTTAACTACGCCACGGAGAAGGCGCGCGTGCACGCGGATGGTGTGGAGACCGCCGCGCTGATCGCGGCGGTCGAGGCCGCCGGCTACACCGCGACCGTCCCGGCACCGCCCGCCGCATCCGAGGAACCAGGTGCGGTCCTTGCGGTGGATCGGGAGGTCCTTGAGCTGCGGCAGCGGCTGACCGTCTCCGCCGCCCTCACCGTGCCGGTCGTGTTGTTGTCGATGGTCCCGCTGCTGCAGTTCACCGACTGGCAGTGGCTCGCCCTCACGCTTGCCGCGCCGGTCGTGGTCTGGGGAGCGTGGCCGTTCCACCGGGCGGCCGCCGTCAACGCCCGGCACGGTGCGGCCACGATGGACACCCTGGTGAGCGTCGGCGTCATGGCCGCGTTCGGCTGGTCCCTGTACGCGCTGTTCTTCGGCATGGCGGGCCAGCCCGGCATGCACATGACCTTCACCCTCTTCGGGCAACCGCAGCCGGGCGCCGGGGAGATCTACCTCGAGGTCGCCTCCGCGGTGACCGTGTTCATCCTCGCCGGGCGCTATATCGAGGCGCGCGCGAAGAAGCAATCCGGCGCCGCCCTTCGCGCACTGCTCGAACTGGGAGCAAAAGACGCTGCCGTGCTTCGGGGCGGCGTCGAATCCCGGGTTTCGGCGGCATCCCTGGTTCCCGGGGACAGGATCGTCGTGCGACCGGGGGAGAAGGTGGCCGCCGACGGGCTGATCGTCGACGGCGCGTCGGCTGTCGATCTGAGCATGCTCACCGGTGAGTCCGTGCCGGTCGAAGTCCGTCCGGGCGACCGTGTGATCGGGGCGACGGTGAATGTCGGCGGGCGCCTGTTGGTCGAGGTCACGCGGGTGGGAGCCGACACCGAGCTTGCCCGCATCGCCCGTCTCGTCGAGGAGGCGCAAAGCGGGAAGGCCGAAGCCCAACGTCTGGCCGACCGGGTCTCCGCCGTGTTCGTGCCCGTTGTCATCGGCCTCGCCCTGGCGACCTTCGCCGGCTGGTTGATCTTCGCCGGCTCCGTGGAACTCGCGTTTACCGCCGCGGTGGCCACCCTGATCATCGCCTGCCCGTGCGCGCTCGGCCTGGCGACGCCGACCGCCCTTCTGGTTGGAACCGGACGCGGGTCGCAGTTGGGCATCATCATCCGGGGCCCGCAGGTGCTCGAGCAGACCCGCACCATCGACACCATCGTTCTCGACAAGACCGGCACCGTGACCACGGGCAGAATGAGCGTCCGACATGTGGATGCCGTGGGCGACGCATCGCCCGACGATGTGCTCGGGTTCGCCGCCGCGGTGGAGCACGGCTCCGAGCATCCGGTCGCGCGTGCGATCCTCAGTCACGCGCGAACCAAAGGCCTCGAGATTCGAGATGCCGAGTCGTTCACGGCCCATGCCGGGCAGGGAGTGCAGGCACTCGTCGACGGGCACCTCACTCTGGCCGGCCGGGCGTCGTGGCTGTCGGCCGATTGGTCCATCACGATTCCGCCGACTTCGGCCGAGGCAATCGCCGCGGCGGAAGGAGCCGGAGCGACGGTGATCGCGATCGCCTGGGATGGAGAACTGCGCGGCATCGTCGCGGTCGGCGACACCATCAAGGGCACCAGCGTCGAGGCGATCTCCCGCCTTCGCGCGCTCGGTCTGCGTCCGGTGCTGTTGACCGGTGACAACGCGGGCGTCGCGCACGCGATCGCCGCCGAGGCCGGTATCGACGAGATCCATGCCGGGGTGACCCCGCAGGGCAAACTCGACCTCATCCGCGCCCTCCAGGCGGCTGGCCGCATCGTGGCCATGGTCGGGGACGGGGTGAACGACGCCGCCGCCCTCGCCGCAGCCGATCTCGGAATCGCCATGGGCACCGGCACCGACGCCGCAATCGCCGCGGCCGACATCACCGTCGTCAGCGGCGATCTCCTCGTCGTCGCAGACTCGGTGCGTCTGGCCCGACGCACCCTTGGCACCATCAAGGGCAACCTGTTCTGGGCATTTGCGTACAACGTGGCCGCGATCCCCATCGCGATGCTCGGTCTGCTGAACCCGCTGCTCGCCGGCGCGGCAATGGCCTTCTCCTCCGTGTTCGTGGTCACCAACAGCCTTCGACTGAGAAGCTTCAGGTCGGCGGCGGCCACCTCGCCCGCCGGCACCGCTTCTATGCCCCTGAATCAAACGGAGAAGCAGGCACGGGCGGTGACAAAATGAGTCTGCTCCGCGCTCGCGACGCCATCCTGCGCCGCCCCGCCGTGCAGACCTCCGTGCTGATGTTGTCCGTCGTCGCCGCGCTCGTGGTCGGGCTGCTGGCCATGCATACGTTCACCTCCTCCATGGGCACCCACGAAGAGCCAGCATCACTGACGACTTCCGCAACTGTGGGCATGGCCGCGATGGGCACCGGGTTCACCCGGACCGACTGCTCGGTCACCTGCGACCCCGGCCACGACATGGCCGGCATGATGTGTGTTCTCGCCCTCCTCTTTACCGCGCTTTCCCTCATGGCGGCCTCCGCCGCCAGCGTCACGGCCCTCGGGCCACTGGCTCGACAAGCCCTGGTGCGGATGATCGCGTTCGCAGCGGTCCGGGCGAACCCGCCTCCGGATCTCAACGCCCTGTCGATCAGCAGAACCTGATTTCGTCAGCCCATCCCGCGGGCTCTTCTGCAAATCGAAATCAACCACTTACCTGATCGGACTCACCCGCATGTCAAAAATTCGCTACACCCTTGCCTTGACGGCCGCAGTTGCCGCAACAGTGACGCTCGCCGCCTGCTCATCGAACACCGGTTCGGGATCGATGGGAGGGATGAATCACAGCTCGGCAACCGCGGCACCCGGCAGCAACGCTGGTCCACACAACGCGCAGGACACCGCCTTCACGCAGACGATGATCGTGCACCACACGGGTGCGATCGAGATGGCCGACCTCGCCGCCACCCGAGCATCCTCGACCCAAGTCAAGACACTCGCCTCCCAGATCAAGGCCGCTCAGCAGCCGGAAATCAAGGAAATGACCTCCTGGCTGAAGGCATGGGGCGAACCGGT
This sequence comes from Microbacteriaceae bacterium, assembly GCA_025464975.1. Taxonomy (GTDB): domain Bacteria; phylum Actinomycetota; class Actinomycetes; order Actinomycetales; family Microbacteriaceae; genus Lacisediminihabitans. The sequence continues at coordinate 120,954 of JAODMT010000009.1, read as the reverse complement.
CACGATGCCCGGGATGACATCGCCGTCCCCGATGCCGACCGCCACTGACATGTCCGGCATGGACATGTCGACGCCTTCACCGACACCGTCAGCCAGCGGAATGGGCTCGTCGATGCCCGGGATGACGCCTGCGGACATGGCGATGTTGTCGTCCGCGACCGGTCCTGCCTTCGATAAGGAGTTCCTGACTTTGATGATCGAACACCACCAGAGTGCGGTGTCGATGGCGAAGGACGAACTGTCGAAGGGTCAAGACACCGCTGCGAAGAACCTCGCGCTGAGCATTGTCACCTCGCAGACGAAGCAGATCACCAGCATGAAGACCATGCTGTCCTCGCTCGGCTAATTTCTGCCTCCACGCCCGCTACACCCGACTAGGGCACGGACACTCCCGGCGGGACGATACGTCGCCGCGCCGGGGGTTCACGAGTCTCGTCGGACTTCCCGCTACCGCGTGGCCACCGCGAAACCGCCCGGTCGCAGCACGATCGACCCCGGCGCATCGAGCGTCAGCGATTGCACGAGCCGCCCCTGGTCGTCGTAGGAGCGCACCGTCACGCCCGCCGATCCGACCTGAGTCGTCTGCGGGCGCAGCGAGGTGGACTGAACGAGTTCGGTGGAGGCCGAGCCGCTGCCGGTAAGCACGACGCGCGCGACCAGCGGTCGCACGAGGAGCGCGTCGACATCGGTCGTGCCGCTCTTCGCCTTCACCGAGACGGCGGTCGCGGTTGCCGCCAGAGGACCCGGCAGCGGCTGCGGAAGCAACGCTCCGGGCACGGGTGTCACGCCCTGTGCGCCGACCGCCGACCGCAGGATGCCGAGGCTCGACCAGTCCGAGACCGCTGTGGCGCCCGTGGGTTCGTCGATCACCGGGTCGACGTGGCGCGGTCCCGAGCCAGCGGGCATCACGAATGTCGCCTGCTGTCCCGGAGCCAGCCGCAGCAATGACCCGCCGCTGAGCTGCGCCTCACCGTTGTAGGCCGAGGCCGGCGTGATGACGGTACCCGTGGTGGAGGTTGCCTTCTCGGCCTCGACCACGGTGAGGCCGTCGCGCGAGGCGAGGTGGGTCGCCGACTGCGCGAGAGCTGCGACCGCGGGATGCGCATCCAGCGCCAGCATCGACAAGAGACCGTGGATGGTGCTCTCGGCCCCGCTGCCGCTATTCACGGTGCCGTTGGCCTGCACGCCGTCAAACGTCACGCCCGTTGCCGGGTCGTAGGTCGGCTTTCCGGACGTGTTGTTGCCGAAATACCAACTACCCATGATCCCGGCGAGTTGGTCGATGCCCTGGCTGCCCGAGGCGTCGCCGACGGCGAGGAGCGATTGGAGCCGCGAGTCCACGCCGTAGGCGATTTGCGTCGTGTCGGTCGGTGCCGGCGAGAGTCCGTTGATCGGCCCGGTCGAAGTCAGCAGGGTGGTGCTGAACGCGACCGAGTCGGTGACGGCCGGCTTGAGGAGCGCCGGGCGCTTCAGAACCACCGAGGCGCGGGCGAGCGCGGCCGGCATTTGCGATGACCAGGAGTGGAACTGCGAGCGCGACTGAGTCGACGGGAGTATCGCCCCATAAGGCCAGCTTTGCGCGGCCGTGGCCGCCGAACCCGTCGAACCCATGTCGGCGATGCCATCCGAGAGTTCCGCGAGCGCCGTGCGCGCCGCCTGGTCGGAGGGCGCCGCCGCCGAGTACGCCCCGAGTCCCAACACCGCCTCGGCCGAGGCGTCGGCTCCTCCCACGATCAGCCAGCTCGGCACTCGCGCGCCGTCGGCGACGTCGAACTTCCCGTACGACGCCAGCGTCTCGCGATCGAGTGCCTGAACGCCGAGCTGGAGGCGTTGCTGCAGGAACGCAGCGAACGCGGGATCGCTCTGCTTGAATGCGGCGTACCCCTCGCCAAACGCCCAGATGCTCCGGGCGAGCCAGTAGCTATTGCCGCTGTCCGACGGGTTCGGCAGTTCGACAGGCACCGGGCTCGGGTTGAGCGAGCCGTCCGGCTGCATCCAGAGCACCACATTCCCAGCATCCGGCCCCGTAGTCGTCTGAAAGTAGGCAGTCGAACGCAGCAGCTCGTAGGCCTTCTGCCGACTCGAGGCCGACCCGGTCTGCTGCCAGTCGCGAAGGTAGACCACGGCCGCACGCGACACGTCGTCGGCGTCGTACGATCCCTGACCCCAGTGCCCGGTCGCAGGATCAAGCGGACCGCCCCCGACCCGGGCGAACGTTCCGCCTGGCCTGGCATCCGCGTAGACCCACGGCAGCGTCAGCGTCGGCTGTGTGTCGAGCGCATAGGTCGTGTGGCCAGACACGGGCGCGGGAGTGGTCTGGTCGAGCAGGTAGTCGAGGTGCGCCAGGTTGGTCAGGCGTGCGGGGTCGGATGCCGAGGTGGTCGTCGCGGTCGCGAGCGCCGGGGAAGCGGAGGCGAGACCGAGGGCGCCAGCTAGGGCGACGATGGAGGCCGTCGCCACCAGCCGCCTGAGCCCACCGGCGGGAGTGCCGTATTGGGTGGAATTCGTCATCGAACTGCTCCCATCGTGGGGTGGAACTCAGACGTGCTCGAGGCGCGCGACGCCGATCTTCGAGTCGGCCATGCCGTAGAAGACGAAGTGCGTGCCGTCGATCTCCTCGACCGCCGTGGGGAAGACCACGTTGGGGACGATGCCGCCGCGTTCGTCTTCGGTGGCAGGCTCGAGCAGGGGGACGGGGGTGCGGTCGAGCACGACCGAAGGGTCGTCGGCGTCGAGGATCATGGCGCCGGCCGCGTAGTTGACGTTCTGCTGCTGGGCGAAGGCGCTGTCGATGGTGCCCGTCACACCGTGGTGTAGCAGCAGCCAGCCCTCGGGGACACGAATCGGCGCCGGGCCGCCGCCGATCTTGAGCTCCTCGAAGGGGAACTCGGGGCCGGCCACGAAGCGGTGCTGGCCCCACCGGGTGAGGTTGGCAAGGTTGCGCTCGACCTCCTCGACCGGGACGTAGCTGATCCAGATGCTGTGGCGGGCGTCGGTGACTCCGGCCGGAACGCGGATGCCCTCGCCGGGAGCCGTCTCGCCGATGTTCCACATCGGCCGGTGCAGCACGGCGAAGCTCTCGCGGCCGTCGGGCGCCACGATCGTCGTCGGGAAGAAGACGGTGTCCTTGTTGTGGAAGAGCCCGAGATCCATGTCGAGGGTGTCGTCGTAGTCGAAGGTCACCGGGCCGAGGCGGCGCCACTCGCGCAAGTCGTCGGAGACCGCCACGGCCGTGCGTGGACCGAGCGGGCCGTACGCCACGTAGGTCATGACATGCAGGCCGAGTGCGTCGATGCGTGTGATCCGGGGATCCTCGACGCCCGAGTGGGCCGCGCCGCGCTCCCAGCCGCGATCGGGCTCGAGAACGACACCCTCGCGTTCCACCGCGACCGGGACGCCGTCTTCGACGACGATCCGGGCGAGCCCCACGCGGGAGACGTTGCCCTGAGCGACGAGGCGTGGCAACAGATACAGCTCGCCGTCGGGACCGCGGCCGGAGCCGGGGTTCAGCACCCCCTCGACCTCGAGGTCGTTGCCGGGCTCGGGGGTCATGACGACACCCACGCGAGTCAGGCGGTATGGGAAGGTTTCGGACAAAGTGGTTCTCCTGAATGAATGGGACGGGGGCCGAGGCTCAGCCCTTGACGCTCGAGCCGAGGTCGGTCGAGATGAAGTAGCGCTGGAACACGAGGAACAGGATGACGACCGGGGCGGCCAGCACGACGGCTCCGGCGAGCGATGCGCCGAATGGGTTCGCGGTCGACGCGGCAACGTTGCTGATGTAGCTGGCCAGTGACACGGCCAGCGGCTGCATGGAGGCGTCCTTCGTGATGAGGAACGGCCAGAGGAACTCGTTCCACGGCCCGATGAAGGTCAGCAGCGCCGCAGTGACGAGTGCCGGCCGCACCAGCGGCAGCGCGATCCGCCAGAGCAGCTTGAACTCCGAGGCGCCGTCGATGCGCGCGGCCTCGAATAGCTCCTTCGGCAGTTGCAGGAAGTATTGCCGGAAGACGATGACCGCCGTCGAGTTGATGGCGAACGGCAAGATCATGCCGAGGTAGTTGTCGCTCAGCCCGTAGTTGCGCGTGATGAGCACGTACAGCGGGATGATCAGCAGCTGGAACGGCACGACCTGCACCAGCAGGGCCAGGGCGAAGGTCACGCCGCGACCGCGCCACTGCAGGACAGCAAGTGCATAGCCGACCAGCACGCCGAAGACGAGCGTGCAGATGAGCACGCCAGCCGTGAAGATCCCGGAGTTGAGCAGCCCCGAGAACAGGTTGATGCGGTCGTTGATGGCGGCGTAATTGGCGCCGGTCAGGTTGCTTGGGTTGGGGAATGCGCCGCCGAGGCTCGGATCCTGCTTGGTCTGGAGCGAACCGATGATCATGTAATAGAACGGGAACAGGAAGGCAATGGCGCCGAGCGCCAGGACGGCGCTCCGCAGGCCGGTTTGGAATCTCGACATCAGTCCCGCCCTCCGGCGAATCGGTTTTGCAGCCAGGCGATAATGAGCACGAGGATCACAAGCACGACGCCAATTGCGGAAGCCTCGTCCGGGTGCCCCTGTTCGATGCCCTTCTGATACATCAGTAGGACGGGCGAGGTCGACGAGCCGTTCGGGCCGCCGCCGTTCGTGAGCAGGTACGGCTCGGTGAATAGGTTGGCCCCGGTCACGGTCGACACCAGCAGCACGAGCACCGTTGCGGGCCGGACGCCGGGCACGGTCACGCTGAAGAACTTGCGGATCGCGCCGGCCCCGTCGGTCGCCGCCGCCTCGTAGAGCTCGTTAGGTACGTTCTGCAGCGCGGCCAGGTACAGCAGGATATAGAACCCCATCTGCTTCCAGGTCACGAACAGCGCGATCGACGGCATGGCCAGGGACGAGTTGACGAGCCAGGACGGGTTTGGCGCCAGCGGGCCGAGGATCTGATTGACCAGACCCGACCCGTTGAAGAGGAACAGCCAGACCGCCACGATAGCGACGCTCGCCGTCAGGTAGGGGATGTAATAGGCGACTCGGTAGAACGCTTTCAGGTGTACCGCCCGGTTGAGACCGGACGCCAGCACGAGGCTGAACACGACAGTCAGGGGCACGTTGATGATCAGGAAGATGCCCACGTTGCCGAACGAGCGGATGACATCGGGGTCGGTGAAGGCGTCGATGAAGTTCTGCAGACCGACGAAGGGCCGGCTCACGACGGCGCCGGGAGCCGTGAAGAAGTAATCGTGGAAGGCGATGTAGATCGCGAACCCCAACGGGTATGCGAACACCGCCAGCACGAACACGAGGTACGGCGCGCTGAACAGCAGGCCGAGTGGATTGCGGCCGAACAGGTGCCGCTTCCGCTTGGGCGCCACCACGTATGGGGAGCCGTCGAGGCTCCCCATACGCGACGTTTCCGTGGACGTGGACAAGGCTTACTTCTGGGCCGCGAGCTTGTTGATCTTGGTCGCGGCTGCGTCAAGCGACGACTTCACGGTGCCCTTGCCAAAGATGACCGAGTTGGACCATTCGTCACGGAAGGCCTGCATCTCGGCGACCGTGTTGGATCCTGACGGCACCTCGACGGTGCGGCTCGCCTGGTCGCCGAACAGCTTGTACGAGGGGTTCTTCGCGAAGTAGCTCGCGTAGGTGGTCGACAGGTTGGTGCGCATCGGCATCTGGCCCGTCATCTCGAGGAACTTCTGGTCTTGCGCCTTGCTTGTGGAGTACTTCAGGACGTCCCAGGCCGTGCCCTGATTCTTGCAGGCGGTGAACATGCCGACGTTCTTGGCGTCGCTGAAGGTGTAGGTCTTCGAGGCCGGCGTTCCGTCCTTCGTCGGGACGGGCACCGATCCCCAGTTGACGCCCTTGTAGACCGAGACCGCCCACGGGCCGACGATCGCCATGGCGGCCTTGCCGTCGGCGAATGCGTCGCCCGAGTAGGCCTCCTGACCGGCGAGATTCTGCGCATAGAGGCTGCGCCAGAAGTTGGCCACGTCGTATCCGGCCGTGTCGGCGAAGGTCGACTTGCCGTTTTCGACGAGCTGTTTGCCGCCTGTTTCAGCCGCGTACAGTGGGTAGAAGTCGAATGACATCTGGAAGAATTCGGACGTCGGCGCCGGCAGGATCGCGTTAGGTGCGACGCCCGAGTCGACCAGCGTCTTCGAGGTCGCGAGGAAGTCGGCGTAGGTCGAGAGCTTGGGGTTCGCGGGATCGAGGCCGGCCTTCGCAAAGAGGTCCTTGTTGTAGAAGATCATGACGGGGTTCGACTTCCACGGGAATTGGTAGTAGTCGCCGCTGGCGTCCTTGTACTGGCTGGCCTGCGAACCGCTGCGGGAGTCGATGTACTGCGCCCCTCCGGAGAACTTCGACAGGTCGACCATGCCACCCTGCTTCACCCACTGGCCGACGGCCGAGGGAGCGGTGTTGTAGACCAAGCAGGGTGAGTTGCCGGCCGTGATTGATGCGCCGATCACCTCTTCGCTGGTCTTGCCGGCCGGAATCTCTTGACCCTTGACCTGCTCCTTCGGGTGGCTCGCATTCCAGGACGCCACCATCTGCTTGCCCCAGGCCACCTCCTGCTCGTTGTTCGAGTACCAGATCGTGATCGGGCCCTTGGCTGTGGTGGCATTGCTGCTGCCGCTGCCTCCCGAACTCGAGCAGGCGGTGATCCCGATCATGCTCACGGCGACGAGGGCCGCTCCGATGAGCCTTGTGCGTCGTTGCACGGTGTCTCCTTCATTAAGTGGCGGCTTTCGCCGCCGATTACTGGGCGATGGACGTGTTCGTCTTCTCGCGATAGAAAAAGATGCGACGCTCGTGGGCCGGGGCATCCCAGCCTTGTGCGAAGAGGCGGCCGCGGTCGGTGGCAACCATGCCGCCCCACGCGAGTGCGCCGCCTGAATTCACGGCCTTCTGGGTGAACGGCGTGGCCGTGTCATAGAGCGCCTGGCCGGCTGCGAAGTCCCCGTTGCGGTCGGCGTAAAAGAAATCGAGTACGAACCGCTCGGGATGCTCGTCGTCGACGATCGCGCAGGCCACCTCGTGCAACGAACCGCCCAGCTCGGCAAGGTCGAGGTACGGCTGCGGCTCGAAGCGCCAGCGCAGGAGATCGGTCGATCGTCCGACCTGGAGCGCGCCTCCGCATCCCTCGGAGAGGAACATCAGGTATTCGCCGTTGATCTTCACGGCCTCGCCCCGCCCGTTTCGTGGGATGACGGCACCCTTCGCCCAGAGGTGAGAGACCTCGTGGTCGACGACGCGGCCGAGTTTCGTCCACGTCTCGAGGTCGTCGGAGATCGCGACGTTGATGTCGCAGCCGACGTCGCCGAGCTGGTCGTCGGGCGTCGTGTACTTCTCTCGCGCCTCCGGCGTGATCGGGAAGATGCCGTTGTAGAACAGGAACCACCGGCCCTCGGCGGCGTACAGTTTTGGGTCTTCGCAACCGAACAGCTCGTTGTCGAGCGTGGGGAAGATCTGCGGATTGGCCGGCGAGTCGACCCAGACACCGTCGGCGCCGAGCGTCGCCGAGCCGATGCGGCTGCTGAGCGACTCCTTGGTCGGCGAGGCCCGGTAGAACAGGTGAAGAACGCCGTCGCACTCGATCACCGACGGGTTGTAGATCGCGTCGCTGGTCCAGCCGATGCCCGCGGGATCGGCCCACTGGCCGGAAAGCTCGAAAGACAGGTCGTCGTCGTCTTCGAACGGTCCGACGGCCCAGTCGGGGCGGCTGGCATAGCGGGCCGAAAAGGTGCCCTGCGACAACGCGGCCGTGGTGTCGTTGCGGTGCTCGAGGGCCGCCTCGAGGTTTTTACGTAGGGCGTCGCGACTGAGAGGAATGAACACGTCTTTGGGCTTCCTGATGGGGCGAAAATGCTACCGAAACGTTTCGGTAAAGGTAAATGTAGCACAATTCCGACGTGCCGGGTCGGTCAATTTCGGTTCAGCGCGGATGCGGCGCGGGCCCCGTAGAGGTGCGCACGACGAGGCGGGCGGGCTCGATGTCGACGTCGGCCACGGCCATCCCGTCGATCGTCTCGATCGTCTCGAGCAGGAGGCGCGCCGCCTCGACCCCGAGCAGTCGCGGATTCGTCGCCACGGTCGTGAGGGTCGGCCGCACGTAGGTGCCGAGGTCGATTCCATCGAATCCGGCGACGGAGAGATCGTCGGGTATGCGGAGGCCGAGCTCGCCGGCCCGCCCAAGGAATCCGATCGCCGAGAGATCGTTGGAGCACATCACCGCGGTCGGTCGGTCGCCGATGGCTCGGCCAGCCAGGAGGCCGTTGGCAGCCGCGACACCACCGTCGTAGGTAAAGTCGCCCTCGACAATTTCGCCCACGGGAAGACCGGCGGCCTCGAGCGCGTCGCTCCATGCCCGCAGCCGCTGTGCGGCATGGATGAATTCATGCGGCCCGGTGACGTGGGCGAAGCGGGTATGACCGAGACCGACCAGGTGCTCCACGAGCTCGCGGATGCCTTCGACGTGGCTCTGCCGTACCGCCGTCAGCGGGAAGCCCGGGTCGGCGTTGACCCCGACCGCGGGTAGCCCGAGCTCCAGAACGAGCGGGATCCGGGGGTCGTCAACGCCGAGATCGGAGATGAAGACGCCGTCGACCCTGCGATTCGCGGCAAGGGTCCGGTAGCGGTCGAGCGTCTCGACGGGCTCCGACCCCATCTGCAGAATCAGGGCGTAACCGCGCGGATCGAGGACCGTCTCGATGCCGCCGATGAAACTGCCGAAGAACGGGTCGGATTCCAGCACATAGGGGTCACGATGGACGACCAGCCCCACGGTGAAGGCGCGCTTCGCGGACAGGCTCCTGCCCCGGAGGGACGGGACGAAACCGAGTTCCTTCGCGGCGGCCACGATGCGCCGACGAGTGTCTTCCGAGACGCCAGGACGGTTGTTGAGAGCACTCGACACCGAACTAATGGCGACCCCGGCCTTGGCCGCGACGTCGACGATCGTTACACGATTGCTCACGGCTCGACCTTAGCCGCTGCCCGTGTACGCGGGAATCGGGGGAGCATCCCGAGCGTTGCGACCGCAATGGCGCGTTGTATTCGCAACGGCAAATATTGGAGGTAGATCGACCGTGGAAACCCCTGACCCTGCAAACAACCGACGCGACGTGACCGTGTCAACGGACCAAGACAGCGAAGCGAGGGAAGGGATCAGGAAATGATTTCCGGGCGTGCCGCTGTTCAAGCCTTCTGGCAGAGCGGGTTCGATAGGGGTGTCTACGATCTGGTTCTGGAAAGCGTAGAGATCACATCGCTGGGGGAGGGAGTCGCGTACGAGATCGGCCGTAGTATCACGCGAGTGCGAACGGCGGATGGCTCGAGTATCGACGTGTCGGGCAATTCTGTGTGTTTCTTCCGCCGCGAAGGCGACGGCGTTTGGCGCGCCGATGTGGACATCTTTAACGCGGCGCAATAGGAACTAACGGATCGGATCAGAGATCCTGACCAGCCGGCCCTTGCGTCCTTGTGCATATATCTGATAGATATAGTCACACAGGGGATGGGGGAGCTCATGGCGCGATCGGATCAGACACAGACCGCAGTACTCGGCGCGCTGAGCATCAGGCCCATGACCGGTTACGCGTTGCGCGAGGGAATCCGTTCCACGCTCGGAAACTTTTGGAGCGAGAGTTTCGGCCAGATTTACCCGGCCCTCGCAGAACTGGAGCGCGCCGCGATGGTGGAGCGGCGAGGGGCGAAGGACACCCGGTCGTCGACCTTCGCGATCACCCAGGCCGGCTCCGCCCGTCTGCGGGAACTGCTCTCCGACCCTCCGCAGCCGTCCAAGCCCCGCAACGCGCTCATGCTCCGGCTATTCTTCGGGCGACAGTTGGGCGTCGACGCTTGCCGGGACCTAGTGCTGCAGGCCCGGGCCCGAGCCGAAGTGCAGTTGACCGAGCTCACGTCCGCGCGAGCCGAGCTCGAAGGCCAGAGCTTGGGCGAAGACAGCCCGTTTGTACTCATTACCGTCTTGGCCGGCGAGCACGGGGCCCGAGCGACTATCGCCTGGGCAGACGAGGCGCTTAACGAACTGTCCGCACTCGAGGAGGCCGCACTCGAGGGTGACGGCACACCGCCTCGGGCACACATCCCATCCACAATGGAGCAATCATGACCGTGACGGCAGAACCGACCAACCGAGTGCGGCCCGAGCGGCCGGTGCGCAGACGTGCTGCCATGGCGGCCGCTGCTGGATTCCTCGTCGTGGCAGCATTCGAGGTGGCGCTCGCACTCGGGGCCCCTTTCGGGGCGGCCGCGTTTGGCGGGACCAACGCGGGCACGCTCCCTCCGCCCCTCCGCGTTGCGGGTGGAGTCTCGGCGGCAGTATGGATCTTCGCCGCGCTCTTGATCCTCTCTCGCGGTGGCCTCTCGATCGCTCCGCTGCCGAAGTCGCTCGCTCGCCGAGGCACTTGGATTCTCGCCGGCTACCTCGGACTCGGCACTGTTATGAACGTCGCCTCCTCGAGCCCGTGGGAACGGTACGGCTGGGCGTCCTTCTCGCTCGCCATGATGATCCTCTGCATAGTTGTCGCGCGCGGTGGGGTCGCTCCATCGAAGAAAAGACTTGACATTAGCTTTTAGGCTAACTAACTTAGCCACATGACCAATCAGCAGTTCGACCGTCAACCGGTTACGCAGTATTTGTCCGTCGAGGACGGCAAAATCGCCTATGACATCCAGGGCTCGGGACCCCTTGTGCTCCTCATTCCCGGGATGGGTGACCTCCGAAGCGCCTACCGGTTTCTCACTCCCGCCTTGGTGAAGGCCGGATATATGGTCGCTTCCGTCGACCTGCGCGGGCACGGCGACAGTGACGCGTCCTTCGCTTCCTACGGCGACGTCGAGACGGCGGCGGACATCACCTCGCTGCTGCGCAAGCTGGGCGCACCGGCCGTCATCGTCGGCAACTCGATGGGAGCCGGCGCCGCCGTAATCGTTGCGGCAGAGAACCCGCGCCTCGTCGATGGCCTCGTCCTCGTCGGGCCGTTCGTGCGGCAGCCCGCCTCGAGCACGGCCTTTTCGCGACTGTTCCTGCGCATCCTGATAGCGCGCCCGTGGGCCGCAACGGTGTGGAAGGCCTACCTGCCGAAGCTGTACGCGGGCACCCGGCCGACCGACTTCGCGGACTACCTGGAAACGGTGATCGCGGCCATCAAGCGCCCCGGCTACGCCCGAGCGTTCAGCCTGACCACGCGCACCGATCACGTGCGGGCGGGGGAGAGCCTGGCTGCCGTCACGTCGCCCACTCTCGTTGTCATGGGCGACGCGGACCCCGACTTCCGGGACCCGAAGGGTGAGGCCGACTGGATCAGTCGTGCCGTGAGCGGAACGACCGTGATGATCGACGACGCCGGCCACTACCCGCAATCGCAACAACCGGATCGCACGTCAGCCGCCATCGTTCGATTCCTCAGCAGCCTGAAGACGCATGCCTAGGGCCGGACTGAGCACGGCCGCGGTCGTCGATCGTGCGGCTCAGATGCTCGACAACCGCACCTCGGACGGGTTGAACCTCGCCGCCCTGGCCGAGAGCCTGGGTGTGCGGATACCGTCGCTGTACAAGCACATCGACGGCATGCCCGGCCTTCAACGCGGCATCATGATCCGGGCCAAGTCGAGCCTTGCCCACACCCTCGGGCAGGCAGCCATCGGACGCTCCCGAGACGACGCCATCACGAGCATGTCGTTCGCCTACCGCCGCTGGGCGCTCGAGCACCCCGGGCAGTACCCAATGACGATGCACGCGCCGATACCCGGAGACGACGACGACCTGCAGGCGTCCTCATCCATCGTCGACGTCGTCTTCAACGTCCTCGCCGGCTACGACCTCCGTGACGACGATGCAGTGGACGCCACGCGATTTCTCCGCGCTGCGCTACACGGCTTCGTCGCACTCGAGACGGGCGGCAGCTTCAAGCTGCCGGTCGACCTCGAACGGAGCTTCGTGAGGCTCGTCGAGAGCGTCGTGACCGCCTTGGCGAGCTGGTCGCGGTCATGACGAGGATCGGCCGCCACCTCGTTCTCAACTAAGGCGCCCCCACGAGACGAGGGGTCCGGATCAGGTTTGCGAATAATGCCGAAGCGCGGGCCTGGTCACAAGGAATAGAACAAGACAACCCACGGCGATCACGGCAATGAGCCCCCCGCCGATGAGTCCGAGCATCACGCCTGGGGTGGTGTACCCCATCACGTTCAGCGCGACGAAGGCTGACACAACGAGCACGATGAATACGAGTAGGCAGCCGACCATCGCGCGTAACCATCCGTAGGCAGATGCGTCGAATCTGTCATCGCGAGCGAGTGCGGCAATCCGCAATCCGATGACGCCGACAGCCTGCCAGCAGGCGATTGCGATGACGCCCCAGATGACGGATGGAACCGCGAGCGGTTTCACCTCCGGGAACACTGCAACCACGCTCTCCACCGCAGAGGGGAGAGCCCACACCTGCGTGAACACGGACAAGAGCAGCAGAACGAGAAGTACCGCGGTCACCGCGAAGAAGTTTCCCCGACGCATCTCTGTCTCCTACCGCTGCTGACTCCGAACAGCGTATAGGCGCCGTCGATCCCAGTACCAGCACGGGCATCGGGGTAACCGACCTCTGCTGCGGCGAACTGATCATCCAGTTTGGCGGTTCCGCTCGCGCGCCTTCCATTCGCGAAAACCGAAGCTTCAGCGGGCATATCAGAGCGCGCGCGTTCGAGCGGCTTCGTAGATGGTGCTGATCGTGGGCGTGAAGCCCAGGCTGCGTGCGAGGGTCACATCCATCTGACCCTTCCAGGGTTGGGCAAGTGGTTCGGCGGATGAGGGATAGTCGTAGCCGACGATCTGGGACATCTCGTAGATGCTGAGGGGTGATTCGTCGGCGATGTTGACGGTGCGGCCGTCGAAGGCGCCCGTGAGGGCGAGTGTGAATGCTGTGGCGATGTCGGCGTGGTGGATGACGCTGAGTTTCTGCGCGGGGTGCCATCCCATGTCGGCGGCGAGTTCGGGAAGCGTCTCGAGGTGCCCATCCTGGTCGCCGTAGATGAACGGGAGCCGCAGGATAGCCCAGGTGAGCTCGCTGGCACGGAGCAGGTTCTCGGCTTCGATCTTGCTCGCGGGGTAGGCGAGCGTCGGCGCCACAGCGTCGCCCTCGCGCCCGGGACGCGAGCTTTCGGCGTCATAGACGTTGGAGGTGCTGGCCAGAAGGAATCGTGCATCCGGTGCGTGCTGCTGAACGGCGGCGATCAGGTTGCGGGTGCCTTCACGGTTGACCGTCCAGATCTGGTCGTCGTCGCGGGTGCGGAAGACGGCGGCCAGGTGGATGACCGCGGTGACCCCCTGTACCGCTGTCGGCAGGGTTTCGGGGCTCAGGATGTCGCCCTCGGCACGTTCGACACCATCGGGGAGTTCCTTTCCTGGCCTGACGAGGGCGCGGCATTCGATGCCCGCTTCGGTGAGGCGCTTGAGCAGGCGAGGGCCGACGAGGCCCGTTCCGCCAGTGACGAGAACTGTCATGATCGGGTTTCCTTCTTGTAGTCGGTGAGTCGCTTGGTGGCTCTGCTGAGCACGCGGTTCATGGTCGCGATGTCGGCGGGCTCAACCCCGCCGAAGGCGATCTCGGTAATCAATGCCATCGGATCGGGAAGCGAGTTCCATAGGGTCGTGCCGGCAGACGTGATGTGCAGCAACTTCTGCCGCTGGTCGGCCGGATCCGACACCTGTTCGATGAGCCCTTTGCGCACTAGCGCTGCGATCACGGCACTCAGGGTCGCTCGTTCAACCTCGAGCTCGCGCGTTAGGTCTCGCTGACCGACTGGCTTCTGGGCGCTCAGCCGGTACAAGACGTACCACTGCGTGTTTCCGAGTTCGTAAGGTCGCAGTACGGACTCCATCAGGGCTCTGCTGGCGAGGAAGTATTTCTTCGCCCATGAGCCCGGGATATCTAGCTCGAAGTCATTCTTATTGTTAGGCACCATACAAGTATGTTAGGCGCCTAACTAACTGTCAAGGAGAACCCTGTGAGGGCCCGTCGTAGCCGCGCCCGGTAGCCGGTCGGCCAGCGCGCCAGACTTGGAGCCAATCCGCCGAACGCCCGAGCGTGCCGATGCTGTGTCACCTGGGAACGTTCAGCGCGTCAACGAGATGACCAGAGTGTGGGCTGATGGTCGGCGGCGCCGCGAAAGCTCTTCTCGACTGACAGGAAGAAGCGCGGGGAGGGACGGCTAGCCGAGCTGCGCCAGGGCGGCACGGAGACGGTCAAGTGCCGCCGCAGTCATCGGCGCGAGGTCGTCGCCCTCGCCGGTCGACCAAGCAACGAATGCCTCCTTGAACGCGAGCACGCCGAGCTCGGCGGCGGTGTCGGCCACAGGGTCGGGGACACCGCGGGCCCGCAACGCATCGGCCATCGCCGCGGCCATGCCGACCTTCTTCAGCATGGCGCGCTCCTGCAGCTCGGAGCTGGTCGCGATGACCGCCTCGAGTCGCGCCCCGAGCTCGCGGTTGAACGGGGTCATCGCGGCTGAGGCGTTGGCCAGGCCGGCACCGACCGCCTCGAGAGGCGTCGCGCTCGACGGTGCCGCGGCGATGCCCTCGGCGAAGAGGGCCGACAAGGTCTCCTGACCGGCGGCGAGCACCTCCCGCTTATCGCTGAAGTGCCGGAAGAAGGTACTCCGGGTAAGCCCGGCGCGGTCGGCGATCTGCGCGACCGTGGTCTCGTCGTAACCCTGCTCGGAGAACAATTGCAGGGCGGCGGAGACGAACCGCTCGCGCGCATCGGGCTCCCAGCGTGGCATAGGGCAATCCTACGTGATGCGACACCTGTCCTATCGTGCTGCTATGGTGATGGGACATCAGTCGCATCACCGCCGCCGGCCCCACGTGATCGTCGCCGGTCCATCACACGAGGAGTCATCGCATGCGCGTATTCATCACTGGAGCATCAGGCGGAATCGGCCAGGTCGTCACCGAAGAGCTCGTCGCCCACGGCCACGAGGTGCTCGGCCTCGCACGATCCGAGGCCTCCGCTCAGAAGGTCGTCGCCGCCGGCGGGACGCCGTTGCGCGGTGGCCTTGGCGAGCTCGACGTGCTGACCGTGGCAGCCCGCGAGACCGACGGCGTGATTCACCTCGCGTTCAGCAACGACTTCTCCGACCTCGAGCGGAGCATCGCCGAGGAGGGGCTCGCTATGGACACCATCGGCGCTGCCCTCGTGGGCACCGGGAAGCCGTTCTCGATCGTGTCGGGCACCACGTCCTCGAAGGGTCGGGCAGCGACCGAGCAGGATCCGCAGTCGACGACCGGGCCCGTCGGCGGCCGCGGTATCAACGCCGGCAGGATCCTGGGTCTCGCGTCGCGGGGAGTCCGCACGACGGCGGTCCGCCTGCCGCGCTCGGTGCACGAGCGGTACGTCGCCTACGGCTTCGCCGGGATCCTGATCCAGGCGGCGCAGCGCTCGGGCGTCTCGGCGTACGTCGGCGACGGCAGCCAGCGTTGGCCGGCGGTGCACCGTCGCGACGCGGCATCCCTGTTCCGGCTCATGCTCGAGAAGGGCGAGGCGGGTACCGCCGTCAACGCCGTGGGTGACGAGGGTGACTCGATGCTCGCGATCGCCACCGCGATCGGCGAGCAGCTCGGACTGCCGGTGCAGCAAGTGCCTGCCGAGACGTTCGGCCCGCTCGGCCAGATCTTCGCTATGGACCAGCCGGCCTCCAGCGCGTGGACACGCGACGCCTACGGCTGGCGGCCGACCCACCCGAGCCTTCTCGCCGACCTCGAGGCGGGCGACTACCCGGAGATCGAAGTGTAGCGGGCCGGGTAGCGCGCGGGAAGTTGTCCGACGTGTACCGATGAACGATGGCGCACCGGGCGCCTCTGCTCCATCAGATGCGCGATGGCGACGCGAGTCGCCTTGCTGCTTCGACGACGAACCGTCGTCGTCGTGCGCACTCCTGCTGGTCGTTCGGTGCGGCTCCGGTGATCATCTCGGCTCGCTGCGCACCGTCTGCCACCACCTTCAGCTCGCCCGGCGGTAGCGGATGTGCGTGGCCAGCGGCGAATGCAGCACCTCGATGGGCTCCAGTCCGAAAGATTCGACGCCGTCGAAGATCCGCTCGCCGGACCCGAGCAGGACTGGGGCGATGTCGAGCGTGAACTCGTCGACGACCCCGGCGATGAGCGCCTGCCGAACAGTGGAGGCGCCGCCTGCGATGTCTACGCCGCCGTCGCCGGCCGTCTCACGCGCCCGTGCATAGGCGGAATCGAAGCCGTCGGTGACGAAGTGGAAGGTCGTCCCGCCGTCCATCTCGATCGGCTCGTGGGCGTGATGGGTGAGCACGAACACCGGTGCGTGATAAGGCGGCTCAGGGCCCCACCACCCGCGCCAGTCCTCCTCCCACTCACCGCGGACTGGCCCGAACATGTTGCGGCCCATGAGGTAGGCGCCGCGCGGGCGCATGAGCCAGCCAGCCGCGGTGTCGTCGGCCGCGTTGGCGCGCTCGTCGCCGATGTGCCAACCGTGTAACTCGAGTCCGCGCTTCCCGAGCGGATGCTCGCGACTCTGGCCCGGCCCGGCAACGAATCCATCGAGCGAGATCGACATGTGGCAAGTGGTGTTCGACATCCGCGCCCCTTTCGCAGGTGATTTGCGATTGCAAGTAGTGACCCGCAATCTACCCGAGGGTGATGACGAACTGTAAGAGGAGAACCGCCCGCTAGGGGATCCCTCAGCGTGCGTCTCGGCGTCGGGCAACAATCGTAGCCTGGGACCGCTGACCGGCAGCGTCCCTGACATGTGATTCGACCACGTCGAAGCCAGTCGCTCTCAGCTCGTCGCTGAGGGCATCCACAGACCACCGGTACGCCGGAGCGACCGCATGAGCGAATTCCTCGACTACTGAGCCTTCGAAGAAGCCGATTAGCCAGGAGAGAATTCCGCCAGCGGAACCGTCCCTGACATCGAGGGAGCATCGATGACGCTGCCCTCGACCTGACTGGGCGGTGTCGCCACAGAGCTGGGTCGCCCCGCCGGGCTGGAATTGGGTGGGTTCGGGCGGGCCCGGGGGCAGAAGGCCGGTGCCGGTCTTCAAGTCGGTGAAGGTCGATGTCGTCCACTCACCACGACGACGAACGGAGGGGAGCCTCCACGCCGCGCACCTCCCACCGCCGGGTGCGGCCGGCATCGCCGAGGCGTAACCTCGCATTATGGCCGAGGTCGTGGTCGGCGGGGTGCGCATCGCGTACCGGCGGCGCGGGAGCGGGCCTCCGCTCGTGCTCTTCCACGGTGCATTTGAGGACTCGCGGATCTGGGCCGAGGAGTTCGAACGCCTCAGCCCCCACGTCGACGTGATCGCGTGGGATGCGCCCGGGTGCGGTGGCTCCGACGACGTTCCCCGACGGTGGAGTGACGCGGACTGGGCGAACACGGCATCCGGATTCGTTGCAACCTTGGGGCTGACGGCCCCCGCCGTCGCGGGGTTCTCGCTCGGGTCGATGTTCGCGTTGCTGCTCGCCCGCGACCATCCCGCCTCCGTCGGCCGGCTCGTCCTCGTCGGCGCCTACGCGGGCTGGGGCGGGTCCCTGGACGCCGATGCGCTTGCACAGCGCATCGCTGCGGTGCGGTTCACGATGGCGCACCCGGCCGAAGAGTGGGCGGAGGACTTCCTCGATTCCGTCTTCGCGCCGGATGCTCCACCGGGGCGCCGTGCGCACGCCCGCAGCCTCCTCGACGCCTGGCGACCCGGCACGACGGCGGCGCTGCTCGGGGTAATGGCGCAGGACCTCCGTCCCGGCCTGCCGACGATCCAAACGCCGACCATCATCGTGCGCGGCACCGCCGATGTTCGTAGTCCTCGCAGCGCGTCTCTGGAGTTGTGCGGCCTGCTTCCTCACGCCCGCCTGGTGGAGATTGCCGGCGCCGGACACGACTGCACCGGTCCGGAACTCGACGCGGTCCTCGTCGCCGCGGCGCGCGACGCGCGTGTCGCGGCGCCAGCTGGCGCGGAGGAAGTCGGTTCCACTCGCCACCGAAGCGTCTGACGACCCACGCCCGCGTGCGGCACTCGACGCTGCATGGGGCCTGCACCCCATCGCGAACGCGACGCGAGTCGGCCACATCTTGCGAGCGGCAGCGTGTGCCGCCCGGGTAGCCGAACTGGTGGCCCTTACCGTCTGAAGCATGACCGAACTCCGATGGGCGCCGTCTAGATACACGCTCCCGCATCGCTCTGTTCCGTGCCGCCGCCGCTAGTGTCAAAAGCGTGAGCTACACATTGCGATTTTCAGCCCTCGACCGTATGGGGCATCGGCGGGTGCGTATTCAGAATGAAAAACGCAGCACCAGCCTTGAGGTCGGAGAATCTACATCCGAGTGGATGCTGGCGATCGGCGGCGGGGGACCACTAGGCCGCGAACTTGCGGTCGTTTTCTCAGGTGGTCTTGAAACCAAGGAAACGACAGTGGTGAACCTTGTTGAGGAAAATGGGCAACGTCACGAACTCGCGTTGTCGCTTATTGAGACTCAAGGGATATGAGCGGCCGTCGCGGGATGGTCGATCGGCTTAGGCATGATGTCGACCTGTTTCCGGCCGAACTGCAGCCGACCACTTAGGGGCAGACACGCCCTAGAGCGTGTCTGACGATGCTCGGGTTCAGGCGATCACGCCGTTTGAGGACGACGACTGCGCTGTAGGTGATCGCCTACTGGACAGACTTACTGCCCTGACGAGTTCTTCGTCAGTTCCTCGGCGAGCATCACGATGATGCCGCTGGGACCGCGGACGTAGGCAAGCTTGTAGACCTCCTCATAGGTCGCCACGCCGCGAAGCGGACGGCATCCGTGTCTCGCGGCTATCTCAAGGGCTTTGTCGATGTCGTCGACTGAGAAGGCGACACGGTGCATGCCAATCTCGTTGGGACGAGTGGGCTTCGACTCGATCGCTTTGGGGTGGATGTACTCGAAGAGCTCAAGGCGACCGTGACCGTCTGGCGTCTGGAGCATGGCAATGTTGGCATGGTTGCCATCAAGGCCGACGGCAGTGTCGGTCCACTCACCACTGACCGTGTCACGGCCGACCAGGGTGAGACCGAGGTCGGTGAAAAAAGAGATCGTTGCTTCGAGGTCGCGAACGGCGATGCCGACGTTCTCAAGTTTGATGGACATGCGTTTCATGCTACCGAGACGGGCAAATGGCTCCGGTTTTGCCGCCAATCCCGGGACAGCGGTAGATCCAACGTGCTCGACCGCAATCGTCGGTACGCCCGAAAGCGCGGCGCGAAGCTGCATCCACACTTGCTTGGGAGGGAAGCGCCGCCCGGCACCCTCGGACGGCTGCGGCTCGACCGCGGCCTCGATCCGCACGTTGCCCGGGCTTCTGGACCTCGCCGCTGTCGCCGGCGACCGGAATACGGTCGCTGTCCGGGCTTTTCGTACTCCGCCGGCTGGCCTTTCCTCGGACTTGCCGAGGGGTGAGACGAATGGGAAGTCTGGCCGTCAGGCTTCGAGGTCAACCACGGGAAGGCGCGTGGCTCGACGGACTGATCGGATCCGTATGGCCGCTGCAATGGCCGACGCGACGGCCGCGATGGCGCATGCCGCGATCGAGGCGGCAAGGCCCGGCCTGTTCGTCATCAAATACAGCAACGCCACGACCTGGGACGAGCCGAAAAAGACCGAGTAAATCGGGCTGGACGCCAGCTGGCGTTGGCGGAGATCGGCTTGCGGCCACCGGTCTGAGGCGCTCGCGATCGCGGCGTGTAGGCGCTTGGCATCTCTCGCCTCGACCGTGCGTCCGATGACCGACAACAGCACGGCTACGAACAGCGAAGTGTCTACCCAGCCTGCACTCCACGGGATGCTCCCGTGGTATCCGTGTTGGGAGACCATGTAGAGACCAGACCCGATGATGAGCACCATTCCCGGCGCGATGAAGGCCTCGATCCGCTTGGACACCGCGGTCAGTGTCCGCAGCTCGGACACAGAGCCGGCGGTCTGAACCCGCAGTGTTGTCAGCAGGGTGGTAGTCACCGAACCGACAAGGAGCACCACACCTAAGAGATGCAGGAACAGAGCGGCGTTGTACATGAATGTTCCTTTAGTTGTTTAAGCGGGCGGTGTGGCTGCCTCGCTGATGGCAATGGAGAGCGTTGCCGATTCTGGGTGGATGGCGATTTCCGAGGTGTTGTCGATGTCATGGCGCTACCTGTTCTCCATCGGTTGTACTAGTCAGGTATCTTTACTACTGTAGTCACACAGCAGCACCGATGACAACAGCAACAGGTGTGAAGTCACTGAGGGGCGGATGGCGCCTGCGGAACGCAGCGTGCGCAGCGCTGTGCACGTGCCGCCGCGGTCCGGGTCGGCGGCGATCTGGCTCGACAGCATTGACGTAGGGTGTGAACCTCGTGGGATCAGATGGGCGAATGGAGCCGAGAGCGGCATGGACGACGAGCAGCGGGTCAATCTAGGGGTGTCGTTATTCATCCCGTACCGGTACACGGAGGACCGGATGTTCCGGGCCCTCCAGGATGCTGGGTTCAACGACTGGACCCTCGCCCAGTGCCGGGTATTCCAGCGCATCGCCCCGGACGGCTCACGCCTCACGGACCTCGCGGACCAGGCGCAGATGAGCAAGCAGAGCGCCGGCGTGCTGGTCGATCAACTGGAACGCCTGGGCTACGTACGCCGGGCCCCCGACCCCACGGACGGCCGCGCACGTTTGATCGTGATCGAGGGACGTGGCCTGCAAGCGGTCGAGGTGGCCCAGGCGACGCTCGACGAGATCCTCTCGGAGTGGAAGGCCTACCTGGGCACCCGCAACTTCACGTTGTTGCACCAGATCCTGGACCAGCTCCGCGAGATCACCGACCCCTACGCGCGGTAGACACGGCAGGCTTCGGCTCGGTTTTGACATTAGTCAGGATGATTGACTAATGTCATCTTTGATCCTGACGATTCGGTCGCGATGAACGAGTAGCAGAAAGCGAAATGTCATGAAGTTTCTCGTCCTTGGAGCAACCGGCCGCACCGGCGTCCTCTTCGTCAAAAAGGCACTCGACCAGGGGCATCAGGTCACCGCCCTCGTTCGGAGGGCCGACGCCATCGTCGACTCGCGCACTCAGATCGTCAGCGGCGATGTCACCGACGCCGCCGTGATCGCGACGGCAGCCCTAGGCCACGACGCGGTCATCAGCACGCTCGGAGTGAAAAACGCGCGCGAAACCCCGACACTGGTCACTGACACCGTCCGTGCAGTCATCGCATCCGCGAAAACATCAGGCGTTGACCGTTTCGTCGTCGTGTCCGCGTTCGGAGTCGGCGACTCCCTCGCCAAAGCCTCATTCCTCGTAAACCCCATATTCCGCACCGTGCTCCGGAAAACCTACGCAGACAAAGCCGCATCGGAACTGCTCTTACGGGCCAGCAATCTGAAATGGACTCTCGAATACCCCGGAGCGTTGAACGACAAGAACATCACCCGCTACACCGCGGTCACCCTCGAGGACGCCACGAAATTGCCGATCTTCCCCTCGACCTCCCGCGCAAACGTCGCCGAGTTCCTCCTCCACTCCGCCGTGCAACACACCTTCATCCGTCAGACCGTCATCGTCACCGACACCAAATAGGTCGCCGAACGCACGGCAGACGACGTCGAGGCTTGGGTGCAGCCGCTCCGCTCTTAACCGACTACGCGTCGACCGACGCACCGACGACCTCTCGATGCGCCGGCTAGAAGATGCGCAGCCCGATCTCGGCCGGGGCGGCCAGCAGTTGCTCGATCTCGTCATCGAGCTTCACCAGGGTGACGGACACGCCGGCCATGTCGAGCGAGGTGCAGTACTCACCCACATAGCTGCGCGCGACGGTGATGCCGCGCTCGGTCAGCACCTTGTGCGCGTGACGGTAGGCGATGTACAGCTCACTGATCGGGGTGCCCCCCAAGCCGTTGATCATGAGGGCCACGCGGTCTCCGCTCTCGTAGGGAAGGTCTGCTAGCACCGGTTCGAGCAGCTCGTCGACGAGGGCGTCGGCCGGCTCGATCTTCGCCCGGCGCCGGCCCGGCTCGCCGTGGATGCCCACACCGATCTCGATCTCGTCGTCGCCGAGCTCGAAGAGCGGTGATCCCTTGGCGGGCGGGGTGCATGCGGTCAACGCGAGTCCCATCGTGCGGGTGACCGAGTTGACCTTCTCGCCGATCCGGATGACCTCGTCGAGGTCGGCTCCGGCTTCCGCCGCCGCGCCGACGGCCTTCATCACGAAGAAGTTGCCCGCCACACCGCGTCGGCCGACCGTGTACGTCGAGTCCTGCACCGAGACATCGTCGTCGATGAAGAGCGTCTTCACCGTCACTCCATCGGCGAGGCTCATCTCCTGGGCCATGTCGAACGCCATCTTGTCGCCGGTGTAGTTGTTCACCAGCAACAGCACGCCCTTCGGCGATGCAAGAAGCTTTGTCGTCTCGTACACGTAGTCCATGGGCGGTGCGGCGAAGACGTCTCCGGGGCACGCGCCGTCGAGCATCCCTCGGCCCACGGTCAGCACGTGCGCGGGCTCGTGACCGGAGCCGGAGCCCTGAATGATCGACACCTTGTCCTGCCGAGGCGCATCCGATCGCATGATGAGGTTGTACTCGGGCACGTAGCGCAGTGTGTCCGGGTTGGCGAGTGCGATGCCCTCCAGCATCTCGGGAACGTACTGCTGCGGGTCGTTGACAAATTTCTTCATTGTTCTCTCCACATCGGGTCGTTTGGCTGATTCAGGACTGTTGGGGTCGGTGCGACCACTCTGAGGCGAGCCGCTCGAGGATGACCGCGACGGCAACGGCTCCCGGATCGGGCGAGCCGATGCTGCGCTCGCCCGTGTATGCGGCTCGCCCGCGGCGTGCCTGCATCGTCACGGTGGCGTCGGCCGCCGTGCGTGCCGCGACGGCCGCGGCGGCGACGATCTCGTCGCTCGAAGCGCCCTCCCCGACCTTCTGCTCGATCACGTCGGTCATCGGCGACAGTGCGTCGAGGAGTGTCTTGTCGCCCAGTTCCGCGCCGCCCCGCGCCTTGATGCCCTCGATGGCCGCACGCAGCATCGCCACGACATCGCGTCCGGTGAGTTCGTCCCTGCCCTTCGAGCCGGTAGCTGCGCGCAGGAAGGCCGTGCCCCAGATCGGGCCGGACGTTCCTCCGATGCGTCCTGTGATGACCACCGCGATCTTCTGGAGGAAGACGCCGATGTCGGTTCGGTCGTAGGAGTCCCAATCGGCCAGCACGATCTCGAACCCTCGCGCGAGCGAGAACCCGAAGTCGCCGTCGCCGACCACGGAGTCCAGGTCGCCGAACGTCTTCTCGTTGTCGACGGCCGTCTGGGCGATGCTGTGCACGACGAACTCGGTGTCGCGATAACTCTGCGTGGTCATCGCTGCTCCTTTGCAGGCGTAGTGGTGGGTGTGCTGGATGCGGTGGTGCTCACGGTCGCGCCCTCCTAAGAACCTCGGCCAGGTCGTCGAGTGTGACGACGGCCCCGGGACGCACCCCGACCGGTGACGAGATCGTCTCGGCCGGCTCGCCCGGATCACCGAGCGAGCTCACGACGAGCGACGCCCCCGTGAAGTCTTCATCGGTCGTGTACGCGCTGACCGTCACGACGGTGCGCAGCCCCGCGTGGACGGCGGCACGAACTCCGTTGCCGCTGTCCTCCACCACGACCGCCTCATCCTGGGCGAGACCCAGCCGGTCGATGGCGAGCAGGTAGATGTCCGGCGCCGGTTTCTTGTGCGCGACGACGTCTCCGGCGAAGACCGCGAACCTCTCGGCGAGACCTTTCCCGACCGCATGTTCGAGCACGGCGCGCACGGATGGCTCCGCCGATGTCGAGGCGACGGCGAGGCCCCAGCCCGCCGCGTCCGCCGCCGCCGCGACGCGATGGACCCCCGGGCGGGGCGGCATCGCGCCCGAGGCTACGAGGCCGGTGTAGATCGCCGTCTTGCGTTTGTGCCACGCGGCGAGCAACTCCCGTTGCCCCTCCTCGTCGGCCGGCAGTCCGTTGGCCGCAACGAACTCCGGGGTCAGGATGCTCGCCATCCGCTCCTTGCCACCCCCGATCAGCACCTTCTCGCGATAGTCGTCTTCGCTCCAGTGCACGGGAACGCCCTCCTCGGCGAACGTCTGGTTGAAGGCGGGCAGGTGGCCGTTCCGTTCCGTGTCCGCGAGCACACCGTCGCAGTCGAAGATCAGCGTCGGCACCGGTCACCAGGCCTTTCCGGCGCTGCCGAAGGTGCCGGCGAGCCCCGTGGTGAGGTCGACGATGCGCGAGCGCACATCCTTGAACAGCGACGGCGGGTCCCATTTGTCCGCCGCCTCCGCCTCTTTCAGAAAGGCCAGACTCGCGGTCATGAACTCGATCTTGAGCGCTGTGGAGATGTTGACCTTGGCGCAGCCGCGCGAGATCAGGTCGTGGAACTGAGCGTCGGTCATGCCGCTGCCGCCGTGCAGCGCGATCGGCACGCCTGTCGCCTCGACGAGGTCGGTTACCCGCTGGAAGTCGAGCTCGGGTGTCGCCGAATAGACGCCGTGCGCGTTGCCGATCGAGGGGGCGAACACGTCCACGCCGGTCTCGCGGATGAAGCTGAGCGCGGTCTCGAGGCTGTGCCGAGCGGGCTCGGTGTCCGAGCCGATCCCATCTTCCACACCCTTGATCGCCTCGATCTCACCCTCGACATGGGCGCCGAAGCGTCGGGCCTCCGCCACCACCTCGACCGTCTGCCGCTGGTTCTCCTCGACTGTCAGCGTCGACGCGTCGAACAGTACCGAGTTCCAGCCGCGCTCCAGGCACTCCGTGATCACGGCGCGTTCGGGACAGTGGTCGAGATGCAGGGTGACCGGCACCTCGATGTCTTTGGTCATCGCCGTCCACATCGCGAACAGCACGTCGGAGCCGATCGACTTGACGGTTTTCACCGAGGTCTGCACGATCACCGGCGACTGGGCGGCGATGGCGCCGGCGAGAACCGCCTCGAGGGTGAGGTCGTTCACGATGTTGATGGCGGGGACTCCGTAGCGCTCGTCGAACGCACGGTCGAGGATCTCCTTCAGCGACACGACGGCCATGGGACCTCCTTGCTCCTGGTGTCAGCGTAGGCAGGCGTCGGGCAGTGCCGCCACGGGAGGTTCCCCCATCCCACGGTAGGGATTCCCCGCAATCACGCTGCCTGCGTGAGGATGTGCGGGCACCGGATGGGCGGGCACCCGATGCGTATCAGCGGCGCAGCGACGACCGCCCGGCCAGCGCGGTGCGATTGGCGGCGCCGGTCTTGCGCAGCACGGAGCCGACGTGCTTCTCGACCGTCTTCACCGAGATGCCCAATTTGTTCGCGATTCGTTTGTCCGGCATCCCGAGCTCGACGAGCGCGCGCACCTCACGCTCTCTCGCGGTGAGCTGATCCGCCGGTCCGCTCGTCAGTGCGACGGTGAAGCGGCTCAGAAAGGCCGGCGTGAGGAGCACATCGCCTCGCGCGGCGGCGACCACGCTGCGGGCGATGGCCGCCGCGTCCGCATCCTGTTCGACGAAGCCGGCCGCGCCGACAGCCGACGCGCCGAGCAGCCGGTCGTCGGTCACCGAACCGATCAACAGCACGACTCTGGCGATGGGATCCGCAGCCCGCAGGTGGGAGGTGAGCTGCACTCCGTCGACGTGGGGCAGGTCGAGGTCGGCGAGCACCACGCTCGGCCGCAGCAGATCGTAAGCCTCCATGGCGCCGGCTGCATCGGCGACCTCGGCAACGACCTGCACGTCCGGCTCGGCCAGCCCGAGCATGCGCACGAGGCCCGACCGGATGATGGCGTTCGGATGCACCACGAGCACCTGCCAGCGCGGTCTGGGCATCTCATCGCGGGTCGGCGCTGCCACGGGCAGCTCGGCGCGCACGCGGGTGCCCCACTCGGGCGTCGACTCGACGTGCACGGTTCCGCCGAGATGCTGTGCCCGGGCGGCGAGCCCCTTCAGCCCGAGCCCACGCTGAGGCCGGCTCGGTGCGACGGCGAGGCCTGCCACGTCGAAGCCCCGCCCGTCGTCGTCGACGAGCACGGTGACCTCGCCTTCGCCGTAGACGAGCCCGACCCGCACGCTGCGTGCGGCCGCATGCTCGACGACGTTGGTCAGCGACTCCTGCACGATGCGGAAGATCTGACGCACGGTCTCCGCGGCCAGCGCGCCGGGCTCTCCCACGACCACGAGCCGGGTCTGCAAACCCGCCGCGGACTCGGCCCAGGCGAGTTCGAGCGCGATCGCTTCGCTGAGCGAATGGCTGTCGAGCGATTCCGGTCCGAGCCCGAGCACGGTGCGCTGCGTCTCGCGCAGAGCGGATCGAGCCGCCGTGCGGGCCTGCGCCAGGGCGTTGCGAGGGTCGAGGCCCGTCGCCACCAGTCGATCGGCCTCATCGACGTTCAGCAGGATGTCGGCGAGGCCGCGCCCGACGGTGTCGTGCACATCCCGCACGACGCGCTCGCGCTCAGCGGAGACGGCCGCCTCCCGCGTACGCTCCTCGGCCACCGCGTGCAGACGCGAGTTGGTGATCGCGATGCCAGCGTGCACGGCGAAACGCTCCAGCAATGCCGCATCCGCCGCGGTGAATCGGCGCGCCTGGTCTCGGCTGAAGAGCACGAAGGCGCCGATGATCGAATCGTTCCAGCGGATCGGCACGCCGATCGTGGCGTGGAGCCGTGACCGCTCCGGCCCGTCGATGTGGCCACCGCGCACCTCGCCGTATTCGGAGAAGATCACGGACCCGCGAGCACGCACCACCTCACCGGTGACGCCCTCATCGAGCGGAAAGACCCGTCCGGACTGACAGCCGACGCCGAGATCGACCTCCTTGCGGTATCTCCCCGCCGCCTCGTCGACCGTGCAGATCGACCCATTCTCGCAGCCGAGCAGTTCGAGCGTGTGACGCAGGATGCGTTCGAGCAACGGTTCGAGGGCGAAATGGCCGGCCAGATCCCCGGCCATCGCGGCGAGCGTGTCGTATTGCGCCCGAACGGTGTCGGCCTTCGAGTACTCGATCGGCTTCTCGGCGTGCATCATGACCGTCCTCATCGACGACTCGCCGGTAGGCGTGCCGAGTTCATCATGCGCCTTACGGCGTCTGCGGGGCAATGTCCACGGCCGTCGCAGCACCTGGGGGCGTCGGGTCTCTTCTCCGCGGGGAAGAGTCCCGACGTTGGCGTTTGCGCCCTTTGGCACGGAAACACCCTCGCCGCATCCTCATCCGAGTACCAGCCCTCTCCCGCGCAGGCCGGGGTGTTCCCAGTGAACGACGAGAGACAACCCGCTACTCGCTCTTCCCCGAGCAGGCGCGGCGGTTCCCGTCTTGTGGGAGTACGGGTGGTCGACGACGCTGCTGAGAGTCGCGGCCTGAGCCGCCGTCGCCGTGGGGATGTCGGACGTGCCGACGCTCAACGCGGTGTAGAAGTCGACGATGTGGCCGGACTCGGTGACAGCCTGCGTCCCGGTCGCGGTCAGGTGGGATCGGTCGTGGCTGCGGACGAGGGCCGAGCGTACGCCGGCGCTGCGGCTCGGCTGGCGCCCACGAGGGCGCCAGCTGAGCACGACGGAGAGTTTCCAAGCGATCTTCATGTACTTCTTCCTTTC
This sequence comes from Microbacteriaceae bacterium, assembly GCA_025464975.1. Classification (GTDB taxonomy): domain Bacteria; phylum Actinomycetota; class Actinomycetes; order Actinomycetales; family Microbacteriaceae; genus Lacisediminihabitans. Next base: position 93,330 of record JAODMT010000009.1, on the reverse strand, counting down.
TATGGGGTTACCGAACAGGCTCTCGAGGTGACAGGTGCAGGATCCTGCGGGCGTATCGCTCGTATTCGTTGAAGTCGATCGGGTTGCACAGACGTGCGATCACGTTGAGGACGAGCACGAGGCCTACAAAGACGAAGTAGGTGGTCGTGACTTCGACGACGCCGTGCTGCAGTGAGTCGGCTGGCACGCCGGGAGGCAAGCGGTTCACATATACGGGGTCCACCGCACGGGCGGCGAAGACGGTGTGGACAGCGAGTACTCCCCACAGGATCGCGACGATCGAGAATCCGGCGAAACCCCACACGTCCGACGCTCGGCTTCGCGGCGGTCGCGCCTTACGCAGCTGGAGTTGATATTGGAGCCCGTCGTTCACGCTCAAGCGCTGGAACGTCCACGCCCACATGACCAGGAAGAGTCCGTCGAGGTAGTCAAAGGTGCCCCGTGCCAGCTGTGCGATCGGAGACAAGTTCGTATTCGTTGCGTTCCAGAGGGAACAGGGCGTACTCGAGGTCGGCCGGAAGTGGCACACCTCGTCACGAGGTCCGCGATGGAATCACGTCGTCTTGCATCACATGAGTTATTAGACGTTCCGCTTGAGAACAGGTTCCTCGGACTAGTAGCCTGCTTCGATAGTCGTGATCTGATGTGAGGAGGTGAGCCCCATGAACGCTGTGTCCATTTTGGGTGCTCCCTCGATTTCACGACCGCCGCGACTGAAGTAGCTGTCGCAGGGAGCGCTTCAACGCACTCTCAGAAGGCTACGAATATGCACTCACTTCACTTCGCCGCGCACGTCGCGTCACAAGACGTCCTTGAGCGGTCATTTACTCTGGGCGAGATTCCCGGTGTCCTCTGGTCGCCACTGTCGCCCGTGCCGGGCGTCCCCCTGCTGCTCATGGGGCACGGCGGTGGACTCCACAAGCGAGCTCCGGGTTTGGTTTCCCGCGCTCGGGCGATGGTCATCGAACAGGGATTCCATGTTGCGGCGATTGACGCGCCGGGGCACGGGGAGCGTCCTCGGTCGGCTCAAGACCAGCGCTGGGTCGATTCGATGATGCAGGCACGTGCTGCCGGCGAGTCGCTCGCCCCCAGCATCGCTGCCTATAACGGCTCTCTCGTCGAGCGGACGGTACCGGAATGGCGGGCAACGATCGACGCCTTCCAGGAGCTGCCCGATATCGGCAGGGAAGCCCCGATCGGCTATCAGGGGATGACGCTTGCGACTGCGATTGGCATCTCGCTTGCGGCGGTGGATGAACGCATCCGGGCCGCGATTTTCGGTGGGGTGTTTGTTTACGATGCCGTGCTCGCGGCGGCCCGTCAGGTCACGATTCCGATCGAATTTCTCATGCCGTTGGACGATGCTGAAATTGATCGGGCGTCGGGCCTGAAGGTGTTCGATGCATTCGCGTCGGTTGAGAAGACGCTGCTCGCGTTTCCGGGTAGTCACTTTCGTGTGCCCGCAGCGCAGCTCGATACTCGGTTCTTCGCACGGCATTTCAATCGAGTTGATGCCGTCGCCGGTTGACGGCCGACGCACCGTGTCCTCGCTCAAATTGCGAGGGCGCGGTGCCAGCACACGAGGCGCCGCAACAATCAAGACCGTGGTCGCCTCCTACCTCAGGTGAGTGTGCCGTGTTGCCGGTTACTCACGCCGGCGACGAGCGTTCCGATGAGGCGAACGAGTTGGTGTGATCGTGAGTTTATTAATTTGCAATAAAGAACTCTAATATGCCTAAAGTTTTAGCTGCGCGAGCGCTGTTCCTTTGGATAGCGCCGTCCCTGCAAGGACGGCGGGTGGTTTGATGCCGCAGCTGCCGAGATCGGGTTACCAGGACTCACACCGCACGAAATGCGGCACAACTGCGCGAGCCTCGCTGAATCGGCTGGCGCGAACGTAAAAGTGCTGCAAAGAATGCTTGGCCACAGCTCTGCGAAGGAGACGCTCGACACCTACAGCGACCTCTTCGACGCCGACTTGAACAGCGTTGCGAGGGCTTTGAATGAGGTAGTTGCTCAACTGAATGTGGGCAAAGTGTGGGCACGGCCGAATCAAGTTGAGTCCGAGGCTAAGCCGTAACGCCTATGCATACCAATGATGACGGGCTTTTCTGAGTGGTTGTCGTGTGCCACGCTAGTTCGGACAAATTGCCAAATCCGGACAACCGGAATTCCGGGGTTTTTGCCGTTCGAAGGGTGTCCAGTTTTGCCACGCTAGTCCGGACAAACGCGATGTTGCTGACGGGTGGCGGCACTGCGACATTGCGGGAGACGAGAATGAGCACGTGGAACCACTATCTAGTGAACAGATAAGGCAGCTCGTCGCATTGCGGCTAGCCCTCGAGAGCGCAATGCGGTCGGCAAAAACGGCGGGTACATATCGACGCGGTGCGGCAGTTGTCGAACTGGATTCGGTTGTGGAGCGAGCGAGCGCGCTGGTTCTTGTTTCGGCTGGTTCGAAGCTCAACGCGAATGCGAAGCTCGACGACTACATAAGCAACCTGGTGGAGGTGCTGAAAGGTCGATGGAAGCCGAAATCGCTGTTTGACGTGCGACAGCTCCGCCGAGCCAGGAATTCGGCCCAACACGAAGCCCTCGAACCTGACCGCGAAAACATGCCCATCTGGGCACGAGTAACCGAGCAATTCTCAGTCAGTCTTATCCAGGCTGCATTCGAGGTTGATCTAAGACGTGTGGTTCTATCCGATGCGATTGCACGCGAAAGCAGCCGCGAGCAACTTGCTGCTGCTGAACGTGCCTTCGAAACGGGTGACTACAAGCAATGCGTTGATCTGTCGATGGGCGTGTACAAAGAAGCCGTAAAGGAATGGAAGAAGCTCACAAAACAGCCTGACCGGTCATGGGACAACGGCGCCTCGAATCGAGAACACTCTGAAAGGATCCGTCACCTCGAAGCCACGAGCGAAGCAAGTACCTTTGCTGTCGACGAAGGGGAGGCCGAATGGTTTTCACGAGCGCTCACAGATGCCGTAAGCGCTGAGCTGTCGCATCTTTTCGATCGTGAAGACGCCGCTCGCGTGCTGTCCTTCACCTTCACGTGGGTCCTCGGCTTTGAGCGCGCGAGCGATACTTGGGTAGCCGATCGCTATTACCGTGCTGCTGCCGCAGCGCGAAGCGTTCGAACGGGCGACGAGCCGGTGCGCATCGCGTCCTTTGAAATTCAAAAGCGCACCCCGTGGGAAACCAGCGCGACATTCGTTCTCGCGGACGTGCCGCCGGCCGGCACGTACGAAACCTGGGCGAGTACGCTGCGAGACCTTCTAGGTGTCGTGCTCGGCGAATACCAATGGTCGGTTCGCCTCGACGGCACCGTGAACGTAATACGAATGGGCACCAAATCTGGAAGCCTTGTCGACGACACCCGACGACTGATCGCGGCGCTCGCTGAAGTGGAGGCCACTATCACGGCGCGTGAGAAGCGCGAGCGAGAAGTGGAAGCTCGAGTCGCAATGCTTGCCGAAAATGATCGAAAGGCGCTAGCGCAGTTTTCCTTTCCAGATTGGGTAGACCTGATTTCGCGAGATGCCGAGTTGTATCCAGCGGACAACCATCGATGGGTGATCTTCGTAGAGCACGGCGTTCGAACGCTCAAAATGCAGGAGGACCGTCTTCTGTCTTCAGTTATCGCAGTTCAAGAAAATGTCACGGAATGCTCTGATCGATGGGATGGCGGACTGGGCATAAGTCCGTTTCTCAGCGTTCCAGAGCTGCAGGTGCTGCTCTGGTCGATTGATCCCTTAGTGAAATCAGCAGTCGCGCGTGACCAACAAGCTGAAAAGGAGCGCGTTGACACGATCGAAACGCTCCGTGTGGACATCGAATTTTTGCTTCGCGCAGGGGTTGAGAATTAGGCAGCATCTTTTGAGATTCGTTGGCGATGAGGGCTGCTCCGATTTGCAGCCAGTGTTTGGGAAAATCGTTCAGAGGCAGCTACGCATCATTGGATGGTTTGAATACTTGCCTGAACATTAGCCCGACCGCCGCCAGCGCGGCGAAGAGCTGTGCCCATGCCCACGCGTCATTTGAGAGCTGTTTCGCCTTCGCGCGCAGCGGGATTTCCAGCTTAACAGCGGCGGGATCATTCCTAACTTGGTCCGCGAACCAAGCTGTGTTGATCTCGCCCAGATGCCAACCAAGCAGTTTTTCCGCGACCGAGGCCCGAATTCGCACAGCCTCCTTTTTCGAAGTTGCGAGCTGCATCAGCTGAATCTGGCGCTGCACCCACGCTGCAAGCATCCGGTCCTCGCGACCCAAGTCAAGGAGGAGGCGTGGCATCAGCAAGGTGTACTCAATCTGGGGATTGGTCCATACGCTCACGAATGCTGGTCGGATCATGAAGCGGATTAAAGCATCGAGTGTGTCGAGGACCCGTACCATCAGCTGCCGCCGCACTTCCTGCTGTGCCGCTCGTCGAGCCAGCACTCGGTCAAGGGAGAACAAGAAAACAGTTACCAGCAGGGTGGCACCAGTGGTTGCGAATCCGATAGCTAGCGCTGCGCTCATAAGCCGAGATTAGCGATTGCGATTCGAAATCATGTTTTTGGGGTCAAAGTTAAGCTGTCAACAATGGTCGTCGGGAATTCCAGGCATGTCTTTCTTCTCCAGAAAGCTTGGAACGGCTTGCAAGGAGCTGCCCTGAAATCCGTGCAATCTGTTTCCACTGGTGGTGAAATGTGGCGCGATTTGCGATGACTAGGAATTCAGGTCGGGCCGTAGCCCTTTCCCTGCTTTCCAACTCCAGTCCACAATGGGGTCGTCTTCCTCGAACTGGGTAACGGCCCGTCGGGTCGCCGTCGGCGCCCACTTGTCGCGGGCATTGATCATGTCGATGCGCGTCTTCAGGCCCTTGGCGGGGATCCCGGCAGTTGTCAGATAGTCGAGAAGGCGCTGTTTACGGGCTGTTTTCAGGCCGCGCCAGGCGTGCTGCCATTCGTTCTGATCGTCCGCCAGTAAGGCGGGTTTCGGTGGCATCACCCGAGTGAGGTTCAGCGCGAGAAGCCAGGCTCTCTGTTCCTCGCTCGCCGGTACCAGGTTCGTGGCTGTTTTAGCGTGGTGGCAGTCGGCACACAGCAGCTGCAGGTTGTCGAGGTCAGCTGAGCTGCCGTCGATGTGGTCGATATCGGTTCCGGTCTTGCCGCACACCTGACATTTGCCGGCGTCGCGGGTTTTCACTTCGAGGCGAATAGAGGTGGGGAGGGTGCGGCCGAGCGCTTGGTAACCGCCAGCGAGAAGAAAAGCGTTCTTGACCATGATTGCTTCCCGCACGTCAGGATCGTTGATACGTCCATCGCGAACTGCGCCTCGTTGATAGCGGACCGCACCCGCGATCTCGTTGCACCACGTCGAGCAAAATAGCGCCTCGACGTCCTCCGGCAGCGGCTTGAGACAGTTGGCGCAGTGATCGTCGAGAAAGTAATGGTTCGTAGGGACCTTCACGACGAACGGTGGCTCTTGCACGAGCTCACCATAGCGAGAGCCGGCGACCTCGTGGTAAGCGACTTGTCACAGCGGCGGTATTGGTCAAGCGAACGACTGGGATTCACCCCGGCGGCGGCCCCTATTGCGGTAGTCGAACTAATTTCGCCCTGCCAACCCCGCGAAGTTGAGTTCTGAAAGCAAGGTAATGCGAAACCATTCCATGGAGCGAGAACAGACCGGCGGTCGCTCGAACTTCACGTGCCCGCAACCCAATGGCTGGAGTCCGGAGGCGGTGCTGATCGCGATCCTTTCCGATCCGATGGAGCCACCATGGTCACCGGGCGGTGCCAAACGCGCGGGCAATGCTCGGGTGTGGACGGGCCGCCTACTCCGAGCCAAATGCTCTGCCCTACGAAAAGTCGGGCTCCAAAGGAGTGAAAGCGGCTATGACATCGTCCGCGACTTTTTCGAGTGACCGAACGTCGACGATATTAAACAAGTCGAATCGGCCGCCGCTGCCGATAAACAATTCAGAATCGGGAAGTTTGCGAAGCGACCAATCGTCACTTCGTGCCTTTGCTCGACCATCAGCGAGATCGGCGTCATCAAGATGTTCAAGAGCGCCTCGCAGGGCCTTCAGCATGGGAGTTCTCTCGGCCCCCGCTTGCTCAGTGACTTCCGCGAAGCGTTCCAGCCACCTTTCCAACTGATAGGAAGCCCATACGAGCGTGGTCTGCGCCGCCCACAGCGCTCGAAAACCAGCGGCAATCTCGACGTCGTCGGGACTCCAGTCCTCACCGCGTTCAGCATTGCGCATGTCGCGATCATGGCGCTCTCCAAGATTTCGAGCATGCGGAGCAAGTCTCTTTACTTCCTCCGCCCACGTTCTCACAAAGAATGCGGCAAGGTCAGACGGATCCGACGCGGCATTCCAGTGCAAAAGGCTTGAACGGGCCACAGATCAAGGCTAGTAAACCTGCTAGCCGCATGGCAATGAATCAGCATTCGTGAGTCGCTGCCTGCCGCCGGTGGCATCTAGGCCACGTGAACTTGAAGACCTGACCAACGGCAGCGAAGAGGGAGCGGTTTGCTTTTTGTTGCCCGCCTTTGAAGGCAACTTGCATCGCACCGCAATGTTGTGCCGATCGTCACTCACTTTCGCATCACGGTCCCTGCGCGGTCATGCTGGGCATGGAACGGGTTGAGCAGAGTCCAGCATGTAGAAATTTCTCGAGATCGAAGAGTGCAAGTAGAGCCCATCAAATATCCGCTGGCGCTCTGCTTCAAAGGGAGCGCCGGCAACGAATCGCTCATGCACTTCGTCGAGCGTCGCCGGGTAGGAGGGATCGGGTGCCGCTGGAAGCAGGCCCGTCCTTGGAGCAGGCTATCCGGTAACCACAGCCTGGAACGCCGTACTGTGTTCCGAGCAAAGCCTCGATACCGCGGCGCCGACTGCGTAAGAAGCCGCGGGGGGATCATCGCTCTGGCTCGCCGTGACGATCAGTGCGAGGATGGCTGTTTTTTCGCTCTGGCCGGAGCGGTCGTGTATGCGCTGGACGCTCATGTCGATTCAGAACGTCACAGCGCGAGTGAGAAGCTCGCTCCACCTACCGGCGCAGCCTAGAGAAGGCGCTCCATTCACCGGGCGGCGCTCAAGTAGCAGAAGCCGTCTTGTGAATTAGAGCGCCCCTCAACGATCGAGCCTCCGCTGACGACGACCACAAAAATCAGGCCGGCCATTGCCCGGGTAAGCCAGAGCGCATCACCGTTACCGTTACGCATTCGCTACGCGCCTGCGACGCGGGGCATCGTCTATCTCGTGGCCCTTCGAGCTACTTCCCGAAGCCGTTCAGGTTCTCGCATGGAGGTGCGACGAACGAGTGACACTTCGTCGCACTCCTCATGCGGACGTTCGCCGTCGACTGTGTCGAAAGTCATCACGAGCATTCGCGGAATGCGAAGATTGTGCGCATGAGTCTTCATCAACTAGCCGACCTAATGGACGACCTCGCAACCGAGACTTGGTCGAAGGTTCATCGTGCTCATCAGATTCGTATGAGTATGGGCGAAGTCACAATTTCTCAACACAACCTTTTAAGCCTGGAAGAGCTGAATGTGACACTGGCGCACAAAATCCAGATCCAGGAGGTCTCACAGAATGCTGAGCGAAAAATTGGCGCCGACTTCGAGATCTGGTTAGAGCGCAGCGATGGGAGCGCACTCGGCTACAGCATCCAGGCGAAACGGGTAAGGCACGGGAAGCTGCACTACACCTACCCCGAGTTGTCGCACCGAGGAGACAATAAAGGGGAGCTGCAGTACGACACTCTCCTGCGCCACGCTCGTGCGCGCAACTCCGTCGCAATGCACGTTTTCTACAACGGTTGGGATCAGAGCGACTCGACCAAGCCCCACTTTCCGACGCCGACGAACCTCAGAGGGTTGCCGACTTTATATGGTTGCGCGGCCATACCGACCACCAGGGTCAAAGCCGTTCGCGAAGTGGGCTCGCGGATGAATAACAAAGTCAAGGCGTTTGCTCCGTTCACGTTCCCTTGGTCGGATCTCTTGCGGATCAGTCCCACTGGTGGTGCTGGACCAATCCCAGTCCCCCCTGGATCGCTCCCAAACCCATCTTCAGGCGGGTCGCCTCCGCCGCCCCCTGTCGCCGGAAATCCTTCAGGCAGCCCGGTCGGTGGCGGATCTGGGACCTCGGCGCAATTCGACTCCGAAGTTCAGGCACTCGCAGAGCAGATGCGTCCCCACGTCGAGGACAGGGCAACGATGTTGGCTTCCAAAGTGCCCGACTACGTCGAGAAGGCTCGAAATCTCGCGCCAAAGAACCTACCCCGGGACGTAGATCTGCCCCGATATGCACTCATCATTAGAGCGAGATAGCGCGAGGTGTCCTCGGGCTGCGGGACCGACCTACGAGCGGCCAGCTAATCGTGTTCAAGATCGCCATTCACGTGCTTGCATTGCTGGCATCCAGGGGGAGATGAGACTTGAAGGTGTTGTTGGATCCGAGCTTTCTGCTCAGTCGGCGCGGGACGGATTGGGTCACCCGGGTCGACGATCACGGGGAGGGGAACGCCCTCGTCTATCCGCGCCGGTTCCTCGAGCTTCTGAACAATTTTGAAGTTATGCGACAGTTTCGGGCGCCTTTCTGGGGAACGAGGGCTCATGCTTTTGATCCACGCGCGTCGCTGGAGCGCCGTGACATGCCCCCCTCGCACGAGTTTCGCGCCGAGATCCAGGCCTCTGAGTTTGGGCTGGCCGCTGAGATCGCGGTGGACTGTCTCGTCAATCTCCGAGATAGTGATGTGGTGCTTGTTGCAAGGCGGCGGGACCTGCTCGACCTCGTGAGTCAGGTCGGCGTACCGCTTATCCAAGGTGGGCGGGACTCATTCGAAGAAGAGTTCACCGCTCGGCTCCGTGGTAGCCTCAGCGATCCTTTGATCGATGCGCTTCATCGGCGCTCGCGCTATCTTGCTTGGGTGGATCGCTCCAGCAGCGATATTGCCGTGCACGTCGCGGACGTTGGCCGCGGACGAACGTACTAGTGCTGCTAGGCCGAGACTGGGACAGGCTCCCAATCTGCCTCGACGCTCGTGATGATGATGAGCTCAACCGATTCGCAGGCGGCCGCATTGACGTCGAATAGCACCACGTTACGGCCATCTGGGCGCTGTGAGCTCGAATAAAGCACCCCATCGAACCCCAAAGACTTAGCCAGTTCGCAGAGATATTGAGTGGGGATGTAGTCCGTTGGCTCGTCGGTAGACCTAATTGGTCGGCGAAGTTCTTGGCCGAGTGCCTCCAAGTATCGATGAAGGGAGACCCGAACCGCCTGCTGATCACTCTCGTCAATCTCCTCGTAGGTTGAGAAGAAGTCCAGCGGCTCGATCTCAGCCAGGTTCAGGACTTTGAGGTCCCGCTGGACCCGGAACGTGCCTATCGAGACGCGTGCGTGATTGGCGACTCGAGTCTCGTAGACGCAGGTCTTCGAGTCCAGTGCGAGGTAGAGATAGGGAATGCCAACCGGATTTGCTCGACCGGGAGGAGTGACCTTTGGTGGCGGAGCGCCCATTTTCTGGACTGGAATTAACTCGTCCGGCGGCGTTAGCCGAGCCCTGAACAGTGATGCGCCTGCAGCAATCGTTGACACGCTTTCGGAGAGTGCTTCTTCGAGGATCTCCCGATTTGGCGCGGACCCCGGAAAGTATCGATTCTGGTGCCGGATCTCGTCAGAGAACTTTGCCCATGAGGAGGAGTGATCGGCGGCGCGGCCGTCGATGGAATTTCGCAGACCAACGCGAACGCCCGGCACCAGAAGCGGGTGGTCTGGCGCTGCTGAATCTAGAAACTTCTTGACCAGCCCCGGGTCATTGAAACTGAATATGCTCCAGTCGGCTTGAACTCGGACATGCAGTTCCTCGCCGAGCTCATCTGCCGGGCTAACTTCGTAGATCGCGAATAGCCGCGTGAGGCTGTCGATCCACGCTCCGGTTGGCCACGTTTGGACGTTGCTTTCGTGCCCGAAATCGCAGTCGGCAATGGCTCCGGCTGGTGGGCTCGCGTTAGGAATCCAGCTGGGCGCCGAGAAGCACGCAGCGCAGGCACGTTTGGTCATCGGGCGAGGATTGTCGAGACGAGTTCGAGGTGGTTCTGAATCGAGAGCTTTTTGACGATTCCGAGTCCGGGGTAGGTGCCGTTTGCATATTGCTGACGGATGACCTCGGATGCGACGGTGTGTATGCTCTCGCGATCGAGAAAGCCCACGAGCTTCTCGGCCGCCTCCAGGAACTTGCCGCCGACGTTGGCAATGTCGCCATTGTTCTCGGATGTGAAATGGCGGATTTTGATTGGACCGCCCTCCCGAGATTCGTATGTCCAATGAATGGCAACAGCTCTAGGAGTGAACCCACCTTCAGCGTATCCCTCGCCGATCGTGAGGTAGTCACCGAACCCGGCATACCCCTCGGTGGCATAGAAGAGATGATCGTCGCTAAAGTCTGTTTCGCCTCGATTGAGGTAGTCGGCGTTTCGCTCCGCTCGTTCGAAACCATCGCGCAAAAGGATTTGATCATTGCCGAAAGCTCGGAAGTAGGCCTTCCTCACGTCGAAGTCGATCACGTCGTAGGCGCGACCCAGGCCATCGGAACCGGTCCTGAGCGCCTCAAGATCCTCCGCCAGCCCATTGTGAATAAGCATCAAAGGGAAAGCGTTGCCGTAACTATTCGCGTAATCCTTGAGCGTGGCCCGGACGTCGGTTGTCTCATTGATGAGGACGGCAAGCGCCGGCTCTCCAGGGAGTTTCACTGATTGGACATAGCTAGCGATGGCATCCGGAATCATCTCTGCATGCAGTTCGCCGACACTCGGGTTCACGACCACCGCGTACTTCAGCTGGTTCTCGCTGAGTGACGCGAGGCAGCGGGTGAGTCCGCCATCGGGCTTTCGAACTGGCTCGATGATCGGCAAGACATTCCGGCGCTGGCCAAGAAGCGGGCTCAGCTCCTTCAGCGCGAGAAGCTCGAACTGCTTACCTCTCAGATATGGGAAGTACAACGCTGTGCTCCTTTGATTCCAGCCAATTGAGCAAGTTCTCTCCTTGGCTGGGTGTGGGGTTGATCTGCAGGAGGAGGGCCCAAAGGGGCTGGGTTGTCGGGTTGATAACGAGGTCGCGGTCTGCCCGGAGGAGCCGCCGTTTTAAAGCTGCTTGCATTCCGCTTTGGAAATGGGCCGGAGACATCGTTTCGGCAATTGACAGGCGCTCAGCATATCGCAGACCGTTCGGCACGGCGGTCAGTTTTCCGAAAGCATCAGTTAATACCGTCTCGACTTCCGCCTGACGCAGCGCATTGAACATTGTGAGAATGTCAAAGTAGTCATCGGTGTACTGAGGTGCCCTCGCCGTTGAAAGGCGTGACCGTGGTCCGACGACCAAAAGACCGGCGGGCGTCCCTTCCAGTACCCGAAGGTATCGCTCCGCGGTGGTCTCGTGGGCGACGACCGTGACGAGGGGAAAGGCTCGGTAGTAGTTGGTCAGCTGCCGCTTGAGCTTCTCGGGCGAATCAAACTCAGTCTTGATCTCGTAGACCATGCCGGATCCGTTTATGAGGACACAATCGGCAACCGAACTCCCTAGTGAGAACTCGCTCAGCATCACGACGTTGGATGCCCGATGCCTTCCAACCACGACCTTGCTGGCAATGAGGTTCTTATAGAAGTACTCACTTCGGTATGAAGCAGAAAGAAACTGGTAGGCAGCACCCAGGACGTTGCTTGCGGTAGCGTCCTCGGCGAGCCCCAGTTCCCGACGCAGGTCCCACACGGCAACTTGTAGAGGGCTCGCTTGCGCCCCAACCAAGACTGGTCGCAGCATGCTGGCTGAGAAGAGGCGGGCGGCCCGACGTTCGAGAGTAGCGGGCACGTTTTCACGCCTTCCGTTCCCACTGAGCTTAAACGACACGAGGGATTAGACGTCCCGCGACACAACTAGGGCGAGGTTTCGCAGTCCTCGAGCCTGTCTGCATCATTGAGAGCCAATCACGGAGATGAAGCATGTCGGTTAGCCCGGATTCGAGCTTGTACGCCGTGGGACCGTCGCCGGCACGTTCCTGTCGGCGGAGCTCTGCCGGGGTCAGCTGCAGCTTCGCTGCGGCCTCGCGAAATGTTCTGAACAGTGGGCACGTCCTGCTCGTGTTGTTGATCGCTCGTCCTCCCTAGGTCGGACGGCTTCGATCCGAATGCGTCCCTCGAACCGCTTAGGGAGTCAGGCATTCAGACGTTCGGTGCACGAAGGCAGTCTTCGGCTTCTCCCTGATTCCAAGGCGACCGCCGAGCCTGACGTGCCTTGTCCGAACTGAGTGGCAAAAGTCCGGACTAGCGTGACACGCGACAGGGGTTGTCGCGTGCCACGGCAATCTGGACAAATTGCCAGATTCGGACAACCGGAACTCCGGGGTTCTGTCGCTCTTGGGGTGGCGTGTTTTGCCAACCTGGTCCGGACAAACGCAAGGTTGTGGCGGCGGTCGCCCGCTTACTTCTTGCGCGCCTCAATCACACAGTCATCCCCTGAGCGGCGAGTTGCGCCAAGCGGTCGCTTTTGGATCTGCGTAGCGGGCACCTGTTGACTAGGGTGTGCCCGTGACGGATTCTCAGTTCAAAAACTCAGCTGCCAGGATCCGGCGAGCCGGGCTTGCCGTCGCACTCGTGTGTCTGTTGTCCGCGTGTACGCCCCTGGGAGTCGCCGGTCCGCACGATTACGACGCGGTGAATCAGGCGGCAAAGGAGCTGCATTTGAGTAAGTACGGTCGGGTTGTCTACACCGGTCACTACGGCTCAACTCACCGAATCGAAGGATCTCCACCGACTGTTATCAAGGTCGTCCTTGGCAAAGGCTCCACATACGCGTCGCTCCTTGCGGCGTTGCCCGAAGACGGCTATCAGCCCAATGGAGCTGACGAATGGTTGCGGAAGTCTGGCAAGACCAGCATCAACCTTCGGGTGCTTGAGGTGAAGTCTGGCGGCACATACAACGATATTGAAGGTAAGAGTCATGCGGCCAAAGCGCCCGGAGCATATCTGTCGATGGATGCGAGCGATTCCGGCTAGGGATGGCGCGGCGGGTTGTCCGAACTAGGTGGCAAGAGTCCGGACTAGCGTGACACGCGACAGGGGTGCCCCCAGCAGGATTCGAACCTGCGCCCCTGCCTCCGGAGGGCAGTGCTCTATCCCCTGAGCTATGGGGGCTCAAGTGCAGGTCTACGTTACCAGTCCTCCGTATGCTGAAAGTATGAACGACGCATCGTGGCGCGACCGATTGCGCGAGCTTCCCGTCTTTGCGGGCGATCTGCCGGAATTCGACCCGGATGCCGCCCCCGCCGATCCGCTGGTTCTGCTTGAGGAATGGCTCGCGTCCGCGCTCGACGCGAGCGTCTCGCAACCGCACGCCATGACACTAGCCACGGCGGATGCGATGGGCGCGCCATCCGCTCGCACCCTGCTTCTCAAAGACATCACGCCGCAGGGGCTCTGGTTCGCGACCCTCGCGACGAGCCCGAAGGGCCGAGACCTGACGGAGAACCCGAGGGCCGCCCTGCTGCTGTACTGGCGGGAGCAAGGGCGGCAGGTGCGGGTCGTCGGCTCGGTCGAAACCGGGCATCGAGCCCTGGCTCGCGCCGACTTCCTTGCCCGGCACCCGAACGCCCGCGCCATCGCCGCGGCCGGAGTTCAAAGCGAACCGATTCCGGGGGAGGCGGAGTACGCGGCCGCGATCCGAGAGGCTCGGGAGCGCATCGAGGCGGAGCCGGACTTCGTGCCCGAGTCGTGGCAGACCTACCTCGTGCGTCCGGCCGAGTTCGAGTTTTGGCAGGCGGCCAGGGAACGCGACCAGTTGCGTCTGCGCTACCGGCTCGAGGGAATTGGATGGACGCGCGACCTGCTCTGGCCGTAACGGGCGGGCGCGCGACCGGCGTGACAAGATCGTGAGCATGCTCCGAAACGTCGCCGCCCACCTGGAACTGGACATCTCGGGGCGCACCAACATGGTGTTTAGCGTCGCCGTGGCTCAGGGAGCCGATCTGACGACCGAGCGCCTCGACATCCACCTCGATGGCGAGCCGATCCAGCCCGCCGAGCTGGTGGATCGGCACGGGTCACGGCTGCACCAACTCGTGAGCGCGGCCGGGCGGATGACGGTCGACTATTCCGCCGAGGTCGCCGGACAGGCGCAGCCCGCGCCCGTGGACGAGCTCGATTCGGTCGTCTATCTTCGGCCGAGCCGGTATTGCGAGTCGGACAGCCTGCTGCCGACCGCGCAGTCCGAGTTCCGCGGCCTCAGCGGGTTCGACCTTCTGGCCGCGGTGGGTTCCTGGGTGCACGACCGGTTGCAGTACGTTCCGGGTTCGAGTCGAGTGACGGATGGCGCTGTGGGAACTCTCCTCGCCAGGCAGGGAGTCTGCCGGGACTACGCCCACCTCGTGATCGCGCTGTTGCGGGCGATCGACGTGCCCGCGCGGATGGCCGCCGTGTACGCGCCCGGATTGAGCCCCATGGACTTTCACGCCGTCGCCGAGGCGTTCATTGACGGCGAATGGCACGTCGTGGACGCGACCGGGCTCGCCCCGCGGCAGAGTCTCTTGCGCATCTCGACCGGCCGGGATGCCGCCGACATCGCGTTTCTGACGAACCACTGGGCCAACCTGAGGCTGCTCGACCTCGAGGTGCTCGCCGTGGTCGACAACCTCCCGGTGGACGACACCACGCAACACGTGCAGCTGCGCTGACGTTCGGGACGGGACCAGTCGGTGCCCGCCGCTCGCCCACTACGGAGGCACGTCAGCGCTCCCGATAGAATCGATGCTCGTGACTCCCGCCCAGCTCTCTGCCCAGTTGCTCGTCATCGTTATCGACGCGCTCGAGCGCCGGGGTGCCGTCGATGCGGAAGTCACCATCGATGACGTCAAGCTCGACCGGCCCAGGAACCGTGACCACGGTGACTGGGCATCGAACATCGCCATGAAGCTCGCCCGGAGTGTCGCGACCAACCCGCGTGAACTCGCCCTCGAACTCGCCGAGAGCATCCAAGCCATCGACGGCATTGCCTCGGTGGATGTCGCGGGCCCGGGCTTCATCAACATCACCCTCGACGCGGCCGCCGCCGGCGCCGTCGCCAAGACGATCGTCGAGCAGGGCCCGGCATTCGGCAACGGGACCCTGTACGACGGCGTGAAGATCAACCTCGAGTTCGTTTCCGCGAACCCAACCGGTCCGATCCACCTCGGAGGGGTGCGCTGGGCGGCGGTGGGCGACAGCCTCGCCCGAATTTTCACGGCCGAGGGCGGACTCGTCACTCGCGAGTACTACTTCAATGATCACGGCGGCCAGATCGACCGCTTCGCGCGTAGCCTGCTCGCGAGCTACCTCGGCGAACCGACCCCGGAAGATGGTTACGGCGGGCAGTACATCGCCGACATCGCCGACCGCGTCGTCACCGCCTATGACGCCGGTGAGCTGACCAGGCTCGACCGCGCCGACCAGCAGGAGGTCTTCCGTTCGATCGGTGTCGACCTCATGTTCGGGGACATTAAGAAGAGCCTTCACGACTTCGGGGTGGACTTCGACGTCTACTTTCACGAGAACAGCCTGCACGAGCAGGGCGCCGTCGAGGCTGCGATTGCCAGGCTCCGCGAGCTCGGGCACATCTTTGAGGCGGACGGCGCGACCTGGTTGCGCACAACGGAATTCGGCGACGACAAAGACCGGGTAGTCATCAAGAGCGACGGGGAGGCTTCCTACATCTCAGGCGACCTCGCCTACTACCTGAACAAGCGCGAACGCGGATTCGAGCGCAACATCATCATGCTCGGCGCCGATCACCACGGCTACGTGCAGCGGCTGATGGCCATGACGGCCGCGTTCCACGACGTGCCCTATGTCAACCTCGAGGTGCTCATCGGGCAGATGGTCAACCTCGTCAAGGACGGCACACCGCAGCGCATGAGCAAGCGGGCCGGAACCGTCGTAGTGCTCGAGGACCTCGTCGACGCCGTCGGCAGGGATGCCGCGCGCTATGCGCTCGTTCGCTCGTCGAGCGATTCGCAGCTGGACATCGACCTCGACCTGTTCACGAAGCGCACCAACGACAACCCCGTTTTCTACGTTCAGTACGCCCACGCGCGCACCCACTCGGTGGCCCGAAACGCCGCGGACAGTGGAGTGGATCGCAGCGTGTTCGACGCGTCGCTGCTCACCCACGAGACCGAGAGCGTCCTCCTTGGAGTGCTCGCCGAGTTCCCGCGGGTTGTCAGGCAGGCCGCCGAACTGCGCGAGCCGCACCGAGTCGCCCGTTACGCCGAGGAACTCGCCGGCGCCTACCACCGCTGGTACGACAACTGCCGGGTCACCCCGCTCGGCGACGAGCCGGTATCCGACGTGCACCGCACCAGACTGTGGCTCAACGACGCCACCGGCACGGTACTCCGCAACGCCCTCGGGCTCCTGGGAGTCTCGGCTCCCGAGAGGATGTAGCGCATGCCCGAATCCTTGCCGGAGTGGCGGCCCGAGGCGGCCGCTCCGGAGAAGCCGTTCGACGTCGCGGGCACCAGAGTGCCGCGTCGGCGCCGATCGCGACGCGTGTTCGCCGTCGTCGGTGCGCTGGTCGTTCTGGTCATCGTCGCCGCAGTTCTGCTCGACGGCGTCGCGCGAAACGTGGTCGCGAACCTGATCGAGTCGAAGGTGCGAAGCTCGCTGTCGTTGCCGGCCTCGGCGCCGGTCGACGTGACGATAGGCGGAAGCTCCGTTCTCCTGCAGCTCGCCGCCGGACGGTTGCAGACGGTAACGATCGCCGTGGATGACCTCGCGGTCGGAGAGCTTCGCGGCAACGCTGTGATCACCGCGACCGGTGTCCCGACCGATACAAGCAAGCCGATCGACCACGGGAGCCTCGTGTTCACGGCCGGCCAGTCCGAACTGTCCACGCTTCTCACCGGCTTCGACGGCCTACCGATCACCTCGGTCGCGCTCGCCGACGGCGCGGTGAATGCGGACATCGTCGCAACGGTCTTCGGCATGAAGCTTCCGATCACCGTTGCTCTCGCACCGAAGGCCATCGACGGGCAGCTCGGTCTCACCCCGAAATCACTCACCCTGAGCGGCGCGACCCTCAGCCCGTCCGCGGTGCGCGCCTCCCTCGGTTCGGTCGCCGATTCGCTGCTCGCTACCCAGAAGGTCTGCGTGGCGAAGTATCTGCCGCGAGCATTCTGGCTCGATTCGGTCAGCGTGCGCGGGTCGAACCTCCGGCTCTCGGTCAGCGCTTCGTCATTCACGCTCAACAGTGACCTGTTCTCCTCGAAGGGAGTGTGCCCGTGACCCAGAACCCGCTCGCGCCGGGATGGCTGTTGCATCCGGATGATGCAAACGAGTTGCCCTCGACCGTCTGGTCGAGGAACGCGGCCCGCACCGCATCCGGCGAACTCTCCGTTGCGGGCGTCGCGGTGTCGGAGCTGGCCGCCCGGTTCGGAACGCCGCTCTACGTCGTGGACGAGGCCGACGCGCGCGGCCGCGCCGCCGAGGCGAAGGAGTCGTTTGACCGCGAATTCGCCCGGGTCGGATCGGGCGCGAAGGTGTACTACGCCGGCAAGGCGTTCCTCAGCATCGAGCTCGCGCGTTGGGTTACCGAGGCCGGACTCTACATCGACGTGTGCAGCGGGGGAGAGCTTGCAGTCGCCCTCGCCGCGGGCGTCGACCCCGGCCGACTCGGCTTTCACGGCAACAACAAGTCGCTCGCCGAGATCGATCGCGCGGTGTCGACCGGGCTCGGCGTCATCGTCATCGACAGCCTCATCGAGATCGAGCGGGTCGCGGATGCCGCGGCTCGGCACTCCCGGGTGCAGCCGGTGAGGCTCCGGCTCAACAGCGGGGTGCATGCGCACACTCACGAGTACCTCGCCACCGCTCGCGAGGACCAGAAGTTCGGCATCACCATCGCCGACGCCCCGGCGGCTGTCGCGGCGATCCGCTCCCACCCGCAGTTGAGCTTCCTCGGCCTGCACTCGCACATCGGTTCGCAGATCTTCGAATCCGACGGTTTCGTCGAGGCGGCGAAGCGACTGCTCACGCTCCAGGCAGACCTGCTCGCCGGCGGCCCGATCCCGGAACTGAATCTCGGCGGCGGATTCGGCATCGCCTACACGAGCGGGGAGACGGCAATGGCCCTTCCCGAGGTGGCGGCCAGATTCGCCGAGATCGTCTCGAGCGAGTGCGCACGGCTGGGCATTCCTGTGCCCGTCGTCGCCGTCGAGCCCGGTCGCGCCGTGATCGGCCCCTCCACCTTCACGCTCTACGAGGCCGGAACCATCAAGGACGTCGATGTGACGACGGGGGAGTCGAGCGCCGTGCGCAAGTACGTGAGCGTCGACGGCGGCATGAGCGACAACGTGCGGCCCGCCCTATACTCCGCCGACTACTCGGTGCGAATCGCGAACCGCACCTCGGATGCCGACCCGGCCCTCGTGCGGATCGCCGGCAAGCACTGCGAGAGCGGCGACATCGTGGTTCACGCCGACTACCTGCCGGGCGACGTCGAGGCCGGGGACCTGCTCGCCGTTCCGGCGACCGGCGCCTACTGCTGGTCGATGGCGAGCAACTACAACTACCTCGGCCGACCGGCGGTCGTCGCCGTCGCGGACGGCGCCGCTCGCGTGATCGTGCGCGGCGAGACCGAGGCCGACCTGCTCTCCCGCGACGCCGGCATTCCCGCCGCGCGTGCGATCGGCCACGACGAATCCTCCGCCGCGGGCGTCCCCGCACGCCCAACGACCGACAGGGAAGCATCATGATCGAGTACCGCAACCTCAGAGTCGCCCTTCTCGGCGCGGGATCGGTCGGCGCTCAGGTCGCCGCACTCCTGATCGAGCACGGGCAGGAGCTAGCCAACCGGGCCGGGGCCGGCCTCGAACTCGTCGGGGTGGCGGTGCGCGACGTCAACGCGACGCGATCGACGGACATCCCGCGGGAACTGCTCACGACGGACGCCGAGTCGCTCATCCTCGGCGCGGACATCGTGATCGAACTCATGGGCGGCCTCGAGCCGGCTCGCACCCTCATCCTGCAGGCGCTCAATTCTGGCGCCGACGTGATCACCGGCAACAAGGCGCTTCTCGCGACGCACGGCCCCGAACTGTTCGAGGCGGCCGAGCAGGTCGGCGCTCAGTTGTATTACGAGGCCGCGGTTGCGGGGGCCATCCCGATCATTCGGCCGCTGCGCGACAGTCTGGCCGGCGACCGGATCCGGCGCATCCTCGGAATCGTCAATGGCACGACGAACTTCATCCTCGACCGCATGGACCGGGCGGGGGAGAGCCTCGAAACCGCCCTCGCCACCGCGACGGAACTCGGGTACGCCGAGAAGTCAGATCCGTCCGCCGACATCGAGGGCTTCGACGCCGCGCAGAAGACGGCGATTCTGGCGAGCCTCGCATTCCACACCACGGTTCCGCTCGATGCGGTGTACCGGGAGGGAATCACCGGTGTGACGCTCGAGCAGGTGGATGCCGCGCGCAAGGCCGGTTACGTCGTCAAGCTTCTCGCGATCTGCGAGCGTCTCACCGACGAGCAGGGTGTCGAGGGGGTGTCGGCTCGCGTCTATCCGGCGCTCGTGCCGCGTGATCATCCGCTCGCCGCCGTGCACGGGGCCAAGAATGCCGTGTTCATCGAGGCGGAAGCGGCCGGCGACCTTATGTTCTATGGCGCGGGAGCCGGCGGAATCGAGACTGCGTCGGCCGTACTCGGTGACCTCGTGTCGGCAGCCCGCCGGCACGTCATCGGCGGCCCCGGGGTCGCGGAGTCGACCCACGCGAACCTGCCGATCCTGCCGATCTCCCGGGTGATCACCCGCTATCAGATCACGCTCAGTGTCGTCGACCAGCCCGGCGCCCTCGCCGCCGTGGCCGTATTGTTCAGCGGGCACGGCGTCTCGGTCGAAACGCTCACCCAATCGGTGCAACTCTCCGACTCTGGCGTGAGCACGCCCTCGCCCACCGCTACCCTTGTAATTGGCACCCACGAGGCATCCGAAGCCGATCTCGCGGCGACCGTTCTCGCGCTCGAATCAAGCGACGTCGTCAGCCAGGTCACATCCGTACTGAGAGTAGAAGGATCATAATGGCCCACCAGTGGCGCGGTGTCCTCCGCGAATACGCAGACCGCCTCGATGTCTCCGACGCGACGCCAATCATCACCCTCGGCGAGGGGGGCACCCCGCTCATCCCGGCGCCAGCGCTCTCGGCGCGCACCGGCGCAACCGTGTGGGTCAAGTACGAGGGAATGAACCCGACCGGGTCGTTCAAGGACCGCGGAATGACGATGGCGATCTCAAAGGCCGTCGAGCACGGCGCAAAGGCGATCATTTGCGCCTCGACCGGCAACACGTCGGCCTCGGCCGCCGCCTATGCCACGCACGCCGGCATCACCGCCGCCGTTCTGGTGCCGGAGGGGAAGATTGCCCTCGGCAAGCTCAGCCAGGCGATCGCGCACAACGCCGAGCTGCTGCAGGTGCGCGGCAACTTCGACGATTGCCTGGACATCGCCCGCGACCTTGCCGCGAATTATCCGGTGCACCTCGTCAACTCGGTGAACCCCGACCGCATCGAGGGCCAGAAGACCGCGGCGTTCGAGGTCGTCGAAGTGCTCGAGGACGCCCCAGACTTTCACATCGTTCCGGTCGGCAATGCGGGTAACTACACCGCCTACTCCCGCGGATACACCGAGGAACTCGCCCGCGGCGCGACGACGAAGCTTCCGCGCATGTTCGGCTTCCAGGCCGCCGGGAGTGCCCCGATCGTTCTCGGGCACGTCGTCAAGCACCCGGAGACTATTGCGAGCGCCATCCGCATCGGCAACCCGGCATCCTGGGAGCTCGCCCTCGCAGCCAGGGAGGCGAGCAATGGATACTTCGGCGCGATTTCCGACGAGCACATCCTCGAGGCGTACCGCATTCTTGCCGCGGAGGTAGGGATCTTCGTCGAGCCGGCATCCGCCATCAGCGTCGCCGGGCTGCTCGAGCGTTCCGCCGCCGGGGAGATTCCCCGCGGCTCAACGGTCGTGCTCACGGTCACCGGCCACGGGCTCAAGGACCCGCAGTGGGCCTTGCGCACCGCCGACGGAGCAGACGTCACCCCGACGGTTGTCGCGAACGACACCGATGAGGTGGCCGGCGTCCTCGGTCTCGCTAAAGTCTCGGTATGACCGCGCCCGTTCCCGCGGCCGGCGCGCCAACAACGCTCGTCGGCCGTTCGGTGACGGTGCGAGTCCCTGCCACCACGGCGAACCTCGGCCCGGGCTTCGACACGCTCGGGCTCGCGCTGTCGCTCTACGACGAGTTGACCGTCACGGTTCGTGACGCCCCGGGGGCGAGCGTCGAGGTCATCGGAGTCGGCGCCGGCGAGGTGCCGACCGACGAGTCCAACCTGGTGGTGCGGGCCATCGCATACACATTCGCCGCATATTCGCAGCCGATGCCGGGAATCGACCTCGTCGCGCGCAACGCCATCCCGCACGGGCGGGGGCTCGGGTCATCCGGGGCCGCGATCGTGTCGGGCATCATGGCGGCCAAGGGACTTCTCGAGGGGATCGTCGAACTGGATTCGCAAGCGCTGCTCGCGCTCGCGACCACCCTCGAGGGTCACCCCGACAACGTCGCTCCTGCACTGTTCGGCGGGCTGACCATCGCCTGGACGACGGATGCCGGACCGCAGCACAAGAAGCTCATTGTGCATCGTGGTGTGTCGCCGCTCATCGCCGTTCCGCAGAGCACCATGTCGACGGAACTCGCCCGGAGCCTTCGGCCGGCGTCGGTGCCTCACGAGGACGCAATCTTCAACGTCTCCCGGTCCGCCCTGCTCATCGCCGCCCTCATCCAGAGCCCGGAGCTGTTGCTCGCGGCCACCGAAGACAAGCTGCACCAGAGCTACCGTGCGGCGGCAATGCCGGAGACCGAGGCCCTCATTTCCACCCTGCGGCGGCACGGCTTGCCCGCCGTCGTCTCGGGGGCGGGACCGTCGATCCTCGTGCTGTGCAGCGACCCGGCGCAACGTCTCGTCGCGGCCGAGCTCGTCGCTTCTCAGGTCGACTCACCGTGGCAGTCGCTGCTGCTGGCCGTTGACTTCAAAGGTGCTACAGTGACAATGCACCCCGTAGATAACTCGGCATAGTCCGAAGCCCCGGGCACGCATCATCACCAGCAATCGCCTCAACGCTTTCCCACGATGCAGCCGCAATTGACTGCACAATCGAAGGTTATAGCGCCGAACGACAAGCTCTCCCGCAAGCCACAGCTGTACCTGTCAGGTACGGATCTTGCGAGGGGAAAGGAACCCTCTTAGTGACTAACCTCACTGTCCGTGCAATTCAGCAGGACCCAAGCGCCCTCGCCAAACTTCGACTTCCCGAGCTTCACGCTCTGGCCGCCGAGCTTGGCCTCAGTGGCGCGTCCAAACTTCGTAAAGGAGAACTAGTGGACGCAATATCCGAAATCCAGAGCAACACAGCAACCCCCGACTTAGCGGACACCCTCGTGGTGGACGCCCCGGCGCCGGAGGCCCCAGTCGCCCAAGAGCAGGTAGCGCCAGAGCAGGCAGCGCCGGAGCAGCCCGCGCCAGAGCAGGCAGCGGAGCAGACGACAGAGTCGGCCGCCGCGCCAGTCGCGAAGAAGCGCGCCTCCCGACGCGCCAGCACCTCGATCGTCGACGCCGGAGCCGCCGAGGCTCCCGTGATCGAGTCGACCCGTGAGCGGGTCGCCAAGGCGAAGGCGGCGCCGAAGTCGGTAACCCGTCACGCCAACGGCGCAAAGGGTGGAATAGACCTGGTCCCCGGTCAGGAGGCCGAGCGCGCCGCTCAGGCCGACGGCGGCAGTGCAGCAACCGGCCTCGACCGCATCCCCGGTCAGGAGGCCGAGGCGGTCGCCCTTGCCGACGCACAGAGCACCGACGCACAGAGCACCGACACACAGAGCACCGAGGCACAGGGCACCGACGCAACCGAGCTCGTTCCCGCCCAGGAGTCCGAGCCGCAGGCGGATGAACCGCAACAGCCGACCCGCAACTCACGCAACCGCAACCGCAACCGCGGTGACCGCCAGCAGGGCGACGCCGCCCGCGGTGACCAGGCCGGGGCACAGAACGCTCAGGGGCAAAACGCGCAGGCCCAGAACGGGCAGGCTCAGAACGCCGAGCAGGGCGATGGTCAGCGCGGCGGCCGGAACAACCGCAACCAGAACGACCGCGAGCAGGGTAATGGACGTCAGCAGGGCGGCCGTCAGCAGGGCGGCAATGATCGTCAGCAGCTGGATCGCCAGCAGGGCGGCAATGATCGTCAGCAGCTTGATCGCCAGCAACTCGACCGCAATCAGGGCGGCAACGATCGCCAGCAGGACGACGAGGACCGCGGCGGACGCAATCGCTACCGCGACCGCAAGCGTCGTGGACCCGGCAACAACGACGACTTCGAGCCCGAGATCACCGAGGATGACGTGCTCATCCCGGTCGCCGGAATCCTCGACGTTCTCGACAACTACGCCTTCGTTCGTACGAGCGGATACCTCCCGGGAAACAACGACGTCTACGTCTCCCTCGGACAGGTCAAGAAGTACAACCTGCGCAAGGGTGACGCCGTCGTCGGTGCCATCCGCCAGCCGCGCGAAAACGACAACAGCGGTCGTCAGAAGTACAACGCGATCGTCAAGATCGACTCGATCAACGGACTGCCGATCGACCAGGCGGCCGAGCGAGTCGAATTCGGCAAGCTGACCCCGCTCTACCCCTCGGAGCGCTTGCGTCTCGAGACCGAGACGGGCAAGCTCACCACCCGCATCATCGACCTCGTCTCGCCGATCGGAAAGGGACAGCGCGGCCTCATCGTCTCGCCCCCGAAGGCCGGCAAGACGCTCGTGCTCCAGGCCATCGCGAACGCGATCGCCAAGAACAACCCAGAGGTTCACCTCATGGTCGTTCTTGTCGATGAGCGTCCGGAAGAGGTCACCGACATGCAGCGGACGGTGAAGGGTGAGGTCATCGCCTCCACCTTCGACCGTCCGGCCGAGGACCACACCACGGTCGCCGAGCTCGCAATCGAGCGCGCGAAGCGTCTCGTCGAACTCGGTCACGATGTCGTGGTGCTCCTCGACTCGATCACCCGGCTCGGCCGCGCGTACAACCTCGCGGCGCCGGCATCCGGACGCATCCTCTCCGGCGGCGTCGATTCGTCGGCCCTGTACCCGCCGAAGCGATTCTTCGGAGCCGCTCGCAACATCGAGGATGGCGGATCCCTCACGATCCTCGCCACCGCGCTGGTTGAGACCGGGTCCAAGATGGACGAGGTCATCTTCGAGGAGTTCAAGGGCACCGGAAACATGGAGCTTCGACTGTCGCGCCAGCTGGCCGACAAGCGCATCTTCCCCGCCGTCGATGTCAACGCCTCTGGAACCCGTCGCGAAGAGATGCTCATGGGTGTCGACGAGACGAAGATCAACTGGAAGTTGCGCCGCGCGCTCGCGGGCCTCGAGACCCAACAGGCCCTCGAACTCGTGCTCACGCAGCTCAAGGACACCTCGAGCAACGTCGAGTTCCTCATGAAGATCCAGAAGTCTCTTCCGGGATCAGCCGGGTCTAAAGAGGACTAACTGCATGTTCGAGTCAGTGAAGACTTTGCTGGCCGAGCATGAGGAACTTCAGGAGCAGCTTGCTGATCCGGAGCTTCACTCCAACCCGGCCAAGTCAAAGAAGGTCAATCGGCGCTACGCCGAACTCAGCCGAATCGTCGACGCCTACCATCGTTGGCTCAAGCTGACCGATGACTTCGAGGCCGCGACGGAGATGGCCGAGGAGGATGCCTCCTTTGCCGAGGAACTTCCGGGCATCAAGGCCGAGCTCGACGTGATGGAGGAGCGGCTTCGCCGGCTGCTCATCCCTCGCGACGAGAATGACGGCCGCGACGTGATCATGGAGATCAAGATGGGGGAGGGCGGGGCAGAGTCCGCGCTCTTCGCCGGAGATCTGCTTCGCATGTACCTGCACTACGCGGAGTCCAAGAGGTGGAAGACCGAGATCATCGAGCAGACCTCGAGCGACCTCGGCGGCATCAAGGATGTCCAGCTCGCGATCAAGGGCAACTCCACCGATCCGGCCGAGGGCGTGTGGGCTCACCTCAAGTACGAGGGCGGGGTGCACCGCGTGCAGCGGGTCCCGGCGACGGAGTCGCAGGGACGCATCCACACCTCGGCGGCCGGCGTGCTCGTCTTTCCCGAGGTGGATGAGCCGGAAGAGGTCGAGATCAACCAGAACGATCTCAAGATCGACGTGTACCGCTCGAGCGGGCCCGGCGGTCAGTCGGTGAACACGACCGACTCGGCCGTGCGCATCACCCACCTCCCCACGGGGATCGTGGTGGCCATGCAGAACGAGAAGAGTCAGCTGCAAAACCGTGAGGCCGGGATGCGCGTGTTGCGTGCCCGCGTTCTCGCGCGCCAGCAGGAGGAGATCGACGCGGCGGCATCCGTCGTGCGCAAGAGTCAGATCCGCACCATGGACCGCTCCGAGCGCATCCGCACGTACAACTTTCCGGAGAACCGGATCGCCGACCACCGCACGGGCTACAAGGCCTACAACCTCGACGCCGTTATGAACGGGGCGCTCGAGCCGGTGATCCAGTCCGACATCGAGGCGGATGAGGAAGCGCGACTGGCGCTGCTCTCCGAACCGGAATCCGCCTGACCCGCCGACAGTGACCGGTAATCCCGCCACAGTCTCCGATGCTCTCAGTCAGGGGCTCGAGTTGCTCTCCCGTGCCGGGGTGCCGTCGCCCGACGTTGACGCCGAGCTGCTGATCGGGCACGTTCTCGGGCTGAATCGTGGCCAGGTGCAGGCGAAGGCCATCACCCGTTCGCCGATCGACGCCGAACAGTTGGGCACGATCAGCGCGCTGTTCGCGCGTCGCGCCGCTCGTGAGCCGCTTCAGCACATCACCGGCCGTGCGCCGTTCCGTTCGCTCGAACTCGCGGTGGGGCCGGGCGTCTTCGTTCCGCGCCCGGAGACCGAGCAGGTCGCGCAGTTTGCGATCGACGCGTTACGCAATGCGGCGACTCCGGAGCCGATCGGGATCGACCTTGGCACCGGGAGCGGCGCAATCGCCCTCGCCATGGCGACCGAGGTTCCGCACGCGCGGGTGTTCGGGGTCGAAAACTCGCCGAACGCGTTCGTCTGGACGAAGCGGAACTTCCGCGAGAGCGGCGCCACCAACGCGACGGCAGTCTTCATCGACCTGGATCGCGCGCTGCCGGAACTCGACGGAACCGTTGCCGTCGTCATCTCCAACCCGCCCTACATTCCGCTCGGCGCGATCCCGCGCGATCCCGAGGTGCGGCTGTTCGACCCGGCGCACGCGCTCTACGGCGGCGAGGACGGGCTGGATGTCGTGCGTCAGGTCTCGCGGACGGCCAGGCGGCTGCTGCATCCCGGCGGCACTCTCGTGCTCGAGCACGGAGAGCTGCAGGCGGCGGAGATCGCCGCGCTGCTCGCCGCTGATGGCTGGCACGCGATCGCGACCCATCCGGACTTCCTCGGACGCGACCGCGCGACGACCGCCCTGCGCTGACCCGTACCCGAACCCGTGGGTCGAGTAGGGCGCTCAGCACCCGAACCCGTGGGTCGAGTAGGGCGCTCAGCGCCCGTATCGAGACCAGTTGGGGGATGGGGCGTCTCGATACGCTCGCTGCGCTCGCTACTCGACCAGCGGAGGCCTGCGCTCGCTAGTCGACCAGCGGAGGCAGCCGGTCAGTCGGACGATGCCGCGATCGCCGCGGTACATTCGTCGATTGCCTCGAGGGTCCACTGTCGTTCCTCATCGGTCCCGACCAGTTCCGCCCACCTCGCCGCCTCAACGAACTCGGTGAGTGCCGCCTCGGCGTCGCCTCCCTCGATCCGACTCCACCCGAGGTTGCTGTGCAGCGTCACGAGCCAGCGTCGCGTGCGATCGTTCGAGGAGGCCTCGGCCAACTCCACGGCCTGCTCGGTCCAGTCCTCCGTGCGCGGGGAGTCCACGATGGCGAGCATGTGCAGCGCGTCGATGCAGAGGAACTCGGCACCGATCAGAGTGGAGGCCTCCGCGGCCTTGCGAAAGAGTTGCGCCGCGACATCCGGATGACCGGAGTCCACCATTATTCGCCCCGATTCGAGCAAAACGCGCACGCCGACGACGGGTGCGGCATCATCAGGGATGGCGAGGAGCAGGGAAGCGGCTTCGTCGAACTTGCCCTGCAGCCCGATGGCGCGCGCGAGTTGAGTCGTCAGCTCCTGGCGTTCCGTTTCATCCCACGGGCCACCGCTTTCCAGCTCGACCCGAAAGCGGGCCTCGGAGGCGGCCGGCTCGTCAAACATCCACAGCTCATCGAGCACTACCTGATCGAGCATGTCAGCCTGCTCCCTGTGTAATGCCGCGCTCGGCGGCGAACGATTCGATCGCCTCGAAAAGCGCGGACGGGGTGGTGAAGTGATGAGCGGTGATGCCGACGCTTCTGGCCCCGGCGATGTTGTCCCGCATGTCGTCGGTGAAGAACGCGTCCTCTGGTTCAACACCGTAGCGGTCGAGGACGGCAAGGAAAACGTTCGGATCGGGTTTGCGCGCGCCATAGTCCGATGAGGTGAACAGGTGATCGCCGAACAGCGGCACCAGGTCGGGGGCGATCCGCGGCAGGTGCTTTCCGGTGAGTGGGCCGTTGTTGGTGAGCAGAGTCACCCGGCCGATCTCGGCGGCGCGCTCTACCGCCGCAATCGAGTCGCGCCACGGCTCCATGGCCGAACCGCGCACCCGAACCCAGTCGGCCTCGGCCACCTCGACGCCGATCGCATCGTTGAACGCCTTGAGGTAGGCGTCCGCGGTCGGGAAACCGCCGGCTTCCGCCGCGAGTTCCCCGTCGGCGTGCCACCACCTCTCCCGCAACTGCTCGAGCGACAGGCCGGTCAATTCCGTCATCCCCGCCATTCGGGTGCGCCAGTTGTAGCCGTAGAGCACCTCATCCATGTCGAAGATGAAGAGGAGCATCAGGCGTTCCGGTCAGCGAATCGCGTAATCGCTTCGTCAAGAGCATCGGTCTGCGGCACACCGTCGACATAGGTGAGCTGGTGGCCATGGATGCCGAGGGAAATCGCCCCCGAGACGTTGCTCGCCGAGTCGTCGGCGAAGAAGGTGTCCTCGGCCCGCGCACCGAAATGCTCAAGGGCACGCTGGAATGCGATCGGGTTCGGCTTCCGAACGCCCAGTTGGCAGCTGACCAGCGTGTTCTCGCCGACGATCGAGGTCACGTCCGGTGCGAGCACCGGCAGCGACTCGGCAAAGGGCGACGGATTGTTGGAGAGCACCGAAACCGTACCGAGGGTCGAGGCCCGTTCGAGAGCGGCGACGCTCGCCGGGATGCGGGTGCTCGCGAGCGACCTCGCGTGCTGCCACTCGGCGAGGCTGAGGTTCGCGCCGGTGACCCGGACGAATTCGGCGAGGTACTCCGCGGATGTCGGCCACTCGCCATTCTCAGCGCGGGTCTCAAATCCGCCGGCCCACCAGCTCTTGGCCAGATGGTATTGGCTTACTCCGGAGATCTCGCTGAGGGCGGGGAGCCGCTTGCGAAAGTCGTACGCATAGAGCGTCTTGTCGAAATCGAATAGGTACAGGTCCATCTAGCTCCTTGACGTCAATCGATTATCCCAAGGCGTGCCGAGGGAGCGTGCACCGAGGCTGCCAGTCACCTCAAAGTAGGATGTCTACCGATATGGCGACGATCTATGACTGCTCCGAGCAGGCTGAGCTCCTCACCGGGATGCGGCTCGCGCGAGCCGCCATCGGGCGTGGGGAGCTCGTTGTGCTGCCGACCGACACGGTCTACGGACTGGCCGCGGATGCCTTCACCCCCGATGCCGTTCAGCGCCTCCTCGACGCGAAGGGGCGCACCAGGCAGTCGCCGCCGCCCGTTCTCGTGCCGGGGATCCCGACCCTTGACGCCCTCGTCGAGGAGGTCCCGCCGGAGGTGCGTGCGCTCGTCGCGGCGTTCTGGCCGGGCGGGCTCACCGTGATTCTCCCGGCACGGGAGTCGCTCAAGTGGGACCTAGGCGAGACTGGTGGCACCGTCGCCCTCCGGATGCCGAACAACCGGATCGCGCTCGAGTTGCTCTCCGAGACCGGCCCCCTCGCCGTGTCCTCCGCGAACCTCACCGGGGAGCCGGCCGCTCGAACCGTTGCCGAGGCCGAGGCGATGCTCGGAGACAGCGTGGAGATCTACCTCGACGCCGGAAGGTCGGGGGAGGGCTACGACACCGACGCCGGACTCGGCTCAACGATCGTCGACGCCACGGGACTGCTGCACGAGGGCGGCGAGCTGCGGATCGTGCGGCACGGGGTCATTACCGACCGGGAAATCGAATCGGTGCTCGCGACGTTCGCAACGGAGCGCACCGCGGAGTCGCCCTCGTGAGACTGCTCATCTATGTAGCGGCCGGGGCCCTCTCAGCGGTGGTGACCTACGTGCTCTCCATGGTGATCGCCAGGCTCGGCATGAAGTATCGGCTGTATCCGGCCATCCGGGAACGCGACGTTCACAAGCGACCCACCCCGCGGCTCGGGGGAATCGCCATGTTCATCGGCGTTCTTGCTGCCTTCATCGTCGCCTCGCAGCTTCCGCAGTTCCACCTCATTTTCGCGAAACCCGGTCCGATATTCGCCATCCTCGGGTCCGCGTTGATCATCGTGCTGATCGGTGTGGCCGACGACATCTGGGACCTCGACTGGGTGACCAAACTGGCCGGCCAGATCATTGCCGCCGGGCTGCTCGCCTGGCAGGGGGTGCAGCTCACTAGTCTGCCGATCGTCGGCGGAATCATCCTGCTCTCCTCCTACAGCGGCCTCGTGATCACGGTGCTCGCGATAGTGCTCGTGATGAACGCGATCAACTTCATCGACGGTCTCGACGGTCTCGTCTCTGGGGTCGCGATCATCGCGAACGGCGCGTTCTTCATTTACAGCTACACCCTCGTCTCGCGCATCGCCGCGAGCGAGTACTTCAACCTCTCGCTGCTCATTTCCGCGGTGTTGATCGGAGCCTGCGTCGGCTTCCTTCCACTCAACTGGCACCCGGCCAAACTGTTCATGGGCGACGCCGGTGCGCTGTTTGTCGGTCTCATGATGGCGACGTCGGCCATCTCGGTAACCGGGCAGGTCGATCTCGCCGCCCTGCCGTTCGCCAAGCAGTACATTCCCGCGTTCATCCCGATCCTGTTGCCGCTCGCGATTCTCGTCATTCCGCTTCTCGACTTCGGGCTCGCCGTGTTCCGCCGGTTGCGCGCCGGCAAGTCGCCGTTCTCCGCGGACCGCAAGCACCTTCACCACCGTTTGCTCGACATGGGGCACTCCGACGTGCACGCGGTGCTTATCTTCTACTCCTGGACCATGGTCGTCTCGGTGGGCTGCCTGCTGTTCCTCTTCTTCGACGCGGTCTGGGCCGTCACCTTCGTCGCCGTCGGCCTCGTGATCTGCACGGCGTTCACGCTCGCGCCGCTCACCAGACGCAAGGCTGTGGAGGCCGCCGTGCAGTCGGCGAGTCCGGATGCCGCGGCGGGCGCCAACGCGTCACGCTTCGATCCGCTCGACGCAGCCGCGAACGATCAGGCTCAGCCCGAGACCGAGCCGGCGCGGGCCGAGATCGACGCGGCCAAGCGCGCGGCGATCGACGCACTGACCAAGAAGGAAGCAACATGAGCGCCATCCCGATCCTCAAGCGGATCCTCGCCTACGGCGGCATCCTTGCCATTGCCATCGCCATCGTCGGTTCAATAGTTGGATTTCTCGTCGCCGGCAGCGTCGGACTCGTGAGCGCCATCATCGGCACGGTGATGGCCGTCGTCTTTCTCGGGATCACCGCGGCGAGCATCGTGCTGGCCACGCGGGTGGCGAAGGGCGACCTGTTGAGCGTCGCGTTCTTTGGAATCGTCATGGGCGCGTGGCTGCTCAAGTTGATCATTTTCATCGTCCTGATCGTCCTCTTGAAGGACCAGCAGTGGATCCAGACGCAGGTTCTCTTCCTCACCGTGGTCGTCGCGGTGATCGGCACCCTCGTGGTGGATGTGGTCGTTATCGCCCGTTCTCGCCTGCCCTACGTGAGCGATGTCGAGCTCCCCGGAGACCGCTCTGACCCTGCGCCAGACGGCGTATCACACTCGGCAGATGCGCCCGACCAACCCCGATAGAGGTCCGGGAGCTGTCAATCTATTGATAGAGTTGTGACGAACGCCCCCCTCATTCTCGCCGCGTGATTTCACGCCCCGATTCAGGAGATAGCGCTGCTACTCACCGCTCTTAATACGGTACTTCCCTTCGCCACCGGTGGCGGTTCAGGGAATGGCTCCTTTGTTGGGCCCAACATCGGCGAATTCTTCCCGCCCGTCGTGCTCTTTGCGGGAACGCCGTTCGAATTAAACCGGATCATGCTTATTCGCATCCTGGTCACCGTCGTTATCGTGGTGGTGTTCTGGCTCGGAACCCGCAAAATGAAGCTGGTTCCCGGCCGAGGCCAGTCCCTCATCGAGATGGGGCTCGACTTTGTGCGCGTAAGTATCGCCGAGGACCTGCTCGGCAAGAAGGAAGGCCGACGCTTCCTCCCGCTGCTCACCACGTTCTTCTTCATGATCCTTGCGATGAATTTCACCGGTACCGTGCCGGGCCTGAACGTCGCGGGGACCGCCGTCATCGGTGTTCCGTTGCTGCTCGCAGCCATCGCCTATGTGACGTGGATTTACGCCGGGCTGCGCAAGCACCCGGGAAAGTTCCTCCGTAACTCGCTGTTCCCGCCCGGCGTCCCGTGGCCGCTGTACATCATCGTGACGCCGATCGAGATCATCTCGACCTTCATCGTGCGACCGGTCACCCACACGCTGCGACTCCTCATGAACATGATCGTCGGGCATCTCTTGCTCGTGCTTTTCTTCCTCGCCACGTCCTTCTTCTTCGTGCAGGCCCCCGGACTGTTCAAGTTGTTCGGGGTGGGCACTCTTGCCTTCGGATTTGCCTTTACGCTCCTTGAGCTGCTGGTCATCGTCTTGCAGGCCTACGTCTTCACAATCTTGACCGCTGTCTACCTCCAGCTCGCGCTGGCAGACGAGCACTAAACGGATCGGGCATCCGCCCGGTTCATCATCACGGAAGGAATCACAACGTGGACACCACTACTGTCGCTGCCCTCAGCGGAAACATCGCGACGGTCGGCTACGGCCTCGCGGCAATCGGCCCGGCCATCGGCGTAGGAATCGTCGTCGGCAAGACCATCGAGTCCGTCGCCCGCCAGCCCGAACTTCAGGGTCGCCTCACGGTGCTCATGTACATCGGTATCGCGTTCACGGAGGCGCTCGCCTTCATCGGCATCGCCACCTACTTCATCTTTACGAAGTAATGCTCCCGGTAATCGTTGCGGCGGCGGCGGCGGCCGAAAATCCGCTCATTCCCGGGATTCCCGACATCATCTGGTCGGCAGTCTGCTTCATCGTCCTGTTGCTGTTCTTCTGGTTCAAGGTGCTGCCGGCGGTGCAGCGCACGCTTGACGCGCGCGCCGAGCTCATCGAGGGCGGCATCAAGAAGGCGGAGATCGCCCAGGCCGAGGCTGCTGCCGCGCTTGAAAAGTACAACGAACAGCTTGCGGAGGCTCGCGCCGAGGCGGCCCGAATCCGAGACCACGCTCGCCAGGATGGCATCAAGATTTTGAACGAGCTCAAGGAGCAGGCGAGCGCCGAGGCGGCTCGCATCACCGCGAACGCATCGGTGCAGATCGAAGCCGAGCGTCAGGCAGCCCTTGTGTCGCTTCGTGCCGAGGTGGGCTCGCTCGCGATCGATCTGGCCGCCGGAGTCATCGGTCAGACCCTGACCGACGACGAAAAGGCCGCGAGCCTTGTCGACCAGTTCCTTGCAGACTTGGAAGAGTCAGAAAAGATGGCTAGATAACCATGCGTTCAGCGACCAGAGAAGCGCTTGCCGCCGCGCGGGCGGAGCTTTCGTCCCTCGGCAAAGTCGATCTGGCCATTGCGGAAGAGTTGTTCTCGGCCGGCCGAATCATCGGCGGATCCGCCCAGCTCACCTCGATGCTGGCAGACACGTCGACCGACGCCGACGAGAAGCTCGCCGTGTTGAAGGCTGTCTTCGGCGCCGGACTGAGCGAGACGACGGTGACGCTCCTCGGAGCTGCGGTCGCCAATCGCTGGTCGAGCGCCGATGATCTGCTCGCGGGCATCGAAGAGCTTGGCATTCGCGCCGCCGCGGAATCGGCTCCGGCCGAGGTCAACATCGACGCCGAGCTCTTCGGGTTCGGTTCGGCGGTCAACTCCAATCCGGAGCTCGAACTCGCCGTGAGCAGCAAGCTCGGCACTGTCGAGTCAAAGGTTGCACTCGTCGAAACACTGCTCGCGCAGAAGGTCTCTCCGCAGACCCTCTTGATCGTGCGGCACCTCATGCAGCAGCCGCGAGGCCGCCGCATCGGCGAGCTGCTTCGTACCGCGGCATCCCTCGTCGCCGACCAGTCCGGCCTCGCGGTCGCGACGGTCACGAGCGCCACGCCGATGGCCGCGGACCAGTTCGATCGGCTGCAACGGGCACTCGCTGTCAAGTTCGGCCGTGACCTCAAGCTCAACCTTGTGATCGATCCGAGCCTGATCGGTGGCTTGCGCGTGCAAGTGGGCGACAATGTTATCGACGACAGCGTCTCCTCGAAGCTCAAGGAACTCAGACTTCAACTCGCTGGCTAGGCGAGCACAATACCCTCGAAGCCGCAGGGCTTCGCGAAGACAAGGAAACACGAATGGCAGACCTTACGATCAGCCCGGATGAGATCCGCGATGCGCTCAAGGACTTCGTCAAGTCATACGACCCGACCAGCGCGCCGACGACAGAGGTCGGATACGTCATCGACGCCGCCGACGGAATCGCCCACGTTCAGGGTCTCCCTGGCGTCATGGCCAACGAGCTGATTCGGTTCGCCGACGGGACGCTCGGTCTCGCGCAGAACCTCGATGAGAACGAGATCGGTGTCATCGTGCTCGGCGAATTCGGCGGAATCGTCGAGGGCCTCGAGGTCACCCGCACCGGAGAGGTGCTCTCTGTTCCGGTGGGCGACGCCTACCTTGGTCGCGTCGTCGATCCGCTCGGGGTCCCGATCGACGGTCTCGGGGAGATCAAGGGCGAGAGCCGGCGTGCTCTCGAGCTCCAGGCGCCAGGCGTGATGCAGCGCAAAAGCGTTCACGAACCGATGCAGACCGGAATCAAGGCAATCGACGCCATGATTCCGATCGGCCGCGGCCAGCGTCAGCTCATCATCGGCGACCGCCAGACGGGCAAGACCGCGATCGCGATCGACACGATCATCAACCAGAAGGCGAACTGGGAATCCGGCGACGCCACCAAGCAGGTTCGCTGCATCTACGTCGCCATCGGCCAGAAGGGCTCGACCATCGCCTCGGTGAAGGGCGCCCTCGAGGATGCCGGAGCGATGGAATACACCACGATCGTGGCGTCTCCGGCCTCCGACCCCGCAGGCTTCAAGTACCTCGCGCCGTACACCGGATCTGCCATCGGACAGCACTGGATGTATGCCGGCAAGCATGTACTGATCATCTTCGACGACCTGTCGAAGCAAGCCGAGGCCTACCGCGCCGTGTCGCTTCTCCTTCGTCGCCCGCCGGGGCGCGAGGCGTACCCCGGCGACGTGTTCTACCTGCACTCTCGCCTTCTCGAGCGTTGCGCCAAGCTCTCCGACGAGCTGGGCGCCGGCTCGATGACCGGCCTCCCGATCATCGAGACCAAGGCGAACGACGTGTCGGCTTACATCCCGACCAACGTGATCTCCATCACCGACGGTCAGATCTTCCTGCAGTCCGACCTCTTTAACGCCAACCAGCGCCCTGCGGTCGACGTCGGTATCTCGGTCTCCCGAGTCGGCGGCGACGCCCAGGTGAAGTCGATCAAGAAGGTATCGGGAACGCTGAAGCTCGAGCTCGCCCAGTACCGGTCGCTTGAAGCCTTTGCAATGTTCGCCTCTGACCTCGACCCGACCAGCCGTCGCCAGCTCGCTCGTGGGGCTCGCCTCACGGAGCTGCTTCGCCAGCCGCAGTACTCGCCGTACCCCGTCGAGGAGCAGGTCGTTTCGATCTGGGCCGGAACCAATGGGAAGCTCGACGAGGTGGCCGTCGAGGACGTCCTTCGCTTCGAGCGAGAGCTGCTCGACTTCCTTGGCCGTAACACCGAGGTTCTCGCGACGCTCAAGTCGACGAACGTCCTGGACGACGCGACTGTCACGGCCCTCGACGAGGCGGTCGACCAGTTCAAGCTCGAGTTCCAGACCGGAGAGGGCAAGCCCCTCGCCTCCGTCGGGAGCGAACAGTTCGAGGCCGCGGCGCCAGAGGACATCGCGCAGGAGAAGATAGTCAAGCAGCGCCGCTAGGCGGATCGCGGCGGCCGAGTTCCTAACAGGGTTCGGCCGGCCGGGTCTGGACACGCTCGACCGCGATTACGCGGGAATTCAAAAAGAAAGTTAGGGACATGGGAGCGCAACTTCGGGTCTATCGGCAGAAGATCAAGTCTGCCCAGACGACCAAGAAGATCACTCGGGCCATGGAGCTGATCTCCGCGTCGCGCATTCAGAAGGCGCAGGCGAGGGTCGCGGCATCCGGCCCGTACTCTCGTGCCATCACGCGAGCGGTCTCGGCCGTCGCGACGTTTTCGAACGTCGATCACGTGCTCACCACCGAGCCGGAAACGGTGGAGCGCGCGGCAATCGTGATCTTCTCCTCCGACCGTGGCCTCGCCGGCGCGTTCAACTCGAACGTGCTGAGGGAAGCCGAGGAACTGAGCACGCTGCTTCGGTCTCAGGGCAAGGACGTGGTCTACTATCTCGTCGGACGCAAGGCGGTCGGCTATTTCGCCTTCCGCCGACGCGACTCGGTGCAGAACTGGGTTGGCGGCACCGATAACCCGGTGTTCGAGACGGCGAAAGAGATCGGCGACACACTCGTCGCGAAGTTCCTCGAGCCGGCGGCCGAGGGCGGAGTGGACGAAATCCACATCGTCTACAACCGTTTCGTCAGCATGCTGACGCAGACGCCGGAGGTCGTGCGGCTGTTGCCCCTCGAGGTCGTCGAGGGCATCGAGGAGCCCGGCGACAACGAGGTGCTCCCGCTGTACGAGTTCGAGCCCGAGGCAGGGGATGTGCTCGACGCTCTGCTCCCGGTCTACATCGAGAGCCGCATCTTCAACGCGATGCTGCAGTCCGCGGCGGCCAAGCACGCGGCCACCCAGAAGGCGATGAAGTCGGCAAGCGACAACGCCGACAAGCTCATCACCGACTACACCCGGCTCGCGAACAACGCGCGCCAGTCCGAAATCACCCAGCAGATTTCCGAGATCGTCGGCGGCGCCGACGCCCTCTCGGTCAAGTAGTAGAAGAGCCCAGGAGAATCGAGAAGCACAATGACTATCACCGCCCCTGTTCCCAGCACATCTGAGGAGGCGCCGGCTGGCATCGGTCGCATCGCTCGCGTCACCGGCCCGGTCGTCGACATCGAGTTCCCCCACGACTCGATTCCCGGCATCTACAACGCGCTCAAGACCACGGTCGCCATCAACGGCGACTCGGTGGAGATCACCCTCGAGGTCGCGCAGCACCTCGGAGACGACCTCGTGCGTGCCATCGCCCTGAAGCCGACCGACGGACTAGTGCGCGGCCAGGAGGTGCGCGACACCGGCGGACCGATTACCGTTCCGGTCGGCGACGCCACCAAGGGCAAGGTCTTCAACGTCATCGGTGAGGTGCTCAACGGTGAGCCGGGCGAGACCTACGAGTTCGCTGATCGCTGGTCGATCCACCGCGAGCCACCGCCCTTCGACCAGCTCGAGTCGAAGACGGAGCTCTTCGAGACCGGGATCAAGGTCATCGACCTGCTCACGCCGTATGTTCTCGGCGGAAAGATCGGGCTGTTCGGTGGTGCCGGTGTCGGCAAGACCGTGCTCATCCAGGAGATGATCCAGCGCGTCGCGCAGGATCACGGTGGTGTATCGGTGTTCGCCGGAGTCGGTGAGCGCACCCGTGAGGGCAACGACCTCATCGCGGAGATGGACGAGGCCGGGGTCTTCGACAAGACCGCCCTCGTGTTCGGCCAGATGGACGAGCCGCCGGGGACGCGTCTTCGCGTCGCGCTTTCGGCCCTGACGATGGCCGAGTACTTCCGCGACGTGCAGAACCAGGACGTGTTGCTCTTCATCGACAACATCTTCCGGTTCACGCAGGCCGGCTCGGAGGTCTCGACGCTTCTCGGTCGCATGCCGTCCGCGGTGGGCTACCAGCCCAACCTCGCGGACGAGATGGGCATCCTCCAGGAGCGCATCACCTCGACCCGTGGCCACTCGATCACGTCCCTGCAGGCCATCTACGTTCCGGCCGACGACTACACCGACCCGGCCCCGGCGACGACCTTCGCCCACCTCGACGCCACCACCGAGCTCAGCCGCGAGATCGCGTCGCAGGGGCTGTACCCGGCCGTCGACCCGCTCACCTCGACGAGCCGGATCCTCGACCCCCGTTACCTGGGTGCCGACCATTACCGCGTCGCGACGAACGTCAAGGCGATCCTGCAGAAGAACAAGGAGCTGCAGGAGATCATCGCGATCCTCGGTGTCGACGAGCTCTCCGAGGAAGACAAGATCACCGTCTCCCGCGCCCGTCGTCTGCAGCAGTTCCTCTCCCAGAACACCTACATGGCGAAGAAGTTCACCGGTGTCGAGGGCTCGACCGTTCCGCTGAAGGACACCATCGAGTCGTTTGACGCCATCGTGCGCGGCGACTTCGACCACGTCGCCACCCAGGCCTTCTTCAACGTCGGATCCATCTCCGACGTCGAAGAGCAGTGGGCCAGGATTCAGAAGGAGAACGGCTAGAAATGGCCGAACTCCAGGTGAGTGTCGTGTCGGCAGACCAGGAAATCTGGACCGGCACGGCATCGATGGTCGTCGCCAGAACGACCGAGGGCGACATAGGAATTCTTCCCGGTCACGAGCCGCTGCTGGCGATTCTCAGCGCCGGCGAAGTGCGGATCACCGAGTCGGCCGGAGCGGCCGCGATCAAGGCGAACGCCGAGGACGGGTTCCTCTCGGTCGAGCATGACACGGTGACCATCGTGGCCCGCAACGCCGAACTCGTGCGCGGCTGAGTGCGAGCGACTCGATGCTGATAGCGATGGCCGGGCTTCCCGGCGCTGGAAAGAGCACGATCGCCGGTATCCTCGGCGGTCGTCTCAATGCATCGGTAGTGTCGGTCGATCCGATCGAGTCGGCCATTCTCGCCGCCGGGATCGACAGCGATCAGCCGACGGGCCTCGCCGCCTATCTGGTGGCGGAGACCATGGCGGAGCTCGTGTTGGACTCCGGGCACCACGTGATCGTCGATGCCGTAAACGCGGTGAATCCGGCGCGCGAGCAGTGGGTGAACCTCGCGGCGAAGCAGAGTGAGCAGGTGAGATTCATCGAGGTGGTCTGCTCGGACGTGGACGTGCACCGCCGCCGGCTCGAGACCCGCGGCCAGCGGCATCCGCACGTCGACGAACCGACCTGGCATGCAGTGGAGCAGAGTCTCGACGACTACGCGGACTGGAGCGGGCCGAGCGCCGCAGTTGCCCGCATCACCCTTGACTCGGTACAACCGCTTGGCGTCAACGTCGACCTCGCATTCGCCTTCCTGCAAAACTAGTGCTCCTTCTGCTTCCGCCGTCCGAGACCAAGCGGCACGGGGGAGTCGACGGCACGGCGCTCGACCTCTCACTCCTGAGTCATCCGAGCCTCACCGGGCAGCGCAGGGTTGTGCTGTCGGCGACGAGAAAACTGTCGCGGAACCTTGCCGCCATGTCGGCCGCCCTGCGGCTCGGTCCGGGTCAGCGCGACGAGTTGATTCGGAACCGGGAGCTTCGCTCCTCCGCGACGCTTCCGGCCATAGAGCGGTACACGGGCGTGCTGTACGACGCGCTGGACGCGCCGACCCTCTCGGTGGATGCTCGCGAGTTTGCGCGGCACAGCATCCAGATCCACTCCGCGATGTTCGGACTCGTTGGGGCGGATGACCCGATACCCGCCTACCGGCTGTCCCACAACTCCCGGCTGCCCGACGTCTCGCTGCGGCGCACCTGGCAGCCGCCGATCTCGGCGATTCTCGGAGCCCGCGACGGACTGATTCTCGACCTGCGGTCCGAGGCTTACGTCGAACTCGGCCCGGTGCCCCACGGCGACTCGTTCTTCCTTCGCGTGGTTGCCGAGGGACCGGACGGGCGAAAGCGCGCCCTCAATCACTTCAACAAGAAGGGCAAGGGCCTGTTCTCTCGGGCCGTGGCCAGCGCCGGAATCGAGCACTCCACGGTCGAGTCTTTGCTCGACTGGGCGGCGGCCTCTGGCATCCGGCTCGAACCGGGTGAGCCGGGGGAGCTCCTGCTGACCGTGTAGGTCACGGCGGAGTGCGCACGGCGGAGTGCGCACAGCGGAATGCGCTGGGCGGACTGTTCAAGCGGAGTGCGCTGAGCGGACTCTCGCCGCGCCTGCGGACGTCACCGTGCCTCAGGCAGCCCGCCAGCAGCCCTCGAAATGGTCGTCCACCATGCCGGCGGACTGCATGAGGGCGTACAGCGTCGTCGGGCCGACGAACGTGAAGCCCAGGCCGCGGAGGTGCTTGCTCATCGCCGTCGACTCGGGAGTCACCGCCGGAAGGTCACCGAACCGGCTCGGTCGTGGCCGCGACTGGGGCGGCGGTGCGAAGCTCCAGAGCAGCGTGTCGAGCGCGCCTGGGCTCTCCGCAACGAGTCGCCGCACGATACGTGCGTTGGACAGCACCGCCTCGAGCTTCGCCCGATTGCGGATGATCGTGGGGTCGAGCATCAGCTGCTCCACGTCGTTCGGTCCCATCTGCGCCACCCGGTCGATGTCGAAGTCGTGGAAGACCGCACGGAACCGGTCCCGGCGGCGAAGAATGGTGATCCAGGACAGACCGGCCTGGAATCCCTCGAGGCTCAGCTTCTCGAACAGCGCCCGGTCGCCGTGCAGCGGGGCGCCCCACTCCTCATCGTGGTAGCGGCGATATTCTTCGTCCTTTGCGCTCCAGACGCATCGCGAGCGGCCGTCCTCCCCGAGAACCACCGCTTCTGAAACCTCCGTCACGCTCGATGCTCAATTCCCTCGTGGTCGAGCAGCCACATCTTGGTGGGCACTCCGTTGCCGCCGCTGTAGCCGGTGATTCTGCCGTTCGAGGCGAGTACGCGATGACAGGGCACCAGGATGGGGACCGGGTTCGCTCCGATCGCTCCGCCGACCGCTCGGCCCGCGGTCGGCCGCCCGGTGGCAAAGCCGATCTCGCCGTAGGAGGTGACGGCGCCAAAGGGCAGTGCATCGAGTAGGGCCCACACCGACATTTGGAACGCGGTACCTGTGAGCACGACCGGCACGTCGAAGCTCTTCCGCTGTCCGGAGAAGTACTCCGTGAGTTCGGCCGCGGCACGGTCGAGCACCGCGTCGCTGTGCTCGGGCAGCGCCTCGAGCGGGAGGTGGCCGCCCCTCTCGATCGTGAGGGATGTGACGGCAGTGCCGTTGCCGACGAGCTCGATTCGGCCGATCGGGCTCTCGAGCCGACACAACGACTGCGGGTCCATGAGGAACTGTGGGTCTGTGTTGAGGAGTGTGCTCGTGGTCATGGTTCGACTGTAGCCGGGACATCCGACGCCCCTCTGGCGCTTTTCGGACACGGGGATAGCGCATCCGATCCCCGGTTGTGGGTGAGGAGACACCGACCAATCGCACCCTAGGCTTGAACCATGGCTAACATCGAATACCGCACTCTTGGCAACTCCGGACTCGTCGTCTCGACCATCGGATTGGGGTGCAACAACTTCGGACGACCGAACACGGCGAGCGAGACCCAAGCGGGAACCGACGCGGTCATTCACGCCGCCATCGATGCGGGCATCACGCTCTTCGATACTGCCGACATCTATGGGGGAGAGCGCGGACTGAGCGAGACCCTCATGGGGAATTCCCTCAAGGGCCGGCGCAACGACATCGTGCTCGCCACCAAGTTCGGAATGGACATGGCCGGGGCCAACGGACCGGACTGGGGAGCCCGCGGATCTCGGCGCTACGTGCGACTCGCGGTCGAGGCATCCCTTCGCCGCCTCCAGACCGACTGGATCGACCTGTACCAGCTGCACACCCCGGACCACACCACGCCGATCGAGGAAACCCTTTCGGTGCTCGATGACCTCATCACCGAGGGCAAGGTGCGCTACATCGGTCACTCCAACCTCAGCGGCTGGCAGATCGCGGATGCCGAGTACAAGGCCGCTCTCGGCGGGCATCCCAAATTCATCTCGGCCCAGAACGAATACTCGCTCCTCGTTCGCGGGGCGGAGCTAGAGGTACTTCCGGCGGTAAACGCGTACGGTCTTGGATTCCTGCCGTTCTTCCCGCTCTACAACGGGCTGTTCACCGGAAAGTTCTCGCGCTCCGGCGGCCCGGCGGACAGCCGCATCATGTCGCTGCGTCCGCATCTGCTCGAAACCGCTCCGTGGGACACCATCGAGAAGTACGAGGCGTTCTGTGCCGAGCGCGGTGTGTCCATGCTCTCCGCGACCTTCGCGTGGCTTCTCGCGCAGCCCGGTCTGACGAGCGTGATCGCCGGTGCGACCAAGCCCGAGCAGATCGTGCAGAACGCGACCGCGGCAACGGAATGGACCCCCACGGCGGCCGAGGTCGCCGAGATCTCCGCGCTCTTCGCCAACCCGAGCTGACGCTGCTCGCCCCTTCGATCTGACGTTGGTGCACCCGCGGGCCAGAGCCTGCGGGTGCTCCCTTTGCATCGAACGGTCTCGATACGATCGCTGCGCGACCTACTCGACCCACGGGGTTCCTAGGGGACGGTGAGCACGACCTTGCCGAGGAGGTGGCGGGTCTCGAGGTGCTCGTAGGCCTGCCGGACCTCGGCGAGCGGATAGGTCGCGGCTATGGGCATCACGAGACGGCCCACGGCGACGAGTTCCGCAAGCTGGGCCAGATTCTCTGCGGTCTTCCCGCCGCCTCCGACGGTAGAGATGCCGTACCTCTCGGCACCCTCGGACCACACGATCGAGTTAATGCGTGACGGGTCGACTCCCAGCTCGATTGCCGCCTCAACGCTCTCCTGCCCGGCGTTGTCGATCACGGCGGTGATGCCCTGAGGCGCCGCGATGCGCAGTCGGTCGACGAGTCCAACCCCGTAGGTCACGGGGATGATCCCCATCCGGCGGAGGACCTCGTGGTGCCGCTCGCTCGCCGTTCCGATCACTGTGGCGCCGTCGAGCATCGCGAACTGGCACGCGAACAGCCCAACACCGCCGGCCGCCGCGCTCACGAGCACGGTGTCTCCGGGCTTCGGATCGACGGCGATGGTGGCCCGGTTCGCCGTGTTGCCGACGAGTCCGATCCCGCCGGCTGTCGCCCAGTCGAGCGCGGCCGGTTTGGGCGCAACGTGGGAGGCAGGCACGACCACGTAGTCCGCCTGGGCG
Source organism: Microbacteriaceae bacterium (assembly GCA_025464975.1). Taxonomy (GTDB): domain Bacteria; phylum Actinomycetota; class Actinomycetes; order Actinomycetales; family Microbacteriaceae; genus Lacisediminihabitans. The sequence goes on along the minus strand of JAODMT010000009.1, from coordinate 50,749 downwards.
CCAAAACTGGTCCAGCCGAGCACTTCCAACCCGGGCTCGATCTCCTCGACACCGTCGCCGATCTCGTCGATCACGCCGGCGAACTCGTTGCCCTGCTTGCTCGGAAGCGAGTGGCTCGGCATGTATTGCGGATCCTGGCGCACCTTGAAATCGAAGGCGTTGAGGCCGGCCGCTCGCACCGCGACCCGCACCTGGCCGTGACCAGCGTGTGGCTCGTCCACCTCGACGATATCGAGCACTTCCGGGCCGCCGTAGCTGCTGTACTGCACGATTCTCGACATTTTGCCAGTTTACGCAGCGACCAGGAGCGGCATCCAGACTGACTCGAGCGAACGGTGGTGAGTGAGCGCTCACTCCACTATGCTGAAGCGGTGCCGACAACGAAGACCCACCGAGCCAAGCCGCTCTCCGTCGAAGACCGAAGAGAGGCGATCGTCGATGTCGTCGTACCGCTCCTTCTCGAGTTCGGCAGCGAGGTCACGACCAGGCAGATCGCCGAGCGAGCCGGGGTGGCCGAGGGAACCCTGTTCCGCGCGTTCGGCGACAAGGACTCCATCATCCGCGCCGCCGTCGAGCGCTTCATGGACCCCCTGCCACTGCGCGCAATGTTGCGTTCCATCGACACCGACCTCCCGCTCGAGCAGAAGGTCCACGACATTGTGTTCCACCTGCGTGCTCGGTTCGAGGGAGTGATCGGCATCATGGCGGCGAGCGGGATGACCGGCCGCCCACCCGGTCTCGACGTGCGAAGCGGCTTCGCCGAACTCCTCGCCGACGTGCTCGCCGATGAGATTCCGCGTCTGCGGATCGACGTCACCCACGCGACCCACTTCATCCGACTCGTCGCCTTCGCATCATCGATCGGCCACCTCAATCGGGAGGCCCCGTTCACTACCGACGAATTGACCGACCTAATCCTCCACGGCATCGCCGCTAATCGAGAGAAGGACGCTTGACCATGCTCGTCACTCTGTTGCGTAGCTACCTGCGACCCCACGCCCGGCTTCTCGGCGGTGTCATCTTCTTTCAACTGCTCCAGTCGATCGCGTCCCTCTATTTGCCGACCCTCAACGCCGCCATAATCGACAACGGCGTGACGAAGGGCGACACGGGCTACATTCTCGACTTCGGCGCGATCATGCTCGGTGTCACGGTGCTTCAGATCGCCTGCTCGATCACCGCCGTCTACTTCGGCGCGCGAGTGGCGATGGGGCTCGGGCGTGACTTGCGCTCGGCAGTATTCCATCGTGTCGGGGAGTTCTCGGAGCGAGAAGTGACCTCCTTCGGAGCCCCGTCGCTGATCACGCGCAGCACCAACGACGTGCAACAGATTCAAATGCTCGTGCTCATGACCTGCACCATGCTTGTCTCGGCGCCCATCCTCGCCATCGGCGGTATTGTGCTCGCACTCCAGCAGGATCTGCAGCTGTCCTGGCTCATGGCCGTGAGTATTCCGGTGCTCATCATCTCGATCAGCCTCGTGATTTCCCGCATGGTGCCGCAGTTCCGACTCATGCAGAAGCGCATCGACGTGATCAACCGCATCCTCAGGGAACAGCTCTCCGGCATTCGCGTAGTTCGAGCCTTCGTGCGGGAGAATGTCGAGGTCAACCGGTTTCGTAGGGCAAATGACGAGGTGACCGCGACCGCGTTCCGCGTCGGCCGGCTCAGTTCGCTCATGTTCCCGATCGTGATGCTCGTGCTCAACGTGTCGAGCGTCGCGGTCATCTGGTTCGGAGCGTTCCGGGTGAGTGACGGATCGATGCAGATTGGAACCCTCACCGCGTTCCTGCAATATCTGGTGCAGATCCTCATGGCGGTGATGATGGCCACCTTCATGGCGATGATGATCCCGCGCGCCTCGGTGAGCGCCGATCGAATCGGCGAGGTATTGAACACTCAGACGACGGTGGTGCCGCCGGCGGATCCGGTGACGACTCTGGAGGGACGCGGCCGGGTCGAACTGCGGGACGTCGGCTTTGCCTATCCAGGAGCGGAGCAGCCCGTGCTGCGCGGTCTCACCTTCACGGTGCCGCAGGGCCGCACCACAGCGATCATCGGAAGCACCGGCGCCGGCAAGACGACACTGGTCAATCTCCTTCCGAGACTGTTCGACGCGACCTCCGGCACCGTGTTTGTCGACGGGGTCGACGTTCGCCGGCTCGACCCGGACCTGCTCTGGGGTCGAATCGGTCTGGTCCCTCAGAAGCCGTACCTGTTCTCCGGGACGGTCGCGAGCAACCTTCGTTACGGCAAGCCGGATGCCACGGACGCCGAGCTTTGGACCGCCCTCGACATCGCCCAGGCCACAGATTTCGTGACCGAGATGCCGGGCGGGCTCGATGCGACAATCGCGCAAGGCGGCACCAACGTCTCCGGAGGACAGAGGCAACGTCTCGCAATCGCACGGGCGCTCGTGAAGCGCCCGGAGATCTACGTCTTCGACGACTCGTTCTCCGCCCTCGATCTCGCCACGGATGCCAGGTTGAGGCAGGCCCTCGCCCGAAACGTCGACGGCGCAACCATGATCATCGTCGCGCAACGCATTTCGACCATCATCGACGCCGACCAAATCATCGTGCTTGAGGACGGCCGCGTCGTCGGTCGCGGAACGCACGATGAACTTCTCGGCACGTCGCCTACCTACCGGGAAATCGTCGAATCACAACTGACTGCGGAGGAGGCAGCATGAGCGACTCGAAAGACACGAGGATCCCCAACCGGCCGCCGATGCGGCGCGGACCCGGAGGCGGTGGCCCGTTCGCTGGCGCCGGGATGCCGGTGGAGAAGTCGCAGAACTTCGGCCCATCGGCCAAACGGCTCGCGGGACGCCTTCGCCCGGAGGCGGCCCGACTGGCAATCGTCGCCGTGCTCACGGTCGTCAGCGTCTTCTTCACGGTGATCGGTCCCAAGCTGCTCGGCGAGGCGATCAATCTCATCTACAACGGGTTCGTCTCGGCCAACCTGCCGACGCCCGGTCCCGGCATCGATTTCGCCGCGGTCGGCAGGATCCTCATGCTGCTCCTGCTGTTCTACGTTCTCGCGTCAGTCTTCGGCTATGTGCAAGGGCTCGTGCTCAACGGGGTCGTGCAACGCACCGTGTATCGCTTGCGGTCCGAGATCGAGCTGAAGATCAACCGGCTTCCGCTCAGCTACTTCGATCGGATGCAGCGCGGTGAACTTCTCAGCCGGGTCACCAACGACATCGACAACGTGTCGCAGAGCCTTCAGCAGACCCTGAGCCAACTGCTCACCTCTGTGCTCACGGTGGTCGGGGTGATGGTCATGATGTTCCTGATCTCCCCGCTTCTCGCTCTCATCGCGCTCGTGACCATTCCGCTCACCGTTTTGATCACCAGCATGATCGCCAAGCGTTCGCAAAAGCTCTTCGTCGCGCAGTGGAAGCACACCGGTGAGCTCAACGCCCAGATCGAGGAGACCTTCACCGGGCACGCCCTCGTGAAGGTCTTCGGGCGTCACCGTGAGGTCGAGAAGCAATTCAGCGAGAAGAACGACGAGCTATTCCGGGCAAGTTTCGGCGCCCAGTTCGTCAGCGGGATCATCATGCCGGCGATGATGTTCGTTGGGAACCTCGTCTATGTGGCTATCGCGGTTGTCGGAGGGCTATTCGTCACATCCGGCGGCCTTGGACTCGGTGACGTCACCGCGTTCATCCAGTACTCGCGGCAGTTCACTCAACCGCTCACCCAGCTCGGCAGCATGGCCAATCTGTTGCAGTCTGGCGTCGCGTCGGCGGAGCGAGTATTCGAGCTTCTGGATGCCGGGGAGCAGTCGGCGGATCCGGCCCCGGCAGAGACCCCGGGATCGGCGACCGCGGGCCGGCTCGCGTTCGAGGCGGTGTCGTTCCGCTACGCCGCGGAGACCCCGCTCATCGACAACCTGTCGCTCGAGGCCGAGCCCGGCCAGACCGTCGCGATTGTCGGGCCGACCGGGGCGGGGAAGACGACCCTGGTCAATCTGATGATGCGGTTCTACGAACTCGACTCCGGGCGGATCACCCTCGATGGCGTCGACACCGCGACTATGACTCGCGATGATCTTCGGTCACGGATGGGAATGGTGCTGCAAGACACCTGGCTGTTCGGCGGAACCATCCGGGAGAACATCGCCTACGGCCGACCGGACGCGAGTGAGGAGGACATCCTCGAGGCGGCCCGTTCGACCTATGTCGACCGCTTCGTGCACTCGCTTCCCGACGGCTACGACACCGTTCTCGATGACGAGGCCTCGAACGTCAGCGCGGGGGAGAAGCAGCTGCTCACGATCGCGCGCGCGTTCCTCTCCCGGCCGAGCGTGCTGATTCTCGACGAGGCGACGAGTTCGGTCGACACCCGGACCGAAATTCTGGTACAGAAGGCGATGAAGGCGCTGCGCACCGATCGGACCAGTTTCGTGATCGCGCACCGGCTGTCGACCATCCGCGACGCCGACCTCATCCTCGTGATGGAGGCGGGGAGCATCGTCGAACAGGGAACGCACGTCGAACTGCTTGCCGCGGAGGGCGCCTATTACCGTCTGTATAACGCGCAGTTCGCGGAGGCGGCGGAGGAGGCGGTCTAGTCGGGCAGGCTCGGCCGTCAGTGTCCGGTGAACGGGCCGAGCACCCGCGCGGTGACCGACGGGCGCCCGGTCACTCGTTCCTCCAGGTCGGCGAAGCTCATTCCAGCGAGGCCGGCATTCGCCCCGAGGAATCGCAGCGGCTCCGGCTCCCAGCGGCGCGAACGGTGGTTCACCCACGGCAGGGCAGTGAGCTCGGTGTCGCGCCGAAAGATGAGGTCGGTGAGGGTGCGACCGGCGAGATTGGTCGTGCTGAGCCCGTCGCCTACGTACCCGCCGGCGAGCGCGATCCCCGTCGCCGGATCGAAGCTCGCGCTGGCATGCCAGTCTCGCGGTACGCCGAGCGGTCCGCCCCACCGATGGGTGACCGACGCCGTTCGGGATGCCGGAAAAAGCTCACCGAGAGTGCGCTCGAGATGCGCGAACACCGCCGGAATCCGGTCGTAATCCGGCCGGATGCTGCTGCCCCAGTGGTAGCGGGCGCCCCGCCCGCCGAAGGCGAAGCGATTGTCGGCGGTGCGCTGACCATAGATCAGGAGGTGGCGGAAATCCGTGAAGGTTTCTCCGTGCGAGATCCCGATTTCGCGCCAGGTGTCCTCGGACAGTGGTTCCGTCGCGATCATGAGCGAGTACAGGGGAAGCACCCTCCGGTGGGTCTCCGGGATTGCCGCCGCATAGCCCTCGACGGCGATGACAATCGTCTCGGCGGTCACCACGCCGCGGTTCGTCGTCACGGCTCGCGGGCGCCAGCTCTCGACCTCGGTTCCCTCGAGAATCAGCACGCCGAGGCCCTCAACCGCCCGGGCGAGGCCCCGCACGAGCTTTCCCGGATGAACCCTGGCACACGCCGGATCAAAGGTCGCGCCGAGCGCCCCGGCCGCCCCGCGCGGCACGCGGTCGGCGCCCCACAGCTCAATCTCGTCGACGCCCCAGGTCTCCGCCTCGCGGAATTCCGCCTTCGCGGCGGCAAGCTGAGCCGACCCGCGGGCCATCGTCACCGTTCCTCCCCGACGGTAGTCGCACTCGATTCCCAGAGACTCGGTCGCTCGCCGGACCTCGTCGACGGTGTCGATCATGGCGCGTCGCATCCCGAGCGCCGCGGCCCTGCCATGTCGTCTCGCGAGCGCGGCGGTCGTGGCGGGGAAAAGGGCGGAGCACCAGCCGCCGTTCCGCCCCGAGGCCCCGAACCCGGCTATCTCCTTCTCCAGGACCACGATGCGCAGATTCGGGTCGGCGATGGCGAGGTAATACGCGGTCCAGAGACCGGTGAGGCCGCCTCCGACGATCGCGACGTCCGCTGCGAGGTCGCCGGCCAGCGCCGGGCGGGGGAGGAAATCATCCGCCCCCGCCTCGGCCATCGAGTCGAACCAGAAGCTCAACTGCCGGTATGGACGGGCGACGGCGCCGGTTCGGCGTTCGGCGGCGGTCACTCTGCCGGTCCTAGATCCGGGTCCACGCCTCGGTGAGCACGCCGCGAAGCATCTGCTCGATCTCATCGAACTCGGGCTGGCCGACGGTCAGCGGAGGGGCGAGCTGCACGACCGGGTCTCCCCGGTCGTCCGCGCGGCAATACAGGCCGGCGTCGAACAGGGCCTTGGACATGAAGCCGCGAAGCAACCGTTCGGATTCCTCGTCGGTGAAGGTCTCCTTCGTCGCCTTGTCCTTCACCAGCTCGATTCCAAAGAAGTAGCCATCACCGCGAACGTCGCCGACGATCGGAAGGTCGAGCAGCTTCTCGAGGGTCGCCCGGAAGGCCGGCGAGTTCTCGCGCACGTTCTCGTTGAGCCGCTCCTCCTCGAAGATATCGAGATTGGCGAGGGCGACCGCTGCGGAAACCGGATGACCGCCGAACGTGTATCCGTGATAAAACGACGTGTCGCCGTGCTTGAAGGGTTCGTAAAGTCTGTCACTCACGATGGTCGCCCCGATCGGGGAGTAGCCACTCGTCATTCCTTTTGCACAGGTGATCATGTCGGGCTGGAAGCCGTAGGTGGTGGATGCGAACCAGTTGCCGATGCGCCCGAAACCGGTGATCACCTCGTCGGCGACGAGAAGTACGTCGTACTGGTCGCAGATCTCGCGCACGCGCGCGAAGTATCCGGGCGGCGGGGGGAAGCAGCCGCCGCTGTTCTGCACCGGCTCGAGGAACACGGCCGCGACGGTCTCCGGACCCTCGAACAGGATCATTTCCTCGATGCGGTTTGCCGCCCAGAGGCCGAAGGCCGCGAGGTCGTCGCTCGGTGCTCCCATCTCGCTTGCCCGGTAGAAGTTGGTGTTCGGAACGCGGAATCCGCCGGGGGTGACCGGTTCGAACATCGCCTTCATCGCCGGAATTCCGGTGATCGCGAGCGCCCCCTGTGGGGTGCCGTGATACGCGACGTTGCGGGAGATCACCTTGTGTTTGGTCGGCTGCCCCTGGAGCTTCCAGTAATACTTGGCCAACTTGAACGCGGTTTCCACGGCCTCACCGCCGCCGGTGGAAAAGAAGACCCGGTTCAGGTCTCCGGGTGCGTAGGAGGCGAGCCGGTCCGCGAGTTCGATGGCGTTTGGATGCGCATAGGACCAGATCGGGAAGAAGGCGAGTTCCTCGGCCTGCTTGGCCGCGACCTCGGCGAGGCGGCGGCGACCGTGCCCGGCGTTCACGACGAACAGTCCACTCAGCCCGTCGAAGTAGCGTCGTCCCGTCGAGTCCCAGATGTGGTGGCCGTCTCCCTTGACGATGATCGGGACTCCGTGGCCGTCCTCCATGACGGACTGCCTGGCGAAATGCATCCAGAGGTGGTCCTTCGCCTTTCGCTGCAGCTCGGCCTCGTCGAAACTGGGCGTCTCGGTCGTTGTAACCGGTGTCGGCATGGTCATCTTCTTCTGCCTTCTCTCTTGCGGGCGGATCGCCCCGGTCGGAACTGAGGAGCCGCGGCTCAGCGGGTTCCCCAGTTGTAGAACTGCTTCTGCAATTTCAGGTAGACAAAGGTCTCGGTCGACAGCACTCCCGGGATCATCCGGATGGTCTTGTTGAGGAGGCTCATCAGGTCGTCGTCGTTCTCGCAGACGATTTCGGCGAGGATGTCGAAGCTCCCGGCGGTGAGCACGACGTAGTCCACGGCGGGAATGGTGCTGAGCTTCTCGGCGACGATCGTCGAGTCGCCGGTCACCCGGATTCCGATCATGGCCTGGCGGTAGAAACCCAGTTGCATCGGGTCGGTGACCGCCACCACCTGCATGACGCCGGAATCCGTGAGCTTCTGCACCCGCTGCCGCACCGCGGCCTCGCTGAGCCCTACGGCCTTACCAATCTCGGCGTAGCTTCGTCGGCCGTCCGCTTGTAACTGTTCGATGATCGCCTTGGAGACGTCGTCAAGTTGCGTGGGCTTCGAATTCGGACTCATCCCCTGATTCTGTCAGCGAGAGCCGCGTTGAACAAGCGGATCCGCACGCTTTTCCGGTTATAGCGACGGAATCGGTAGAAAATCGATCTGGTGGACGGCCGGACGGCTGGGTAGATTGGGACCATGAGCGCAGCCGAACTTCGCAATTTTATCAATGGCGAGTATGTCGAGGCGAGAACAGACTCCGCCTTCGATTTGATCGATCCGGCCACCGAGGAGGTGTACGGGGCCTCCCCGGTTTCCGGATCGGGGGATGTTGACGCGGCGTTCAGCGCCGCGGCGACCGCGTTCGAGGTGTGGGGGGAGACCACCCCCGCCGAGCGGCAGCTCGCGCTGTTCCGCATCGCCGACGCGATGGAGGCGCGGGCCGAGGAGTTCGCCGATCTCGAGTCGAAGGACACCGGAAAGCCGCGGGCCTCACTTGTCGCCGATGAAATTCTGCTTTCGGTCGACCAGATCCGATTCTTCGCCGGCGAGGCACGCCATCTGAATGGAATGGCCTCGGCCGAGTACCTCAAGGACCACACCTCGCAGATTCGCCGAGAACCGATCGGGGTCATCGGGCAGGTCACGCCGTGGAATTACCCGCTGAACATGGCGGTGTGGAAGTTCGCCCCGGCGATCGCCGCTGGCAACACGACGGTGTTGAAGCCGTCCGACACGACCCCGTCATCGACCCTCTTGCTCGCCGAGGTCGCCTCCGAGTTCCTGCCGGCCGGCGTTCTCAACGTCATCACCGGTGACCGGTCGACCGGGGCGGCGATGATCGAGCACAGAATTCCTCAGATGGTGTCGATCACCGGGTCGGTTCGCGCCGGCATGGAGGTCGCGCGGGCCGCGGCATCCGACCTCAAGCGTGTACATCTCGAGTTGGGTGGCAAGGCGCCCGTTATCGTCTTCGACGACGCCGACATCGAAATCGCCGTCGAGGGGATCGCGACGGCCGGCTACTTCAACGCCGGACAGGACTGTACGGCGGCCACGCGCGTGCTCGTGCAGTCTGGCGTCCACGACGAATTCGTCGCCGCGCTCGCCGCCTACGCCCGTGACAACGCGAAGACGGGAGCGCCGAACGAGGAAGGCATCCTGTTCGGTCCGGTCAACAACGCCCGCCAACTCGCCCAGGTCGAGGGCTTCATCGACCGGCTGCCGGCCAACGCCGTGATCGAGCTCGGCGGCCACCGTCAGGGCAGTTCCGGGTACTTCCACGAGGCGACCATCGTCTCCGGCCTCGAGCAGACGGATGACGCGATCCAGAACGAGATCTTCGGCCCGGTGATCACCGCGCAGCGGTTCACCGACGAGGACGAGGCGGTTCGCTGGGCCAACGGAGTTCAGTACGGACTCTCTTCCAGCGTGTGGACCGAGAATCACGGTCGGGCGATGCGAGTCGCCAAGCACCTCGACTTCGGCTGCGTGTGGATCAACACGCACATTCCGCTCGTCGCCGAAATGCCGCACGGGGGATTCAAACACTCCGGCTACGGCAAGGACCTCTCCTCCTACGGATTCGAGGACTACACGAGGGTCAAGCACGTCATGAGCTTCATCGGTCGTTGATTCTCGGCCGTCAATGCCGACCTGACGATCGTGAGCGACCAGAATGGGGAGCATGGCAACGGATGAGGCGGAGGACACGGTTCTGTGGTCGCCGCGCCCGGCACCCGACCTCTCCGACCCGACCGCGGACGCAGACCCGGACGCGGACACCATCCTTCGGGAGAGCCGCACGGTGCGCGGTGACGAGTCCGCCGCGTTGACAGAGGCGACGGTGTTGACCGAGGCGACGGTAATAAAGACGACGGCACTCGCCGGGCGGCCACCGGCGTCGGTCGAGTCACCGCCCGTCGCGCCCGCGCGGTTCGCGCTGTACCGCGTCGCCATCAACTCCGGGGAGCCAATCGCCCTCGAAGTTCCGATCGTCGTCGGCAGGCAACCCGCACAATCCCGAATTCCGACCGGCCAGCCGGCACGCCTCGTGCGCGTGCCGTCGCCTGCGCGGGAGGTGTCGGGCTCTCATATCGAACTGCGCCAGCACGGCCCATCCGTCGTCGTTACCGATCTCCGATCCACCAACGGCACCGTTGTCACTATGCCGGGATCCGTGCCACTGACCCTGCGACAGGGCGAGTCAGTTGTCGTGTCGGTCGGCGCAGTGGTAAATATTGGTGACGGCAACATTGTCGAAATACTTCCCATCCAGCGCGCGGTGTCCAATGGCACCGGAACATTCGCGACTGGCGAAAGGCTTCTGTGACCGAGATAGGCCAAAGCGTTGCCGAGTACCCCGTCGCCATTCCGGAGCGCCCCGACGCCGTTTTGGTGCTCGCCTGGGGCGCGGCGACGGACACCGGCAATCGCCGGTCGCACAACGAGGACAGCTTTCTTGCTCGTTCGCCGATCTTCGCCGTGGCCGACGGTATGGGTGGGCACTCCGCCGGCGACGTGGCCAGCGCGGCGGTCGTCGATCGACTCTCCCAAGGGATCATCGGCGACTTCACCGACGTTGACACCATCGAACGGGGGCTTCGGGCAGCCACCGACGATATCGCGCTCGCGCTCGACGAGAAGGAGCTCGGCGTTGGCACGACGGTCACCGGCGCGGCGCTCTCGTTGCTGGACGGAGAACCGTCTTGGACCGTGTTCAACGTGGGGGACTCGCGCGTCTACCTCTTCGAACACAACGAACTCGTTCAGGTGACCATCGATCACTCGGTCGTGCAAGAACTCGTCGACGCGGGCGTGATCCGGGCGGAGGATGCGGAGTCCCACCCCGACAGCAACGTCATCACCCGCGCGGTCGGGTTCAACATGGACGCGATCCCGGACTACTGGGTTGTGCCCGTTCGCCGTGGTCTGCGGCTGCTGATCTGCTCCGACGGGCTCACCAAGGAGGTCGACCGCGAGGGCCTGCGGCTGCACCTGGCTGCCGCCCGTTCCGCGCAGGAGACGGCGCTCGACCTCGTTGGAGCCGCCCTCGCGGCCGGTGGCCGCGACAACATCACGGCCATCGTCGTCGACGTGGTCGACAGCACGGGAATCGGCGAGACCGACAACACGATTCCGCGCACCGGGCCCACTCCCACTATGCGGGGCTGAGACGCCGCTGCGCGAACCGATCGCCGCTAGCGTTCGCGGGGAACACGTGAAGGCCAGAATTTCGCACCGGCCCACCCCTTCAGGGGCGGCCGTCCCCCCAAACGGGGGCCGACAAACCCGTCGTGATCAGCGGATTCGCTCCGCGAGACGGATTGGGAGCATGCCTACAATAAGAGCGGGGGTCAGCCCTTACGACGGTCGCGGGGGCCGTCCACTGGCGTGGGAGGGGGAGCGATGGCACGACGTTTGCCGTCCCAGCCTCCGGTGCTGCCTGGCTTCTCGACCATAAACATTCTCGGTTCCGGCGGATTCGCCGACGTGTTTCTCTATGAACAGAACATGCCGAGACGGCAGGTGGCCGTCAAGGTGCTCCTGAGCGAGGTCGTCGATGACCACGTGAGGCGGATGTTTCAGGCCGAGGCCAACCTGATGGCTCAGCTCAGTTCGCACCCGTCTATCCTCACCGTCTATCAGGCTGGCGTGTCGTCCGACGGCCGGCCGTACCTCGTGATGGAACTGTGCTCGGCCGCTCTGAGCGAACGCTATCGGCGGGAACGAATCCCCGTTGCCGAAGTGCTTCGAATCGCCGTCAAGATCGGCAGCGCGATCGAGACGGCCCACCGCGCGGGCGTGCTGCACCGTGATATCAAGCCGTCCAATATCCTGCTCACCGCCTATGGCCATCCGGTGCTGTCAGACTTCGGCATCGCGTCAACGGTGAGCGAGGTGCACACCAGCGAATCGGTCGGACTGAGTATCCCGTGGTCCGCCCCGGAGGTGCTGTCCGACGAGACTGCAGGCACGATCTCCTCCGAGGTGTGGTCGTTCGCGGCAACCGTCTACTCGCTCCTCGCCGGCCGCTCGCCATTCGAGATGGCCGGCGAGCCGAACAAGACGGCCGAGCTCACGTCGCGAATCCTCCGGGCTCGAGTGCATCCCACCGGACGATCGGATGTCCCGCCGACGCTCGAGCGCGCACTTGCTCGAGCCATGTCCCGCAAGCCGGAGGCGCGACAGCAGTCCGTTCTGGAGCTCGTTCGCGAGCTGCAAGCGATCGAGAGCGAGCTCGGCCTGCCGCAGACCGCGATCGAGGTCGCCATGGACGAGTGGGCGCGACCGAGCGTTTCCGACCTCGAGGATCGCACCAGGATCCGTGGCGCGGTTGGCGCCCCTCCGCATTCGCCCAACCGGCGCCGGAAAAGGCCCGCCGGTCAGGAGTCGGCCGTCGAGCCGGGTTCCCGACGGCCCCACACGAGCGCCGCGGGATCGCCGAGCGGGGTGCCGACCCTCAACCGCGGCAGACCGGCAACGGCCTGGATCGTGGCCCTGATCGTGGGATTCGTGATCGTGATCGTTCTTGGCATCGCGGCAACAGTCGTGCTCGTTCGATCGAACTCCGAGGGCATCCCGCGGGTTGCGGCGATCCAGGCGTCGGCCGGTGCCGCGTCGGTCCGGTTCAGCTGGAGCAACCCGGGCCTGGCCGCGAGCGACTCCTACGAGATCACGACCGGAGGCGGGGTTTCGGTGCAGACGGCCACCGACTTCACTCAGGATGCCGTCGCCGGCGACAGGGTGTGCATCATTGTCTCCGTCACCCGCGGCGGAAAGACCGGCGCCCCGCGAGAAAAATGCCTCAGCGTTGGCGGGTGACGCGCCACCATGTCGGTGAAACAGTGGTTCTTCCGTCACCGATCCCTTGTCGCGACGGCGACAAGCGGATCGGTCATTGCGGCGCTCATCGCGACGGTCGCGATCGTCTCGAGTGGCTACACGGCGCAGCGGCTCGACCTCAATGACGGCTCGGTGTGGGTGGCCAATGGGTCCGCTCGCGCCATCGGGCGGGCAAACCCGCAAGTGCTCCAACTCAACACGGTGGTGGCAAGCACCGGAACCGACATCGACGTCATTCAGCACGGCTCAACGGTTCTGTTGTTCGACCGCAGCAACGGAAAGGTCGACATCGTCGATCCGGCGACCTCGAAGGTGCTGGACAGCGTGCCGCTTCCCCCGCAGAATCCCGAACTCATGCTCGCCGGCGACAATGTCGTCGTTGGGTCGGGCGGAACCGGGCAGTTCTGGATCACGCCGCTGAGCCAACTCGCGCGATTTGATGCCCAGTCTCAACCGACGCTGAGCCTCGGCGGAGACTCCGTCGCGAGCGTGACACCCGACGGTGTGCTGTTCGCCTATTCGGCCGCCGCGCGAGAGGTCTACCGGGTCGACGCCGCCCACTCGCAGGCCGTGTCCGAGACGGTGAAAGCCCACCTCGGTAACGCGAAATCCAAGATCGCGATCACTTCGGTCGGGGGCACCTGGGCGCTTTTTGACGTGGCCAGCCGAACCATGCTGACATCGGGCGGCACGGTGAATCTTGCCTCCAAGATCCCGGCCGATTCCGGCCCGGTGCTGCAACAGCCGAGCGACACGGGCGACGGCATCCTGCTCTCCTACTCCGGCGGCCTGCTCAGTGTTCCGCTCGGCGGTGGCCCGGTGGTCACGCTCGTTCACGGAACCGGTGGGACCCCCGCGCCGCCCGCGGTCATCGGCTCGTGCACCTACGCGGCCTGGTCGATCGGCACCGCCTGGCGCAAATGCGGTCCTGCCTCGCCGGCGACCCTTTCGCTGTCCAACCTGCCCCCGGCAGCCGGCTTGACCTTCGCCTCGAACGGCGGTCACGTCGTGCTCAACGATGTTCACGGCGGTGGCGCGTGGGCCGTGCAGCAGCACGGTGAACTCATCGACAATTGGTCGGACCTCATCGCGGTTCCGCAGAACACACAGCAGGTCGTCGACAACAACAACGCCACCCCTCCCCAGTTTGAGAAGGCCGAGTTGCCGCCGGTTGCCGTCAACGACTCCTTCGGCGCCCGCCCCGGTCGCTCGTCGGTTCTTCCGATTCTGCTCAACGACTACGACCCGAACGGTGATGTCATCGTCATCTCCGACGTGACCCCCGTTGACGCGGCGGTCGGGCATCTCGACCTGATCAATGACAACCAGCAGGTGCAGCTGACTCTCGCCTCCACCGCGAGTGGGGCGGTGTCCTTCGGCTACACGATCAGCGACGGCCGCGGCGGAACGGCAAGTGCGCGGGTCACGGTTCAGGTGCGTCTCCCCTCGCAGAATTCACCGCCGCAGCAGGTGCGGCAGTCCAGCGCGGTGGTAGCCGCGGGTGGCCGGGTGACGACCCCGGTGCTTGCCGACTGGGTCGACCCCGACGGGGACCCCATCTACCTGACCTCCGCATCAACCGCACCGCCGGATACGGTGAGCTCTCGGCCGGAGGGAACCGTAGTGTTCACCGATGGGGGTGCCGTGCCTGGGGTTCGTTCGGTCGCCGTCCTGGTCTCCGACGGCAAGGCGGAGACTACCGGCTCACTCACCGTGACCGTCAAGCCGGCCGGTCAGGTTCCCATCATCGCCGACCCGTTCATCAAGCTGGCGTACTCCGGACAGCAGCTGACCGTCGATCCGCTCAGCCACGTGCGCGGGGGCACCGGAACGCTGCGCCTCGTGAGTGTTCCCGGCAAGACCGGTGCGACGATCGTCGCGAGCATCGAGGCCGGAACCTTCACCTTCGAGAGCGACCAGGTCGGCACCCACTACATCGACTACGTGGTCAACGACGGCGATCAGACCGCAGACGGGGTCGTTCGAATCGACGTTGCGGCGCCGCCGAACGTGAACACCAAGCCGATCACCATCCCGAAGACCGTCTTCGTTCGGTCGTTGGGCACCCAGACGATCGACGTCGCGGACACCGATTACGATCCGGCTGGCGCGGTGCTCCTGGTCACCGGCGTTTACAACGTCTCCCCGGCATCCGGTGTGCAGGCAGAGGTCATCGACGAGCGCTCGATCCGAGTGAACCTGACTGGACCACTCGACTCGGGGCCGGTGAGCTTCAACTATCGGATCAGCAACGGCCTCGCCGAAGCAGAGGGCACGGTCACGGTCATCGAGATTTCACCGACGAGGCTTCAGCCCCCGATTGCGAACGACGACAGCGTGACCGTCAGAGTCGGCGATGCGATCAACATTCCCGTGCTGAACAACGATGTGCAGCCGGATGGTGAAACCCTCACCCTCAATCCGCAGCTGTCGAAAAACCTAGCCGCAGGCTCGGGGCTGCTCTTCGCCTCCGGAAATCTGCTGCGCTACCTCGCTCCCAAGCGGACCGGCGATTACACCGCCGTGTACTCCGTCTCCGACTCGAGCGGTCAGGCGGCACAGGCCGAGGTCAAGATCTCGGTGCGGGAACCCGTGCTCGCGACCAACAACCCGCCGGTCCCCGTGACCGTCGTGGCTCGCGTGCTGGCCGGCCAGACCGTGCGCATCCCGATCCCTCTCACCGGCATCGATCCCGACGGCGACTCGGTGCAGTTCCTCGGACAGGCAACCAACCCGACGAAGGGATCGGTGACCGCGGTCGGGCCCGACTACCTCGACTTCCTCGCCGGCGACTACTCCGCTGGAACCGACTCGTTCAGCTACACCGTCATCGATGCCCTCGGGGCGCGAGCCGTCGGCACCATTCGGGTGGGGATCAGCGCGAAGCTTGCCGGCGCTCGCAATCCCGTTGCCGTGCCCGACGAGGTCGCCGTGCGTCCCGGCGGCACCGTGTCGGTGCAGGTCCTCGCCAACGATTCGAATCCCGACGGCGGAAAGCTCACCATCACCAAGGTGCAGCCCAACGCGAAAAACATCGTCGCCTCAATCCGGGGCGACATCGTCAGGGTCACCCCTCCGCGACAGGCCGGTCGGTACGGGCTCGTCTACACGGTGCAGAACGAATTCGGCGGGGCGAGCTCCGCGTTCATCACGGTCGACGTGCGAGCGGACGCTCCTCGGGCCTATCCCGTTGTCAGCGACACGGTGCTGACCCTTTCGGACGTGCTTGGACGATCGACGCTCGATGTCAACGTGCTGAAAAACGTGTTTTTCGCCGACGGTGACGCGAGCCAGCTCGACGTCTCCGTTCTTCCCTCGTACTCCTCGCAGGCGCACGTCCTGTCGAACAAGCGAATCCACGTCACCGTGCGGAACAAGAGCCAGATCATCCCGTTCGCGGTTGCGCACCCCGCTGACCCCAACGTGGTCTCCTACGGGTTCGTCTGGGTTCCCGGCCTCGACGATGCCCTTCCTCAGCTCAATCGGGACGCCCCGCCGCTGACCGTCGCAAGCGAGTCGCAACTGACCATCAATCTCAATGACTACGTGCTCGCCATCGGCGGCAAGCAAGTGCGACTCACCTCGGCCGCGAGCGTACAGGCGACCCACTCGAACGGGGCGAGTCTGGTGTCGGGCGACCACACCCTTCGGTTCACCTCGGCCGATAAGTATTTCGGGCCGGCCTCAATCTCGTTCGAGGTGACCGATGGCACGTCGGCGAGCGACCCCAACGGCCGAAAGGCGACCCTCGTTCTCCCGATCCAGGTGACGCCACGCCAGAATCAGCCGCCGCTCTTTGTCGGAGGGGACATCGACTTCGAGCCGGGTAGTTCGCGCGACATAGACCTCCTGAGGCTCACCAATTATCCATACCCCAAGGATGTCGGCGAGCTCTCCTACACGGTGCTCACCCCCTTGCCAACGGGGTTCAGTTACACCCTCACCGGGCACATCCTGAGTCTGAGAGCGAACGAGAACGCGCCGAAGAACTCCACCACAGCCATCGTGCTCGGGGTCAAGGACGCCCTGACCTCTGGCCAATCGGGCCAGATCCGGCTCAATGTTGTCGCCTCGAGCCGACCGCTCGCGAGACCGGCACCGGACTCCGTCGTGGTGCCCCGTGGCCAGTCGACGACGGTGGACGTGCTGGCGAACGACGAGGCTACCAATCCGTTCCCCGGCAGGCCTCTCAAGGTCATCGCCATCCGGGGCCTCGACGGCGGATCGACCCCGAACGGTGTGACCATCACCCCGAGTGCCGACAATCAGAAGCTCACCGTCAGCGTGTCACCCACCGCCCAACCGACAGATACCAGCCTTCAGTACGAGGTCGCCGACGCTACCGGTGACCCCGACCGGTACGTGTGGGGCTCGGTGACCGTGTCGGTGCAGGACCGACCGGATCCGGTCACCGCGCTGTCGGTCAGTTCGTTCGGAGACCGGACGCTGACCCTCCGCTGGAGCCCTGGTTCGTCGAATAACTCGCCGATCACCGGTTACGACGTTGTCATGACCTCGGCCGCCGGCGACCCGCTGTCGACCACATCCTGCGGGGCGACGGTATGCGACCTCGCCACGGCCGGGAATGGGCCGGACAACGGGGTGCATCTGAGGGTGGTGGCGAAGAACAGCATCGGTCAGTCCGACCCGACGAGACTCGGTCCCACCGTGTGGTCCGACATCATCCCGCCGGCACCGGCCGGGCTGGGTGCGACACCCCTCGACGGCGGCCTGAAGATCTTCTGGCAGGCAGTGTCCGTGCCCTCCGGCGGAAGCGCCGTCACCGAGTACCGGGTGACCGCCGGGTCGACCAGTGTCGACGTCGATCCCTCGAAGTGCGTCGACGGCACGTGCAGCACGTCCGTGCTCGGACTCACCAACGGGCAGGCCATTCCGGTCACGGTCAGCGCGCGGAATTCGGCCCTCGCCACCCTCGCCTCCTGGAACTCCTCCGAGACCAGCGCAACACCGGCGGGGAAGCCGCTTGCCGTGGGGACGCCGACGGCCACCGCCACGGACAGCACCATCGCGACCTCGTGGGCTGGGGCATTCACGGGCAACGGTCGGGACATCTCCGGGTACACCGCTGTCGCCTACACGGGCGCCCAGCCGACCTGCGACACTCCCGAACCGCCGGGGGCGACGGCTCAATCCGTGGGCACCGCAACCTCGGCGGCATTCTCCGGCCTCGCGAGCGATTCGAGCTATTCGGTGCTGGTCTTCGCCCGCAACAGCATCGGCTGCACTCCGAGTTCGGCGGTGGTGGCCAGAACCAGCCCCGGCGTCGTCACCGCGGTCACGACGACCGGCCCGACGCAAAACGGGCAAACCTTCGACTTCCAGCTCACCGGAGCCTCCATCGGCGGCACGAGTCTCGGCAGTGAGTACACGTTCTACTATCGGTTGTCTGGCGCGTCCGTGCCGTCGACCCAATACGGTCCGATCGCTTTCGGCGGTCTGCTCACCGCCGAGGGGCAGCAGTACGGGCAGGACGTCTCCGTGCAGGTTCGAGCGTGCCGCACGGTCGGTAACGGTGGCCCGGTGTGCCAGTCCCAGTGGTCAGCCTCATTCGAAGTCGGCACCCCGGTCGACCCGAGAGTTGGTTCGGTTAGCTACTCCCCGACAACCGACGGTCTCGTTTCGGCCGGCACGTTCACGTGGCCGACCTGGCCATCCGGAACGTACCAAGAAATCGAATACGATTGCGCCGCGCCCAACCAGGTCTTCCTGAAGGCGGACACGACGCAGGGTGGAAGCTGTCAGGTTCCGGTCGGGACGGCCAGTCCCACCCTCACCATCAGAGTCTTCGCCAATGGCGGGCACTCGTACGACATCCGGTATGACGCCGCCGGCAACGTGCAATGACGCTGCTAGTACTGTCCACCAACCCACGGCCGACGAGTCCGACACGAGAGGCACCTGAATGACAATGACACCGGAGCAGGCAACCTGGTTCTCCGAGGTATTCAATCGCCTCGTCGCGAATGTCGACCAGGTGCTCCTCGGAAAGACGTTTGTCATCAAGCTGTCATTCACGGCCCTTCTGAGCGATGGCCACCTGCTGCTCGAAGACTTTCCCGGAACCGGAAAGACTTCGCTCGCTCGGGCGATGGCGCAGAGCGTGCAGGGCTCAACGACCCGCATCCAGTTCACCCCGGATCTGCTGCCCGGGGACATCACCGGCGTGAGCATCTACGACCAGGGCATCGGCAGTTTCGAATTCCACCGCGGGCCGGTATTCGCGAACATCGTTCTTGCGGACGAGATCAACCGTGCCAGCCCGAAGACCCAGGCGGCGCTCCTCGAGGTGATGGAGGAGTCCCGGGTCACGGTGGACGGCATCTCCCATCCGGTGGGAAGCCCCTTCATGGTGATCGCGACCCAGAACCCGATCGAACAGGCCGGCACCTATCGCCTCCCGGAGGCGCAACTGGACCGATTCCTGATCAAGACATCCATTGGCTACCCCGACCACGCCTCAACGGTGCGCATCCTCGAAGGCGCCGGAATCAGGGCCCACGACACGATTCTTCCGGCCATCGCGACGGACCGGGTGATCATCGAGATGGCGGCCCTGGCGCGAACGGTGCACGTCGATGCAAGCATCAACGACTACGTGTCCCGCCTCGTCGAGGCGACCAGGTCGGCTCCGGAGGTGCGGCTCGGCGCGAGCGTTCGCGGCGCCCTCGCTCTGGTCCGCACCGCGAAGACGCTCGCCGCGGCAAACGCTCGCCACTATGTCATCCCCGACGACATCAAGGCGCTTGCTGAGCCGGTGCTGGCGCACCGGCTCGTGCTTGATCCCGAGGCCGAGTTCGACGGTGTGACCTCCTCAAGCATCATCAGCCAGCTCCTCATCCAGACGCCTCCGCCGAACGACCGGCAGGCGGTGTGAGGGCCCCCGCCGGGAGCAGCGCCGCCCGGACGAGCGCGGCCGCACCGACGTCGCTCTCCGAGACCGCCAATTCGACGCCGAGCGTCGGCCTCACCAACGTCCGAACTCGGATTGTCGGAGATCGGACCGGGGCGTTCGCGGAGGTGACCATCACCCTTGTGCGCGTCGTCCGCGCACTCGGCCGGCTCGTCGCCGCTGTTCTGCGGCGGATATCAACGGTGGTGACCCCTCTCGGCTGGGTCATGCTCATTGCCGTTCCCCTGGCCTTCGCTCTCGGCTACCGGCTCGGCTGGGTCGAGCTTGTCGCTGTCGCCTACGCCGGTTCGGCACTCATCGTCGTCGCCGGCGTCTCCCTCATCGGGCGAAACCCATTCGCCATCGAACTGAGCGTTCCGCACTCCAGGGTCGTCGTCGGTGAACCGGCTCACGGCGCGATCGTGGTCACGAACCCCACTCGACGGCGACTCGTCGGGGTGACGGTCGAGGTGCCGGTCGGCCGCGGTCTCGCGGAGATCGTGATGCCCGGGCTCGCGCGCGGCGCCGGGTTCCGGCACGAGTTTCCCGTGCCGACCACACACCGTGGCATCCTGTCGATCGGGCCGGCGCGAACGGTGAAAGCCGACCTCGTCGGCCTCGTCCGCCGCGAGCTGGTCTGGACCGACTCGAAGGAGCTGTTCGTGCACCCCCGCACGATCGCCATCCCCTCGACGAGTACGGGATTCATTCGCGACCTCGAGGGCAACCCGACCCGTGACCTGTCTAACAGCGACGTCTCCTTTCACGCGCTGCGCGAGTATGTGCGCGGAGACGAGCGGCGCTACATCCACTGGAAGAGCACTGCAAAGACGGGCACCCACATGGTGCGCCAGTTCGAGGAGACCCGCCGAAGTCATCTCGTGATCGCCCTCAGCCTTGCCGGCTCCAACTACGCCACCGACGAAGAGTTCGAGATGGCGGTCAGCGTAACCGGGTCTCTCGGGGCGCGAGCCATCCGGGACGCGCGGAACGTCTCGGTTGTCGTCAGCGAGAAGACCCCCGAGTTCGCGAAACGAAAGGTTCTCGCGGTCAAGCACCTCGACACGCTCACCCGCGCTCGCCTGCTCGACGACCTCGCCGTCGTTCAGCTGGCCGAATCGGCCCTTGGGATCGCGGATGTCGCGCGGGTTGCGGCCGACGAGGTTGCCGGCATCTCGGTTGCCTTCCTGGTCTGCGGATCCCTCGTGACGGCGACCGAGCTTCGGGCGGCCTCGGCCAAGTTTCCTCCCGGTGTCGAGGTGGTCGCCGTCGTGTGCGACCCGGAAACCATCCCGGGCCTTCGCCGGCTGGCCGGGCTCAGCGTACTCACTATCGGCTTTCTCGAGGACTTGCAAAAGTCCCTCGCCCGCGCGGCGGCGGCATGAGCGCCGACCTCGGAGCGAACAGCGTTTCCCGTGAGCGCAAGGTCGTGCGGCCGGCCGTTCGCCGGCCGGGCGTCGTCGGCGGCGTGCCGAGGCGGCTCCCGCTCGGGCTGTTCGCGTTGACGACGGCTTTCCTCTGGCTCACGACCTCGGTCGCTGCCGCGGCGCTGTGGCCCATCTACCAGAGCGTGCAGCTCATCGTGCTCGTCGGGGTGAGCATCATCACGGGGTCGCTCGTGGCGACGATCGGCGCACTCTTTCGCTGGTCGTCACTGACCGTGTGTCTCGCAACCATCGGGCTCTATCTCGTTCTCGGTGTGCCGCTCGCGGTGCCCGCTGAAGCCACGAACGTGGTGTTCCCGACGCTTGCGGGGGAGATTGAACTCTTGAAAGCCACCGCCCTCGCGTGGAAGGAGTTGCTCACCGTTACCCTTCCGGTCGGCTCCTACCAGTCGTTGCTTGTGCCGGCATTCTTGCTCGTGCTTGCCACGACGGTGATCGGACTGTCGGTCGGGCTTCGCGCTCGCGTCGGCGAGCTCGGCGTTATCGCACCGATCACCCTGTTCGTCGCCGCAATCGGGTTTGGCCCGGACACGGCGACCTTTCCGCTCGAGCTGTCCCTCGGCTTGCTCGCGTCGGCGCTTGGCTGGCTGGTCTGGAGACGCTGGTACCGTCGGCGGGCATCCATCCGGCTCCTGTCCGGGGTGGTCCTCGACCCGGCCGGGGCGGCGAGCCGTCCCAGCTCCGCGGGCTTCCGCACCATTGTGGGCGCCATTCTCATCGTCGTGCTTGTCGGCGGCAGCGCCGTGGCGGCCACCCTCGCACTTCCGCCGACCGCACAGCGACACGTGTTGCGTCAGGCAGTGGTACAGCCCTTCGATCCACGCCAGTACCCGAGCCCACTAAGCGGCTTCCGTCGGTACGAGGAGCCCACGCAGGCCGACAGCGCGATGCTCTCAGTAACCGGGCTGCCTTCCGGCGGCCGCATCCGGATCGCGACCCTCGACACGTACGACGGGATTGTGTTCTCGGTCGGCGATTCCCTCGTGACGAGCGAATCCGGCTCGTTCACCCGGGTGCCATACACCTACGACCAATCCGCCGTTCGTGGCAGCCCCGTCACCGTGAAGATCACCGTTGACCACTACGCCGGAGTGTGGCTTCCGACCATCGGAAAGCTCACCGCCGTGAGCTTCGGCGGTGCCGATGCGGCGGCCCTGCGGGACTCGTTCTTCTACAACAACGAGAGCGGCACCGCCGCCGTGGTTCGCCCTGTCGCGGCCGGCGACTCGTACACCCTCAGCGCCGTCGTGCCGCGGCAGCCGGGACAAGGCCAACTCGATGCGCTTCGCCCTGGCTTGGCGCCCGTGCCGCCGATGCCCGTTGTGCCGGACGGCCTCTCCTCAACGCTGAACGATTGGGTGAAATCGGCCACGACGCCTGGGGCAAAGCTCCAGGCGATGATCGCGGCGATCAAGACAACGGGGTACGTCAGTCACGGGGTTTCGCCCGACGAGCCGTTGAGTCGATCCGGCCATTCCGCGGACCGGATCACCCAGCTGCTCACCGATCAGCGGATGATCGGAGACCAGGAGCAATTCGCCGTGACCGCCGCGATCATGGCACGGCAGCTCGGGTTCCCGTCCCGCGTCGTGTTTGGCTTCGCCCCCGGCTCGGTCCATTCGGGCGGCACCACCGAAGTGCGTGGCTCAGACATTTCCGCGTGGATCGAGGTCGACACGAGTCAATACGGATGGGTGACCATCGATCCGACGCCGGCGATTCGACCGATCCCGCAGGCGCAGCCGCAGAAACCGATCACCGTCACCCGCCCACAGTCCCCGGTGCAACCACCGCAACAGCAGCCTCAGACTCCTGCCTCGCAGCTTCCTCCCGGCACGACCAAGGACACCTCCCACGCACCCGACCCGGTCGTTGCGATCATCCTCGCTGCTCTCCGCGTCGCCGGATTCGTGGCACTCGGCGTCGCCATAGTGCTGGCCCCATTCCTTGCAATCGTGGTCGCAAAGCTTCAGCGGCGCAGACGACGCAAGTATGCCTCGAGCGCGGCTCAGCGCATCAGCGGTGGTTGGCGTGAATTCGAAGACGCCGTGTTGGATCACGGGTTCATCCCGCCGCCGCATCCAACTCGCACGGAGGTCGCGGCGACCGTTGGCGGCAGCCGGCCGCTCGTCCTCGCCGCGGTTGCCGACCGTGCTGCGTTCGCACCGACCGAGCCGCACAGCGACGAAGCCGATCAGGTGTGGCGCGCGGTTCACGACCTGCGGGTGTCGCTCGGCGCCGGACGCTCCCGGCGAGAGAAGCTCAGGGCTGCCATCTCATTGCGATCTCTCCGTGGTTATAGTGTCAAGAGTCTGTTCACGCGACGGCGTTAACGGCTCAACGAGGGGAGTGTGACCATGAGATGCCCGTATTGCAGCACGGAACTGCCTATTGGCGCGCTCTTCTGCGGCGAGTGCGGGAGGGCCGTCACTCCCGCGTCGGCGGCTTCGTCAGCGACTCCATCCTCGGCCGCGCCGCCCCGCTCGGCCGCTGATCGCTCGGTCACTCCTCGGCCCGCCACTGCTCGCCCGGCCCCTGCTCGACCGTCTACCGCCCGGCCGGCTGGCGCTCACTCTTCCGGCGGTGACCCGGCGGCCGCCGTCCCATCCGGCGCGGTTCCGGCGTCCGCTCAGGCATCCGGGGCTGAACCGTCGACCGTTGACCCGTCGACCGTTGACCCGTCGGCCGTTGAACCGTCGCCCGTTGACTCAGCCGGCGCGCGGACCGGCTCGTCCGACGCTCCAGTCCGACGCGGGTTCCGCAATCGGGTTTCCGCCGAACCGTCGGCGCCGCTCGCCGAACCGGCACGCAACAGCGGGGCATCCTCCGCGCCCAACAGCGGGTCAACGCCGCAGGTCTGTTCCCAGTGCGGATCGCCGATGGCGATCAATGACATTTTTTGTGGCGAATGCGGCCACGTCTCCCGCGCGGCAAGCGAAGACTTTGGTCGTTCACGAGACACCGTGGTGATCAATGTCGATTCCCTCTCGGTGCCGCCGCTGGTGAACCCGGTCCGACCGGTTTTCTACGAGCCAGAGCCGAACGTCCCACCGGCGCCGGACGCGGTGTCGCGCCCGAGCGAGCGGGACCTCTCCGACACCCCCGGTGCTGGCGCTTCTGTGGCTCCGACGGCATCCGCCTCGATCTTTTCGAAACCGGCCGCGTCGAATCCGGCCGCGTCGAATCCGGCCGCGTCGAAACCGGCTGCGTCGAAACCGACGTCGAACAATCCGGCCCCTGGCGCATTCGATGACGCCGAGGATCTCGAGGCTACCCGCATTGTGCGCTCCGGCCAACACCGTGGTGAGCGCTTCGTGCTGCAGTTCAGTACCGGCGAGAGCTTCACCGTCTACGGCACCGGACTAATCGGGCGAAACCCGCAACCGGAACCCGGCGAATATTTCGATCAGCTGGTCAGGGTGCTGGATCCCAGTCGCTCCGTTTCCAAGGTGCACCTCGAATTCGGACAGGAAGCCGGGTCGTTCTGGGTGAAGGACCGGTTCTCCGGCAACGGGACGATCGTGCGCGAACCCGAGTCGAGGCCGATGCGCTGTGAGCCGGAGAGAAGATTCCGCGTCGCACGAGGAACCCGGGTCGAGATGGGCGAACAGTTCTTCATCGTCAGCTGAGTCCACTCCTTCAGCAGTCGGCACCCTCGGCGGTAGTCCACGAGCCGACGGTTCCTTCCCCGGCGCGGTAACTCGCCTGCTCAGCTTGTCCGGTGATCAATTCCGCCCTCGACCTCCCGCCGCCCGGATCGGGTCTTTTGCCGCTCGCCGCTCCGTTGGCCCCGGCGCCGCCCCAGCGCCATCCCTTTCCCGTCATCGCGAGCCTGGCCCCGGTGGCCGGTTCCGTGGTGATCTGGGCAATCACCCAGTCGGCCATGGCCCTCGCCTTTGCGTTTCTCGGACCAGTGGTGGCCGTGGCGAGCCTCGTCGACGCGCACATCAACCGCCGCAGAGCGCGGCGTCTGGAGGCCTCGAGATTCAGGCGCGAGATCGAACTGACTCGCGAGGCCATCGACGAGCGTCATGCGACGGAGCGAAAATTGCTGTCCGTCGCGAACCCGGGAGCTCGGCAGCTCGGTGACCGGCCGGTGAGGGACCCGGAGCGGTGGCTCACCGGCGTGGGGGTGGCCGTTCCGGTAAGACTCGGTCTCGGCGCCGGGTCAAGCTCGCTCCGTATTGAGGGGCTCCCCGCCGCGAGGCGGCCGACTGTTGATGCCGTTAGCGCTGATCTCGAGCGTCTGCGATTGCACGCGGCCATTATTCCGGCCGTACCGGCCGTCTCCGACGCTCGCCTCGGAATCGGAATCTGCGGCCCGCTCGGTGTCGGCTCCTCGGCGGCCCGCGGGATCCTCCTGCAGCTGGCCAACCTCCTGTCGCCAGCCGAATGGCGGATCGAATCGACCGGCGGGGAAGGCCTCCGCTGGCTCGGCGAGCTGCCGCACCGGCTGGTGCCGATCGCCAACGAGTCCGCGGTGCAGACCGTTCGGTGGCGAGCCGGGAGCCACAGTGTTCTCGTCGCGGTGACCGACGATCCCGAGTCAGTTCCCGGCGGGTGCAGGGTGATCCTGAGGGTGACCGGCGGCCGGGCGACGGTCGATCACGGCGCCGCATCAGCTGTGCCGGTCCCGCTTGCCGTGGAGCTCATTTCCGTCGAGGAGGCGGCAGCCCACGCCGACCTGCTCTCAAGGGCGGCAGTTTCCCGCGGGATCTCGCCGCCATCCGACGGCGCTGGCCTGCCACGCGCCTTCAGCGCACTTCCGGTTGAGGCGGGCGCCCCCGGATCTCTTGCGTGCACGTTCGGCTGGTCGGACACCGGACCGGTTCGAATCGACCTCGTCGCCCATGGCCCGCACGCCGTCGTCGGCGGAATGACCGGAAGCGGAAAGAGCGAGCTGCTGGTCAGCTGGATTCTGGCGATTGCCGCCGCGCACGAACCGGCGGCGGTGAATTTTCTCCTCGTCGATTTCAAGGGCGGATCGGCGTTCGGACCCATTCAGGAGCTGCCTCACGTGGTCGGCGTTGTCACCGATCTCGACGATCGAGCGGCCAACCGGGCGCTAGTCAGTCTGCGGGCCGAACTTCGCTACCGGGAGCGGATCATCGCGGATGCGGGAGCAAGACACGTCGACGACCACCGGGTCACCCTTCCCCGCCTGGTCATTGTCGTCGACGAGTTCGCCGCGATGGCCTCAGACTTCCCGGAGCTCCACGAACTGTTCGCCGATCTCGCCGCGCGCGGCCGATCGCTCGGCCTTCACTTGATCCTCTGCACCCAACGACCGGCCGGTGCGATTCGGGACTCCGTTCTGGCCAACGCCGCGCTGCGCGTCTCGCTCCGGGTCAATAACCGAGCGGACAGCATCGCCGTCCTCGGCACAACGCACGCCGCGGAACTGTCGGCGGACGGGCCCGGCCACGCCTTCGTCAGCATCGGGGGAGGGGAGCCGATCGGCGTGCGCGTCGCCCTTGCCGCGGCGGACGACATCGCGCGAGTTCGGGACATCCGAACTGTCGGAGCGGACCGGATCCGCCGGCCGTGGTGCGACGAGCTCCCGTCTCTCGTGTACGTCGGGTCCCTCGATGCGGACGCCCGGAATCCCGGTGCCACGGGCGTTGACCACCCCGATGCGGACGACCAGAACGCCGGCATCCCGTTTGGACTTCTCGATCTTCCCGAGCGACAGACCCGCGCCGTCGCCCGCTACCGCCCCGAGGCGGATGGCAATCTGCTCGTCATCGGCGGCCAGCAGTCCGGCAAGAGCACGGTGCTTGCCACGATCGCCGGCGCCTCGAACGTCGCGCGGATGCCGACTACCGTCGATGGAAGCTGGGATGCGGTCGAGAGGGCACTCCGGCTGGTTCGTGCCGCGGCTCCCGGCCCGCGAGTCATCGCGATCGACGACCTCGACGCACTCGTGGGCCGCTTCCCCGAGGAATACCGCGCCGAGTTCGTCGATCGGCTTGCCGAACTCGCCCGCGAGGGCGCCTCTAGCGGGCTCGCGCTCGCCGTCGCCGTCCGAAGGGTTACGCCGCACCTGCAGACGCTGGCCGGACTGTTTGAGTCGAGGATCGTGCTTCGGATGCCGACCCGCCAGGATCGCCTCATGGCCGGAGGTTCACCGTCCGGCTACTCGGCGACCGCGCCACCCGGTTCCGGAGAGTGGCGCGGCTCCCGAATTCAGGTCGCCGTTCCCGGGACGGCCGCGGTCCGTTCGGCGCTCGAGCCGACAGCGTCGCCGGATTCGAGCACAGCACCCGTGGCGGCGCCCGATCGGCAGCGGTATCCGACTCTCGTGGTCGTGACGACCCGGCCCGACGACGCCACCAGAAACTGGGGTGCGGGAGCGGCCGGCAACACTGTGCGCGTAGCAGGTCGGCATGCGGGACTGATGAGCCGGGTGAGTGCCGACCCGCGCCTGGTCTCGGACGGGGCGGCACCGACCACGATTGTGGGAGACCCCGAGTCGTGGCAGGCAAATTGGTCACTGCTCGGGTCGCTTCGCTCGAGTGCGCTCATGGTCTTCGACCGCTGCAGCCTCGCCGACTTTCGGGCGATCAGCGGGGGTAGGGCTCTGCCGCCGCCGCTCGCTCACAACTCCGGACAGTGTTGGTCGCTCGATCCCGAGGGCACCATCGGACGGGTGCTTGCGCCGACGATGGGGCCCACGATGATGGGACCCACAGCGGCGCCTCCAGCCGCGACGCTCCCAGCCGCGACGCTCCCTGCTTAGGCGCTCCTGTCCGCGGCGCCGCCGGCCGAGGCGCCCCGACCGCTGAGGGGGCGTCCCCGTGGCGAGTGGGTTAGGCCAGAACGCTGTCGAGCGCGCGGAACTCGAACCCGTGCGCGGCGGCGACTGGTTCGCTCACCACCTGGCCGTCATAGGTGTTCAGCCCGAGGGCAAGAGAGGGATCGGCGAGGAGGGCCTTACGCCAACCGCCGTCGGCAATCTCCCGCACGAACGGGAGGGTCGCGTTGGTCAGGGCATAGGTCGATGTGTTCGGTACCGCGCCCGGCATATTGGCGACGCAATAGAAAAGCGATCCGTGCACGGTGAAGGTCGGATCGGCGTGAGTGGTCGGGTGCGAGTCCGCGAAGCATCCGCCCTGATCCACGGCGATGTCCACGAGCACGCTCCCCGGTTTCATCCGCGAGACCAGCTCGTTGCTGACGAGCTTGGGAGCCTTGGCGCCCGGCACCAGAACCGACCCGATCACCAAGTCCGCTTCGACACAGGCCTTATCGATTTCGAAGGAATTGGAGGCGATGGTCTTCACCCGACCGGCATACAGCGCATCCAGCTCGCGAAGCCGTTGCAGGTTGGTATCGAGCACGGTCACCTCGGCCCCGAGGCCGACCGCCACCGAGAGCGCGTTCGTGCCGGCGACACCGCCGCCGAGCACGACGATCTTCGCCGGGTGCGTGCCGGGGACACCGGGAACGAGGAGTCCTGGTCCACCGTTCGGCTTCAACATGGCGTTGGCGCCGACCAGCGGCGCGAGCCGCCCGGCGACCTCGCTCATCGGAGCCAGCAGCGGAAGGGCGCGGGTCGGCAACTGCACGGTCTCGTACGCGATGCCGGTCACCCGCTGTTCGAGAAGTTCCTCGGTCAGCTCGCGTTCCGCCGCGAGGTGAAGGTAAGTGAAGAGCACGAGGTCCGACCGGAAATGCCGGTACTCGCTGGCAACCGGCTCCTTGACCTTCAGCAGCAGGTCGGCCGAGTCCCAGGTCGAGTCGGCATCCGGCGCGATCGCGGCCCCCGCCGCGGCATACCGCTCGTCCGAGATCGAGGAGCCAAGTCCGGCACCGCTCTGAATGAGCACCTCGTGGCCGTGAGCAACCAGATCGTGCACCCCGGCCGGGGTTATCGCAACCCTGAATTCGTTGTTCTTTATCTCGGCGGGCACGGCGATTTTCATGGTGCTCCTGTCTTGTGGGTCCTGCGCTCAACCACACTGTCGGCGCAGGTCAAGCGTAGCGTCGGGTGACGCACGATTCCGCACCAAAAGCGCCCAGATCATGCTGATTTAGTGAAGATTGTGTTGCACAATGATCGATTTGCCCCATAGTTGATGCGAAATGGGCCCTCGTCGTGCGAGTATCTAGCAACGCGGTTCGCGTTGTGTTCGCACACATGCTCACGTCGTGAAGGAGTCGCCCGCCATGGCCAGACCAATTCCTACCGATCCGATGATTCAGCGCCTGATTCAGAACGCGCGGGCCGCGCAGTTCTCTCGGCGATCGGTGCTGCAAGGCGTGGGAATCGGAGCCGCGGCTCTCACGCTCGCCGCTTGCTCGCCCGGTGGGCCGGCCGGCAAACCGACGGCAGCCCCCGACAAGTCGGCAACGGACAAGACCCTCCGCTGGGACAACTGGGCGGCGTACCTCGACGAGGATGACAGCGGCAAGCGCCACCCGACCCTGGATGCCTTCCAAAAGCAGACCGGGATCACGGTCAAATACGACGTGGCCGTGGACGACAACAACACCTACTACGGCAAGGTGAAGGACCAACTCGCGCTCGGCCAGGACATCGGCGCCGATGTCGTCTGCCTCACCGACTGGATGGTGAGCCGCATGATCAACCTCGGCTACGTGCAGCAGTTCGACCTCAGCAAGATCCCGAACGCCAAGAACCTCACCCCTGACCTGAAGAATGTCGACTTCGATCCCGGTCGCAAAAAGTCGCTGCCCTGGCAGGGCGGTTTCGCGGGGATCTGCTGGAACAAAGAAAAGGTTCCCGGCGGGCTGAAGTCGGTCAACGACC
This sequence comes from Microbacteriaceae bacterium, assembly GCA_025464975.1. Classification (GTDB taxonomy): domain Bacteria; phylum Actinomycetota; class Actinomycetes; order Actinomycetales; family Microbacteriaceae; genus Lacisediminihabitans. The sequence goes on along the minus strand of JAODMT010000009.1, from coordinate 20,887 downwards.
TCTGGGACAAGTCGTTGAAGGGGCGCGTTGGAGTGCTGTCCGAGATGCGCGACACCATCGGCCTGATCATGCTTCAGCAGGGTGTCGACATCAGCACGAAGTGGGGCGATAGCCAATTCAACGCCGCGATCGACGAGTTCAAGAAGCAGGTGAACGACGGTCAGATCCGCAACATCAAGGGAAACGCCTACCTCGAGGACCTCAAGAGCGAAGACACGCTGGCGGCGATCTGCTGGTCCGGCGACATCACGGTGATCAACGCCGAGGCCGGCGACAAATGGGAGTTCGCCATCCCCACAGCGGGCGGCACGCTGTGGAACGACAACTTCCTCATTCCGATCGGGTCGCAGAAGAAGTCTGCGGCCGAGGAGTTGATCAACTACTACTACCAGCCGGAGGTGGCCGCAGAGGTCGCCGCCTGGGTGAACTACATCACCCCCGTTGTCGGAGCGAAGGAGGCGATGCAAAACATCGACCCGGCACTCGCCGAAAATCAGCTCATCTTCCCGAACGAGGAGACGCTCTCCAAGGCGCGAGTCTTCCGCACTCTCTCGAGCGCGGAGGAGAGCAAGTACAACGCCGCCTTCCAGGCCGTTCTGCTGGGCTCGTAGTGGCGACCGCAGCATTCGCCGAGGCGGGCGCGGACCTCGAGCTCGTCGGGGTGCACAAGCGGTTCCCCGGTTTTACGGCGATCGAGGACCTGAGCCTCACCATTCCGGCCGGTTCGTTCTTCGCGCTGCTTGGACCCTCCGGGTGCGGCAAGACCACGACTCTCCGCCTCGTCGCCGGGCTGGAGGAGGCGACCGCCGGCCGGATCCTGATCGGCGGGAAGGACGTGACCGACACCAAGCCATTCCAGAGGCCGGTCAACACGGTCTTCCAGAGCTACGCGCTGTTCCCGCACATGTCGATCATTGAAAACGTGGCGTTCGGCCTCCGCCGGCGCAGGATCGCGGATGCCACAGCGAAGGCCCACGAGGCGCTCAGCCTCGTCGAACTCGACCACCTCGCGACCCGGCGGCCGTCCCAGCTCTCCGGCGGGCAACAGCAGCGGGTCGCGCTCGCGCGCGCGATCGTGAACCGGCCGGCGCTTCTGCTTCTCGACGAGCCGCTCGGTGCACTCGATCTCAAGCTGCGGCGCCAGATGCAACTGGAACTGAAGTCCATCCAGGAGGAGGTCGGACTCACCTTCCTTCATGTCACCCACGACCAGGAGGAGGCCATGACGATGGCCGACACCGTCGCGGTCATGAACAAGGGGCAAATTGAGCAACTCGGCGCCCCCGAGGTTCTCTACGAGCTTCCGCGAACGGCGTTCGTCGCGAACTTCCTCGGCCAGTCCAACCTCTTCACCGGCCCGGTCGCCGATACGACGGCCGACAGCATCTCGGTGAACATCGCGGGAAGCAAGATCGTCGTGCCGAGGGCGCGTGCCAAGCGTCACTCCGGGCAGGTCACGATCGGTGTTCGACCGGAGAAACTGAGTCTGCACCTGACCGCCCCGGAGAAGACAGCGGAAACCAATGTGCTCGGGCCAGGCCGTGTCATCGACGTGTCGTTCAGCGGGGTGAGCAGTCAATACATCGTGGCCGTGCCGGGACTCGGCTCCATCATCGTCTTCGCCCAGAATATGGGAGCCGGTCCGATGGCCCCGGAGGGCGCCGAGACCTGGGTGTCATGGAAGGTCGAACACGGATTCGGGCTGGAGGACGAGGCGAGCGCCGCGCCGCGATTCACCGCAGACGACGATACAGCCACGATCGCGGTGCAGAAGAAGCGTGCCCTCATGTCGGAACTAGAGGAAGCCTAGGGGATGGCGTTCTCCGCATTCGCGACCGGTACGGCGCGGGAGCAGGTGCCGCGCCGCAAGAGCCGTGTCGCGCTCCTGCTGCTCCTGCCGGGCATCCTCTATCTGGTGCTGTTCTTCCTGGTTCCGCTCGTCTCTCTCGTCATCACGTCCCTTCAGGCGCCGTCCGCGTTCGGCGACGTCGGCTCGTACCAGACGGCCTTCAATTGGAACAACTACGTCGTTTCAATAACGCAGTACGGCGACCAGATCGTCCGCTCGTTTTTCTACGCGGTGCTCGCAACGGTCTTCGCCCTGCTGTTCAGCTATCCGCTCGCCTACTTCATCGGAGTGACGGCGCGCCCCTGGCCGCTGCTGCAGAACCTCATGCTGGTGCTCGTGATTGCGCCGTTCTTCATCAGCTTCCTGTTGCGAACACTCGCATGGAAGTCGCTGCTTTCGGACGAGTCCGGGTTCGTCACCGGGCTCAAAGCGCTTTCGCTGCTTGCCCCGGATGCCCACATCACCGGCACGCCCGTCGCCGTCGTCTTCGGACTCACCTACAACTTCATCCCGTTCATGACTCTCCCGCTGTACGCGGCGCTTGAGCGACTCGATACCCAGTACCTCGAGGCCGGAAGCGACCTGTACGCCCGGCCGTCCACCGTCTTTCGCAAGGTAACGATCCCGCTGTCGATGCCGGGGATCGTCTCAGGCGTGCTGCTCACCTTCATCCCCGCCGCCGGCGACTATGTCAACGCCAGTCGCGAATTCCTCGGCGGGACGGGCACAGCGATGATGGGAAACGTCATCGAGAGCAACTTCCTCATCCTGCTCAACTACCCGGCGGCCGCGTCGCTGTCCATCATCCTCATGGTGGTCATCCTCGCGATAGTCACCGCGTACGTTCGTCGCAGCGGAACGGAGGACCTGCTGTGACCGTGCAGGAGGGGCTCGTCATCGCGAGCGCGGCCGACGCTCCGCATCCGCCCCGCGCCCGCCGCGCACAGTTCAGTCTGGGGAGCTGGTTGCTCCCCGTCTACACCGCGCTCGCCCTGATCTTCCTTCTCATCCCGATCGCGTACACGTTCGTGTTTTCGTTCAACAACTCGCTGAAGTCCAACATCTCGTGGCGCGGGTTCACCCTCGACAACTGGACGAATGTCTGCAACGCGCAAGACGTCTGTGCGGCGTTCGGTAACAGCATCCTGATCGGTGTCGTCGCGACCGTCGTGGCGACGGCGCTCGGGACCGCCATCGCGATAGCGCTAGTGCGCTACCGGTTCCGGTTCCGGTCCGCGATCAGCCTGCTGCTCTTCCTCCCGATGGCCACCCCGGAGGTTGTGCTCGGCGCCGGTCTCGCCTCCGAGTTCCTCGGAGCCGGAGTGCAGAAGGGGATCGGCACGATCATCGTCGCCCACATCATGTTCTGCATCAGCTTCGTGGTGGTGACCGTCAAGGCGCGGGTTTCGAGCCTCGATCCCGCCCTCGAAGAGGCCGGGAGGGACCTGTATGGCTCGCCTGCCCAGGTGTTCTGGCGGATCACCTTCCCGCTTCTGCTCCCCGGCATCATTGCCGCGGCCCTTCTCTCCTTCGCGTTGAGCTTCGACGACTTCATCATCACGAGTTTCAACTCCGGTTCGGCCACCACGTTCCCCAAGTTCGTCTACATCTCCGCGGCTCGCGGCATCCCCGCGGAGGCGAATGTCATCGCATCGGCGGTCTTCCTGCTCGCGATTGTTCTCGTCATCGGCCAGCAGGTCACCGCCGCATCGCGGCGCAAGCGGCTGACGCGGGTCGGCTGATGGCCTACCCCGACAGGGAGAGACTCGACGAGGTCTGGCGAATCGAAACGGAGACGTTCACTGCGGCGCGGCCGCGCTCACGCGAACTCTTCACGGCGGCGACGCCGCACCTGCCGGACGGCGTTCCGATGCTGTGGATGGCAAAGTGGCCAGGCCCGTGGCCCGTCTATGTGGAGAGCGCGGCCGGTTCGCACTTTCGGGACGTCGACGGCATTGACCACGTCGATCTGTGCCTCGGCGATACGGGGGCGATGTGCGGGCACGCGCCACCGGCCTCCGTCGCCGCGATTTCGGCCCAGCTGTCTCGCGGCTCGACCTTCATGCTTCCCACCGCGGATGCCGCGGCCGCAGCCGAACTGCTCGCCGAGCGATTCGGGGTGCCGAGCTGGCAATTCAGCCTCTCGGCCACGGACGCGAACCGCAGCCTCATCCGCTACGCGAGGCAGGTGACCGGCCGACCCAAGATCGTCGTGCACGACTTCTGCTACCACGGCACCGTCGACGAGGCGTACGCGACCCTCGACGAGACCGGCGCTGTGGTCGAGAGGCGCGGCACGATCGGGGCGCCCGTTCCGCCGGCGCTCACGACCGCGGTCGTGCCGTTCAACGACGTTCCGGCCCTCGAGCGGGCATTCGCGTCCGGCGAGATCGCGGCGATGCTCATCGAACCGGCGCTCACGAACATCGGAATCGTGCTGCCCGAACCGGGTTATCACGAGGCGATCCGCTCGCTCTGCACCCGGTACGGCGTGATCCTGATCATCGACGAGACGCACACCCTGTGCGCTGGCCCCGGCGGAATGATTGCCCGCGACGGGCTCGACCCCGACGCGGTCGTCGTCGGGAAGAGCATCGGCGGGGGAATACCGGCCGCGGCCTACGGGATGACGGCGAGTTTCGCGGCCCTCGTGCGCGCATCGCTGCACCTCGAGGACATCGACGTCGGGGGAGTCGGCGGAACCCTCGCCGGAAACGCGCTATCCCTCGCCGGAATCCGGGCGACTCTCGGCGAGGTGCTCACGGCCGACAGCTTCGCCGGGATGATCGACCGCGCCACCGAGTGGACCGTCGGGGTGCAGTCGGCGCTCGACGAGTTCGCCGTGCCGTGGCAGGTCACCCAGCTCGGCGCGCGATCGGAGTACAGCTTCCGGGCGACCCCACCCCGCGACGGAGCCGAAGCCGCGGCGGCGGATGACTTCGAGCTGCAGCAGTTCCTGCACCTGCATGCCCTGAACCGGGGCATCCTGATCACGCCGTTCCACAACATGGCGCTCATGGCGCCGACGACGACCGCGGCGGACGTGGAGCGGCACACCGCCGCGTTCCGCGAGGCCATCGTCGCGTTGTACGCCTGAGCCGGCGACCGTCGCGTTCGCTCGGGCCTCGTTTTCGCGTTTGGTCCTCCGCGGTCAGCTCTGATTTCGCGTTGGGTCCTCCGCGGGGGTCAACCCTGAGTCACAAGCTCGGACGCGCGGATGGTTCCCACGGGCACACCCCCGCCGAGCACGCGTTCCGTGGTCAGGCCGGCAACCCGCGCCGCGTCGTCCTCGGAGATGACGCCGACCGAAGCGAGCAGCCGAAGCGCGACGAGCGTCGTCGCCCGATTGCTTCCATCCACCATCTTGAGGGCGACCGCGGCGCCGCCCGGAGCGGCCATGATGATGACGCCCTCCGCGCCGCCCTTTGTCACGAGCCCCAACTGTTCGGCGACGACGGTGTTCGCCCTGCCCGGGCCGTCGATGGCCCACGGGTCACCAAGGATCGCTCTGACGAGAAGCGCGGCCTCACCATCGGTCGACGAGCAGGCGTTGGCGACGCCGGTCGCGAGCCCGCGCAGCGTCGTCGCGAAGACCGGCGCGCCACAGCCGTCGACACCGGTCCGGCCGATCGGCTCGCCGATGAACTCCTCGACCGTCGACCGGATGAGTTGCTGAAGCGGGTGGTCCCGCTCGAGGTAGGTGTCGGTCGGCCAGCCGTTGTGCACGCACGCGAGCAGAAATGCGGCGTGCTTGCCGGAGCAATTCATCGTGACTCGCGACGGGGAGGCGGCCGCGTGCCGAGAGGCGGAATCCAGCGGCCAGTCGAGCGGGCACTGCAGTGCGCTCTCATCCAGGCCGGCCCGATCGAGCACCGACCTCACGACGGCGACGTGCGCCGGCGTGCCGGCGTGACTTGCGGTCGCGAGAACCAGCTCAGCTCCTTCGAGGGAGACTCCGGAGCGAAGCACTGCGATTGCCTGAAACAGTTTCAGGGAAGATCGGCCGTAGACGAGTGCCGACCCGTCACCGAGCTCGCGAAGCACCGAGCCGTCGGGGGAGACGACGACGGCGGCTCCGAGGTGGCGGGACTCATCGAGCCCCGACCGCTCGAGGATTGCGAGTTCGACGACTCCGGCCCGGTCCAGGGAGTGGCTCACAGCGCGGCAAGCGCGTCGTCGATGACCGTGATCGCCTCGCGAAGCAGGTCGTCCGAGATCGCAAGTGACGGAAGGAACCGGATGACGTTGCCCCACGTTCCCGCGTTGAGCAGAAGCACCCCGTTCTGCGCCGCGTATGCGGTGATCGCAGCGACCGCGCCGGGGTTCGGTTCGGAGGTTCCCGGAAGCACGAGCTCCATCGCGAGCATCGCGCCCCTGCCACGCACGTCACCGATCACGTCGTACCGGGCCTTGAGGCCGAGAAGGGCCGGGAGGAGGATGGCCTCGATCCGTTCCGCCTCTGCGAGCAAACCGCGGGACTCGATCTCGTGGAACACGGCGATCGCGGCCGCGGCAGCCACCGGATTCCCGGCGAAGGTTCCGCCGAGTCCACCGGGATGGGACGCATCCATAATTTCGGCGCGCCCGGTGACCCCGGCGATCGGAAGGCCGCCGGCTATGCCCTTCGCGCTCAGCACCACGTCGGGCACGATGCCGGAATGCTCGCTCGCGAAGTACCGACCGGTGCGGGCCATCCCGCTCTGGATTTCGTCGGCGATGAACACCACCCCGTTCGCCCGGCACCACTCCTGAAGCGCGGGGAGGTATCCGTCCGCAGGCACGACGAATCCGCCCTCACCCTGGATCGGCTCGACGACGAGACAGGCGAGGTCGGAGGCCCCGACCACCTTGTCCAGGTAGGCGATGGTGCGCGCCGCGGCATCCGTCCCGCTCAGTCCGTCGCGGAATGGGTAGGAGTTCGGGGCGTGATAGACATCGCTCGCGAACGGGCCGAAGCCGAGCTTGTATGGCATCGCCTTGTGCGTCATCGCCATGGTGAGGTTGGTTCGGCCGTGATAGGCGTGGTCGAGCACGGCGACACCGGATCGCCCGGTGTACTTGCGTGCGATCTTGACCGCGTTCTCCACGGCCTCGGCTCCCGAGTTCAACAGCACGGTCTTCTTCGGGAAATCGCCGGGGGTGTGCTCCGCGAGCAACTCGGCGACGCGCACGTAGCCCTCGTACGGCGTCACCGTGAACACCACATGCGTGAACTCGGCGAGTTGGGCCGAGGCGGCAGCGACGACGGCGTCGTCGGTGTGCCCGATCGTCATGACGCCGATGCCCGCGCCGAGATCGATGAATTGGTTGCCGTCAACGTCGACGACGATCGCCCCGTGCGCCCGTTCGATAAAGAACGGTTGCGCCGAGGACACACCGGCCGGGATGACCGCGAGCCGCCGTTTCTGGAGGGCTTGCGACTTCGGCCCGGGGATTGGGGTAACGATGCGTCGCTCCTGAGCGATGGGAAGTCGGTTCACGGTGGGAACGAGAGTCTCAGTCATGGTGTCAAAATCCTAACGCCGGGGCGTAGCGTTGAGCGGGTGAACCACGAACACCACTTCGCCGTCTCCCTCAAGTGGACCGGCAATCGGGGAACCGGAACGAGTGACTACCGGGCATACGGGCGAGACCACGTCATCCGGGCCGAGGGAAAGCATGACATCCGCGGATCATCCGCCCGGGTCTTTCACGGAGACGTCGACCGCTGGAACCCCGAGGAGATGCTCGTGGCCGCCCTCAGCCAGTGCCACCTGCTCAGCTACCTGCATGTCGCGGCCTCCCGCGGCATCGTCGTCACGGACTACACGGATGCCGCGGTCGGCACCATGGAGCAGACGGCGAACGGCGGCGGCCATTTCACCTCCGTGACGCTTCGGCCGGTCGTAACCATCTCATCGGGAGATCCGGAGGTCGCCCTCGCGCTGCACCACGAGGCGAGCCTCAAGTGCTTCATCGCGAGTTCGATGAACTTCCCGGTCGGGCACGAGCCGCGCATCCTCGTCGCGGCTGCGCGCTAGGAGCGCCCGCCCCGCGCCCACCGGAGCCCGCGCCGTGCCCCCTGAGCCCGCGCCGTGCCCCCGGGACCGAAAACGCAGGAGAATCACCACCGCGGCACCGTCTCCCGCTCGAATGGCCACGCTAAGTGGTGAATCTCCTGCGTTTCATCGAAGCACGCTCGATTGGCAGAGTCGCCTCGACTGGCAGAGTCGCCTCGACCCTACTCGTCAGACTCGCTTGGTGTCGCGGCGGAAGACGAGCGCAGCGCCCGCGCTGAAGATGAGCAGCCAGGCGACGATGTTGACGACCGCCCACCCGTCGAAGGCTTGCCCTGTGAGGGGAGCCCGCGCGATCTCGCCGAGACCGTACACCGGAGTCCACTTCGCGATGTCCGTGAGGGTCCCGGCCGGGAGCGGGCTGAACAGCCCGCCGAACAGGGCGAGAATCGCGAGAATCGGGCCGAGGAACTGCATCACGTTCTCGGACGGAACGAGGTAGCCGATGAAGAGGCCGAGCGAGGTGAACACGAGCGACCCAAGCCAGGCGGCGAGCCCGGAAAGGATGAAGACGTAGACGGGCATGCGAACGCCGGCGATGATCCCGGCGGCGAAGGTGCCGAGCACGGCGATGAGGCCGAGCGTGAGCGCCGAGACCACCTTGATCGCGATGTAAGCGATCGGGTTGAGCGGGGTGAGGCGCAACTGCCGGCTCCAGCCGGTCGCCCGCTCTACCGCGACGGCACCCCCGGCCGAGGTCGAGGCCACCATCGCGCCGTAGACGGCCATCGAGATGAGGATGTAGGCGGCGACGGAGAGTCCGCCCTTTGCCACCGGGGTCGCGGTGAGCGCGGTGTGAAGGAATTGAACCCCGACGAGGAGAAAGAGGACTATCGGCATCGCGACCGTGAAAACGAGGGTGCGGCGGTTGCGCATCCGACGCTTGATTTCGATGCCGAGAAAGGTGAGGTTGAACCCGCCGAACGGCGGAACCGTTCGATTTAGGTTGACCGACGTGGGGTGACCGGATGATTCCGGAGCGGCGATTGTCATGAGCGGTTCTTCTTTCCGGTGCCGGCCGCGCTCGCCGTGGCCGGGCTGTCGTCTCCGGTGAGGGCGATGAAGGCCTCTTCGAGATTGTGGGAGGTGATTTCGATGTCGTGGGCCGACGTTTCGGTGAGGAGATAGCGCGCGACGAGGTCCGAGTCGGTGGTCCTGACCCGGACCGTGTCCGAGTGCAGCTCGACCGAATCGACGCCGGGGATGGCGAGGATCGCGGATTCGTCCAGGCCAACCGCGGTCGCCCGCACCGTTCGCCCCGCCGCGAGGTTCTTGATCTCGGCGGCGGTGCCATCCGCGACGATCCGTCCCTGCCGAACGAGCACGATCCGGTCGGCGTACGCGTCCGCCTCGTCGAGATAGTGAGTGGCGAAGATCACGGTGCGCCCGCGGCCGGCGTCTTCGCGGATCGCCTTCCAGAAGTCGCGTCGGCCCTCGACATCCATGCCGGTCGTTGGCTCGTCGAGAATCAGGAGGCCGGGGTCGGACAGCAGGGCCATCGCGAAGCGGAGTCGCTGTTGTTGACCGCCGGAGCACTTCTTCACCAGCCGATCGGCGATGTCGAGGATGCCGGCCCGGGAGAGTACCTCGTCGACCGGGCGTGAGTCGGCGAACAGCGTCGCCGTAAGCTGAACCGTCTCTCGCACCGTCACGTCCTGCAGTAGACCGCCGGTCTGCATGACGGCGGACACCAGCCCGTGCGCGATCGCGCTTCGCGGGCTTCGGCCGTACAGGCTCACCGTGCCGCGGTCGGGGCGAGTGAGGCCGAGGAGCATGTCGATCGTTGTCGTCTTTCCCGCCCCATTCGGCCCGAGAAAGGCAACGACCTCGCCAGGCTGGATGCGTAGCGAGATTCCGTCGACCGCCGATACCGTGCCATAGGACTTGACGAGGCCAACCGCGTCGACCGCGGCCGGAATTCCGGCGCCGGTCTGCCGTGAAGAAAGCGTCTGATTCTGAGTCATGAGCCAAGACTGCCGTACTCTCGCTCGCGACATCGCACACTCGTGTCACGACCCACGGCTGACAATTGTCACGCTCGCGAGAGTCGCACCGCTCTCGCGACACTCAGGTGTTGGTCAGGTTGATCCGAGGAGTGTCCCCCACACTAGGGCGGTGAAGAAAACTCTCTCCCTCCTGGCAGCCGCGGCTCTCGTCGTTTCGCTCGCGGCCTGCAGCAGTTCGACAAGTGCGAGCGGCTGCACCCCGACACCGTCGGGGGCGAGTTCGGGCAAGGTCACGGTCACCGGCAAGTTCGGCACCGCTCCGACAGTGAAGTTCCCCAAGGGGCTCACCGCGAAGACGACAGAGCGGTCCGTGATCATTCCGGGCAGCGGAGCCGTCGCGAAGAAGAATGGAACCGTCGACGCCGACTACACCATCTACGACGCAACCTCGGGCAAGAAGCTGAGCGTCACAAAATACGCAGCGGGCAGTGCCTCGCCGTTCACCCTTAAGACGCCGCTGCTCACCGGCATGATCAAGGGACTGACCTGCTCGCCCGCCGGCAGCCGCGTCGTCGCGGTCGTCCCCCCGGCGGACGGATTCGGCACGGCCGGGTCAACGAGTCTCGGAGTCCAGCCGAAGGACACGCTCCTCTTCGTCTTCGACGTCACGAAGGTCTCCGCCCCGGTCAAGGCGCTCACGAAGGCGAACGGCGTACCACAGAAGCCGGTCGCCGGAATGCCGACAGTCACTCTTGCGGCGAGCGGCGCACCGACGATCACCATCCCGGCGACCGCCCCACCCGCAACCACGCAGATCGCCGAGCTCAAGAAGGGCACCGGCACGACGGTCAAGGACGGCGACACTGTCACCGCCAACTACACCGGGGTCGACTGGCAGACCGGCAAGGTCTTTGATTCGAGTTGGACCAATGGAGCGCCGATTACCACTCCGACCTCAGGTGTGATTCCCGGCTTCACCAAGGCGCTCGTCGGTCAAAAGGTCGGATCGCAGGTTCTCGTCGTGATCGCCCCGGCCGACGGCTACGGTCCGTCTGGCGGGCAGCCGAGCGCCGGCATCGCGGCGACAGACACAATCGTCTTCGTCATCGACATCCTTGGCACCACCTCCTAGGAGCCGGGGTCGCGGCGACCGGCTAGCGTAACAACATGCGACGCGTCATCATCCTCGGGTCAACCGGATCGATCGGCGTGCAAGCGCTCGATGTGATCGCAGCCAACCGGGACCGGTTCGAGATCGTCGGGCTCGGCGCCGGAAGCAACCGAACCATGCTCGCCGAACAGGCAGCGTCGTTCGGTGTCGACCAGCTCGCCATCGGCGAGACCGAGGCCGAGCAGCTCGTTCGCTCGGTCGACGCCGATGTCGTGCTGAACGGGATCACGGGCTCCGTCGGCCTCGGGCCGACCATCGCCGCCCTCGAGCGAGGCATGACCCTCGCGCTCGCCAACAAGGAGAGCCTGATCGTCGGGGGCGAACTCGTGACGAGTATCGCCGCCCCCGGGCAGATCGTGCCGGTTGACTCGGAGCATTCCGCGATCGCGCAGGCACTCAGGTCCGGAACCGATCGAGAGGTGCGCCGACTGGTGCTGACCGCGTCCGGGGGTCCGTTCCGCGGCCGCTCCCGGGAGTCGCTCGCGCTCGTCACTCCGGCCGAGGCCCTCGCGCACCCAACCTGGGACATGGGGCTCGTTGTCACGACCAACTCGTCGACCCTCGTGAACAAGGGGCTCGAGGTGATCGAGGCCCACTACCTCTTCGACGTTCCCTACGCATCCATCGACGTGACCGTGCACCCGCAATCGATAGTTCACTCGATGGTCGAATTCGTCGACGGATCCACGATCGCCCAATGCTCCCCGCCGGACATGCGCCTCCCGATCTCGCTCGGACTCGACTGGCCGAACCGTGTCGCCGGTGTCGGCGTTCCGCTCGATTGGAGTCAGCCGAGTTCCTGGACCTTCGAACCGCTCGACTCCGAGGCGTTTCCGGCGGTGGAGCTGGCCAAGCGGGTGGGGTCGGCCGGCGGCAGTTTTCCTGCCGCATTCAACGCCGCGAACGAGCAAGCGGTGCACGCTTTCCACGCCGGACGGATCGGGTACCTCGACATCCTTGACATCGTCTCGGCCGTCGTCGACGCGCACGACGGACTTGGCACACTGACCCGGGAGTCGCTCGTCGAAGCCGAACTGTCGGCAAGGCGTAGCGCCGACCGAATGATTGCGGCGAGCTAGGCCTCCCGTTCCCAGCGGACACTCGGCGCACAGCCAGTTGCAAGGCAGTAATAGCTATTGTTGGCTAGGTGGATACCGTGCTGCTCTATATTCTCGGCATCGTTGTCGTGTTCATCGGCATCGCTCTGTCGATCGGCCTGCACGAGATCGGTCACCTCGTTCCGGCGAAGCTCTTCGGCGTACGAGTGTCCCAGTACATGATTGGTTTTGGGCCGACGATCTTCTCCCGCAAGAAGGGGGAGACCGAGTACGGATTCAAGGCGATCCCGCTCGGTGGCTACATCTCCATGGCCGGAATGTATCCGCCAGCTCGAGCGGGCGGTAAGGCGAGAACCGCGAGCACCGGCTTTTTCCAGACTCTCGTCCAGGACGCACGGACGGCGAGCGCCGACTCGGTGCTGCCCGGCCATGAGGAACGGGTTTTCTACCGGCTCCCAATCTGGAAGCGCATTATCATCATGCTCGGCGGACCGTTCATGAACCTCGTGATCGCCGTCGTACTATTCGCTGTCGTGCTCAGCGGTTTCGGAACCCAGCAGCTCAGCATCGGCAGCGTCTCGGCGTGCGTTCAGCCGGCGTCAAGCACGAGCCAGACGTGCGGTCCGAATGACCCGGTCGCCCCTGGGTCCGTGGCGGGACTCAAGCCTGGCGATCAAATTCTCGCGGTCAACGGCGTCGCCTACCCGACCTGGGAGCAGTCCACCGCCATCATCCGAAGCTCGGCAGGCAAGAATGTCGACTTCACCGTCAAGCGCAACGGTAAGACGTTGACGCTTACGGCCGTCCCGCTGTTGACCAAGCGGGATGTCGTGACCACAAGCGGTGCCGTCGTCAAGGGCAAGGACGGCAAGCCCGTCACCGAAGAGGTCGGTTTCCTCGGGATCGGCGCCGCGTACGTGATGGCAACGCAGCCGGTTTCGCGCGTCCTGCCGACCCTCGGCGCCAACATCGGCGCCGACGTGCAACTCATCCTCAACCTGCCGCAGCGACTCGTCGCAGTCTCGAATGCCGCCTTCGGCAGCCAGGCTCGAGACCCGAACGGCCCGGTCAGCGTGGTCGGCGTCGGCCGGATCGCCGGCGAGGTCACCAGTGCGCAGACAACCCCGTTCGCCGAGCGTTTCTCTTTCCTGCTTGGCCTCATCGCGTCGCTCAACGTCGCGCTCTTCGTCTTCAACCTCGTGCCACTCATGCCCCTCGACGGCGGCCACGTGGCCGGGGCGCTCTGGGAGGGCATCCGCCGCGCGTTCGCCAAGCTGTTCAAGCGCAAGGACCCTGGACCGGTCGACGTCGCACGGCTCGTTCCGCTCACGCTCGGGGTTGTGATGGTGCTTGGCGCCATGAGCCTCCTGCTCATCTACGCGGACATCGTCAAGCCAATCACTATCCAGTAGTCCAGCCTCTTAACCGGCTGAATGCCGCAGAGCATCGGTCTGCCCGACGCGCCTAGGATTGTCACGTGCCAGCAATCAACTTGGGAATGCCACTAGCCCCTCCCGTATTGGCCCCGCGCCGCAAGTCACGGCAGATTTCGGTCGGCAAGGTCAAGGTCGGCGGTGACGCCCAGGTGAGCGTGCAGTCGATGACCACGACGCAAACCACCAACATCAACGCAACGCTCCAGCAGATCGCGGAACTCACCGCGACCGGTTGCGACATCGTGCGTGTGGCCGTGCCGCACCAGGATGACGCCGATGTACTGCACATCATCGCGGCCAAGAGCCAGATTCCGGTGATCGCCGACATCCACTTCCAGCCGCGCTACGTATTCACCGCCATCGACGCCGGGGTCGGCGCCGTGCGGGTGAACCCCGGAAACATCCGCAAGTTCGACGACCAGGTCGGCAAGATCGCCGCCGCGGCGAAGGCGGCCGGGGTGAGCATCCGCATCGGGGTGAATGCCGGATCGCTCGAACCGAGCCTGCTGCAGAAGTACGGGAAGGCGACACCGGAAGCGCTCGTGGAGAGCGCGGTGTGGGAGGCGAGCCTCTTCGAGGAGCACGATTTTCACGACTTCAAGATCTCGGTGAAGCACAACGACCCCGTCATCATGGTTAAGGCCTACCGATTGCTCGCCGAACGTGGCGACTGGCCGCTGCACCTCGGCGTCACCGAGGCCGGCCCCAGCTTCCAGGGAACCATCAAGTCGGCAACCGCGTTCGGCATTTTGCTCGCCGAGGGAATCGGTGACACCATCCGAGTCTCGCTCTCCGCGCCGCCGGCCGAAGAGGTCAAGGTCGGACTGCAGATTCTGCAGTCGCTCAACCTGCGAGAGCGCAAGCTCGAGATCGTCTCCTGCCCGAGCTGCGGCCGCGCTCAGGTGGACGTTTACACCCTCGCCAACGACGTCACGGCTGGCCTTGAGGGCATGTCCGTTCCGCTGCGAGTCGCCGTCATGGGCTGTGTCGTCAACGGCCCGGGTGAGGCGAGGGAGGCCGACCTCGGCGTCGCGAGCGGCAACGGACGCGGACAGATCTTCGTCAAGGGTGAGGTCATCAAGACCGTTCCCGAGTCGGAAATCGTGGCCACCCTCATCGAGGAAGCCAACCGCATCGCGGCGGAGATGCCTCCGGGTGCCGTCGGTTCGCCCCAGGTCGTCACCGCGTAATCGAGCGCCGGGAGTCGACGGCTCCCGAATCGGGTGTTGGCTGGACCCCGTTCGGGTCGGGGTCCAGCCTGCGACACTGCCGATGCACCCCGTCTGGACAGAAATTCGGTGCCGAAAGTCATTCACGCGGGTGTGCCTCTACCCTCAATCCGTAGCGGCGGTCGATTTGGATGGTGATTCGCGAAAGAATTTGGTCCGCAGGCTTCCCGGCTAAAGTTACTCAGGTGCCAACACGCCTCTCCCAACTCTTTGTCCGCACCCTTCGCGAAGATCCCTCCGACGCCGAGGTGGCCAGCCACCGACTGCTGGTACGAGCCGGCTACATCCGGCGCCAAGCGCCAGGTGTCTTCGCCTGGTTGCCGCTTGGGCTGAAGGTCCGGCGCAAGATCGAGAACATCATCCGCGAGGAAATGGCAAACGCCGGGGCCCAAGAGGTGCACTTCCCCGCGCTGCTTCCGCGGGAGCCGTACGAACAGACCGGCCGCTGGGTGAAGTACGGCGACGGCATCTTCCGGCTCAAGGACCGCAAGGGCGCCGACTACCTGCTCGCCCCTACGCACGAAGAGGTCTTCACCCTGCTGGTCAAGGACCTCTACTCGAGCTACAAAGACCTCCCGCTGTCGATCTATCAGATCCAAGACAAGTACCGCGACGAGGCGAGGCCGCGCGCCGGCCTGCTGCGCGGGCGCGAATTCTCGATGAAGGACGCCTACTCCTTCGACTACACGGATGCCGGTCTCGACGAGTCGTACCAGCGGCAGCGTGACGCGTACGAGCGCATCTTCCAGCGCCTCGGCCTCGACTACGTGATCGTGGCAGCGGACAGCGGTCTGATGGGCGGCGCCCGCAGCGAGGAGTTCCTTCACCCGACTCCAGTCGGCGAGGACACCTTCGTGCGGAGCGCCGGCGGGTATGCGGCCAACGTCGAGGCGTTCCGAACGATCGCGCCCCCGGCGCGCTCCTACGAAAAGCTGACCCCGCCGGAAGTTCTCCCCACCCCGGGCAGCGCCACGATTCAGACTCTCGTCGCCGTTGCCAATGAGAAGCACCCCCGGCCGGATGGTCGAGCCTGGACGGCCGCGGACACGCTCAAAAATGTCGTACTCGCCCTGACGCAACTCGACGGGTCGCGTGATCTCGTCGTCGTCGGACTGCCGGGGGACCGGGAGGTCGACTTCAAGCGCGCCGAGGTGGCCTTCGCCCCGGCGGAAGTCGAGGCCGCCACCGACGCGGACTTCGCCAACAATCCCCGGCTGGTCAAGGGATACATTGGCCCGTGGTCGGTCGGCGGTGCGGTGCTCGGCGAGGATGGAAGCACCTCAATCCGTTACGTGCTCGACCCGCGAGTCTCCGACGGTTCCGGCTGGATCACCGGTGCGAACGAACACGGGCAGCACGTCTTCGGACTGGTCGCCGGTCGAGACTTCCGCGGCGACGGCGTTGTCGAGGTCGCCGAGGTTGTGGTCGGGGATCCCGCTCCGGATGGTTCGGGGCCGGTCGAACTCGCTCGTGGAATGGAAATCGGGCACGTGTTCCAGCTCGGGCGCTTCTTCGCCGAGCAACTCGGCCTCAAGGTGCTCGACGAGAACGGAAAGCTCGTCACCGTGACGATGGGTTCGTACGGCATCGGCGTCACACGAGTTCTCGGGGTCATCGCCGAAGCGAACAACGACGCGAAGGGCCTCATCTGGCCGAAGAACGTCAGCCCGTTCGACATCCACGTCATCGCGGCGACCAAGGAGCCCGAGGTGCACGCCGCAGCCGAGGCCGTCGTCGTCGATCTCGAGGCGAACGGCTACGACATCCTGTTCGACGATCGGCCGAAGGTGTCTCCCGGCGTGAAGTTCGGCGACGCCGAGCTGATCGGCGTTCCGGTCATCGTGATCGTCGGAAAGGGTATCGCCGACGGCAACGTCGAGCTGTGGGACCGGCGAAGCAACGACCGGACCCCCGTTCCGGTCGCTGAAATTGCGGGAGCCATCGCCGCACTGGTCTGACCGGCCGGGGTGCGGGTGCCTGCCGGGCTGCTAACTTAGACAGATACTTCTTTCCGCGCGAAAGACGCGGAAACGACTGACAATCTGAATAGTGGAGGCCCCTCAGTGGACATAGACCTGAGCGTGTTGCGCCTCATGGAGCGCGAGCGCGAAATTCCGTTCGACGAGCTCGTCGTGATCATTGAGCAGGCCATTCACACGGCCTACCTCAAGCACATCGAAGACCCGGAACTCAAGGAAGCCCACGCAACCGCTCGGGTGGTGCTCGACCGCAAGTCGGGGCACGTAAGCATTCTTGTGCCCGAGCTGAACGAGCAGGGCGAGGTGATCGGCGAGGCCGAGGACGTGCCGGAAGACTTCGGGCGAATCGGGGCCTTCGCGGCGAAGCAGGTCATCAACCAGCGATTGCGTGACATCGGCGATGACAAGGTGCTCGGCGAGTTCAAGGGCCGCGAGGGCGACATCATCGCCGGCATCATCCAGCAGGGGCCGAACCCGCGGATGATCCACGTCGACCTTGGCACGATCGAAGCGATCCTTCCGCCGGAGGAGCAAGTGCCAGGCGAGGTGTACGCGCACGGATCCCGCATCCGCGTCTACGTCACAAGCGTGAGCAAGGGACTGAAGGGACCGCAGATCACCGTGAGCCGCACCCACCCGTCGCTCGTGCGCAAGCTCTTCGCGCTCGAGGTTCCGGAGATCGCGAGCGGAGTGGTGGAGATCGTCTCCCTCGCCCGTGAGGCCGGTCACCGCACCAAGATCGCCGTGCGAGCCAACGAGCCGGGGGTGAACGCGAAGGGAGCGTGCATCGGCGAACTCGGTCAGCGGGTTCGCGCGGTCACAGCCGAGCTCAACAACGAGAAGATCGACATCGTCGACTACAACCAGGACCTCGCGACCTTTGTCGCGAACGCGCTCTCGCCGGCCAAGGTGACGTCGTCGTATGTGATCGACGCCTCGACGAAGGCCGTGCGGGCTCTCGTGCCCGACTATCAGCTGTCCCTCGCCATCGGCAAGGAGGGCCAGAATGCTCGCCTCGCCGCGAAACTCACGGGCGCTCGAATCGATATCCAGCCGGATTCAATTCTCGAGCAGGACTGACCGGCTCGATCCGGACCGAGCAGAACCGGCGGTTCGGATTGGATTGGCGGGTGCCGGAATGCGGCGATGGGGCGTGCTGTTGGATATGGGGATAAGATGAAACCCGTTAGAACCTGCCTTGGCTGCCGTGCACGAGCCGACCGGTCCCTGCTTGTGAGGGTCGTCGCTCGGGATGGCGAAGCGGTTGTGGACCAGTCCGCGATCCTTCCCGGTCGGGGCGCTTGGGTGCATCCCACCTTCGAGTGCGTCAACAAATCGATCTCACGCAAGGCTTTTGGCCGGGCGCTGCGGGTTGAGGGCGCGCTCGACATGGGCCGCCTCCAGCGGGAACTGACGCAGTAGTACCGAATTCGCAGTGAAATCCACCAGTTTGGAATCGCCTCCCGCGGTTCCTCAATCGAAACAGGCTGATCGGCACAGTGACCAACTAATGAGCAACGACTAATGAGCGCCGCCTAATGAGTGGCTCGAAATGACCCACCAAAACTAAGGCCTTCTTCCTGATCGGGAAGTTGGCCCGAGAAGGAGAATTGTGGCAAAACCACGCGTACACGAGATCGCAGCAGAGCTCGGCGTAGACAGTAAGAAGGCCCTTGAGAAGCTCAAGGAAATGGGCGAGTTCGTCAAGGGACCGTCATCGAGCATTGAGCCACCGGTAGCCCGCAAGCTTCGCGCGGCTCTCGAGGCCGAGGGAATCAAGGCACCCGAGAAGGTCGCCGTTCCCGCCGCGGCCCCGCGCCCGGCACCGGTTGCCGAGGCCCCCGTGACCGTTCCGGCTCCGGCCGCACCGGCGCCGGCAGCCGCAGCTCCGGCCGCAGCGTCAGCTCCGGCTCCGGCGGCATCGGCTTCCCCAGCTCCGGCTGCTGCCGTTCCCACCCCGGCTCCGGCCGCTCCCGCCGCGCCCGCGGCGGAGACATCGAGCATTCCGCGTCCGGGGGCCGCCCGCCCGGGCAACAACCCGTTCGCGTCCACTCAGGGAATGCAGCGCCCCGGCGCGCCGCGCCCCGGGAACAACCCGTACGCGAGCACGCAGGGCATGAACACCCGCCCGGCCGCCTCGCCCACTGGGATTCCTCGCCCATCCGCCCCGCGCCCCGGTGCACCGCGTCCCGGCGGCCCGGGCCAGTCGCCGCAGCGTCCCGGTGGCTTCGGCCAGCGTCCGGCCGGTGCCGGCGGTTTCCGTCCCGGTGGAGCGGGCGGAGCCCGTCCGGCCGGTGCCGGTGGATTCCGTCCCGGTGGTGGAGCGCCAGCCGGCGCACCCGGCTCGAACTTCGGACCCAACCGTCCGGCCGGTGGCGGCGGTCGAGGCCGCGGCCCCGGTGGTGGAACCGCCGGAGCGTTCGGTCGCGGAGGCGGCAAGAGCAAGGCGCGCAAGTCCAAGCGCACGAAGCGCGCAGAGTTTGAACTGCGCGAGGCCCCGTCGCTCGGCGGCGTCAGTGTGCCCCGCGGCGACGGCAAGTCCGTCATCCGCTTGCGCCGCGGCGCGTCGATCACCGACTTCGCCGACAAGATCGACACGAGCCCGGGCAACCTGGTGACCGTTCTGTTCCACCTCGGCCAGATGGCGACCGCGACCGAGTCACTCGACGAGGCGACGTTCGATATTCTCGGCGAGGAGCTCGGTTTCAAGATCGAGATGGTGTCTCCGGAGGATGAGGACCGCGAGCTGCTGAGCGGATTCGACATCGACCTCGACCAGGAGCTCGACGACGAAACCGATGAGGACCTGCAGGCCCGCCCGCCGGTCGTCACGGTCATGGGTCACGTCGACCATGGAAAGACGCGCCTTCTCGACGCGATCCGTAACGCCAACGTCATCGCCGGTGAGGCGGGTGGAATCACCCAGCACATCGGTGCCTACCAGGTGGTAACGGAGCACGAGGGCATCGAGCGCGCCATCACCTTCATCGACACGCCGGGCCACGAGGCGTTCACCGCCATGCGGGCCCGTGGTGCCCAGGTGACCGACATCGCCATCCTCGTCGTCGCGGCGGATGACGGGATCATGCCGCAGACCATCGAGGCTCTCAACCACGCTCAGGCGGCAAACGTGCCGATCGTGGTCGCGGTGAACAAGATCGACAAGGAGGGCGCGAACCCGGCCAAGGTTCGCCAACAGCTCACCGAGTTCGGTCTCGTCGCGGAGGAGTACGGCGGGGACACCATGTTCATCGACGTCTCGGCGCTCAACAAGATCGGTATCCCCGAGCTTCTCGACGCCGTGCTGCTCACCGCAGACGCGGGACTCGACATGCGTGCCAACCCGAACAAGGACGCCCGAGGAGTCGCCATCGAGGCGAAGCTCGACAAGGGACGCGGTGCGGTTGCGACCGTGCTCATTCAGTCGGGAACGCTCGAGGTCGGAGACGCGATCGTCGCGGGAACGGCTTACGGCCGGGTCAGGGCGATGTTCGACGAGAACGGCGTCGCAGTGCTGTTGGCCACGCCCGCCCGCCCGGTCTCGGTGCTCGGACTCACCTCCGTTCCCCGCGCCGGTGACACGTTCCTCGTCACGGATGATGACCGCACGGCCCGCCAGATCGCTGAGAAGCGTGAAGCGGCCGAACGGAACGCCCTCCTGGCCCGTAGCCGCAAGCGCATCAGCCTCGAGGACTTCACCAAGGCCCTCGAAGACGGCAAGGTCGAATCGCTCAACCTCATCATCCAGGGTGACGTTTCGGGTGCTGTCGAAGCGCTCGAAGAGTCGCTGCTCAAGATCGAGGTCGACGATTCAGTTCAGCTGCGCATCATCCACCGTGGTGTCGGTGCGGTCACGGAGAGCGACGTCAACCTCGCCACCGTCGACAACGCCATCATCATCGGCTTCAACGTGCGCCCCGACCCGAAGGCCCGCGAACGTGCGGCGCGCGAAGGCGTGGACGTGCGGTTCTACTCGGTCATCTACGCGGCCCTCGAAGACGTCGAAAACGCCCTCAAGGGAATGCTCAAGCCCGAGTTCGAAGAGGTGCTGTCCGGTGTGGCCGAGATCCGCGAGATCTTCCGCTCCTCCAAGGTCGGCAACATCGCCGGCGTGCTGGTCCGCTCGGGAATCATCACCAGGAACGCCAAGGCGCGGGTCATCC
>JAODMT010000016.1 GCA_025464975.1 Microbacteriaceae bacterium | reverse complement strand
AAGAGAAGAAGTACTCGATCGACGAGTGCAAGGAGAAGGGCAAGACCTACTCCGCTCCGCTCTATGTCGAGGCCGAGTTCATGAACCACCTCACCGGTGAGATCAAGACCCAGACGGTCTTCATGGGTGACTTCCCCCTCATGACCCCCAAGGGCACGTTCGTCATCAACGGCACCGAGCGTGTCGTTGTGTCACAGCTCGTGCGTTCCCCGGGTGTGTACTTCGAGCGCCAGCAGGAGAAGACCTCCGACAAGGACCTCTACTCCGCACGCATCATCCCGAGCCGCGGTGCCTGGCTCGAGTTCGAGATCGACAAGCGCGACCAGGTCGGCGTTCGCATCGACCGCAAGCGCAAGCAGTCGGTCACTGTCTTCCTCAAGGCTCTTGGGCTGACGAGCGAGGAAATCCTCGAAGAGTTCAAGGGCTACTCCTCGATCGAACTCACCCTTGAAAAGGACAACATCCTGACCAAGGATGAGGCGCTCAAGGACATCTACCGCAAGCTCCGTCCGGGAGAGCAGGTTGCCGCCGAGGCCGCTCGCGCGCTCCTCGACAACTTCTACTTCAATTCCAAGCGCTACGACCTCGCGAAGGTTGGTCGTTACAAGATCAACCGCAAGCTCGGTATCGACGCGCCGCTGTCGAGCTCGGTGCTCAGCCAGGAAGACATCCTCGCGACCATCAAGTATCTCGTCGCGCTTCACGACGAGCAGAAGACGCTTCCCGGCATCCGCGACGGAAAGCCGGTCGAGCTTCGCCTCGACGTCGACGACATCGACCACTTCGGCAACCGCCGGATCCGTGCCGTTGGTGAGCTCATCCAGAACCAGGTTCGCACCGGACTGTCCCGCATGGAGCGCGTCGTTCGCGAGCGCATGACCACGCAGGACATCGAGGCGATCACCCCGCAGACCCTGATCAACGTGCGCCCCGTCGTCGCCGCGATCAAGGAGTTCTTCGGAACGTCGCAGCTCAGCCAGTTCATGGACCAGAACAACCCGCTCGCCGGCCTGACGCACAAGCGTCGCCTCTCGGCCCTCGGCCCGGGTGGTCTGTCCCGTGAGCGTGCCGGCGTCGAGGTTCGAGACGTTCACCCCTCGCACTACGGACGCATGTGTCCGATCGAGACCCCGGAAGGCCCGAACATCGGCCTGATCGGGTCACTCGCATCGTTCGCGCGCATCAACTCCTTCGGTTTCATCGAGACCCCGTACCGTCGCGTTGTCAACGGCGTCGTCACCGACACCATCGACTACCTCACCGCGAGTGAGGAAGACGAGTACGTCGTCGCCCAGGCGAACGCGCCGCTCACCGAGACCGCGCACTTCGCGGAGCCTCGCGTGCTGGCCCGTAAGAAGGGTGGAGAGGTCGACCTCTTCCTCATCGACGAGATCGGCTACATGGATGTCTCGCCGCGCCAGATGGTGTCGGTCGCGACCTCGCTCATCCCGTTCCTCGAGCACGACGACGCAAACCGCGCACTCATGGGTGCCAATATGCAGCGTCAGGCCGTTCCGCTGCTTCGCAGCGAGAGCCCGCTCGTCGGAACCGGTATGGAGGGCTACGCGGCCATCGACGCCGGTGACGTTGTCACCGCCGACGCGGCCGGAGTCGTCTCGGAGGTGTCGGCCGATGTCGTCACCATCCAGCTGGACGCCGGTGGAACGCAGGACTACTACCTCCGCAAGTTCAACCGCTCCAACCAGGGCACGTCGTACAACAACCGGGTCATCGTCAGTGCGGGCGACCGCATCGAGGCCGGCCAGGTTCTCGCCGACGGTCCCGCGACGGAGAACGGCGAGCTCGCGCTCGGAAAGAACCTCCTCGTGGCATTCATGCCGTGGGAGGGCTACAACTTCGAAGACGCGATGATCCTCAGCCAGAACCTGGTGAAGGACGACACCCTCTCCTCGATCCACATCGAGGAGTACGAGGTGGATGCTCGCGACACCAAGCTCGGCAAGGAAGAGATCACTCGCGACCTGCCGAACGTGTCTCCCGAGCTGCTCGCCGACCTCGACGAGCGCGGCATCATCCGCATCGGAGCCGAGGTTCGCCCCGGCGACATCCTGGTCGGAAAGGTCACGCCGAAGGGCGAGACCGAGCTTTCCGCCGAGGAGCGCTTGCTTCGCGCCATCTTCAACGAGAAGAGCCGCGAGGTGCGCGACACGTCGCTCAAGGTTCCTCACGGTGAGGCCGGAACGATCATCGGCGTCAAGGTGTTCGACTCGCAGGACGGCGACGACGAGCTCGGCTCGGGTGTCAACCAGCGCGTTGTCGTGTTCATCGCCCAGAAGCGCAAGATCACCGAAGGTGACAAGCTCGCCGGTCGTCACGGAAACAAGGGAGTCATCTCGAAGATCCTGCCGGTCGAGGACATGCCGTTCCTCGCCGACGGAACCCCGGTCGACATCATCCTGAACCCGCTCGGTATCCCCGGTCGAATGAACTTCGGCCAGGTGCTCGAGACCCACCTCGGTTGGGTCGCGAAGCAGGGCTGGGACATCAAGGGCAACCCGAAGTGGGCCGCGAAGCTTAACGCCGACGCTCTCTCCGCAGAGCCGGGCACGAAGGTTGCGACCCCCGTGTTCGACGGTGCGCTCGAGGCCGAGATCGAGGGTCTCCTCGACTCGACCACCCCGACGCGCGACGGCGACCGCCTCATCGGGTCCTCCGGAAAGGCCCAGCTGTTCGACGGTCGCTCCGGCGAGCCGTTCCCGCAGCCGGTGTCGGTCGGCTACATGTACATCCTCAAGCTCCACCACCTCGTCGACGACAAGATCCACGCGCGTTCGACGGGACCGTACTCGATGATCACGCAGCAGCCGCTGGGTGGTAAGGCGCAGTTCGGTGGACAGCGATTCGGTGAGATGGAGGTCTGGGCCCTCGAGGCCTATGGCGCCGCTTACGCGCTGCAGGAGCTTCTGACGATCA
Source organism: Microbacteriaceae bacterium (assembly GCA_025464975.1). Taxonomy (GTDB): domain Bacteria; phylum Actinomycetota; class Actinomycetes; order Actinomycetales; family Microbacteriaceae; genus Lacisediminihabitans. Next base: position 21,345 of record JAODMT010000016.1, on the reverse strand, counting down.
AGTCCGACGACATCCTCGGACGAGTCAAGGTGTACGAGGCGATAGTCAAGGGTGAGAACATCCAGGAGCCGGGCATCCCGGAATCCTTCAAGGTGCTCATCAAAGAGATGCAGTCGCTGTGCCTTAACGTCGAGGTTCTCTCGGCGGATGGCTCGGCAGTCAGCCTCCGCGACACGGACGACGAGGTCTTCCGTGCCGCCGAGGAGCTCGGCATCAACATCTCCACCCGGTTCGAGAACTCGTCAATCGACGACATCTAAGCCGCGGCCACTCGCGTCTAACCACGCGCCGACACTGACGAATTTCTTAAAGTAGGAGAAAAATTGCTCGACGTAACAACGTTCGATGAGCTTCGTATTGGCCTCGCGACCGCCGACGACATCCGTCGCTGGTCCCACGGTGAGGTCAAGAAGCCGGAGACGATCAACTACCGCACGCTCAAGCCGGAGAAGGACGGCCTCTTCGGAGAGCAGATCTTCGGACCGTCCCGCGACTGGGAGTGCTCGTGCGGTAAGTACAAGCGAGTGCGCTTCAAAGGCATCGTGTGTGAGCGCTGTGGCGTAGAGGTCACGAAGTCCTCTGTGCGCCGCGAGCGCATGGGCCACATCGAGCTCGCCGCCCCGGTCACCCACATCTGGTACTTCAAGGGCGTTCCGTCGCGCTTGGGTTACCTGCTCGACATGGCTCCGAAGGACCTCGAGAAGGTCATCTACTTCGCCGCCTACATGGTCATCTCCGTCGACGAAGAGGGCCGTCACGACGACATGCCCGGCCTCGAGAACGAGATTCGCCTCGAGATCAAGGAGCTGGAGAGCCAGCGCGATGCCCGCATCGCCGACCGTCTGCAGCGCCTCGAGACCGACCTCGCCGCTCTTGAAGAAGAGGGTGCGAAGGCGGACCAGAAGCGTCGCACCAAGGATGTCGCCGAGAAGGAGATGGGCCAGGCCCGCAAGTCCTTCGACGAGCAGATCGCCCAGCTCGAGCGTGTGTGGGACGACTTCCGCAACCTCAAGGTCGGCGACCTGAAGCCAGAGGATGCCGTCTTCCACGACCTTCAGGACCGTTTCGGCGTGTACTTCGAGGCTTTCATGGGCGCCGAGGCCATCCAGAAGCGCCTTCAGGCCTTCGACCTCGCGACCGAGAGCGACGACCTTCACGACCAGATCGCCAACGGCAAGGGTCAGAAGAAGATCCGCGCCATCAAGCGACTGCGCGTGGTGAACTCGTTCCTGCAGACCGGCAACTCGCCGGCCGCGATGGTGCTCGAGGTCGTTCCGGTGATCCCGCCGGAGCTTCGCCCGATGGTGCAGCTCGACGGTGGCCGCTTCGCGACCTCCGACCTAAACGACCTCTACCGTCGTGTGATCAACCGCAACAACCGTCTTCGTCGTCTGTTGGACCTCGGTGCCCCCGAGATCATCGTCAACAACGAGAAGCGGATGCTGCAGGAGGCCGTCGACGCACTGTTCGACAACGGTCGCCGTGGTCGCCCGGTCACCGGTACCGGAAACCGCGCCCTCAAGTCCCTGAGCGACATGCTCAAGGGAAAGCAGGGTCGTTTCCGCCAGAACCTGCTCGGAAAGCGCGTCGACTACTCCGGCCGTTCGGTCATCATCGTCGGACCGCAGCTCAAGCTCCACCAGTGCGGTCTGCCGAAGCAGATGGCTCTCGAGCTGTTCAAGCCGTTCGTGATCAAGCGCCTCATCGACCTCAGCCACGCTCAGAACATCAAGAGCGCCAAGCGCATGGTCGAGCGTTCGCGCCCGCAGGTGTGGGACGTGCTCGAGGAGATCATCCGCGAGCGCCCCGTGCTGCTGAACCGCGCACCTACCCTTCACCGTCTGGGCATCCAGGCGTTCGAGCCTCAGCTCGTCGAGGGTAAGGCGATCCAGCTCCACCCGCTCGTCTGCGCCGCGTTCAACGCCGACTTCGATGGTGACCAGATGGCAGTCCACCTGCCGCTGTCCGTCGAGGCCCAGGCCGAGGCCCGCATCCTGATGCTCGCGTCGAACAACATCCTCAAGCCGTCCGATGGACGACCGGTGACCCTTCCTACTCAGGACATGATCATCGGCCTTCACCACCTGACGACCCTCAAGGATGGCGTCGTCGGCGAGGGCCGCGCGTTCTCCTCGATCGCCGAGGCAATTCTCGCGTTCGATCAGCACACGGTCGACCTGAACGCCAAGGTGCGGATCCGTCTCGAGGACATCGTCTTCGCCGAGGGCGAGGCTCCGGAGAACTACGAGGCCGGCAAGCCGGTTCTCGTGAACACGACCCTCGGGCGTGCGATCTTCAACGAGACCCTGCCGAGCGACTACCCGTACGTCGAGGCCGTCGCCGACAAGGGCCAGCTCTCCGCGATCGTCAACGATCTCGCCGAGCGGTACCCCAAGGTTGAGGTCGCCGCGGCGCTCGACCGGATCAAGGACGCCGGATTCCACTGGGCGAGCCGTTCCGGTGTGACCGTTGCGCTGTCCGACGTGCTCACGCCGCCGACCAAGCGCGCGATCATCGAGGGCTACGAGAAGCAGGCAGCCAAGGTCCAGACGCAGTTCGAGAAGGGTCTCACGACCGACGCCGAGCGTCGCCAGGAGCTCATCGAGATCTGGAACAAGGCAACCGCCGAAGTCGCCAAGGCGATGGAAGACAACCTGCCGGCCGACAACACGATCAACCGCATGGTCACCTCCGGTGCCCGTGGTAACTGGATGCAGGTTCGCCAGATTGCCGGTATGCGAGGGCTCGTGTCGAACCCGAAGGGTGAGATCATCCCGCGTCCGATCATCTCGAGCTACCGCGAAGGACTCTCGGTTGCCGAGTACTTCATCGCGACTCACGGTGCTCGTAAGGGACTGGCCGACACGGCGCTTCGTACCGCCGACTCCGGATACCTCACGCGTCGTCTCGTCGACGTGTCGCAGGATGTCATCATCCGCGAGGACGACTGTGGCACCACCAAGGGACTCGACCTCATCGTCGCGACCGTTGGAGCCGATGGAGTGCTGGTTCGCGACCCCAACGTCGAGAACTCGCTCTACGCCCGCAGCCTCTCCGAGGACGCGATCGACGCCAACGGCAAGGTCATCGCCAAGGCCGGAGACGACATCGGAGACGTGCTCATCCAGGAGCTCATCGACAATGGCATCACTCAGGCCAAGGTTCGTTCGGTGCTCACGTGTGAGTCCGCCGTCGGTGTGTGTGCGGCGTGCTACGGCCGCTCGCTCGCGACCGGAAAGCTCGTGGACATCGGAGAGGCCGTCGGCATCATCGCGGCACAGTCGATCGGTGAGCCCGGCACCCAGCTGACCATGCGTACCTTCCACACCGGTGGAGTGGCGACCGCGGATGACATCACCCAGGGTCTTCCGCGCGTCACCGAGCTGTTCGAGGCCCGTACCCCCAAGGGTGCGTCGCCGATTGCGGAGGCCGCCGGTCGCATCACCATCGAGGACACGGATCGCAGCCGCAAGCTCATCCTGACCCCCGACAACGGTGACGAGCCAATCGCCTACCCGGTGCTCAAGCGCGCGACCCTCCTCGTCGAGGATGGCCAGCACGTCGAGCTCGGTCAGCAGTTGCACATCGGCGCCATCGACCCGAAGGAAGTTCTTCGAGTTCTCGGCGTTCGCGCGGTGCAGAAGCACCTCGTCGACGGTGTGCAGGGCGCGTACCGCTCGCAGGGTGTACCGATTCACGACAAGCACATCGAGGTCATCGTTCGTCAGATGCTTCGCAAGGTGACCGTCGTCGACCACGGCGACACCGGCCTTCTCCCCGGCGAGCTCGTCGACCGGCTCAAGTACAACAGCTTGAACCGCACGGCACTCACCGAGGGCAAGAAGACGGCGTCGGCTCGCCAGGAGGTCATGGGTATCACCAAGGCATCCCTCGCGACCGAGTCTTGGCTGTCGGCCGCTTCCTTCCAGGAGACCACGCGTGTTCTCACGCAGGCCGCCATGGAGGGCAAGTCCGACCCGCTGATGGGGCTCAAGGAGAACGTGATCATCGGAAAGCTGATCCCGGCCGGAACGGGACTCCCGAAGTACCGCAACGTGTCGGTCGAGGCAACCGAAGAGGCTAAGGCCGAGCGTTACCCGAACCGCATCTTCACGGACGACTCGTCGTTCAGCGAGGCCGACCTGAGCTTCGTAGACTTCGACAGTTTCTCGTCGGATGACTACACGCCAGGCACCTACAACTAACAGCCCAGCGTAGAAATGGCCCCCCACCTTATGTGGGGGGCCATTGCTCGTTAATGACCCGCGTTGATGCCCCGTGTCCCCCTATCGCGGGACTGTGCGAGAACCGGTCGCCCGGATAGCGTTGGAAGCTCCCGAGGTTCTACCCGCTTTTTTCTGAGATTTCGGGCGACCCGAAAGACCAAGGAAGGGCGCGAGATGCATACACTTGCTGAAATTCTGATCATCCGCGGCCTCATGCCCATCGAGTCCATCGACGGATTCAGCGGCGACCCGACCGTGGACGAGCCGCAGATTCTCGACTTCGTGGGCCGGGGCATCCTCAGCGAGTTGCAGGTGGCATCGGCGCGCGCCGCCCAGGCCGGGCTGCCGTTCGTAGAGCTCGTGGACTACCCGCTCGACCGGGCAGCGGTCGCCCTCGTGCCCGCGGCCCTCTGCCGCCGGCATGACTTGCTGCCACTTGCGGTGAACGGAACCACCATCACCGTCGCGATGGCTGATCCCGGCGACGTGTTCGCCCTCGACGACATCAGGGCGGCGAGCCGGATGCGCGTCGACATCGTCGTCGCGGAACGCGCCGACCTGCGCAACGCCATGAACCGCGTTCTGCGCGCCGACGGCGAGCTGAGCGACCTCACGACCGCCCTCGAGGAGGAGAGCAAGCCGGCCCAAGAGGCGGGTCCTGCCCTCGGTGAGGCGTTCGACGACGATGCGCCGATCGTGCGATTCGTCAACCTTCTCATCAGCCAGGCGATTCAGGACCGGGCCTCCGACATCCACATCGAGCCAGCCGAGCATGACATGGGCGTTCGGTACCGCATCGACGGGGTGCTGCACCAGATGCAGCGCGCCCCCAAGAACGTGCAGAACGGCGTGATCTCACGGCTCAAGATTATGAGCGACATCGATATCGCCGAACGGCGCCGCCCGCAGGACGGCCGCATGTCCATCATGCACGGCGGCCGCCAAATCGACCTGCGGGTTGCCACGCTTCCCACCGTGTACGGGGAAAAAGTGGTCATGCGAATCCTCGACAACTCCAATACCCGGTTGGGCATGGAGCAGCTCGGCCTGCTCGAGCGGAATGCGGCGGCCTACCAGCGGTCGTACTCGAAGCCGTACGGCATGATCCTCGTGACCGGGCCGACCGGATCCGGAAAATCCACGACGCTCTACACCACCCTCCACGCGGTGGCGAAGCCGGAGATCAACGTGATCACCGTCGAGGACCCCGTGGAGTACCGCATGGCTGGCATCAACCAGGTGCAGGTCAACCCCAAGGCCGGGCTCACCTTCGCGAGCGCTCTGCGCAGCATCCTGCGCTCCGACCCGGACGTGGTGCTGCTTGGCGAGATCCGCGACCACGAGACGGCGCAGATCGCCATCGAAGCCTCCCTCACCGGGCACCTCGTGCTCTCCACGCTGCACACCAACGACGCCCCGAGCGCCGTCACGCGACTCACCGAGATGGACATCGAGCCGTTCCTGGTCGGCTCGGCGCTCGACAGCGTGGTCGCGCAGCGACTCGCGCGCAGGCTGTGCGAGCGGTGCAAGGAGCCGTACGAGCATTCGGGCGAGCTTTTGGTCAATCTCAAGGTTGGGTTCACGGCCGATATGCCGATTCCGCAGCTGTACCGGCCGGTGGGCTGCCAGGCCTGCTCCAACACGGGCTACCGCGGGCGGATCGCGCTGCACGAGGTCATGACGGTTACCGAGGAGATCGAACGGCTAGCGGTAACTCGCGCCTCAAGCGCGGAAATCGGACGCATGGCGCGGGAACAAGGGATGATTACCCTCAGACAGGATGGTTGGGCCAAGGCTCAGCTCGGGGTGACATCGATCGAAGAAATTCTGCGAGTAGTTGCCTGACGCCCATCGGGGGGCGGCACGGTTGAATGGGGGAACGGCATGAGCAATCCAATCTATGAAATACCGGTGACAGGGGGCGGTTCACCGTTCGATGCGCCGCCAGTATTCCCACCGCCGCCGGCATTTCCGCCGCCGCCGGCTTTTGCGGAGCCGCCGCAATACACGCCGTCCCCTCCTCCGACCGCGCCGCCCGCGTACGTCGACCCGCGGCCCACCGGATTGTTCCCGGAGCCGATTGCAGCGCCTCCGATCGTTGCGCCCCCAATCGTGCCTGCGCCTATCGTTCCGGTGCCGCAGGCACCTCTAGCGGAAGAGCAGCCCACCTCGCGCTCCCGCTCGCAGGGCGACGGGCCGCAGGGCGACCCCGAGCTCAAGGCCGCGCTGCAAGAGGTGCTGCTCTCCGGGGCATCCGACCTGCACATCACCAGCAACGCGCCGCCGATGATCCGGATCGACGGCGGCCTCCGTCCCATCGAGGGGGCCCCGGTCTGGAGCCGGGACCGCGTCGCTCGTGCGGTCACGAGCATCCTGTCCCGGGAGCAGCTAGAACAGTTCGAGGAGCACCTCGAGCTCGACCTCGCCTACACGCTCTCGGCCAACGCGCGCTTTCGCGTGAACATCTACCAGCAGCGCGGCGCGATCGGTGGGGCATTCCGAATCATCCCGACCGGCATCAAGCCGCTCTCGGAACTCGGCATGCCGGCCTCGATCAGCCGCTTCGCCGAGCTGGCGCGTGGGCTCGTGCTCGTGACCGGTCCGACCGGATCGGGCAAGTCGACGACCCTTGCCGCGCTGATCGACCTCGTGAACCGCACGCGCGCCGACCATATCGTGACGGTCGAAGACCCCATCGAGTTTCTGCACGAGAACCACCGGTCGCTGATCAACCAGCGCGAGGTCGGCTCGGACACGCACAGCTTCGGTAACGCGCTCAAGCACGTGCTGCGGCAAGACCCCGACGTCATCCTGATCGGTGAGTTGCGAGACCTCGAGACGATCTCCGTCGCCCTGACGGCGGCCGAGACCGGCCACCTCGTGTTCGCGACCCTGCACACCCAGGACGCGTCGCAGACCATCGACCGCGTGATCGACGTGTTCCCGCCGCACCAGCAGGGTCAGGTGCGGGCCCAGCTCGCCGCCACCCTGCAGGGCGTCGTCTGTCAGACCCTCGTGAAGCGCGCCGGCGGTAGCGGCCGGGCGGTGGCAACCGAGGTGATGGTGACCACCCCGGCCATCGCGAACCTGATTCGCGAGGGAAAGACCTTCCAGATTCCCTCCGCCATGCAGGCCGGCCGAGCGCTCGGCATGCACACCATGGACCAGCACCTCGCCGACCTCGTGAACGCCGGGATCATCACCCAGGACGCGGCCTTCGAAAAGGCGCACGACGTTGACGGCATCAAGCGCCTCATCCAGCGAGTCGAGGCCACCCCCATGTCGGCCGGCAGCATCGATTTCGGCGACAGATTCTCGGGAGTCTGAACCAGTGTCCAACGTTCAGGCCTACGCCTACGTCGGCCGCAACGCCTCCGGGAAAGTCGTGAAGGGCAAACTGGATGCCCCGAGCGAAGCGGCGGTTGCGACTCGTCTGCACGGCATGGGTCTTTCGCCCGTCTCGATCACCGAGGCCGCCGAGGGAAGCGGCCTGCAGCGGGAGATCTCGATCCCGGGCTTCACCAAGGGGGTCAAGCTCAAGGATCTCGCCGTGATGAGCCGGCAGATGGCCACGATGATCGGCTCCGGGCTCTCGCTGCTTCGCACCCTGCATATTCTCGCCGATCAGACGGAGAGCAAGCCGCTCGCCAAGGTGCTGTCAGCGGTGCGCAACGATGTGGAGTCCGGAACCTCGATCTCCGATGCGTTCGCGAAGCATCCAGACGTGATGCCACCGCTCATGATCAACATGGTGCGGGCCGGCGAGACCGGCGGATTTCTCGACGGGGCCCTCGACTCCATCGCGGACAACTTCGAGAAGGAGGTCAAGCTGCGCTCCACCATCAAGTCGGCAATGACCTATCCCGTGATCGTTCTGATCATGTCTCTCGTTTCGGTCGTCGCGATGCTCGTCTTCATAGTTCCGGTGTTTCAGTCGATGTTTGCGACCCTGGGTGGCACGCTTCCGCTGCCGACGATGATGCTCGTCTACCTGTCGCAGTCGATGGTCTACGTCGTTCCGATTCTCGCCGTGCTCGGCATCGCCTTTGCAATCTGGTGGCCGAGAAACAAGAACACCGAGCGGGTGCGCAAGTTTCTCGACCCGCTCAAGCTCAAGCTTCCGGTCTTCGGGCCGCTGCTCACCAAGATCGCGGTCGCCCGGTTCGCCCGCAATTTCTCCAACATGATCGCCGCCGGTGTTCCCATTCTGCGGTCGCTGAACATCGTGGGGGAGACCTCGGGAAACTGGGTGATCGAGAACGCGCTCAAGCAGGTGGCCGAGTCGGTGCGGCAGGGCCGATCGATCGCGGCTCCGCTCGCCGAACAACCGGCGTTTCCGGCGATGGTGACTCAGATGATCGCGGTCGGTGAAGACGCCGGATCGCTCGAGGTGATGCTCTCCAAAATTGGGGACTTCTACGACCAGGAGGTGGAGTCCATGACGGAACAGCTCACCGCCATGATCGAACCGCTCATGGTGGCGTTCCTCGGTGTCGTGGTCGGAGGCATGATCGTGGCCCTGTACCTACCGATCTTCAACATCTCCACCCTGATCAAATAGTCCGTTGGGCGTCGATCGCAGGGCCGACCTGAGATACGCGCCCCTAACTGGGGGCAGCTGAAACCGATAAATACCCCCAAATACCCCCTATCGGGGGCGTGTCATTGCCTTGCCGCGCCCCTAACATCGCATTTGGGGGCCACACACTTTGCCCAGAATCACAGTTTTCTAGAGAAATGGACTACGCCATGTTTGCTCCGATCAATCGCGCACTGGATGCGCGGCTCAAAGGATTGAAGGACGGCGAAAAGGGCTTCACGCTGATCGAGCTCCTCGTCGTCGTCATCATCATCGGTATCCTCGCCGCGATCGCCATCCCGGTCTACCTCGGCATCCAGAACAACGCCAAGGACGCCGCCGTGAAGTCCGACGTCGGCAACCTGAAGACTGCGCTGGTCGCGTACGGCACTGACCACAATGGCGACATGAGCGGTGCGTTGGTCACGACCCTTGGGACCTACGGGTACTCCGGTCCCTCGGCCGCCGCCAATTACACCGGTGGCACAGTACCCGCTTTCACCCTTGCTACGTCTCCCGGTACCGGCTTTTGCGTGACTGCCACAAGTACGACCGGGACAAAGGTTGTCGCCGCCGACAATTCCGGCGTGGTGGCAAGCGCCGGCGCGAGCTGCACGCTAGCCACGACAGCAACCGCGTCCACGGTGGTTGCGCCGTAACGAATCTCGCTCGTCGAACCTGGGGTGCTAAACGGTGCCCCAGGTTCGACGCATTACCGATCGCGGTCAACCCGACGACAAGCTGACACCCGAGTCTCTGTAGGTAAAGATGAATGAGGCGCCACCGACTAGTCGGCCCGTTGGGGAGGATTGCGGGGTCGGAATCATTGAGATCGTCGTCGCAATGTTCCTTCTCGCCATTCTCGCTTTGGCTGTTCTGCCGATTCTCGCGCAAGGCATGCGGTTATCCGCTTCCAACTCGGCTCGCGCGACGGCGACCCAGCTCGCCAACCAGCAGATCGAATTGGTTCGTTCCCAGAGCTCCTGCGCGGCGATAATCCCGGCGACCATTAACCTCACCACTCAAGGGGTGCCGTTGAGGGCCACTCGCACCGTCGGCTCCTCCTGCCCGGCTTTGGCTTCGGCTTATCCGACTACGGTTCCCGTATCGGTCAATGTCACGCGTACCGACACCGGGGCATCGCTCGCCTCAGCCACCACGCTCGTTTTCGTGACGGGGCCGTGATGACGAAGGAAGCGCTAAGAGAGCGCGACTCGGAGCGCGGCTTCACGCTGGTCGAATTGCTCATCTACAGCATGTTGCTCATTCTCGTACTTGCCATCGTCGGTGCGATGATTGCGAGCACGACCTCGACTTCCAAGATTGTCACCTCTATGTCCAAGGCATCCGCCGCCGGGCAACTCACCGCCGAGTCGATCGAGCGCGGCATCCGCAACTCTTCAGACTTCCTGCTCACCAGCCCGAGCGGCACCGACCAGATGCTGGTCGCCCGCACCGTGCAGGGTGCAGCTACCGCTACCTGGGTGTGCGCGGCCTGGTACTACTCTGCGACCAAAGGCACTATCCGTTACACCACGTCGCCGACCGCGATCGCTGCCCCGACAGCGAGCGGCCTCGCGGCATGGACACTGCTGGACCCAGCGGTGAGCCCGGTCAGTGGATCGGCAGTATTCAGCGCGACCGGCGTTCAGCTCACGATCGCCTTCAACAGCCTGGCGGGGGCCGAACCCCCCGTCGCCATCTCGAGCACGGTGTTGAGCCGGGCCGGATCATCGGGGACGCCAGCATGCTACTGACGAAGTGGATTCGACACGCTCGGGCAAACGAGAGCGGCTCCGCACTCGTCGCCGTGCTTGGCGTCACGGTGCTCGCGCTTATCCTGACCACCCTCATCGCCAGCTCCACGGTCAGCGCGTACGGCTTCAGTTCCGCCACCCGCGCCGCCGTTCAGTCACACGCGGCAGCGGACGCCGGCGTGGCCGCCGCGCGGGCCGGGCTTTACGTCCCGGGAAATTGCGCGGCGCGGCCCGTGGCTGGCACGTACACGTCGACCGGTGCGTTGATCTACAGCGCTACCGTGCAGTACGACGCCGGCTCCGGCTGGTACCCCGGATGTCCGACGAGCTTGGCCTCACGTGTGCGAATCGTCTCCACCGGAACAGCGAAGTCCTCGGGCGTGGTAGGGGCAACATCCGGAAACACCCGTAAGGTCGAGGCAATTTTCAACTATCTAACCCCTGGCCCCAAGCCAAGTGGGGCGGGCATCACCCTCTACGGGGGCGGTCAGGTCGAAGCCAACTCCAGCCTGGACCTCTCGGAGAGCGCCGGACTGATCGTTCAGAACGGAAACGTCGTCTGCGATAAGAACAACGCGGTTATCAACGGCGATGTCACGGTGAACGGGAACCTGAATTTCACGAACAGCTGCACAATCAATGGGGATACAACAGTGTCCGGGTCGGCTACCCTGGGGTCGGGAAAAATCGTCGGCAATCTAACTGCGGCCAGCGTCAGCCCGAATCCGCCGCCGATAAGCCAGGTGACGGGAACGTACACGCAGACCGCTGTGGCCCCGGTGGTACCGCCTTGGGTCGACGTGAGCTACACCCCGAGCGACTGGATCGATTCGAGCGGTACGCCATTCCAGCTGAAAACAGCACCGACCGACATATCGTGCACCCTCCCGAACGGAACCCTCGGTGCCACGGGCGTCGGCCGGTCGGTCATCATAAACATGCTCGGCTGCACCGGCGGTCCCAGCGTGAGCAACAATACGACGGTTTCGCTCACTAGTGACGTGGTGATCTTTGCCCAGCAGTTCAACTTCGGCTCGGTGAACTCGCTGACCTTCAATTCGGCTGACACCTCCGTGCACCGCATTTGGTTCATCACACCGGATTATGTGGCGAACCACCAGCCGACCTGCAATCGGTCGGCGGCCGCACCTAATACGCAGGGCGACTTCGTCGTCAAGAACAGCCTCACCGCCTCAGACGTGTTCGCAACCACGAACAGGGTGCAGGCCATGCTTTACACACCTTGCGCGTTCGTGGGAAAGAATGGATTCACCTGGAACGGCCAAATCTATGCCGGTGCATACAGCTACGTGCAGAACAACCCGACCTTTACCTATGCGCCCATTGGCATCGCGGGCTACGACTTGAAAACCGGCGATTCCATTCCCTCCGTGTTGACGCCACAGCCGGGTGCCCAGATCTCAAATCGCGACCTGCTGGGCGGTTAGCGTGCTGGCAGTTTTCGTCGGCCTGTTCGGAATGCTGATTGGGTCGTTCCTCAATGTCGTCGCATACCGGATCCCCCTCCATCGATCCATCGTGTCACCGCCGAGTGCTTGCACCGATTGCGGCTCGCAGATTAAGGGATACGACAATATTCCGGTGGTGTCCTGGCTGGTGCTGCGGGGCAAGTGCCGCAACTGCGGGTCCGTTATCTCGGCCCGATACCCGGTCGTCGAGCTCGCCACTGGTCTCTTCTTCGCCGCTGCGACCGTCTGGTTCGTGATAGCCCGAGTTCCGATTCGGTCGTGGTCCACCGGTCCGGCGAGCGTCGCCGGCGCGCTCGAGCTTGTCGCCTTCCTCTATCTCGCGGCAATCAGTGTCGCGCTGACCCTGATCGACCTCGACACCCACAAGCTCCCAAACCGCATCGTGCTGCCGAGCTACCTCGTGGGAGGGGCGCTTCTGCTAGGCGCGGCGCTGCTCGGCGACGACGGCGGCGCACTTGCGCGTGCAGGCATCGGGATGGCGGCGCTCGGACTCGCCTACCTCGGAATGGCACTCGCCTACCCCGGCGGGATGGGCTTCGGCGACGTCAAGCTCGCCGGACTACTCGGCCTCTACCTCGGCTACCTCGGCTGGGAGCAACTGCTGGTCGGCGCCTTCGCCGCATTCCTGCTCGGGGGTCTGTTCAGCATCGCGCTGATGGTGTTGCGCAGGGTCAATCGCAAGAGCGGCATCCCGTTCGGGCCCTGGATGCTCGGCGGCGCGTGGCTCGGTGTGTTCTTCGGTGCGCCGGTCGCGCTCGGGTATCTGTCCGTATTCGGGTTACGGTAGCTCGAGAGCTCGGGTGGGGGAGTAGGTACGGAATGGCGACGCGAGTTGTGGGGTTGGACATCGGTAGCACGTCGGTGCGCGCCGTCGAGGTGCGTGCAAACGGCAAGGCGAAGCCAACGCTGTTGCGCGTTCACGAGATTCCAATGCCGCTCGGAGCCGTCAGCCGCGGAGAGGTGCTCGAACCGAACACGGTCGCCACCGCCCTGCGCGAGCTGTGGGCGTCCGGGGGATTCTCGAGCAAGAGGGTGGTGCTGGGCGTCGGCAACCAGCGAGTGCTCGCGCGAGACCTCAGTGTTCCGAAGATGTCGCTTAAAAGAATTCGGGAGGCGTTGCCGTTCCAGGTACAGGACATGCTGCCCGTGCCGGTCGCCGATGCGCTGCTCGACTTCTACCCCGTGTCGGAGTCGCAGGGCGAGAATGGGCCGATGGTCCATGGTCTGCTCATCGCGGCGGTCAAGGACGCGGTGCTCGGCACCGTGCGCGCGGTGCAAGCCGCGGGGCTCACCCCGGTGGGGGTCGACCTCATTCCGTTCGCGCTCAGCCGTGTTCTGATCAGCCGCCCAGAGCTGAAGGGAACCGTCGTGCTCATCGACGTGAGCGCCAACACGACGAGCGTGGTGATCGCCATCGACGGCGTTCCTCAGTTCGTGCGCCTGGTGCCCGCCGGTGGCGATGACCTCACCGAGGCGCTGAAGCTGGGACTCGAGGTTGATGCGACGCGGGCGCAGGAACTTAAGGAGTCCCTCGGCCTCAGCAGCAAGCCAAAGACGGAGGAGGAGAGTCGGGCGGCCGCGATCATCTTCCAGACCACGGGCGAACTCCTCGGGAGCCTCAGAAACACCATCAACTACTTCCTGAACTCGCGTCCGCAGCAGCCGGTCGGTCAAATCATCCTCACCGGCCGCGGCGCCCGGCTTCCCGGGTTTGCTGAGGCGCTCACGGACATGACCCGAATCCCGGTGATCGACACCGACCCATTCGTCAGCGTCTCGATCGCGCCGAAGCTCAACTCCGTGAAGGTCGGGGGCAGCCGCTCGACCGTTCTGGTCGCGCTCGGCCTCGCCGTGGGAGGGATGGCATGAGTTCCTCGACCAAGGCAGATGTGCTTCGCGTCGGCGGTGAGCCGCGCGTCGACCTGCTTCCCCCCGAACTGCTCGACCAGCGCAAAGCGGCGGGCAACCGTCGTCGCCTCGGGCTCGGAGTGCTGCTGGTACTGGTACTCGTGCTCGGCGGAACCGCGGCGGCCACTGTGGGATCGATCCAGGCCCAGGCCAAACTGCTCACGGCGCAGTCCCTCACTCAGTCGCTGCTCGCACAGCAGAAGAAGTACATCGAGGTTCAAAAGGTGCAGGACGAGGTGAGCGCTCGCGAGGCCGCCCAGCAGGTGGGCACCTCAACCGAGATCGACTGGAAGAAGTACCTCGTCGCTTTGCAGGGGACACTGCCGGCGAAGGTAACGCTCACCACGGTCAAAATCGACTCGGCCTCCCCGCTCACCACCTACACCCAGGCCACGGTTCCGTTGCAGGGCAGCCGCGTCGCTACCCTGAGTTTCACCGTCGAAACGCCGACCCTGCCGCAGATCCCGGTCATGTTGAATGCGCTGCTGACGCTGACCGGATACGTGGACGCCGTGCCCGATTCGGTCACCCGAGACGACGCCACCGGCGTCTACACCGTGAACATCACCATGCACATCAGCGAGGCGGCCTTCAGCAAGCGCTTCGCGGCGAAGGGGAACTAGCCGTGGACAGAAACCGGTTGTGGACGATCGGCGCCGTGCTGGTGATGGTGGCGCTCGTCGCCGGTGGCTGGTTTCTCGGCATCCAACCCCAGGTGGCCGCCGCTGCCGCGGCAGACCAGGGCCGGGCAACCACGAACGCGACGAATGCGACCGCCGCAAGTCTGCTCGCTTCGCTCAAGAAGGACTACAGCGACCTCGCGCCGCTCAAGACCAGGCTTGCCACTCTCGAAGAATCGGTGCCGAGCGGGAACGGCATGTCGTCCTTCGTCAGCGAGATCAACTCTCTTGCGGGAGCGCACGGCGTCACGGTGAACACCATCACCGTCGCCGATCCGACGCCGTACACACCGCCGGTTGCTCCGGCGCCGACGCCGAGCGCGAGCGCCAGCCCGTCGCCCTCTCCGTCGCCGAGCGCGACTGCAGCAGCACCCGCGGCGCCGACCGGGCCCGCCGCGTCGCCGCAGGTGACCAACCCGAAGATCACCGCGGCGAACTTCATCGCGATTCCGGTGACCCTGGCGATATCCGGGACCTATTCCGACGTGCTCGACGTCGTGAGCGGACTGCAGTCCGGGCCGCGGCTCTTTCTGGTTGACGCGCTGTCGACCGACACCAAGAGTGGCGCCGTCGATGCCACCGTGGGTGGGTTGGTCTACGTGCTTCTCGCCGCCGGCGCAACCGGTTCTACGGCTGCATCCGCCTCTTCGCCGACGTCGGGCGGCTGATGCAACTCCCCGCGGTCCAACCCGTCGTTACGCCAAGCCATTGCTAGAGTGACGTGACATTGGCCTGGTTGACCTAAGGAGTACCACCGATGAGCAACGACACTCCCACCTCGCGACCGAATCCGTACGACGGTCCGGACATCGACGGAAAGACCGTTCCACCGGAGGAAACGGCAGACGCCGCGGCTTTCGCGCCGGAGCACGTGACCCCGGTTGAGACCTTGGTTGAGGACAGCCCGGTGGAAAAGACTCCTGTCGAAGCGACCGAGCCGCCCGTCGTCTACGACCTCGTTGAGGTGGCGCCGGCCGAGCCATCCGCCACCGAGCCGGTGATTCCGACGGAGGATCCGGCCGCGGCCGTGATCCCGGCAGCCGTTCCGGCAGCGGAGTCGGTGCGGCCTGCCGACGACGAAGTTGACAGCAGTGCGACCGAGAATCAGTACGGGATAGCCCCGCTCGCGGCGACATCCGCTGCATCCGTGCAGTCCATCTACGTTCCGGCGCCCGTCGAACCGCGCAGGAAGGGCAACCGCGGAATCGGCGTGCTCATCGCCGTGGTGTCGGCCGTGATTTTCGCCGGCCTCTACGCGCTCCTGCTCGCGATCGTGCTCGCGGTGTCCGGTAGCGGGTTCCGTTTCGACTTCCTTACGTCACAGGGGTTCTACATCCCGGTGCTGTTCTTCCTCGTCGGCTTCGTCGTGGTGGCGCTCATCGTGAATCGGGCGAGCTGGTGGGCGTTCGTCTTGGGCAGCCTGTTCGTCGCGCTGTTCGTCTACTTCGGCACCATCGCGACCGGCCTGATCATTGAAAACATAGGGCTGCAGTCCCCATCCGATGCGGCGAGGATGTTCGGTGCGGCACTTGCCAGTCCGCTGGTGATCGCGGCCGCTCTCCTCGCTCGCGAGGTGTCGATGTGGATGGGCGCGGTGATCAGTGCGCGAGGCCGCCGGGTCAGGGCGAAGAATGCGGATGCTCAAGCCGAGTTCGACCGCGAGTCGGCCGCCCGCATCGCCGAGATGGACACCGCCCGCTTCCGCGAGTCACAGGCGGCCGTCTAGCCTTAGACGGGTGGATGCTCGACGCCAGTACGTTCGAACCGTAGCCATCTTTGCGGCGGTGCTGTTCGTCGCACTGGCGATCCTCGTGAGCGGATTTATCAGCCTGTACGGCGGCCGTGAGGTGTTGACGGAGCGTGACGCCGGACCGCTCGTTGCGCCGGTGATGTTCCTCGTCGCCGCGTGCACGCTCTACATCCAGCTCGTGATCTTCGGCGTGCGGCGCGGCTCGCTGCTGGCCGGAGCGCTCATTTGCGCGGTCGTGACCTACCTGTTCTTCATGCTGAGCGGCGCAATTCTCTACACGCTCGGCAGAGGGCAACTGCTGATCGGCCTGCTGTTCTTCGGATCCAATGCCCTCGGGCCCTACGCGATCGCGGTCGGAGTGATCGCGTTCGTGATCGGTTTTGCCTTTCTCCTGCTCATCTCCTACCGCGACAGCGGGGGACTTCAGCGCACCCCCCGCTGGTGGTGGGAGAACCGGGACGACCGGGACCGCAGAAACGGCGACTGAGCACCCGGCCGCGCGGGTCGAGTAGCGCCCGACGCAGGAGGACGCGTATCGAGACCCTGATGCCGCCGGGGTTTCGATACGGTCGCTGCGCGACCTACTCAACCCACAGCAAACTGCGCGACCTACTTGACCCGCAGAACCCCCCGCGGTCATTTGACCGCCGGTGCTACTGCGGGCTAGTATCTACGAGGTGTGCGCTTTGTCGTGCGCTTGAACCGTGCCCACTTTCAGGAGGGGCATCTCGAGTGCAGGCCACAGGCATACAGGCTGGGTTTGCTTTCTTGTTTGAGACGGCAGCCCCCACGGCATACCACTCAGGATCTCACTTCCGTGAGGTTCGCGTGTGGTGCAAAACAATCCGATGTGGTCACTCTCGTCGGGGCGAATGCTTAAGAATCAGCTGTCACCGTGCAGTAAATACAAGGAGTACGTAGTGCCCACCATCCAGCAGTTGGTCCGAAAGGGCCGCAGCCCCAAGGTCGTCAAGACCAAGGCCCCAGCACTCAAGGGAAACCCGCAGCAGCGCGGTGTTTGCACCCGCGTGTACACGACCACGCCGAAGAAGCCGAACTCGGCTCTTCGCAAGGTTGCTCGCGTCAAGCTCAGCAACGGTACCGAGGTCACCGCCTACATTCCCGGCGAAGGCCACAACCTGCAGGAGCACTCGATGGTGCTCGTTCGCGGCGGACGAGTGAAGGACCTCCCCGGCGTGCGCTACAAGATCGTGCGCGGCGCGCTCGACACCCAGGCAGTTAAGAATCGTAAGCAGGCTCGTAGCCGCTACGGAGCGAAAATGGACAAGAAGTAATGCCTCGTAAAGGACCAGCACCGAAGCGTCCCGTTGTAGCGGACCCGGTCTATGGAGCACCAATCGTCAGCCAGCTCGTCAACAAGATACTTCTTGATGGCAAGAAGGGTCTCGCCGAGAAGATCGTCTATGACGCCCTCTCCGGTGTGTCGACCAAGAACGGCGCCGACGCCGTTGTCACCCTCAAGAAGGCGCTCGACAACGTTCGTCCGACCATCGAGGTAAAGAGCCGCCGCGTCGGTGGTTCGACCTACCAGGTGCCGGTCGAGGTCAAGCCTCACCGCGCCAACACCCTCGCCCTGCGCTGGCTCACCACTTACGCCAAGGCTCGTCGCGAGAAGACCATGACCGAGCGTCTCACCAACGAGATCCTCGACGCGTCCAACGGCCTCGGTGCCGCGGTGAAGCGTCGCGAGGACACTCACAAGATGGCCGACGCTAACAAGGCCTTCGCGCACTACCGCTGGTAGTCATTCCTGGGGGTTGAGTAGCGCCCCTTGCAGCCGTATCGGAGCCCCGGCTTCGATACGCGCTGGCGCGCTACTCAACCCGCAATCACTCTCTCAATCTCTTTCGGAGGAATTCCGTGGCACAAGACGTGCTCACCGACCTGAACAAGGTCCGAAACATCGGCATCATGGCTCACATCGATGCTGGCAAGACCACCACCACCGAGCGCATCCTGTACTACACCGGAATCACCCACAAGATCGGTGAGGTGCACGACGGTGCAGCCACGATGGACTGGATGGCACAGGAGCAGGAACGTGGAATCACCATCACGTCCGCTGCGACCACCTGTTTCTGGAACAAGAACCAGATCAACATCATCGACACCCCCGGTCACGTTGACTTCACCGTCGAGGTGGAGCGTTCGCTCCGCGTACTCGACGGCGCCGTTGCCGTCTTCGACGGCAAGGAGGGCGTTGAGCCCCAGTCCGAGACTGTGTGGCGTCAGGCCGACAAGTACGACGTTCCGCGCATCTGTTTCGTCAACAAGATGGACAAGCTCGGCGCGGACTTCTACTTCACCGTCGAGACGATCATCAAGCGTCTTGGGGCCAAGCCGCTCGTCATCCAGCTTCCGATCGGATTCGAGAACAGCTTCGAGGGCGTTGTCGACCTCGTCGAGATGCGCGCGTTGACCTGGCGTGGAGACTCCAAGGGTGACGTCGAGCTCGGTGCGAAGTACGACATCGAGGAAATCCCGGCCGACCTGGTCGAGAAGGCCAACGAGTACCGCGCCACGCTGCTCGAGGTCGTCGCCGAAACCGACGACGCTCTGCTCGAGCGGTTCATGGAGGGCGACACCAACTTCAGCGTCGCCGAGATCAAGAAGGCGATCCGCAAGCTCACCGTGGCAAGCGAGATCTACCCGGTGCTCTGCGGCTCCGCGTTCAAGAACCGCGGTGTGCAGCCGATGCTGGATGCCGTAGTCGACTACCTGCCGAGCCCGCTCGACGTGCCGGCGACAGAAGGCCACGACATCCGCGACGAGGAGAAGATCGTCGAGCGTCACCCCGATCCGAAGGACCCGTTTGCGGCCCTCGCGTTCAAGGTGGCCGTTCACCCCTTCTTCGGTCGTCTCACCTACATCCGCGTGTACTCGGGTCACCTCGACTCCGGCGGACAGGTCATGAACTCGACCAAGGGCAAGAAGGAGCGCATCGGCAAGATCTTCCAGATGCACTCCAACAAGGAGAACCCGGTCGACAGCGTCACGGCCGGCCACATCTACGCGGTCATCGGCCTCAAGGACACCACGACCGGAGACACCCTCTCCGACCCGAACGACCAGATCGTTCTGGAGTCGATGACGTTCCCGGAGCCGGTCATCGAGGTTGCAATCGAGCCGAAGACGAAGGCCAACCAGGAGAAGCTGGGTCTCGCGATCCAGAAGCTCGCTGAAGAGGACCCGACCTTCCGCACCGAGCAGAACCAGGACACCGGCCAGACCGTCATCAAGGGAATGGGCGAGCTTCACCTCGACATCCTGGTTGACCGCATGAAGCGCGAATTCGGCGTCGAGGCGAACGTCGGAAAGCCGCAGGTTGCGTACCGCGAGACGATCCGTCGCGTTGTCGAGAAGCACGACTTCACGCACAAGAAGCAGACCGGTGGTTCTGGCCAGTTCGCCAAGATCCAGATCTCCCTCGAGCCGCTGGAGGTGACCGCGGACAAGATCTACGAGTTCGAAAACAAGGTCACCGGTGGTCGCGTTCCGCGCGAGTACATCCCGTCCGTCGATCACGGAATCCAGGACGCGCTGCAGGTCGGCGTGCTCGCGGGTTACCCGATGGTCGGCGTCAAGGCGATCCTTCTCGATGGTGCGTCTCACGACGTCGACTCCTCCGAAATGGCGTTCAAGATCGCCGGCTCGATGGCGTTCAAGGAAGCGGCCCGCAAGGCCGACCCTGTTCTGCTCGAGCCGCTGATGGCCGTTGAGGTGCGCACGCCCGAGGAGTACATGGGCGACGTCATCGGCGACCTGAACTCCCGTCGCGGGCAGATTCAGTCGATGGAGGACGCGACCGGCGTCAAGGTTGTCACGGCGAAGGTTCCGCTGTCCGAGATGTTCGGATACGTGGGAGACCTGAGGTCGAAGACCTCTGGCCGTGCCGTGTACTCGATGAGTTTCGACAGCTACTCAGAGGTGCCGCGCGCGGTTGCCGACGAGATCATCCAGAAGAACAAGGGCGAGTAAGGCCCTCTGCGGAGGGGCTATTCGCTTTAGTAACATAACTAAATCCCACCCTGTAGCGCGAGCGGTCGAAAACCGTTGATCGCGAGCGTCTGCAACTAAGTCCTGAGGAGGACCAATTGGCGAAGGCAAAGTTCGAGCGGACTAAGCCACACGTCAACGTCGGTACCATCGGTCACGTCGACCACGGTAAGACCACGTTGACGGCTGCTATTACCAAGGTGCTGCACGACAAGTACCCGACGTTGAACGCTTCTTACGCGTTTGACCAGATCGACAACTCCCCTGAGGAGAAGCAGCGTGGAATCACGATCAACATCTCCCACGTGGAGTACCAGACCGAGAAGCGCCACTACGCACACGTAGACGCCCCCGGCCACGCTGACTACATCAAGAACATGATCACCGGTGCCGCGCAGATGGATGGCGCGATCCTGGTCGTTGCAGCCACTGATGGCCCGATGCCCCAGACGCGTGAGCACGTTCTGCTCGCTCGCCAGGTCGGCGTGCCGTACATCGTCGTCGCGTTGAACAAGACCGACATGGTGGACGACGAGGAGATCCTTGAGCTCGTTGAGCTCGAGGTTCGCGAACTGCTTTCCAGCCAGGAGTTCGACGGCGACAACGCCCCGATCGTGCGCGTTTCTGCACTCAAGGCGCTCGAGGGCGACGAGACCTGGGCCGCGACCGTTGCGGACCTCATGGACAAGGTCGACGAGTTCGTCCCCGAGCCCGTCCGTGAGACCGAGAAGCCCTTCCTCATGCCCGTCGAGGACGTCTTCACGATCACCGGTCGTGGAACCGTCATCACCGGCCGTGTCGAGCGTGGAAGCCTCCACCCGAACGACGAGGTCGAGATCGTCGGCATCAAGGAGAAGTCCTCCAAGACCACCGTCACCGCGATCGAGATGTTCCGCAAAACTCTCGAAGATGCTCGCGCCGGTGAGAACGTCGGACTG